>JBNJEH010000001.1:0-154387 GCA_051745635.1 Bacteroidota bacterium
ATACAAATGAGCATTCTGCCAATTCATCACGCACTGGATGACGGTATGTAAATCGTGAAAAGTAAATTTTTCAGGAACGATTACCGTACGATAGACTTGTGGCTCTGTATGTTTGAGTACGATTTTGAGTTTATGTGCCATATTTGTTATGTTTAATATTCGCCGATTTGTACTATTTTTCCGAGGTGGTTTAATCTAACTTTTATAATCTTCTCTAAACCTCTTGGACTCCTTATATTTTCCCAAGTTATTTTACGAGTCGATTTGAGATCAAGAAGCATTGTTTCCAAATGATGTCTAAACATGTAGTTTTTCGTTGCTATCTTTTGAACTCTAAAGAGGTTTGGACTAATCAAATTATAATTCTTCTCATCCTTCAAATCAATTTTACTCGGATCAAACCCAGTTTCTTCATTTGGAAAAACAAACATTTCGTTTTGTTTCATGGTAAATAAAAATTCCCAGTCATTTGGGTGTCCTTTTTGGATAATTGGCAGACCTGCATTTTTACGAGCGACAGCTTCATAAAAAGAGACCACCTCTTCCTGTAGTTTCCCTTTACCATCTCTATAAATAGCGACATGATGGTTGTTTCCAAGACTCACATAGTCGTTGGGTAAGAGCCTATCACCTTCTTTAATGTTTTCTCCAAATTGATTTTGTTTTTCATGCAGCGGTTCAGCATTGCTAACTCCCGAAATGGTTACTCTTTTTATTGAAATACCTTTTTCCCTATTTAACCATATTGGATTTTTATCTAAATCCACAAAAGCTTTTTTGGGGTCATTATCATGTTCAGATAATCGTTTTTTGAGAATTTCTCTGACACCTTCATCAACTATCTTTTTCAGACTTTTTTTGTCTGGAACAATTTCTTTAGAGGTTGGGTTAGAAGCTACAATTTTCTTTCGAATGGTGAATCGCTTCTCTTTCCAAACTAATTTAACCTTTTCAGGTACCTTGTCGTCGTCACCTAATTCAATTGGATTTTTGTTCAATGCATTTTTCCCTGTAAAGGCCTTTTTCGGATCCCCATTGAATGTTTCCAGACGATCAAGCAAGGCGTCGCGATAATTTTTCTTTGCCACCAGTGCGATTCGTTCTTTATCAAAGTTTTTACCGACCTTCTCTGTTTTTGTGACACATTCGTAAGAGTTGCCGTAAACCGTTTCTTTATGCAACTGACCACGAGGTGTTTCAACGGTCTGATAAATATGTTTGCCCTTAACTTTTATTTTATTCTTGTTTTTTGTTGTTACCTTATTCTTCGTTTTATGAGAGACAAGTAATTCACTGAGATGCTTTTTTGTGCTCTTTCGAATATTTTTAAACGGGGGTATAAATTTTCTTTTACCACGGGCATCCTTGTAGGTGTATTTAGATTCGATCGCATAAATATTGTTTCCTTTGCGCTCTTGACCTTTAGCGTGCAGATTATTCAAATATTGCACGTAAACTGGTTTGCAGAAAGCAACGGCAATGGCATCCATGGCGTGGTGGCGATGATCGTTTCGCTTTGTCCAATCTTTAATTCTACGCAATTTTTCACCTTTATTATTTTCCTGATAATAAGTCATTTCAGCCTTATCATACTTGTCCCAATTCAGCTCTTTTAACACATTGATCAATTCCCAATCACTTCGCAACCGATCCGTGATGGAGCCGGAAGTAAATGCCACTTTTCTTGTAATGTTAATGAGAATCTCACCGGATTTTTTGGTTATGTACGCTGAATTACCCAGGTCTCTCGCAAGAAAGTCTTCAGGGATATCGCTTTCGGTCATTAATAACTTTCGTTTCTTTGCGGATGAAATAGCATCCGTCGAATGCAGATGTTCTATACGCTTTTTATATTCTTCGACTTCCGCAGATCCAAAGTTGGTATTCATGTAATCAAGAGCGGTTAACTCACCCTTTTTTAAATTTACATCGCGTAATTCAAGCGTTTTATTTGAAAAAGAATCATCAAACAGTCGTGATTTCGGAATAATGTGCTCAATATCATATTTGTTTGAAAAAAGATCTTCGGGTTTAATCTTGGTATTAGAGTAAATCGTGCGACCTCCATTTGCTTCAAGTTCTCTGAAAAGTTTGTATCGAATTAAATCGTTGCGGCTTACATATTTGAGGTTAAATTCTTTCTTGATTACTTCCCGATATTCTTCATGCTTTTTCGTTGCTTTGCTGATAGCGCTGGTCATTTCACCGCGTTGTTTCGCATTTTTCTTTAACTCACGTGCCAATTCAATGCGAATTTCATCGGGTCGCCCCATTTCGTCATCTTCCAGAATCGCATTGACGACATTGATCATTTGATTCAGAATTTTTTCGACGACAGGATTGCGTAAACTATTCTTTTTAAGGATTTCCAGCTTACCGTTTAATTCTCGTTCATCGTTCTGTACTTTCGTCAATGAAGAAGAGTGGTTATAGCCCGCAGCTTCACAAGCTTCACTATATTTACGACCCTCTTCCAGATGTGGAAGTATTTTGCGAATGGCTCTTGCGCTCAGGTTACCATAATCTTGTTCAAAAGCAATGTCAGCAACAACTTCTGCATGGTCTTTCTTAAAGCCAAATTTTGATTGAAGATTTTTGACTAATGTTTTTGTCCCTGTCGGGGAATTATCATCTTCATAAGAATAAAGTAAATGCCAAAGTTGATAGTGCGGCTGTTTATCAAAATCATTTCCCTTTAAAAGTGGATCGAACGAAAGTATTGAAGTATCAATGCCAAAAGAATTCAACCCATCCTTAAGAGTTGATTCAATAGCTGCTGCATCCATCTTAGCAAAAGAAATGTTGTCATTTCCTTCCAGTAAAAATAGTTTTTCATAGACTTTTAAGAGCCGTGCGTTTGTTCGGTTACCTTCAATTTTCTCGAAATTTGCTTTATATTCCTTAGGAGAAAGTCCCAACCATTTTAAGAGTTTCTTATCGTTCCAGTCAGCAACCCAATTGAGCTCTTTAAAAAGTAGTTCTTTTGTTTCTTCATCTATATCGTGCTCAGTATTATCCTTGATATTCGCAACAACAATCGAGTTGATATTCTGCCAAATTCTAAATTGTTGAAAAAGTGGAGATGATTTCGGCACGACGCGCTGCCCTACCGTTTTCCGTTTCTTGTCACCATCAATTACCACATCTTGTTCCCAGCTCTCAAATTCGCAGTAGCTAATTAAACCTTTTTGAGATTTCAAACGTCTTTGATAAAAAATGATTCTATCGCGAACGTGCATTTTCAATTCGGGAGTTAGTTCTTTATAGTGTTTCGCCTGCTGAGACCAAATCCTGTCGAATTCATCCATATAATCCTTTCGATAGAAAACTTGATTCTTTAAGGATTCATGGGGATTTTTTTTCAATAATTCATATTGATATTCTCCTACTGTGAGATTGTCAAAATGTAAAATTTTGCTGCGATCACTAATTTTACTGAGATACCCACTTGACTGATTGATTTGATTGTTGATCTCCTGCAGAACAACGGCCAGTTCTTCCAGATCTAATTGTTCTGATAAAGCTTTAACGCGCCATTCGTAATTCTCAATATCTTTTTCTTTCCCCTTGGTTTTTCGCTTGGCGCCTTTTATGTCAAAAGGTTTTTCGCAAATTTTCCACGTTGCATTTCTTCCTTTCCCCTGGAGTTCTTGATACAATTCATCTGTAAGTTGTTGTGGATAGTGTGTTTGTTGCTGCTTCCAAATAGCATCAAATTCCTTTTGTAAATCAGATCGATAATAAGTTGGAAGTACTTTTTTACCATTGACCAACAATTTAAAATTGTACTCTCCAGGAGTCATCCCTTCGTTTTTGAGTTTTTTAGTCACTCCCATGCTGTCAATAAGTTCACCTTCCTCAGCATTATTAGCTTTGCGACTACTTTTATATCCGCGCTTTTTGTTGATCATTAACAACACTCGCGCTAATTCATCTTTACTTAATTTTTCGTGTACGGCCTTTGCTCTCAATTCGACAGATTCATGGGTCGAATCTTTAGTTGATTCAGTGAGATCCGTTTTATCCTGTATAAATCCGACTTCTTTAAGTACTTCAATAAGATCGGAACGTCTCATTTTGTACCGATATTGATTCCGTCTCATCCCTCTTTTTAAGGTACGATCTGCATTGATCGTAATTGACTGCCCTTTGTGGAAACTCGTCTCTTCATCAGTCGATAATGGGACAACTCGCACACCAGTTTTAACTATCTCGGAATTTTCCTTTTCGTTTTCAGCTTCATTTACGAATGCCCATCCTATTGATGTCGTCCCCAAATCCAATCCTAATACTTTCTTCATGATCTCTTCTTTTTAATTAAGCCAGTCTATTAACCGCAATTGTGCAAGGCTTCTGTGTTTCGCGTTCAATAACCTTAAGAAATGATGTGATTGCTCAGGTTAAAGCAGTGTAGAAATCTTGGCGTACAGTTCAATAGTATATCGATTCGAAAGATACAAATTTTATCCAATTTGCCAGCAAAAGCACCGATCACAATTCACTACTTCTCACTTCTCACTTCCACGGTTCTACAGTTCAAAATTCTACAGTTCCACGGTTCCTCCAAACCTCGCCTTCAATTTTTTGTTTTTGCTGAGAGATATTTCTCCACCAAATGTGCCAACATCTGCTTTATTTTTATCTTTGCGTCGTTCAATTAAAAAGAGTAACATGATCGTAGTAACTGGAGCGGCAGGTTTTATTGGTAGCTGTTTGGTGAGTAAACTCAATCGTTTGGGAATCACACATATTATTATTGTCGACGATTTTTCGAATACGGAAAAAGAGCACAACCTGGCAGGGAAACAGTACAAAAAGCGCATTCACCGCGACCAGTTTATCGAGTGGTTGAAAGAAAATGGCGATACATTGGAAGCGATTTATCACATTGGCGCGCGCACAGATACGACTGAATTTGATACGGCGATTTTTGATGATCTCAACCTCAACTATTCCAAAGGCGTCTGGAGATGGGCAACCCACTACGGCATCCCGCTCGTCTATGCGAGTTCGGCAGCCACTTATGGTCTGGGGGAATTGGGCTATAAAGATGATCACGATATCGTGGGCGATCTCAAACCGCTCAATCCCTACGGCGATTCGAAAAATGATTTCGATAAATGGGTATTGCGTCAGCACTCGCACCCGCCATTTTGGGCCGGACTCAAATTTTTCAACGTTTATGGTCCCAATGAGTACCACAAAGGGCGCATGGCTTCCGTTATTTTTCACGCGTTTCGGCAAATTACGCACACGGGGGAGATGAAGTTGTTCCGCTCCCACCGCGACGATTATGAAAACGGGAAGCAAAAACGCGATTTTATTTACGTGAAAGATGTGCTCAATATTTGTACTTTCCTCATGGACAATAAACCAGCGAGTGGTTTGTACAATGTCGGGTCAGGAAAAGCGCGAACCTTTCTCGATCTAACGGAGAACACTTTTGAAGCCATGGGGCGCGACAGCAATATATCCTTTATTGATACACCAGAAGATATTCGCGATAAATACCAGTATTTTACAGAAGCGAGCATCAACAAATTAATCAGTGCCGGTTATAAAAAAGGATTTCATACCCTCGAACAAGGAGTGCACGATTACGTGGAGAATTACCTCATGGATCACCGGTATTATTAAACGAATACACCGCAACGCTCTCCCCTCCCTCAATACTCTTGCTCTATGCTGTATGCTCTCTACTCTTGCTCTATGCTCCCTCCTCTTGCTCCCTACTCCCTCCTCTTGCTGTATGCTCACTACTCTTGCTCCCTACTCACTACTCTTGCTGTATGCTGTATGCTCTCTACTCTTGCTCTATGCTGTATGCTCTCTACTCCCCACTGATAATTCGATGGCAATAATCATCGCACAGACACCATAGACCGGAACGGCAGCTTTATCTGTATCGAGGTAGTTGTTTAAGAGTCCGTGAAAAAAATAGGTGCTCATAGCGAGGACGGCAGCCAAGAGGAGGATGCGCACTTCGCGGTGATCTCGTGAATCATTTTTTAGCCGGATATAGAGCGTAATACCTTTATAAAAAAGCGCACTGACAAAGAAAATAATAGTTAAAAAACCAATAAATCCCGTCTCTGATAAGGGTCCCAGAAATTCGGAATGCGCATTCCCCTGATCGCCAAAGTTGGTCGAAATGATGGTCAAATTGTCCGGATCCTGGTAGGGCGCATATTCGAAAGCGTAAGTCCCAGGTCCAAACCCGACAATGGGACGCTCCATGAACATGCTGAATGCTGCATCCCAGCGATTAAGTCGTTCGAGGTTCGAGGCATCTGAAGTAATGTTGGCTGCAGACTGCAGTTTTTCATCAAATTCCGTAGTTGTATGCTCCTGTGTATTGCGCGATAATTTCATCTCGATTTGTGGCCAGTAAAACAATGCGAGTGCCACAAGTGTAATGCCCGTCACCAGCAAATAGCGAAAACGAATCCGAAAATGAATACAGAGCCAGACCACAAAAGCAAACGCAACGCTGACCCATGCTCCTCGTGTGTAACTGAAGTAGAGTCCGATGAGCGTTATAACCAATAGAGAGAGCAATACTAAATGGACGAGTAGCTGGTGTTTCCTGCTGCTCAGAAGTCCGACAATAAAAAATAAATTCATCGCGACGGCGGCACCGTATATCGTGTGGTCTTTAAAAAAAGGAGACATCACCCAGTGTCCTTCTTCTTCGCCAAATTGATAACCCGCGTGGCGTATTAATGTGAACAGAATAACAGCGCTCATGCTGACCGCATAGAGCCAGAAAAACTGACGAATGCGCATTTTGTGTCGAAAGAGTCCTACGCCGAGCAGGAGAAGGGGAATGATGTACCATAGTTTCATGAGCAGAAACTTGAATGAAACCAGTGGTAAACTACTGGTAATGGAAGTCATGAGCAGCCAAACGAGATAACAGCCCAGTGAAATAGTTATGGGGTTTTTCCAAAAGGCCAGTGGCATAAAGGGGTGTCTGACCTGTTCTACGATGACCAGCACGAATAAGCCGAACAATATGGGTTCGGTAGGTATGAACAGACCGACGGCACCATCGGTGAATGCTTCGAGATTGATGGACAGCGGAGTAAAGAAGACCACGAGTAAAAAAGTGGCATAAGGTGCGTAGATTCCCATATAGAGAATGATCAACACCAGCGGTAAGGTCAGGAGGTAATAATTATCCTGAAACAGCATGTATGTATTGGCTCCCAGAAAAAGAGCGATGAACACCAGTAACCAGGGATGCGATTTTATCCAGCTCAATTCAAGTTGCTTTCTTGATTTCAGCAATGCGCTCTTTGATCAACAATAGAATGATCGCCAACAATAGCGCTGCAAAGGTCGTGACGATCACAATAATGGATCGTTTGGGTTTTGCTTTTTTATCGGAAGGAACGGCCCCCTCGACGACAAACTTATGGTTGAAGTCCTCCCAGGCATCCGATTCGGCTTGTTCGTAAGCGACCTCCTGTTCCGTCAATTTTTCAATACGAAATTCGCGCAGGTCGGCCAGGGCATCATAGCGGGCACCATATTTCAGGTTGACATCGATGACATCTTTAAAGAAGGCTTTGTCTTCCGGCGTTTTTGCTTCATTGAGTGCTGAAAAGAGATTGGCGCGTCCTTCGGCATTGATCACCCCCAGATCGGACAAACTGTCCATTTCGTTAATTAATCGCTTTTGTGCGGTATTGAGTTGTTCGAGTTTTCGTTTATTGATTTCAAAAGCAGGAATCGTTCGTTCCTTCACCAAATTATTTTTTACCGTGTCGATGAGCTGTACAATTTTGTTGGCAATTTCAGCCGCTAACTCAGGGTCTTTGTCGAGTACAGAGATGTCAATGGATCCGTAGCGCGTGCGTTCGAAACTAATATGATTCTCGTACGCTTTACCCAGTTTGTGGTGATAATTCTCGTCGTCTCTCTCAATCTCGTAGACTTCGGGTAAATTAAAGCGATCGATCACTTTATTGCGAATCCTGGAAGATTGCAGAATTTGTATTAATTGTTCGGCTTGTTCCTCTTCACCAAAATCCATAGAGCTGGCTTTGGCATTTCGTTGTTCACTAAACGAAACGGTACTGGTCGCAGCCGGAAACACAACGGCATTAGATTCGTACAGAACGGGCAGGAGCAATGAAATTACAATTGATACGACAGCGGCAACAATTCCCGTAGCGATCAGGGGGCGCCGCTTTTTCCAGATAAAGACGAGCAGTTCGTTTCCTGCCTTGTTTGATGCTTGATCCTCTTTCATGATTTTTGACATAGTTTTTGAACTCGGGTACAAGTAAATTATTGTATCCGATACTTATTTTACCAGTTTCATTTCTTCGACGATGTGGGGAGCTTCACCATAAACATCGATGAGCCAAAGTACATAGCGGATGTCGACGGAAATATTGCGACAGCGCGAGGCGTCGAACATGTAGTCACTCATCGTGCTTTCCCAACTGCGGTCAAAGTTCAGACCGATGAGGTTCCCTTCAGCGTCAATGACCGGAGATCCTGAGTTTCCACCAGTAGTGTGGTTGGATCCTGTAAAACAAACCCACAGTTCACCATCCTGAGCGTAATCGCCATAATTTTTCTGCTTGTAAAGCTCCTCCATGCGCGGCAATAAATCAAAGTCGCTTTTTCCTGTTCTATGTTTCTCAATGACGCCGTCAAGTGTCGTGTGTGGCAGATATTTCATGCCATCGCGAGGTTGAGATCCCTCAATTTTACCATAAGTAATGCGCATCGTTCCATTCGCATTCGGCCAATGCTTTTCGTCGGGGAACATTTCGTATTTTCCCGCAACGTACGATTTCATTAACTCATTTTTGGCGTTGAAATAATTGCGCAGACGCGGTAATATCTCTTGAGCAAATATATTGTTGACGGCGAGAAATAATTCCATTCCCGGATCTTTGAACACTTTCTTTTGAGCATTCTTTTCAAAGTTGTTGAGGAACGACACGTAGGCCTCCTGGTCGACTAAAAAAGAGGAGCTGTAAATACTTTCAGCCAGTGTAGATGCACTGTTTGACTGTAACAATTCTGGCAGATGATTATCGGGTAACGCCTCTTTGTAATAGCGCGTCTGCAATTTAAAAATTTCGCGATCGATAGAAATATTGTAGTTTTCAAAAAATCCTTCCGCCTTGTTGGACTGTGCTTTTTCCAGCGCTTCCTGAAACTCTTCTTCTTTATCAGAATTCTGAAGTTCCAGCAATTCTTTGACTTTTCGGGCACGGTCGAACATTTCTGCTCCTACGTACGTGTATTCAATAAACATGCGATATCCGAACTCATCTTTGGTATATTCTTTCGCAATATCATTGAGTGATTGAACGACTTTGCTGTAATTCGATTTCCAGTCATCCTTCGATTTGGCGCGTTCGGCGTACGCTGATTCGTAGTCTTTTTTCTTTTGAATGGCATTGGCCCTTTTCAAGCCATCAATTTGCCCCATCCATTTTTTCCAGGAGTTCGCGATGCGTGCCTGCTTGGAAGCGTATTGGATTTCAGTTTGTTCATCATCTTTAATCGCAGCATTAATCACGGAAAGCGACAGGTCGCGCATTTTAATTTGAGCGGGTCGCAATGTTTGAATAATATGTTCCAGTTCATTGGAAATCGTGTGTTGATTCGTCGTTCCGGGAAACCCAAAAACCATTGTAAAATCATCTTTGTGTCGCGGTTTTAAGGAGACGGGCAGGAAGTGCAACGGTTCGTAGGGTTTGTTATCTTCGCTAAAGTCAGCCGGTTTGTTGTCTTCACCTGCGTAAATGCGAAACATGGAGAAATCCCCTGTGTGGCGCGGCCAAACCCAGTTGTCGGTATCTCCTCCAAATTTACCCACCGTTTTGGGAGGTGTTCCCACCAACCGCACATCGCGGAACGTTTCTTTTACGAGGAGGAAGTAACTGTTGCCGTAATCGAAAGGTTTGATGACAGCTTCGTAATGTGTTCCGTCTACCGATTTCGCTTCTATCAATGCGATATTCGTCTGAATTTTCTGCTCGAGCTCTCCATCTTCGAGTCCTTCCGTGCCCTGCAAAACATCTTTGGTGACCTCTTCAATGCGCACCATGCGCGTAGCGGTGAGGCCAGGGTTTTTCAATTCCTCAGAGTGATTCTGAGCCCAGAAGCCATATTTGGCGATGTTATTTTCGAGGGTGGAGTGTGAATAGATTTGCGAAAAACCGCAGTGATGATTCGTGAGGAGCAGTCCCTGGTCAGAGATCAATTCCGCGGTACAGCCGCCTCCAAAATGAATAATGGCATCTTTCATACTCGCATTATTGGCGTCGTAAATGTCCGAAGCACTGAGTTTCATTCCCATGGCCTGCATGTCTGATTCGAATGCGCCCAGCAGCGTGGGAACAATCATACCTTCCTCGGCGATGCTGAATAACGACCAAATCGACAGTAGTGCTGTTGCAATTAATTTCTTCATAGTCTCCATTTTAATAGGCGTAAAGATACAAAGTGTTGAGAAAATAAGCGTTCTTCTATGCATAAACCTTTTTATTTTGCAATTTTGTGGCGTGGAAATTTTAAATTTCATATTCAGAATAGGAGTCTTGTTGGCCATATACAATTTTTTGTGGTGGCTGATAAATTTGGGACTGAGTGCCTTGCGCGGTGGTCGTAGAAAGATGCTGCCCGAGGCTTATTTGATCAAATTAGTGCGCTATTTCTTTTTGGTGGACGTCACCTTCTTATTTTGCCTCGATAACGGGTTGGGCGGAATTGATTTCGACCGGGTGTTGATTGCCGGATTGGTCCTGCTGATCTACTTTATTGGTAAGCTGCAATCCAATCAAATGCGGCGCTCTTTGTTGTCAGTTCGTGGCAATATGCCGGGAATGGAGGAGATGATTAAACGCATGACTCCCGTGTTTAACGTGCGTTATGAAATCGGTGTGATTCTAATCGCTGTAGCGACGTTTACGCTGTTTATTTTCTATCCTTCGTGGGCTTCAAATCCGATCTCCAACTGGTTTCTGGAAAGTATTTTGGATATCGAAGACACCCCCGTATTTGGATTTATCTTTAAGGTGATCGGTTTTTTCTTCATGGCTTCCATTATTGTCAAGGTGACGCAAGGAATTTTATCCCTTTTTATCCGCGGAGATGTGAAAAATGATTCAGACCAAACGGATGACGATGACGACCATTTCGATGATTTTACAGAAATTAACTAAATGGGTTACCAAGATAGGTCGTAAATTTTCATTTAAAACATTCTTTCTTATTGGATGCTTAGATTAATAAAAGATGTTAGACTTGGAGGTGTTAGATGGTAGATTTTTTAATATCAGTTATCTAACATCTATTGTCTAATTGTCTAACATCTGTCACTATTGTTTTACGACTTACATTGGTAATCCTTTTAACTAATTAGTGTAGGAGGGTCTACTATTTTAATTGCATACCTGAAAAGCAGTTATTGAGCCTTTTTAATTGAGCGCGATCAGCTTTTGTACCACCTTTTCAACCTGTGGAACGACCAATTGCACGTCGTCGTTGTGGATCACATGATCTGCGAGTTGCGATTTTTTCTCGTCCGGCCACTGTTTGCTGATTCGTGCTTCGACCGCCGCTTTTTGTGTGTTATCTCGCTCCATCACGCGTTGGATGCGCAGTTGTTCTGGTGCAGTGACCAAAATAGTGGCATCATAACTTGTGTAAGTACCTGTTTCAAATAGAATGGCAGCCTCGTTAAATACGATTGCAGTATCCTGTTCCTGAGACCAATGCTGAAAACGTTCCCTTACGGCCGGGTGCACTATACCATTGAGTGCTTCTCTGAGTTGATCGTCTGCGAAGATCTGGTCAGCTAAATAGCTCCGATTGAGTGCTCCGTTGTCGTAGGATGCTTCACCGAATGTTTTTTTGATTTTTTCAATGACGGCACCATCATTTTCCATCATTGATTTTGCGGCCTGATCGGAATAGAAAACGGGAAAACCCATAATAGATAACACTTTAGCTATTATCGACTTTCCCGCACCAATTCCACCTGTTAATCCTGCTTTGACCAATGAAAGCGATTATATTTCTTCTACTTCGATCATTTTAAACGGAAGATTGATGATCGCCTGATAATCTTCACCAGCTTCTTCCATGTCTTCGTCATCTTCTTCGAAATACCAGTTCACCTTTACTTCCGTATTGTTTCCATCCAGATTTTCCAAAAGCTTGAATAAATCTAAAATGCATTTGGAAGAAGAAGTATTGAAATACTCCAGCTTGACATCGAATGTCGTTACAGATTTTGGAGACTGCCCGTAAGATTCTACCCACTCATTGAGCGGTTTGTAGAATTCTACTGAGTTCTCAGGAATTGAGCGTCCTCTAACTTCCAAAACACCGGATTCTTCGTCAAAATTGACAGTTGGTGTTTTTGGTGAGCCTTCCATACTAAGATTTCCCATAATTATTTAGTTAATTTTTACATTTAAACAAAAGAAGTCATATTTCTTGTTAACAGGCAAGAAATTATACTCCAACTTATTCCCAGACTTTCGTGCAATATCAATCATACCTAATCCAGCGGTACCTTTGTCAGACACTTTGCCGTCATTGAGCGTCGCTTTATATAGTTCGCGCAGTTCTTCTTTACTCAACTCATTAATGTTGTCGAGTTTACCCTGCAGATTCTTCGTGTTTTCCTTCAAAATATAGTTTCCGGTCTTCACTTCATAATGATCGTCATTCTTAGAAATCATCAACAGTGCTGATTTCGAAAACAAAAAGCTGATCCCCTCGTCCTGACCATGAATATCTTCGTTGTGATGATACAAATTTTGAAGGCATTCAACCAAAACGTTGTAGACTTTTTTCTTTGTTTTATTCGATTTTTCTACGTGATTCAGCTTGGATTCCATGATTTGAAGTACGGAGGTCAAGAGGTCAGGAGTTACGACACCTTTAAATGAGAGCATCGTATGGTCGCGCTCCATTGTCTTATAAAGCTCATATATGTTACTCAATGCCATTAAATTTCGCGCATTTTTCAAGATTAGTTAGACAAATATATCAAAATGTTCGATAAACGCAATAAGTTCTTCGTCACGGGATTGGAATTTATGAAATACAGCCCTTTTTTGCAACGCTATTGCATTTTTCCATTAAAAAAGTAATTTTGCATAATTAAAGGAGAAAAATGGAAAAACAAAAGGAGTGGTTTGCTTCGTGGTTTGACACCCCATATTATCATATTCTTTATAAGCACCGCGATTATAAAGAGGCTGAACGATTTATAAACAATTTGGTGAATGATCTTCGTTTGACAGGTGATGAGCAATGCCTGGACCTCGCCTGCGGAAAAGGACGTCATTCGATTTTTTTAAATAAGCTTGGACTGGATGTTACGGGGGTAGATCTCTCTCATAACAGCATTGAGGCGGCGAAAGAATTCGAAAATGAACGACTGCGTTTCGATGTCCACGATATGCGAAAGCCCTATCAAACGAATGCCTTTGACGTGGTGTTTAATCTCTTTACCAGTTTTGGGTATTTTGACCGTCAGGAAGACAATCTGGCCGTTGTCCAGTCGATTGTTGAAATGCTGAAAGATGGAGGCGTTGCAGTGATAGACTTTATGAATGTTGAAAAATCCATTGCCAACCTCGTTCCCTCGGAAACGAAAACGATTGACGGAATAGAATTTTCTATTCGCCGCACCTTTGATGGTGATTACATTAAAAAAGACATAGCTTTTGAGGATAATGGGCAATCATTTCAATTTCAGGAACGGGTGCAGGCACTTCGTCCCGCTGATTTTGAAGCACTGTTCGAAAAAGCCGGACTGGAGGTTAAAGAAGTGTATGGAGACTTCTCCCTGCGACCATTTGATCCTGCGACCTCCGATCGTTTAATTTACATTTGTGAAAAATAATGAATGAACTGCTGGGAATTGCCCTGTTGGTAAGTGCGGTTTTGCTGGGCGGAGGTATCGTCGTGCTGCTCAATAAAATGAATCGGGGGAAATTAATCAAATTGTTGCTCTCGCTGAGTGGCGGTTTCTTGCTGGCCATCGCATTTATCCATTTTATTCCGGAGATTTACGTGCATCACGGTGAGGAAATCGGCTATTATATCCTGGTGGGTTTTCTGGTGCAGCTATTTCTTGAATATTTCTCAGGTGGAGTCGAGCACGGTCATATTCACGTCCAAAATAAAGGTGGAGTGATGCCCTGGTCGTTGTTTATCGCCTTGAGTATTCATTCGTTTATTGAAGGTATTCCGCTCGAGGGTCAATTTCATCAGGAGGTTGGCGAAGCTATTCAGCAACAAGTAAATCACGGACATGGACACAGTCATGATACGGCGCTGGGTGGTATAAAAGGATTGCTGCTGGGTATTGTCTTGCATAAAATACCGGTCGCTATTGCGCTGATGACGCTTTTATTGGCATCGGGCTTTAAAAAACGCAAAGCCTGGCTCATATTGTCACTTTTTGCACTAATGGCTCCGCTCGGTGTATTGTTTGGACATTTTAGTACGGCGCGGGCTATTTTTGATATTGAATTAGTGCTCGCTGTAGTTGTCGGCATGTTCCTGCACATTTCTACAACCATTATTTTTGAAGCTGCAGAAAATCATCGGTTCAACTTTGCCAAGCTCGTTAGTTTACTAATTGGAGTAGGGCTGGCTGTAATTTCTATTTGACAGCAGTGACTCCGAGGCATAGTTTCGCGCGCAATATGCGTTTACATGCTTGATCTATTCGTTGTTTTACGCCGTTATCCGTAGCATAAGCCTCGAGCAGTCGCTCGTGCGTGGCATTCGCATCCAGAGGCATCAACACAATATCACATCCTGCCTTGACCGCTTTAAAAGCAGCGTCTTCAATTGACGAGACGCCTCCCATATTCATGGCGTCAGTGACGATGAGGCCTTCAAAACCGAGTTCTCCCCGCAATAAATCCTGAACAATTGTTGAAGATATAGAAGCGGGGAGTCCGTTAGTCGCGTATTTTTCGTTGTTGCGAACGGCGATGTGGGCGATCATGATACTGGCCACATTGTTTTTGATGAGTGGAGGATAGTTGCTAATTTCCTTCATTTCTCCATCAATGTAGACGAGTTTTTTGTGCGTGTCGCCCGCCACGAACCCATGTCCCGGAAAATGCTTGGCAGTCGCCATAATATTTTCGCGCTGTGTCGTAGAAATAAATGCATTCGACCAGGGGATAACGCTGTCGGGCTGATGTCCGAAACTTCGCCAGCCTACCGTTTGGTTAGGTGACATGTCGACCACCGGAGCAAAATTATAGTTGATACCAATTTGAAGCAGTTCATCGTTAATCTTTTCAGCTGTTGCGATCACCTCTTTTTTGGACTGAAGTGTGTTCGCTTTCGGTATTTCGGGGGTGTTTTTGATTTTGCGGTTGATGAGGCTGGGTTCGGCATCGGCACTGTATAGAAAACCAGGAACATTTAAAGAATCGTTCAGTGCATTGTATTTCTCGACCCAGCTACTGAATGTTGATTTCGTGCCATTTAACAAGAGTAATCCGCCTATTTTCTGGGCGCGAACCAATTTGTCAATTGTAGCCTCTTCCTGACCGTAATCTCCAATAGCCGGCATGATTAGCTGTGCGACCCGCTGATGATCCGATAATTCTTTAAACGCCGCTTCTACCTTTTGGTTCAGTACCTCGGATGACCCCGTGAAATCACTGAGAGAAAAAGAAGGTGCAGCCGTTGAATCATTGAGAGTACTCGTGTTTTTATGAGAAGGTTTCGGGGTTTCTTCCTGACCGTTCGAGCATCCATTGATCATGAAAACAGCGGAGAAAAAGAGTGCGTATGTCTTGACAGAATTAATCATAATGAAAAGTTATTTGCGTTTTGATGGACGGGTCGACACTGAGTGCCACAGGGCAGTTGCGCGCCGCTTCTTCGATCTTTTTTCTTTCACTTGCCGACCAGTCATTTTGAGATAAATCGAGGTCAACTTTGAGTTGTGCAATTTTTCGCGGATGATTACCCATTTCTTTTTCAATTGTCCCTTCACAACCATTAAAGATGATCTGATTTTTTTGGCAATAGATACCAATAATAGTTATCATACAATTCATGTAGGCAGTCGCTAATAAATCGGTAGGAGAAAAGCAACGTCCTTTGCCGTTATTGTCTTCGGGAGCATCCGTGCTGAGCTCATCGTCAGACGGTGCATGGATCGATACTACGCGAAGATCATCTAAATACTTGGAAGTAATTTTTGTCATACTCGTGGATTATTACGTATCTTTGCTTTTAACATGACGTATAACAGCAAAATTACGTTTTTATTTGATACATGGATGACTTTTTAACTTTATTCAGGAATGTACAAAAAACGTTTTGATTGCTTGACTGTTAAGAGTCAAAAGTTAATGAGGAATGGTAGAACAGAGCGAAAATACGAAAAGGAAAATAACTAAGCCAAAATGGCTGCGCGTGAAATTGCCGACTGGAGAAGAATTCCGCAAGGTGCGCAAATTGGTCGATGAGCACGAATTGCATACGATTTGTGAGAGTGGTAGCTGCCCGAACATGGGTGAATGCTGGGGCGAAGGAACGGCAACGTTCATGATTTTAGGTAATGTCTGTACGCGTTCATGTGGTTTTTGTGCTGTAAAAACGGGTCGTCCGGATGAGGTCGATGAATTTGAACCGGGACGCGTAGCTCGATCTGTGAAGTTGATGGGCGTAAAACATGCCGTGATCACATCTGTCGATCGCGATGACTTGCAAGATGGTGGAGCCGATATCTGGGCACAAACTGTAAGGGCTATACGCAAGCAGTCTCCCGGAACCACGCTCGAAACGCTTTTACCTGATTTTGCAGGAAAGTGGGAGAATCTGGAGATCGTAACAGACGTAGCTCCTGAAATCGTCTCGCACAATTTGGAAACAGTGCGCAGGTTGACGAAAGGCGTTCGTATACAAGCCAAATATGATCGTAGTCTCGAGGCGCTTTTTCGCATTAAAAAGGCGGGAATGCGCACAAAATCGGGAATAATGCTCGGCCTTGGTGAGACACATGATGAAGTATTGGAAACGATGCAGGATATGCGTTCTGTAGGAACCGATATTGTCACGCTCGGGCAATATTTACAGCCCACGCCAAAACATTTACCCGTCGAGGAATTTGTTACGCCCGAACGTTTTGAAGAATACCGCGTCCGGGGATTGGAAATGGGCTTTAAATATGTGGAATCAGGTCCGCTCGTTCGCTCTTCTTATCATGCTGAACGCCATATTTTTGATATGAAGCAGGAGAAGGAAGTGGTGTAGACATGTATAGTTATTTTAAAAGTTTAAATCGTCGACGTTTAATCGCACATTTTTTTGTATTAATTTTACATAAGTTTGAATTGCAGTTAACAGAATTTAAGAAATTAAAAATTTATGCTTAAATTGGCGGTTCAATTTTGTTATGAAACCGAATTTTAAATAGGATTATGAAACGGAATAGTATAATTATCAGTGGTTTGGGTGTTGCTGCGGTGGCAGTTTCGTTGTTTCTTACGACTACAATGAGTAGTGACGACGTTGCTAAGTACACAAAAAAT
Source organism: Bacteroidota bacterium (assembly GCA_051745635.1). Lineage (GTDB taxonomy): Bacteria > Bacteroidota > Bacteroidia > Flavobacteriales_D > Crocinitomicaceae > Brumimicrobium. The sequence goes on from JBNJEH010000001.1 coordinate 17,562, forward strand.
CGAGAGAGTTTAGACCAGGAGCAGGGAGCAAATGGTATGTTGGAATGGTTGAAATCGACCATGACAGATGTTGAGACAAATGATGTTATTACTGAAAGTCGTTTGAAAGAGGTGATGACGCAGTACAGAAAGAGCGGTAGTATGTCTAAGGCTATTACAGTTGACTGGATTGAACAAGGTCCTGACAACATTGGAGGTAGAACCAGAGCTATACTTGTAGACCATTTTAATGATAAGGAAATTTGGTCAGGCGGCGTTTCCGGAGGATTGTTTAAATCTGAAAACCGTGCCAATAATTGGTCGCGTATAGATAATTTTCCCGGCGGTCAGTTTATCTCATCAATAGAACAAGATGCTGAAGGCAATATATATGTAGCGACAGGCTCTGCAGATGAAACGTGGACTGGAGCGGGCGAAGGACTATTTGTAACTCCTGATAAAGGAGAAACCTGGGAACTTGTCACGGGAACAGATAGTGAGTCGCGTATTAATCGCGTGGCAGCGACTCAACACAGTTCAACCGTTTATTTCACGACGACTACTGGGTTAAAGAAGTTCACGTATGGCGGTTCTGTTGATAATGTAGCTTCTTTTCCGGGGACTGGTGCTAAAACGTTAGCCTATTCGGATGATGGAGAAGTGTTGGTTGTTGCTGCAAATAATAATAAGACTTATGTTTCTACTGATTGGGGGCAAAATTTCACAGGTGTTTCGGGTAATGATCCCAATCAGTTGCCTTTTACGAATTTTACGAGAATAGAATATGCGATTTCTTCGAAAAAGTCGAATGGGAAATATTCAATATACGCAGCATTAACGTCTAATGACAATCAAGGGCAATGGATATCTTTAGATGATGGTGAAACATGGCATGAACATACTCCGGATACTGATCCAAATATAACGAACGGTGTTATTGATTATCGTGGTCAGGGTACTTATAATTCTGTAGTTTCTTTTGATCCATCAGATCCTAAACGTGCTATTGTAGGAGGTATTGATTTGCATGAATGGAAGCAGCAGATTAATAATCCTCCCGCGGGTAGCTGGAATAAAATTTCTATCTGGAATGTTAATCCCACTAGTGAGTTTTATGTTCACGCAGACAATCATGAGCTAAAATGGGATGATGATGAGCGTCTTTATATTGGTAATGATGGAGGAATTGGTGTTTCGACTGATAAAGCACAAACTTTTTACCCAGCGAACCGCGGCTTTAATATTACTCAGTTTTATCACGTTGGTTATGATAGAAATGGAAGTGTTATTGGCGGAACTCAGGATAACGGTTGTTTGTATAACGATCATTCAAATGGAACTTATCAAGAATTCAGACAAGTTTCAGGAGGTGATGGATTTTCAACGGAAATTTCGTTTTTCAATCCGGATGTTTTCTTTACGAGTAGTCAATATAATTCGTTCTTTAGAACTGCTGATGGAGGTGAAACGATGAATGCCTTCGAACCAGATTTGCCTAGCTATCCTCCCACGGGTGAAGCCGGTGTTCATCCATTTAGTTCTGCTTTTCATTTTGTTGAGTTTTATGATGAAAATTCGGAAGATTCAGTCAACTTCGTTCCACAAGCGAATTACGATGCCGGCGATAATGTGAGAGTCCCAAGTTTGGCAACAGGTGATACAATAGATTATATTACTTCTGATCCGCTTTTTTACGATGATACGTTGCTTTACGATCCAACATTGACTACAACAGAATATGAAGTGTTTGATAAAGAAAGTGGTGCTATGTATGACCTAGGGGTCTATTCGTTTACGTATTTCCCTACTGCTTCTGGGAATTACCCTCCTGAAATCGATGATACCTTAGAAGTTTTTGTACCCAATGGGCCTGACACTGTTGTAGTTGATTCAGTTAATGCATATAGTAATTACTTTGGAACAAATGCAGGTGCTGGCGATACACTAGATATGCGAAAAGACACGGTTCGACTCGGTGTCGCCTGGAGTTCAGTGAAAGTTCAGGATCCTTATCAATCCTGGTTCGTATTCTACACTGCTGAAAATGGTGGAGAAATTTGGGGAACTCGAGATGCAGCTCGTCTTTCAATCGCTGATCCGAAATGGGTACGCCTGATCGACGGAATAGGAAATGGTTCTTCTGGTTCGAATGCACCACCAAAACTTGATTTTGCATGGAGTACAGATTTGAATCACATGTTCGTGACAACTGGAAATTCTATATATAGAGTTGATAGCTTGGGGTCTGTATATTCTACTGATCCCGATTTCGAATCGAAATGTGATATCGATGCTGGTGCGTCAGAAACAAATATTGCCACAGTGCAGAATGGATCTTTCGAAGGAATAGGATTAAACCCTGATAATAGTGATGATTTAGTTGCAGTTCAAGGGTTTAATGGTGATGTGTTCCGTTCATCAAATGCGACTTCAGCCACGCCATCAATGACAAGCGTGGGGTCTCAGAACGGATTGGCATTTTATGACGTAATCGTCGATCGCAATGATAGTGACCTTTTATTTGCCTCTACATTTAACGGGGCTTCCGTTTCAGAGGATGGAGGTGCTACCTGGACAGATGTTACACCTTCTGGAGCGGAAGGAACGCCATCTTTCGAAATACGCCAGTCGTGGAGAACCTGGGAAGAAGGAAATAGAAGACCAGGAGAAATTTATCTTGCTACTTATGGTAGCGGAATCTGGTCCACTGATGCAGTGCTTTCTGTGAATGCTCCTGAGCCGATTGCTCAGAAAGACGAAGCTGATGAATTCTCGATGGAAGTTTATCCAAATCCTTCGCGTTACAATTCTACGCTCATCGTGGATATGAAGGATGATAATGACCTCGAAATACAGTTCTTCAATATTTCTGGTCGAATGGTTAAAAACCTTACGGTTACAGATGCGCACATCGGACGAAATGAAGTGATGTTCAGCGCAGAAGATTTACCACAGGGTACATATTTGATCCGCGCTAAAAGCGGTCAGCAACGTCAAACGACGAAGTTTGTTAAGATGTAGCACTATGCTTGCAACAAATAATTGAATGGAGGTCTGGATGCGCAAGTGTCCAGACCTTTTTTATTGACTACCTGGCGAAAGAGAAGTCATTGCATTTGTATACCGCTAAAAGGTGATGGTACTTTTGACTTCAGCCGTTCCAGGGTTCTTCCTTGCAAGCGACTGGAACCTTTAGGCTACGTCCAATAAACTCGCGGTAATACCCAATAATATAGCGTGATGGATGCTGGCGGTGTTGTTTTTCGTTCATAAGAATTGATGAAGTAAGCAGAATGATATGGTACTAGTACTCATTTGTGCTCAGCATAACCAATGTGCAGGCGGGCACAACTTCAATATTCGCATTCTCGAGTAATTCGATGAGCTCGGGATTGTTCGTACCGGGATTGAAAATAACACGTTTTGGAGCCAATGCCAGGATATCATCATAGTACTGAACTTGATTTTTCTTCGATAGATACAAGGTAACCGTATCCACTTTTTCATCTGTCGGAAAATGCTTTTGAATGGGTGTTCCGTTGACTTGTCCTTCTCGGTAACCTACTGCAATGATCGGGTGATGGTGATCCTGCAACCGGCGAATGGCAATATTTGCATAGCGCGAAGTGTTTTCACTGGCACCTAATACGAGTGTTTTCTTTTGATCTGACATGAATGTAAATTTAAGAAAAAATTGAAGATGAATGATCGTTTGAGCTCCGCCTTGATTTCCAACGATGATCCTTCATTTGTTGAATTTGATAATTATAAATTGTTTGCGCTGCTATGTTTCAAAAATAGAATTCGAGAATGAATCAGAGATGATAAAACAGACTGAAAATCCCGTGAAATCATCAATGAATCGATCTTATCGCGTATGGAACAAATAAAAAGTTTTAAATTTGTTTCTAAATACGAGAATTCAATGATACAACTGTCAGATCGTTTGTTGGCTATGGAAGAATCCGCAACTATTGCCATGTCGCGCAAGAGCCGGGAACTGAAAAGTGAAGGGAAAGACGTGATTTCCCTGAGCCTGGGTGAGCCTGATTTTCACACCCCTGATTTTATCAAGGACGAAGCCAAACAGGCAATGGATGATAACTACACGACCTATACGCCCGTACCTGGATACCAGGAGCTGCGCGAAGCGATTTGTGAGAAGTTTCAACGCGATAATGCATTGCATTACACACCAGACCAGGTTGTTGTATCTACAGGGGCAAAACAATCGATAGCTAACGTGGTGATGAGCCTCGTAAACCCCGGAGACGAAGTCATAATTCCAGCGCCATATTGGGTGTCTTACATCGAAATTGTAAAGGTTGCCGGCGGGATTCCTGTTATTGTGAACGCTGATATCAATGCCGACTTTAAGGTGAGTGGAGAAGAAATTGCCCCACATATTTCGAAGCGGACAAAGTTGATCATTTTTTCCACGCCCTGCAACCCAACAGGATCTGTATATTCAAGAGCTGAATTGAAAAGCATTGCCGATGTGTTAGCGCAAAATAAACACGTCGTAGCGCTTTGCGATGAAATTTACGAGCACATCAATTTTAAATCAAAACACGAAAGTTTAGCTCAATTTGATGAAATTTACGATCAAGTGGTTACGGTTAACGGTGTTTCCAAGGCCTGGGCAATGACGGGCTGGAGAATTGGTTATATTGGCGCTCCGAAAACGATCGCCGCAGCTTGCTCTAAAGTACAGGGACAATTTACCAGTGGAGCAAATGCTATTGCCCAGCGCGCAGCAATCGTAGCGATGAAAAAGGAACCAAGCTTCCTCAAGGATATGCTGAATGCCTTTAAAAGTCGCAGAGCATTGGTGCTGGATGAACTCAAAAAAATAGATGGTGTTAAGGTGAATGAACCAGAAGGAGCCTTTTACTTTTTTCCAGATATTACCAGCTTCTTTGATAAATCGTGTGGCGAATACACTATCAACAGTGCAACAGATCTTTCCATGTACCTTTTGGAAACGTGTCAGGTAGCAGTAGTAACCGGTCAGGCTTTTGGAGACCCGAACTGTGTTCGTATTTCTTATGCAACGGATGAAAAAACGTTGAAAGAGGCTATCCACCGAATGGACAATGCTTTGCAAAAATTGAAATAATGAGACCGGTACAGCTTTTTGAATCATTTCCAAAAAAGCACATTGTCGTCATCGGCGACGTGATGATTGATGCTTACCTGAAGGGAAAGGTCAATCGCATGAGTCCCGAGGCACCTGTGCCCATCGTTAATTTTACGGGACGCGAGGAGCGACTCGGGGGAGCGGCCAATGTTGCTCTGAACCTGACGAGTTTAGGTGCCAAGGTTACGATGGCTTCGGTTATTGGAAACGACACTGCTGGTCAGCAACTTTATAATTTGCTAGATAAACACGGCATTGGGACCTACGGTCTGGTCGAATCAAAAGAGCGTCAAACCACGATTAAAACGCGTGTACTGGGTAATAATCAGCAATTGTTGCGCGTGGATCAAGAACAAACCAATGCAATTGACAAAAGTGCTGAGGAGGCCTTAGTTGCTAAAGTGATTCAATTGATTGATACTGGATGTGATGCGATTATTTTCGAAGATTACAACAAAGGAACGCTGACCAAAGGAGTGATTGAAAATATTATTGACTCTGCGAATCAACGCGGTGTGATTACTACTGTCGATCCCAAGTTGGAGCATTTTCTGACATATAAAAATGTAACACTTTTTAAACCGAATTTAAAAGAATTGGGGGAAGGGTTAGGAAAGAAGATTGATGGAGCTGATCTGGACGCTGTAAAAACGGCTGTGAATGAGTTGCAGAAGCTCATCGCGAGTGATTACTTGTTTGTAACCATGAGTGAATACGGCGTGTTGATGCGTCACAAAGATAAATATTTCACCAGTGCTGCGCACCATCGGAACATTACAGATGTTTCCGGAGCCGGAGATACTGTGATCGCTGTGGCTACATTGTGTCTGACTGCCGGTCAATCACCTCAGAATATTGCCGAGATCGCAAATCTCGCCGGAGGAATCGTGTGTGAATATCCAGGTGTAGTTGCTATTGATGCCGATCGTTTGTTGCAAGAGGTTCAAAAACTCGATATTCGATGCTAGAACAGTTTCGAGAAGCGGCGAACCTGCGGTTATACAACTCCAAAGATACCGCGTTGAAGATTTTTCGATGGGCGCATATATTAGTGGCCCTATCGATGATTGGCGTGTTGATTTATTATTATGGTTTTCCTCAAACGACGGACTCCAGAGAATCGCTCATGCGTGTTATTGAATATAGTTTCATTTTTTATATTCTGCGTTTTATCGCTAAATTAATCTACGATTTCCATCCGCTTCAATATATAAAAACGAACTGGGGTGAATCATTGATTGTTTTGGTTCTTTTTGCAGAGGGTATTGCTTACAATTTCTTCGACACGCTACTCCTCTCCAAGTTCTTTACATGGTTGGGAATAGAAGGCTTTTCCGACTTTTCGAATGTATTTGTCCAGGTCTTTTTTATCATCTATATCTTTACGGAAATTTTTAAGAAACGCGATTTCAGACAGTGGTTTAAAATTCATCCCGGATTATTATTCACTATGTCTATCGGCGGGATCGTGTTAATCGGTTCTGGTTTGCTTATGCTTCCCGAAATGACCATCCCATCGGTGGATTTAAATTATACGGACTCCGTGTTTTTGTCGATGTCCTCCACGAGTGTGACGGGTTTAACGACAATAGATATCGCAACGGCACTGACCTTTAAAGGACAAATGGTCGTTCTCTTTCTGATACAGATTGGAGCGTTGAACACAATCGCTTTCGCAGCGCTTTATTTACTTATTGCCAAATTTGGAGTGGGCCTGAAACAGCACGACGTGATCGAAGATTTTGTAAATCAAGAGTCTTTTCTTGACACTGAAAACATGTTCGCGCGTATCGTAAAGTGGACATTAGCTATTGAGCTTGTAGGTTTTGTTCTGATTTACTTTTTACTTGAACCCGTGGGTATTTTTGCCGAGCCGGCAGACCACATCTTTCAATCTGTGTTTCATGCTGTATCGGGCTTTTGCAATGCCGGATTATCCATTATTCCCGGAGGTATGATGAACGAACAAGTTGTGGGTAATTACGGCTTCCATATCGTTATTCTGGTGTTGTTTTTTCTGGGTGGATTTGGAATGATTTATTTGTTTGATTTATTCCAGTTAAAACGACTCCGCGAACGTATGAGATTCCCCTGGAAAACGATTCAGCTCGGAACGAAAATTTCGCTTTATTTTACACTTGGATTGCTTGTAGCAGGTGCTGTAATTTTCCTGATCTTTGAATATGACAACACATTGGAAGGTAAATCGAGTATCGGAACGATCGTTACAGCGCTGTTCGAATCGATGACGACCAGGAATGCCGGATTTAATACAGTTGACACGTCGGCTTTAAGTTTACCGGTATTGGTCTTTTTCTTATTCCTCATGTTTATCGGTGCAGGATCGAGTTCGGCAGGTGGAGGTATCCGCGTATCTACCTTCGGAGTCATGGTGGCATCTGTGATTTCTACAATTCGCAGAAAACCTCATTTAGAACTTTTTAAACGGACATTAAGTAACGATTTAGTGCTCAAGGCATATTCCATTTTCGTCTTTTTTATTGTTGGAAATTTAGTGGGAATATTTGTTTTACTCATTACCGAACAAGGAGCGATAGAGTCGGGGCAGTTTTCTTTAATGGACATTATTTTTGAACACGTTTCGGCTGCGAGTACTGTAGGATTATCAACGGGAATTACGGCAGAATTATCAACTCCCGGCAAATATGTGTTAATTGTCGCGATGTTTATAGGTCGTGTGGGAACATTAACGCTCGCCTACTTGTTTGGAAAGCAAGTCATGAGTAGAAAATATAAATATCCTTCGGGACATACAATGGTGGGATAATGAGTGTAAAAGAAAAAAAGGTCGTAAAACCTTATAATAAATCGGATCAATCTAAGAAAGAAGAAGTTGCCGAGATGTTCGATAATATCTCTGAACGCTATGATTTCCTCAATCATTTTTTATCGCTGGGCATCGATAAATTGTGGCGAAAGAAAGCGATCAAACTGTTGAAACCGCTAAAGCCCAAAAAAATAATCGATTTGGCCACAGGTACGGGAGATTTTGCCATTGAAGCTTTAAAACTCAATCCAAATCGAGTAGTGGGGGTGGATATTTCCAATGGAATGCTGGAGCAGGGGCGTATAAAAATGAAAAAGCGCGGAGTGGATAATATTATTTCCATGGAGTACGGAGATTCGGAGCACCTGCCTTTTGACGATGGAACTTTTGATGCACTCACCGTAGGATTTGGGGTGCGCAATTACGAAAATCTCGAAAAAGGGCTCGCTGAAATGCTGCGCGTGCTCAATGAAGGAGGGATGGCCGTTATTCTCGAATTCTCGAAACCGAAAAAGTTTCCCGTGAAGCAGGCTTTTGGATTTTATTCCAAATATATCATCCCGTTGCTCGGCAAATCAATTTCCAAAGACGCTTCGGCATATTCCTACCTTCCCGCGTCAGTACAAGCTTTTCCCGAGGGAGAGGATTTTAAGGATATCCTCAAAAAAGTTGGGTACAAAGATGTCCGGTCGAAAATGGTTTCAGGCGGTATTGCGACGATTTATTACGGCGTGAAGTAACGCGCGCCGTATCTTTCCTGCTAGTATTCAGAAACAACCGCCCGTCCCGAAAAGCGGAAAACACTTTTTGAAACGAACGCAGCGAGCTCATTTCCTGTCCCGACAAATCGGGAACACTTTTTAAAAACAATCTGAGTGAATAAAAAATAATGCGCGTCCCAAAAAATTAGCCATTTTGACGACATATACCGAAAGTACTTTAGTTTTAAATTTCCGAAGTTTTGGAATGCCGGTTGAGCAAAAATATCGACAGGCTTACCTCGATAGAATCGATAAGCTTATTCCGGCACACCGCACTTCGGTGAACTCATCTCGGCAAGCTCGATATAACACATTTCGACGAGCTCAATGTGTCACAGCGCATAGCTTTGCGACCTTCGCGCCTCCACTTCGGTGAACTCAGCGCATCGCATAGCGCTCGTTGCGGTTATGCAGTTATCACTGATGCTCTCGATCACACGGGCACTAATGCTTTAGATCAGCACAGATAGGGATAAGAACCCAAATAAACACAGTCCTTAATTTGCCATTATTAACGAAATCTACAAATTACAGCTGGTAAACATCCCGACAAGCATTAACAACATCGTCTAAAGCAAAAACCAGATATTCAAGAGTGCAATCGCCGAGAATGCAATCAAAAGTATGATGTAAATGACGCTTAATGTGCGTTTTTCTTTTGGCTTCGTTGTGCGTTGGTTCAACTTTTTTAACAAGCCGGCAAAAATTGTAATTGACAGAATTCCACATATAATGACTGCTATATGGATAAATGGAGCGTATGATGGGTTCAATCCAACTAACAAGCTTTCGTAGAAAACAGCTTGTTTCTCAGAATGTGTAGCTGCTGAATGGGTATTGAAGATAACGATCCATCCAAGGGGAGGATAAGCTGAAACGAGTCCGAATAAAAGCCCCGCTGCGAATACGATGTTGCGTTTCATTGCGTTTTTATTTTTTCGTAAGGGAGTGTTCAAAACAAGGATAATTCTGATCGGGTGGTAAACGCTTCCAAAAACTTCATTCCTCTGTAAGAATTACCTTTACTATTGAGCTTTGGACTCCAAACGGCGATGGAATATTGATCAGGATGAATGGCGATGATTCCTCCGCCTACACCGCTCTTGCCGGGAAGTCCGACTTTAAAAGCAAACTCACCCGACTCGTCGTAAAAGCCACAGGTTTGCAGTAAAGCATTAATCCGCTTCGATTGTCTTTCGTTTAATATCCAGTTGTTACTCGTAATATCGCGACCATCATTGGCTAAAAACAGGAATAACTCGGAAAGGTCTTTTGTGCTCATTTCCAGTGAACACAAGTCGTAATAGAAATCGAGAACATCAGCGGGTTCATTGTGGATTTGACCAAATGATTTTATGTAATTGCACAAGGCTACATTCCGATAACCCACATCTTTTTCTGATTGTGCTATTTTGCGCGAATAATCAATCGCCGGATTATTGGAAATGGTTCGAACAAAATCGAGAAAATCTTTTTTCGGGTGTTTCAGATGGCTCAGCAGAATATCAGATACGACGATGGCACCGGCATTTAAAAAAGGATTTCTTGGAATGCCTTGATCAGCCTCAAGTTGAAACAGAGAATTGAATGCGGTACCGGAGGGCTCCACACCGACTCTGTCCCATATTTTGTGATCGAGGATGCGATAGGCGAGAATTAGTGAAAGGACTTTTGCAATACTCTGAATGGAAAATTTATCATAGCAGCTGCCTACTCCGAAGTTGTCTCCATGGATTGTCGAGATATGTACTCCGAAATTGGACGGATCGACTTTTGCCAATTCGGGAATGTAAGCGGCCGGCTCCCCTTGATCTTCGAGTTGCTCGATGTTATGGTAGATATCCCGGATTAAGTCTTCAAAATTCATGGGTTTGTTTAAAATGAAGTTTGGAAGCAGCAAAACCGCTGCTCTCTGTTAAAATTAGTGATAATTTTGAAAGTGATAACGCATCGAGAACAATAAGTGGCAGCGAACTGCAATTTGTCAAATGGTGAAAGTTCAGGACTCCAGTATATTGTGCGACTTCGATCGCGCTGACCAGGATCTTTTTCAGAAAAAATCAAATAGCTTTCTCAGCGTTTTCTAATCATTTTGTATACCTTAACGATTCATTGTATTCACAATCATTCTGATGAATAGGATTTTGTTGTGAGAACTGAGGAAGGTGGTTACAGCAGTGCAATAGAAGATAGTGGTGAATTTTGCTGGGAGGAGTGGTAATGAGGGATCGTTTATTGAAAAGGATTCTGATAACCATGTGATCGGAGTAGAACGGTAGCCCTTAGTTTGTATTGTTGTTTATTCCGAGCTTAAGAAATATGATTATCTTGAGCTTGAAAATAATGAATGACAACCAACCGATGAGAGTGAGTTATGCGCGGCGCAAGGTATTAGAGTCCTATCCCCTGATTAAATCAGGGGACGGATGTAGAAGTATCAGGAACTCTATTTGATATAGATGATTGTGACGTGGATAGTAATGATTACAAATAATTATGATTAGAGAGAGAAAATTTATATTTTTTTTCATTGCAATGCTTTTTTCAAGTATTTCATTTTCTCAAAAATGCATAGATACTGTTAGTATTGAAACTTTTTTTGATGATTTAAAGGTTGTAAATGATAAGTATGGAACTGAAAATTTCGACACAATAATTGAGTTTTATGATAAAACATACTCAACGAGTGTTCGAGACTTTGGATGTTTTAAGATTTATTCTCAAAAAAGACCTTATGAAAAAAAAGAAGGTTATTTTTTTTCATTGCTTGATGGTTTAATTGTAGAAAAAAACAATTTACAATTATATTTTTTGACATCAGGCTCAACTGATCCCTTGGAGTCTGTAAGAGTTGTTTTACTGGATGATAAATCAAGGCTAAAAAAAGCAATTCATCTTAAGAATGGAAAAATGATAGGTATAAGTACTTTTTGTTATATTAATAAAACACATGTTGTAGAAAACTTTGTTTTAACTGCAAGTGAATATAGAAGATTTTCAAAGTTCAATTTGTTTCAGTTGTTTGAAGAAGAGTTCTATGACAGAATCATGGAGCTTTATAAGAGCAGTAATCATTCCATTTTGTCAATAAATGAGATAAGTAAATATAAAAATTTCTGTTATTTAAATTAAATTATAAAATTCGCAATATAAAATGTAGCTGGTAACTCAGGACCTCTAAGATAAAAATCTAATAAATTAGCAACAAAATCGTATAATCCTTTTAAAATAGCAATTATGAGAAGCCTAATAAGCATACTACTTATATCTTTAAGTTTTGGGTATTTGAGTCAAAATGATGATATCCGAATTTTTGATGGTCATTTTGTAAAAGCAGACTTAAAGGTTATTACTGATAATTACGCTTATTTGATATTAGATGAGTTCGATCTTGATCATTGTGTTTTATTTGAATATGATGAAAACCGGGATACTGTTGCCCTAACACATAGTGATGATTACATAGAATGGGGCTCTGATGTATTTTTTCACGAACAAGACTCCATTAAAGAGGGTTACGTAGCTATAGAGGCAACTTTCAGACGTGCTTTTATCGAAGGAGGAGCTCAATTACAAGTCTGTTATTACTTCGTAAATAATAAAAAAAAATACCCAGTACTCTCAGCGGGTGATACTTACCATAGAAGAATAATTAAAAGACCAGAATCAAGTGTTTTTGATTTAAAGATATATAAAGAGGATGATGTGCTTGTAAAACAATATCAAATTGATTTAACTGAAGAATTTAATGTAATAAGTATTGAAAATGTCGACATGTTTACCTTAAATGATTCTGCTTTTAAATATTGGAATTTGTTTCCAATAAAAGTTAATTTCAAAAACACTGAATTAATTTTGGTTTTAGAATAATTTTTGACTCACGCTACAGTAACCGGCTCATGAGCGACTCCGATCACGCGGACTAATGATCTTTTTCAGAAAAAATCAAATAGCTTTCTCAGCGTTTTCTAATCTTTTTGTATACCTTAACGATTCATTATATTCACAATCATTCTGATGAATAGGATTTCAACAAAAAGATGAAAGAATGAAGAATTTTTTGTCCATTATCCTTTTAATAATCACTGTATTATTTTTTTCATGTAAAAGTGGCAATGATAATTTTCAGGGGAATCATGATAATACTTCGAAAAGTAAAAATCAAAATGAGGATGAATATTATTTAGATGATTATTTACAAGAGAGTTATAATTCTATAACTTTTTTCGATGAAGAATGTCTTAATAATTTTGAAAAGTATTTTAAGCAGTCTGAGGTCTGGAAAGACACGTACACATTAGTCGAGGGATGTTACTTTCTTCCAAAAAAATCAAAATTCCAGGAAATCGAGCAAAGTTTCGATAACTTAAATTTCTACTCCTTTGTTGTGAAAAAAGATAGTATTTATGACGTTGAGATGTATTGCGATGGTTTAAGTTTTGATGCACTTTTAATCCCCTTTTACATAAATCAGGAGGATTTTTATCTTATAAATAGTTTTAAGGTAGTTCTTTACGTTGGGGACGGCTTTAATTGCGGAGATATACGTATTGAAGGATTGTCTGAAAAAAATAAATCTCAAAGAGGTGTTTGGGAGGAAATTAAGGATACATCTTTATTAAATTATGCTGATTCTATTATTGAGACAAGAGGTATTTCTAAATAAAAGAGCCGGTCCCGCCACAACTCATTTTTTTACAAAAACCGAATGAAAATTCTCAACATATTGATACCCCCAGCTCTCGCTCCAATCCGTTCACACAGCCCTGGGACGCATCAAACATATTTCTTTTTGGTAGAGCACTACCTTTTCGGGAGCTGATAAAACAAATCAGGACTGTCCATACAAGCGGTGATAAAACCAGGAAGCTATGCCGCCTGCAAAAGAAAAAACGGCCAGCATCCAAAAAACATGTTGATGTCCGCTCGCACCGGGCGTCTCATCAATGAGTACTCCAATAGCGGGTCCGGCAAAAATGTCGGGTGTATAGCCGACAATTGAGATCAGTCCGACCGCCGTTCCGGTTAAAACCAGCGGTATGCGACCGCGATCCATCACGGCAAAATATAATACGCGCGCAGCATAAATACCGGTGGCAATAATTAAAATGGAAAGGAAGAAGAAAAGGGGTGTAGAACTCGCTACAATACCCGTTGCGAAGAGCAAAGATCCGGCAAGGGTCAGTGCAAAACTTGACAGCAGCCAGGTGGTCGTTTTTGTGCGGTCCGCCAGAAAACCCATCAATACGCCTGCTACTGGTCGTATGAACTGTAAAAATGTACCCACCTCAGCGGATTCCACTTGATCATAAGCCATGACATCCTGAGCATATAGCGAAAAAATATCGGTTACTTTATATCCCATATAAGCACACATGGTAATAATCATTAATAAAATAACTGCGGGAAGTCGCAATACTTGTCCGATTTGAGTGACGGTAATTTTATCGAGTACAATGGCTTTTTCTGCCTTCCCGTGCATTTTCATAAAAAACCAGATGAGTACACCAATGACAACGATTATTCCTGTAGAGAGCAGGATGACGTAGCGCAGTGATTCGCTTCGTTCTCCGAGGCTGGCATTTCCGACTTCCGCAGGAATAAAAAGCGCGAAAACGAGCACGCCTCCCAGTCCGAAAAGTGCTCCCACCAGGCCGCGCCCTCCATCGAGAAATCCAAATGCTTTGCCTTGCGCATCGCTACCTCCCCAGGCTCGTGTAGCTTTGATCATGGGTGCCCAGAATAAAAAGATCGTCGTTATACCCCAATAACCATAGAGGATATTCAGCATCGTAAAACCGGGAAACGTGGCGTAAACAACACCACCGGCAGCAGTGAGCCAAAGGGAAATCGCAATCAGTTTTCGCGGCGGAAATTTATCGGCGAGTGGACCGCCGAAGAAATAAGCGGCTAACGCGACGATGCCGTAGACCGAAAAACAAATTCCCAGTTGCACATTGTCCAGCTCAAAAACATCGAGCACAGTCGGCCTGAAAACACGAACAATGACGAAGGGCAGCACGAAAACGGCTTCTCCGGCCAGAATCAACAGCGGAATATAGTACCAGGGTGCTTTGAGTTTATCCATAGTTCTGTAAATCGAATAGTCGCTTTACTCGACACGATGTGCACTCTAATATAAGGATTTCAGCGATTTAAAAAATAGTTCTACTGTTATAATAATGGTTGGTTCTACGCTTATTTTACAGGGTATGGTTGTATACTACTATAATTTTGGACTTAGAAAACGATAGGAGTTACGATCGCTTCAGCAAACACCAGCCTGGTTGAACATTTTGAACGCTGCAATTCTGAGATTTAAAATTCTTAATTCTGCGATTCCACGGTTCTACATTTACCACTTAGGCAGCCCATTAAATGCTTGGAAAACCTTAAAAAAAGGCTCAAAAAAGCATACCTCGTGGCACTTTTTACCGATCTGGAAGTAAATGCTGAATTACAACCAATGCGAATATAAGAGCGCCCAGTATATGAGAACGACCTGTAAGGGCAGACGCAGGTAAGCGAGCCATGTAAATCGATGTCCTTTTTGTTTGAAGCGTTGAGCCATGTAGATATTGGCTGGAAATACGGCAATCAATAACAGTACGAGTCCGATAGCAGACCAGTGTCGCGTAATTTCAATATATATGCCGATTCCAAAAATGATTTCGAAGGCTCCGGAGAGATATACGATGAGTTTCCGGCGGGGTAGAGCAGGGGGTACAATTTTAGAAAACGGTTGGGGGTAAATAAAATGCAGCACACCGGCCAAAATAAATATACCTCCGAATACATATCGATCCAGGTCTTCCATCGCTTTTGTTGTTTTTTAGCGCAAAACACTTCTTTGGAAGTGCGATTGCTGCGGCATCGGGGAGCAATATCATTCATTAGTGAATGTGTGCTCTGAGAAATGGCCATTTATATCGTGAGGATATCCTTTTCCTTGCGCTCGATGCGGTCTTCTACGATAGCTACATATTGATCTGTAATTTGTTGCACTTCATCCTCGGCAACTTTCGCTTCATCTTCTGACAAGCCATCATTTTTGAGCTCTTTGATATAGTCCATCGCATCTTTGCGGTGATTGCGAACACTCACTTTTGCTTGTTCTCCTTCCGCTTTAGCGCGCTTAACGAGTTCTTTACGTCGTTCCTCTGTAAGTGGCGGAACGTTGATGATCAGCATTTCTCCATTGTCTTGTGGAGCTAAACCGAGGCTCGCATTGACAATCCCTTTTTCGCATTCCTTCAGCATTCCCTTTTCCCAGGGCTGAACGGTAAGGGTTCGACCATCTAAAGTACCGACGTTCGCAACTTGAGAAAGCGGGGTCTGCGTACCGTAATAATCCACTGTGACGCTTTGCAGCATGTCGGGCGTGGCCTTTCCGACGCGAATTTTCTTCAGTGCGGTATCGAGATGCCCGATACTTTTATCATTCGACTGTTTAAATTCTTCTTTAACGATATTCACCTCTTCACTCATGGCTATTCAAATTTATGATCAAAAATATAAAAAAATACAGGCTGATCGTCAGCAGGCATCGAATTAATCGACTACTGTACCAATTCGCTGTCCTTCAATTAATCGTTTTAAGTTCCCTTCCAGGTTCATATTGAATACGATAATGGGCAGATTGTTTTCTTTACACAGTGTAAATGCTGTCATATCCATCACATTGAGACCGTTCGCATAGACATCGTCGAATGAAATCGTCTCGTATTTCTCTGCTTGCGGATCTTTCTCGGGATCCTGCGTATAGACACCATCGACGCGCGTTCCTTTCAGGATGACATCTGCATTGATTTCAATAGCCCTTAGCGACGCAGCAGAATCAGTGGTAAAGAATGGATTACCCGTTCCAGCACCAAAAATAACAACTCTTCCTTTTTCCAGGTGACGAACAGCTCTTCTCCGAACATAGGGCTCAGCAATTTCTTTCATCTCAATGGCCGACAATAAGCGCGAATCGATACCGGCGGATTCCAGTGCGGACTGCAGTGCCATGGCATTAATCATGGTGGCAAGCATACCCATGTAGTCTCCGTGTGTCCGATCCATGCCTCCCTGTTCGGCTTGAACTCCTCTAAATATATTTCCTCCTCCAATAACGATGGCCAGCTCAACTCCCAGGTCGGTAACTTCTTTGATCTGTCGTGCATATTTTGCCAATCGTTCGTTATCAATTCCAAATTGCTTGTCTCCCATCAGCGATTCTCCGCTTAGCTTGAGAAGGACTCTTTTGTATTTCATACTTGTTTTTGTATTGAGGAGTGAATTTGTTTGGAAAAATAAGACAAAAAAAAGAGAGAAACAATGTTCTCTCTTTTTTAGTTTGAATATTTATCAGCTTAATGCAAAGCGTTTAAATGCTGTAACCGTCAGCCCGGATGCCGTCTCGTCCAGGAATTGCTGGACATTTTTCTTGTTGTCGCGCACAAAGGCCTGACTCAATAGGGTATTCTCTTTAAAGAATTTATTTAATCGTCCCTGAGCAATTTTTTCAGCGAGATCTGCAGGTTTCCCTTCTTCGATAGCTTGATCTTTTCCAACCTGAACTTCGTGATCAATTGTTTCCTGGTCGACTCCATCTTTATTCAAAGCCACAGGATTCATAGCTGCAACCTGCATTGCTACTTGACGCCCGGCTTCTTCAACATCGTCTCCACCTTTGTTGAGGCCGACGAGCGAAGCAATTTGATTTCCGGGGTGATTGTAAGCCACCACAGCTTCAGCAGATATCTTTCCAAAACCAGAGAGGTCCAATTTTTCACCGATCACTCCAATTTGTTCTGTGATTTTTTCTTCGACAGAGAGCTTTTCATCATAAGCTGCTGATTTGAGTTCTTCAACAGTGTCTACATCTTTATCAATAGCTACATTCAATAATGATTGAACGAAGTTTCTGAAATCTTCGTTTTTCGCTACGAAATCTGTTTCACAGTTCAATTGAAGAATGTACCCTGTATTGCCTTTAGATTCTGCAAAAATAACTCCTTCTTTGGCTTCGTTGTCACCGCGCTTTGCCGCGACTTTTTGACCTTTTTTGCGCAGGAGATCTACCGCTTGCTCCATGTCGCCATCCGCTTCGACGAGGGCTTTTTTGCAGTCCATCATTCCTGCACCCGTCTTCTTTCTTAATTCGTTAACTTGACTTGCTGTAATTGCCATAATGCTATTAAAATTACTCGATTATTTATCGGATTCCTCCTTTTTTTCTGTTTCTTCTGCAGCTTTCTGATCTTTGGCTTCCTCCTTTTTAGCTTCAGCTTTTTTAGGTTCAGCTTTTTTGGATTGAGCTTTCTTCTCACCCTCATCTTTAGATGCTGCTTTTTCCTCAGTTTCGCTGCTTTTGTCTGCTTTAGCTTTTTTGTCAGCTTCTTCTTTCTTGGCTGCAGCTTCTTCTTTTTTCTTCGTTGCTGCCTCTTCTTTTTTGGCTTTCTGCTCTTTCTTATCCGCTTCTTGTTGCGCTTTCGCCGTTTTGCGTTCTTCCAGTCCTTCGCGAATTGCTTCAGTGACATGGTCTAAAATGATAGCAATTGACTTGGTCGCATCGTCGTTAGATGGAATTGGAAAGTCTACAGACCGCGGATCTGAATTGGTGTCAATCATTGCGAAAGTCGGAATGTTCAAACGAACTGCTTCTTTCAATGCAATGTTTTCTTTCATGACATCGACGATAAATATAGCCGCTGGCTGTCGTGTCATTTCAGAGATAGAACCAAAATTCTTTTCGAGTTTTTCACGTTGACGCGTACGGAACAATTTTTCGCGCTTGTTCAACGTGTCCCAGGTTCCGTCTGACTTCATTTTATCGATAGTCGCCATTTTGCGGACGGACTTGCGGGTAGTTGAGAAGTTGGTGAGCATCCCGCCTGTCCAGCGTTCTGTAACGTAAGGCATGTTGACCGCTTTTACGCGATCAGCCATAATTTGTTGCGCTTGTTTCTTCGTGGCTACGAACAAAATTTTCTTACCTGATTTTGCAATTTGTTTGAGCGCTGCACACGCTTGCTCGAGATGAGCGATTGTCTTATTTAAATCGATAACGTGGATACCTTTCTGCTCATCAAAAATGTATGGAGCCATTGCGGGGTTCCACTTTCTTTTCATGTGTCCGAAATGTACACCTGCTTCTAATAATTCTTTAAATTCTGCTTTTTTTGACATCTTAATAAATTTTCATGTTTACTTTCCCTATCTGCCGTGAACGGCAGGCTTTAGTAGGCAATTGCCGAGGGTTCTTTCGAAAAGTGCTCAACAACTTGGATACTAAACAAGCGCCAAATAAGGATAAAATTCGATTAACGTTTTGAGAATTGGAATTGCTTCCGTGCCTTGGGCTGACCTGGTTTTTTACGCTCAACCATTCTTGGGTCACGCGTCATTAAACCTCGCGCTTTCAAAGCGGGCTTGTGTTCCTCATCTATTTTTACAAGTGCGCGAGCTATTCCTAAACGGATAGCTTCTGCCTGACCATTAATTCCTCCTCCTGATACATTTACGACGACGTCGTATTTTCCAGTCGTTTCCGTGAGCTCAAAAGCTTGCATTACCTTCGCTTGAAGTGTAGCGACAGGAAGGAAAGATTTATAATCCTGCTTGTTCACTGTGATGTTGCCTTTGCCTTCTTTCAGGTAAACGCGCGCCACAGACGTTTTTCTTCTACCGAGTGTGTTAATTATCTCCATACTAATTATTTGATTGATTCAAGATTGAACTTTTCAGGTTTTTGGGCGTCATGACCATGCTCTGATCCAACACACACCTTTAAATTGGTGTATAGCTGACTCCCTAATTTATTTTTAGGGAGCATACCCTTTACCGCGTTCTCTACTAAACGTTCCGGACGTTTATCTCTTAGTTGCTCTGCAGTTAATGAGCGCTGTCCACCTGGATAGCCCGTGTGGCGTATGTACACCTTGTCAGACCATTTTTTTCCTGTTAACTCCACTTTCTCTGCATTGACAACGATCACGTTATCACCACAGTCAGCGTGCGGAGTATAGTTCGGCTTGTGCTTTCCTCGGATTAACTGCGCTACTTTGCTTGCTAAACGACCGAGCGTTTCGCCTTCTGCATCAACTAACAACCACTTCTTATCAGCAGTCTCTTTGTTGGCAGAAACAGTTTTGTAACTTAATGTATCCACTTCTTTCTAATTTAAAAATAAGACAATAATCCCAAAATTGGGGCTGCAAAGATATAACTTCTTGGTTTGAATCACAAATGGTTTGTTGAAAAGATTGAAAATTGACGCGTGATCGAGGAGTCGCGTACTGTTTTAACCGCTACAGGCGGCAAAAATAATGAATTTTGCTAAGTAATAAAAGCGCTCAATCGATAATCATGGGATTTATTATCTTTGACTGCTGTAAAATTGAAATTATGAGATTACGTACTTTGTTGTGTATGGGGTTATTGGTGTTCGCTTCCGCGGTGAATGGTCAGGAAGAAAAGAAATCGATGTCGCTGAAAGAGGCCGTTCTTGGTCAGTATAGCTTGTTCGCACCTGATGATATTTACGGGTTTGACTGGATACCGGATACTAAAAAGTATGCGTTTGTTAAAAATTATCGCCAACTCTGGGTTGCTGAATTGAAGGGAGAAGCAAAAAAAGTAATTACTGTAGATCAAATCAACGAATCGATTGGTTCAGAAATGAGGGTGTTGGCTGATGTCACCTGGAAAGACGAAAATACATTTTATGCTTCATTTCAAAATGAGTTTATTGTTTACCATTTGAATGAAAAAGATGGTGCGGTTCTGAACTTGCCACCGAATGCCGAAAATATGACGTTACATGCTGAAAGTGGTCAGGTTGCCTACACAGTGAAGAACGATATCTTTTACAAGAAATTTTCTTCAAACCCAGTGCGTGTGACGAACAACGACGACCCTGACATCGTTTCGGGAAAAGCTATTGCACGGAGTGAATTTGGCATTACAGGAGGACTGTTTTGGTCGAACGACGGAAAAAAATTGGCGTTCTACCAGAAAGATGAAAGTGCTGTTCACGATTACCCTTTGTTGAATATCAATGCCTATCCGGGAGCATTGAAATCGGTAAAGTATCCGATGGCTGGTCAGCCGAGTGAACATGCAAAAATTGGAATTTACAATCTAAAAGAAAAAACGACCAGCTTTATTGAGCCGAGAACCGGAGAAGAAAGCTATCTCACGAATTTAACATGGACGCCCGATGATGAGCGACTTCTGTTTGCCGAACTTAATCGCGGTCAGAATCACATGTGGCTACAGGTTTATGATCATCATGCGCAATTTATCAAAACGGTTTTTGAGGAAACGAGTGACACTTGGGTAGAACCCGAACGCCCGCCTTATTTCTATACGGGTTCCAGTGACGAATTTGCCTGGGTCAGCGAACGGGACGGTTTCGACAATCTTTATCTGTACTCGATAGAAGACGGCCTGAAAGAACAGCTCACCAACAACGAATTTGTGATTAAGGATGTTTTAAAGGCAACGGAAGATGGCTCCTTGTTTTATACCGCTACGGGGCCGAATCCGCTCAACACTCAAATTTATAAACTTTCAAAAAATGGTAAACAACATTTGCTGACTCCGGAAGCGGGCACGCACAGCGCCAAAATTCACTGTAGCGGAAAGTATATTTTTGATCAATATTCAGCGCATGATATTCCCGGTAAATCCAGAATTTTGAAAAGAGACAGAGTTGTTAAGGAGCTCGTCAATGCGGATAATCCCCTGGCGGATTACGCCATTTCGCCTGCTGAGATATCAACTGTTTCTGCAATGGACAGCACAAAACTCTACACGCGCATGATTAAGCCTTACGATTTTGACAGCACAAAACAATACCCGGTTTTGGTTTACGTTTACGGCGGTCCGCACGCTCAAATGATTACGAATGAATGGCTGGACGGAGCGAGTTTATGGATGCACTGGATGGCCAATCAAGGTTATATTGTATATTCAGTGGACAATCGCGGATCTGCTTATCGGGGAGTTGACTTCGAGCACTGTATTCATCGAAACCTCGGAAAATATGAGCTGGAAGATCAAATTACAGGAGCAAAATACCTGAAACAGTTACCTTATGTCGATGCTGACCGAATTGCCGTTCATGGATGGAGTTTTGGTGGTTTTATGACGACGACGATGCTGCTGAAAGCAAAGGATCATTTCAATGCCGGAGTGGCTGGAGGACTGGTGAGCGACTGGAAATTTTATGAAGTTATGTACGGCGAACGTTATATGGATCGACCAGAGGAAAATGAGGAAGGTTATGCCTCGGCGAGTTTGCTCAATCACGCTGAAAAGCTGGAAGATGATTTGTTGATGATTCATGGTACAGCGGACAACGTGGTTGTGATGCAGCATAGTCTCACCCTCGTGAAGAAAATGATAGAGCATGGAATTCAAGTGGACTATTTCCCATACCCCATGCACGAGCACAATGTCAGAGGCGAAGATCGCGTTCATCTCATGGAAAAGGTGTTGAACTACATTATGGAGCACAATCGTTAAAATGTGTTGTTTTTGTTATTGGTCGAAGACCTCGGAGTCATTTTTTTTGGCATTGAATTTGCTAATTTAGAGAGAAAAAAATAAAGTTATGAAACAAGTATTTTTGAAAGCGACACTGATGATGGCAGGGATATTCCTGGTCTCATTTTATTCAGAAGCTCAGGAGAAAAAAGAAACGAACTATAAGCTGCGCAAGAAAGTTGAATTGCGCGAGCCGTTAAATCTAAAGAAGGTGGAACGACCAGTAGAGGAACGTTCAGCGAAACAAATGCGCAAGGAACTCCCAAAGCGAAAAGCGGTTGTTTATCCCGTGAAAGCAGTGCAACCCAAAAAATTGAGGTTGAAAAAGTAAATTAAAGGAAGTTTATAATACGCCAATAGGGATGCTGTTCAGAAGTTCTAACGTGCGTTCCTTTTTACGTGCAATTGATTTGAAGTAGTAGAGCACTAATTAAGGCGTTTTCTTCTAAACCGATTGTTAAATAATCTAGCTTAACCAACTTTTTAGTTTTTTATTTAAAATAAAGTAAAAAAATACTTTTCTGTGCTGACGATGCGAAAATATCGTATATATTTGCACCCAGGTTTACGCCCTAACGGCGCTTTGAAATTTATAAAGACGAGGTGAGAGACTGGCTCATTGACCCTCGGGCAACCCACTTTAAGTGCTGACGATACTATCAGCATTGGAAAACCGGTGCCAACTCCAGATTCTGTTTTAAAACAGAAAAATATAAATGAGTAATTATGAAAGCACAGAAAAAATTAATTCCCGCATTTCGATCGCTCCTCGAGCGACACTCACGAAAATTCTTTTTCACTACTAGCAACGCTACTTGTTGTTGCTGTTGGTGTATGTGCTGCTGCTAACTCATGCAGTAAATGCACAATCTCGTAGTTAGTCTCCAGGGCCCGGAGACGATACAACCCTTTTATTCAATTTTTTAAAATTATTACAATGTCACAGGAAAATTATCATTATGAAACGCTACAGTTACATGCTGGGCAAGAAGTAGATGCACAAACAGGATCAAGAGCTGTTCCTATTTATCAGACATCTTCTTATGTATTTAAGGATTCGGATCATGCAGCTAAACTCTTTGGCTTGAAGGAGTTTGGGAACATCTACACCCGAATTATGAATCCAACAACTGATGTTTTTGAGAAACGGATTGCCGCTTTAGAAGGTGGAGTTGCCGCCGTTGCTGTCGCTTCTGGTCAGGCTGCACAATTTATTGCGTTAAACAACATTCTTGAAGCGGGAGATAACTTTGTTACTTCTCCGCATCTGTATGGTGGAACGTATAATCAGTTTAAAGTTTCTTTCGAGCGAATTGGAATCGAAGCACGATTCACAAAAGGTATAGAATCCGATGACTTTTTAGAGCGCATTGATGAAAGTACAAAAGCGATCTATCTGGAGACCATAGGGAATCCAGCATTTAGTGTAGCTGATTTTGACAAAATAGCGGCGATCGCAAAATCGCACAACATCCCGTTGATCATTGACAATACCTTTGGCGCAGCTGGCTATCTGTTTCGACCGATTGATCATGGCGCAGATGTCGTTGTGGCTTCGGCTACAAAGTGGATCGGTGGGCATGGAACGAGTATCGGCGGTGTGATCGTGGACGCCGGCAATTACGACTGGGGTAACGGCAAATTTCCCGTTTTCTCAGAACCGTCCAAAGGATATCACGGCCTAGTCTTTTCTGACGTCTTTGGCAAGGAAGGACCCTTTGGTAACATCGCTTTTGCTATAAGAGCTCGTGTAGAGGGGCTTCGCGATTTCGGACCAGCCCTTTCTCCATTTAATTCTTTCCAGCTCATTCAAGGATTGGAGACATTATCGCTTCGAGTCGAAAAAACAGTGAGCAATGCTTTGAAAATTGCAAAATGGCTCGAAGATCATGACGAGGTCGAATATGTCAATTATCCTGGCTTGAAGAGTTCTCCTTACTACGAACGCGCTCAACATTACTTGAAAAATGGTTATGGAGGTGTTTTGAGCTTTAAACTGAAAGAAGGTCAGGAAGCAGCTGATCGATTGGTTAATAATGTAAAACTTATTTCGCATTTGGCGAATGTCGGAGATGCCAAGACATTGATCATTCATCCGTCGTCGACTACTCACGAACAGCTATCTCATGACGAACAAATCAGTTCAGGAGCAATTCCCGGTTTACTGCGCTTGTCCGCAGGGATTGAACATCCCGATGACCTGATCAATGATCTATCGGCTGCATTGAAGAAAAAAAGAGAACAATTAGAACCCATTAATTAATGCTGAAAGCGTCGAGTATTCAATGCTCGGCGCTTTAAATTTTAAGTAAAATGAGGAAAGATATACGTTTTAACTCAATCGTTCTAGAAGGAGGCGAAGTACTTCCTGAAGTGAATGTCAGATATTCTACCTACGGAAGATTGAATGACGAAAAATCCAACGTAATATGGGTATGTCACGCTCTAACTGGCGATGATCAGGTGGACCAATGGTGGAGCCCTATTTTTGGGCCTGGTAAATTTTTAGATCCGGAGAAATACTTCATCGTTTGTGCAAATGTGCTGGGCTCTTGCTACGGAACCACTGGACCATCGAGCGATCATCTTCCGCGCGGATACGAAAGACTTCATTTCCCCATGATCACCATGCGAGATATTACACGTTTGCATGAGCGATTAGCTGACGCATTGGGAATCAATAAAATTAAAACAGTTATTGGTCCTTCATTAGGAGGGCAGCAGGCGATAGAATGGGCTGTTTCGAATCCGGAAAGATTTCAGAATGTTTGCGTTATTGCTGCCAATGCAAAACATTCACCCTGGGGAGTTGCATTTAATGAGTCGCAACGCATGGCACTCTGGAGTGACGAGACTTTTCGTTCTAATTACGAAGGAGGCGGAAAGTATGGTCTAAAAGCTGCGAGGGCGACAGCACTTCTGAGCTACCGCAGTTATGATTGCTATGCCGCTACCCAAAATGAAAACCATGATTTCAAGATTGATGCGTTGAAAGCTTCATCTTATCAGAACTATCAAGGTGAAAAAATCGTTCAGCGATTCTCTCCCTACGCGTACTGGACGCTCACCAAGGTGATGGATAGCCACAATGTGGGGCGTGACCGCGGAGGTGTGCGGAGGGCTTTACAAAACCTTGGAGGTAGATTATTAACGATCGGAATTTCTTCTGACGTTTTGTTCCCTACTTCAGAACAGGAGGAGCTTGCTGAGTTTATAAATGAAGGAACCTTTCGAACGATTGACTCGATCTACGGTCACGATGGTTTTCTTTTGGAAAGCACCTCACTGAATCAGATTCTGGGTCAACTGCACACGAACAGATTAAAACCTACAGCATACACACGGATCAAATCACAATATTTAAACTGAAGAGCAATGAGAAAGAAGTTAACATTAGGAGTTTTTGGCTTTGGAGTTGTCGGCCAGGGGCTGTACGAAGTATTAAATCAGACGACGCTCATCGACGCAGAAATTAAACATATTGTCGTAAAAGATGAAACAAAAACAAGATCGATCGGAAAACGACACTTTTCATTTGATCCCAAAACGATTCTGGAGGATGATGAAGTCGATACAGTAGTGGAATTGATTGATGACGCAGATGCGGCTTATAAAATTGTTATGGCAGCGTTAAAACGCGGTAAAAATGTCGTATCTGCTAATAAAAAAATGGTGGCGTATCACATTGACGAACTGGTTGATGTGGCGCGTGAAAATGAGGTGTCATTTATTTATGAAGCTGCTGTTTGTGCGAGTATTCCTATTCTTAGAACGCTGGAAGAGTATTACAATACGGATTCGATTGAGTCTATTGAGGGGGTTTGCAATGGAACGACAAACTACATATTTTCACAAACGGATAAGGGGAAAACTTATGATGATGCCCTCCGCGAAGCACAAGAACTGGGGTTTGCAGAAAGTGATCCGACGCTTGATGTAGACGGCTACGATGCTAAATTTAAATTATGCATCATGATTAAGCACGCTTACGGATTGAGCGTAAAACAAGATGAGGTGTTGAATTATGGAATTCGTCACGTCAAGCCAGAGGATGTGTTTTATGGAAAACAAAACGGTTATCGTTTAAAGTTGATCTCGAACGTGAGAAGGGAAGGTGACGAGCTGGTAGCTTTTGTGGCACCCCACTTCGTATCCGATCGTCATCCGACCTACGATGTGAACGGTTCGTTTAATGCAGTTGCCGTGAAAGGACTTTTTGCCGACCAGCAAACGCTGATTGGAAGAGGAGCAGGTTCCCATCCGACAGCGAGTGCGGTACTCTCGGATATCAGCGCTTTGCAATATGACTATAATTACGAATATAAAAAGGAAAGTATTGCAGGCAACCTTTCTCTGAATGATGATCTTTTGATCCGGGTTTACGCTGGAAGCGCTTCCAGTCAGGAATTGGCTGAAGTTCAATTTCAAAAGGTAGAAGAGGCGTACACGAGTAGCAAGTATAACTACAAAACGGGGTATGTACCTGTTCAATTGTTAAAAACACTTCAGCTAAATGCTCGTGAAAATCTATTTCTCGCAGTTATACCAGAATGATGCGGGATGAGTAAAGATGTTTTTAAATAAAACAGAGTGACATGAATGATAGTACCATAGCCATCCGAAGGTCGTCGGAGGATAATACAACAAAGGATCACAGCGCCCCGATTCACTTGACAAGTAGTTTTCAGTTTGACAATAGTGAAGAAATGCGCGCACTTTTTGCAGGAGAAGAGGCCGGAAACGTTTACTCTCGCTACTCAAACCCGTCTGTAGATGAATTTTTGAATAAACTCGTGAGTTTGGAGAATGGCGAAGCTGGTTGGGCTATGGCTTCGGGGATGGCTGCTATATTTAGCACGTTTGCAGCGTTGTTGGAAGAAGGAGATCACGTCGTGTCATCAAACGCATTGTTTGGAAGTACGCATAAGCTGCTCACAACAATCTTTCCGAAATGGGGAATAAAAAGTGACCTGTTATTACCGACGGAAATGAATCAACTCGATGCGTTTATTAAAACGAATACGAAAATCGTTTTTATTGAGACACCTTCTAATCCGGGGCTTCAACTCATTGATCTGAAGCGCGTGGCGAAAGTGTGCCATGAAAAAGGGGTGTTGTTTGTCGTAGACAATTGCTTTGCAACGCCGATCTTGCAAAAACCACTCAATTTTGGAGCTGATGTGATTATTCATTCAGCGACAAAATATATCGATGGTCAGGGAAGAACTTTGGGTGGGGCGATTATAAGCGCTCAGGAGATCATTGATAAAGTGGAAGCATTTGCCCGACATTCAGGTCCGGCGATGAGTCCTTTCAACGCCTGGGTACTTGCAAAATCTATTGAAACTTTAGATGTACGGCTGGAACGTCATTGCAATAATGCACTGGAGTTAGCCCGTTGGCTGGAGCAACAAGATGAGGTAGAATGGGTGAAATACCCCTTTCTGCCTTCTCACCCCCAGTACGATTTAGCGCAGCGACAGATGAAAAAGGGAGGTGGTGTCATTTGTTTTGAATTAAAAGGAGGGAAGCCTTTGGGACTTCAATTTATGGATCGATTATCACTCTTTTCGATAACGGCTAACCTTGGAGACACGCGCTCTATCGTAACCCATCCAGCGAGTTCGACACATTCAAAATTAAGTCCGGAAGAAAGAGAAGGTATGGGCATTTCCGAAGGTTTGATCAGGATTTCCGTCGGTCTCGAGAGCGTGAAGGATTTAACCGATGATATTCGTCAAGCGTTGAGAAAATAAATAAAAGCCGCGCATGGTAACACGGCTTGAATGCATTATTGAACGCTTAATTTTTTTCGCGAAAGTAACTCCCCGGCGTCATTTTTCAGTGCATAAAAATACTGACCACGGTCAAATTGTTGGACATTGATAGTAAACATCTTGCTTTGTGGTTGTTGAGTCAATACCGCTGAACCATTGAGGTCATAAATGACAACCTCGTGGATACGCTCGCTGGCGTTGATATTAAGTAGTTCTTTGGCAGGGTTAGGGTAGGCATTGACTTCAATGTTGTGTTCTTCAGTACTGAGAATAACATCATTGTCAGCGATATAATTTGCGAATTGACCAGACGCTGAACCATCCACATAATTGATCGTGTAAGTCATGATGGGATGGGGCGTATGTTCATTGTACCAAAAATAAATAGTATCCAGATTGCTGGAGGTGGTTTGACCGTTCATTTCATCCGTACTGGAACGTATGATTTGAATGCGCAGCACGTCGCTATAAGTGCCTTGAGGTGTTGAGAGTGTGCCATATCCGTCCACTGTAACATTCAGATTACCAGTGCGGTCAAAAGTTTGACCAAATGCATTGTAAGTTCCTTCAAACATGTCTATATAGCTGTCATTAAAACTCATTGGAAACTGAACTTGATCCTGACCATCTACATAGTTGGAAGTGGCATTGGTCGTTGAAAATCCGTAATAGGTAAGCGCCCCGTTCTGTACGTCAAAATAATTGGCACTTCCCTGCGTTTCAAATTTAATACTTGCATCGGAATAATCTTGCGATGTGGCATTGGAATAATCGAGTGCACTGCTGGACCCGGGATCGATGGAAGAGAAGTCCCAGGTTTGATTTGCACCTGGATCACCCGCTGTTACCGAGGCGGATAAATTGTTGTTCGTAAATACAGTGTAACTGTCTCCATCACTCGGGATATTTAAACTGGATAAAGACGGTTGTGCGCGGATAATGCCCACAATTAAAAAACTCATGAGAACCATCGTCGTTAAGTAAAAGTGTTTCATAATAGTTTATTAGAAAGTAATCAAAACTTCACTTTTTCTTTTGCGTATCATCTTCACTAAGCTGGGCGCTCAGCAGTTTAATATCACCTGGTGAAGGCACATCTTCAATGCAGTCGGTCGTCAGTGAAGCTATTTTTTGACGCAGAACATCAGCCGCTTTTTCCACGATTTCATCATGGTCAAACGCCAATTTCGGCAACATTGAAATGGGGAGCCATTGAGCTGTTTTAGCGTCATCGCCCCCCTGAATCTGACGCTTATTTTTTTTGACAAGTACCAAATGAGCAACAGAAATTACGCGCCCCCGGGGATCGCGATGGATCGCATCAAACGTGTAAAATTGCTGGAGATAGTTCAATGACAAGTTGGTCTCTTCCTGGAGTTCGCGACGGGCGGCATCTTGAAGGTTTTCATCTTCTTCCACGAAACCGCCGGGCAGCGCCCACTTCTTTTTGCCAGCTGGATTTTTCCGTTCGATGAGAAGCAATGAGAGTCCCTTTTTGTCATAACCAAAGACAACAGCGTCAACTGCTACGCTTATGTGCTGATCTTGTACCATCATTTATTTTAATCGACCAGGGTATTCTTGTAGTGCTTTTTCCAGGCATTCGAGCGCCAGAACTAATTGATTGTGCTCTAGGACGTAAGCGATTCGCGCTTCTTTCTGTCCCAGCCCCGGAGTCGCATAGAAACCGCTTAAGGGGGCCATCATGACGGTGTTTCCTTTGTGCTCAAAATCCTCCAACAGCCATTTGCAAAACTGTTCAGTATCGTCCACCGGAAATTCAGCTATGCAATAGAACGCTCCTTTCGGTTTAGGGCAGCGGACACCATCGATTTTATTGAGACCGTCAACCATCGTATCCCGCCGTTTAATGTATTCGTTCGTTACTTGCTGGAAGTAATCGTCGGTTGTCGTCAATGCTGCCTCTGCCGCGATTTGAGCGAATGTAGGGGGAGACAGTCGAGCTTGAGCAAATTTCATAGCGGCATCGAGTACTTCCTGGTTTTTGGTGATCAAAGCGCCAATACGCGCACCGCACATCGAATAGCGTTTCGATACGGAATCTACAAGTACCACGTGTTCTTCCAGTCCCTGAAGCTGCATCACAGAGAAGGGCTGAGAATCTTCATAACAAAATTCGCGGTAGACTTCATCGGCAAACAAGAAGAGATCGTGCTTTTTGACCAGTTCACTGAGCTTCTCTATTTCTGCTTTTGTGTAAAGATATCCCGTCGGATTTGCTGGGTTGCAGATCATGATTGCCTTTGTGTTCGAGGTGATCCGTTTTTCAAAATCCTCAATTGGAGGCAATGCAAAGCCATTGTCAATTGAAGAAGTTACTGGAATAATATTGACACCCGCATTTACTGCAAAGGCGTTGTAATTCGCATAAAAAGGTTCTGGAATGATGATTTCATCACCAGGATCACAACAAGCTGAGAATGTAAAGGATAAAGCCTCAGAACCACCAGTTGTTACTAATAGTTGTTCGTGGCTAATGGATATTCCAAACTTTTTATAATATTCCGATAATCCTTTTCGATACGACTCGAATCCGGCCGAATGCGAATACTCCAGAACATTCAAGTCATTATTTTTGACAGCCGCTAACGCATTCTTTGGTGTCGAAATATCGGGTTGCCCAATATTGAGGTGGATCACATGTTTACCTTTTGATTTAGCCGTCTCTGCATAAGGAACTAATTTCCGAATCGGAGAAGAAGGCATTTTTTGTGCTTTATCTGACAATCCTGGCATATTATTTCGTTTTAATTTCGGTGTCAAAAATAGGGAACGGATTTGGTTTCGCTAACTTTTTTAGAAAAAAATCAATTTTTTGCCAACCCTTGAAACATGAATTACGTAAATGAAGTGAGATAGTCGGATATGAACATATTTATCGCAATATTTGAAGTCTGGCAAACTTATTGTACTTTTGAAATTATAAATTAGAAAAAACAACGCTTATAGAAACATTTTTACTCGATTTTATTTTTTGAATTTATTGATCTCAAAAACTGAGTAATTATGAATATGTCTGAACTAGAGGATCAAGCGTTGATCTCACTTTATCTTGATGGGAAAGAAGCTGCTTTTGAAACCTTGTTGATGCGTCACAAGGACAAGATTTACAATTATATTTTTATGAAGATTCGCGATCGTGCGAAATCTCAGGATATCTTTCAGGAAACTTTTATAAAGGTCGTCAAGACACTCAAAAAAGGAAAGTATAACGAGGAAGGTAAATTTCTCCCCTGGGCTATGCGGATTGCGCACAACCTGATTATTGACCATTTTCGAAAGGCGAACAAAACGCGCATGATTTCTGAGACGAGTTCAAAATCAGAGGATTTTAATATCTTTTCAGTGCTGGAACTCGAAGATGAAAATGTAGAAGATAGCATCACTCGCGGCGAGCTCCAGCGTCAAATGGTCGATTTAATCGATTATTTGCCTGAAGCGCAAAAGAAAATTTTGGTGATGCGCATTTTTAAAGAGATGTCATTTAAAGATATCGCCGAGAAAGAAGATGTGAGTATCAATACTGCACTTGGACGCATGCGTTATGCATTGATTAATCTGCGCAAAATGATTGATCAGCATAATTTAGTTACCCATTTCTAACAGTAGTTTGGATGTGGCCACTAATGGCACTCCGTTCATTGAGACTAGAATTGCTCAATTTCATTGTTATTTATAATCCAGCAGGAGGTTTCCGCCAATGCGGTAAATCTCCATGTAGGTCTGAATGCGTTGAAACTGCAGGTTAATAACTTCCATCTCGGCGTTGAGTAATGAATTGCGCAGTTGCGAAAGCTCTATGCTATTGATTTGACCGAGTTTGAACCGCTCTAATCCCAAATCGTAAGCGCGTTTAGCATATCCGGCATTCGTGTTGGCCACGTTGACCAGTTGATTTCGGACCTCGTACTGACGTATCAAGTTGACGGCATTTGTGGTTAATTCTTTTTTGAGCTCAGATGTATTCAGCGCGCTTATTTTTTCTTCGATTTTTGCAACTTCCACTGCACGCTTGTTTTTCCAGTTGTCAAAAAGGCTGTAGCGCAGACTTAAATTAGCGGTATAATTGATTTGTTGTGTTTCTGCATTGAGGTTGTCGTCACTGAGTGATCGGAAATTTCCGAAACTCGGAGAAGCAGCGAGTTGCAAATTAACGGTGGGATATAAAAATGACCGCTGCATGTCCGTATTCATCGATTGCAGCTCTTGATTGATCATTTGGTTTTTAAGGTTTTGATTGTTTTCTGCTACGCTTTGAATGACTTCTTCTTCAGAAATGGGTTCGACCATAATGTTGAGCGAATCTGAAAGTGAAGGGAAAGGCGTTTCCGTCAGTTCCTCGATGGGAACGTTCATCAGCAGTAATAAATTGCGATAGGCATTTTCCAGGACCACTTCTTGCTGGATGATCGATATGCTATCAGAGTACAGCTGGTTCTGCAATTGCGCCAATGCCAGTTGATTTGATTGACCCAACTCGTATTTTTCCGCTTCGTATTGAACTTGTTCTGAGGTCGCCTTTTTTAATTCCTTTAATGTGTTGAGCTGACTTTCTTGCATCAACACGTTGTAGTAGGCATTTAAAACGTCAAAAGCGGTATTTTCGAGGACGACATTGGCGTTACCATTACTCTGTTTTTCCAGTTGCGACAGGCGCTCCTTGGTTATCTTAACTCCCATTCCCGTAAAAATGTTCCAGTTTGCCGTGATTCCTGGACTAATGGAGCGATTGTAAATCAAACCAGGGGTAAACGTAAATGGATTGTTCGTGTTGTCGGCAATTGCATTGTTCACACTTGCCGTGAGTTCGACCGTGGGAAATAGCCCTGCTTCAGACCATTTATTGTTTTTTTCTGCAATCGCAATGCGCTCGTCCGCGATTTGCATTTGATAATTGTTCTCCAATGCAGTAACGACAGCTTCCTTGGCCGATAATTCCTCTTGTGCAAAGAGTGGTTCTGCAAGGATCAACAACAATGTTATGAGATAGAAGTACTTCATCATTTTTGCTTTTCGTTTATGGATTTCGCATTTTGCAATGCAGTTTCAATTTCTTCTTCAGCGGGTGCGCTTCCATTCCATAAATATTGAAAGAGACGTTTAAGATCATTGCCAAATAAAATGGCAGCAGGAAATAGTGCGAGTATGAACAACGTACCGAACAAAACACCGAATGCGATGGATACCGCCATCGGGATGAGGAACTGAGCTTGCATGCTCGTTTCGGCAATCAGGGGAAGCAATCCGGCCACAGTCGTGATCGTCGTGAGCAAAATGGGACGAAAACGTGCAATTGCAGCCTGAATCGCAGCTTGACGAGCCGTTTTTCCTTCGAGAATAATTTGGTTGTATTTGTCGAGAAATACGACGGCATCATTGATCAAAACACCCAGCAATGCAATCATTCCAAAAGCACTCAGCACAGAGACGGGAATTCCCACGATACCATGGCCGAGTATGGCGCCGGCAATTCCCGCCGGTATGACCAGTAGTATTAAAAAGGCCTGAAACAGCGAGTTAAAATGGAGTGTAATCACAATAATCATGGCAATTAAAACAATGATTGTGAGGTACATCATGCTGTTCCCTGTCTTTTGTGTTCGCTCAAATTGCCCCATCTTTTTAAACGACACGCTCGGGTAAACCGACTGAATTTTAGGGACGACTTTGTCGCTGATGCGCGTATTTAATGTAGCTACAGAATCCGGATGGGTAGCTGTGGCGTCTACTTTAATTTGCCGAATCCCGTCTCTGCGCTTTAAACTCTCCGGACCGCGATCAATTGAAAATGCAGCCACTTGCTCTAGCGGAACTGCCACGCCGTTTGCCGTTTTGATTTTCATGTTTTTCAGATCGGCGATTGTATTGCGGTCTTCTTCGGGATAGCGCACCCAAATTTTAACCTCGTCTGTTCCTATGATTACGCGCTGTGCTTCCCGGCCAAAAAATCCATTGCGTATCTGGTTGATGACTTCAGCTTCTCCCAGGCCGTACACTTCTGCTTGAGGTAACAGTTTTACATGAACTTCTTTTCTGCCATCCGGTGTATTATCTTTGACGTTTTCAACTCCTTCGAGTTTTTCTAATTCATTTTTGAACGCTTCGCGCGCTGCACTGAGCATTGTGAAATTATCTCCTGACAGCCCAAATTCGATGTCGGCGCCAAAACGATTAAAACCACCTACGAAAAAATCATTGGCCAACTGACCTTCAGGGCTGTTTTTAATGTTTCGAATAATGCGGTTCATCAATGTATCTACGGGTGTTCCTTCGTCGGTTGATTCGTAGTAAACATTGAGCATTCCCGCATGATTTCCTCCCTGTCCCAAATTCATGGTAGCGCCAACAGTGCTCGTGTAGTATGAAAGCAAAGTGTCTCCCTTTTCCCGGGCAATGCGGTTGTTTTCTTCGATGAGCACTTGCTGGGCTTTTTGAATGAATTGTTTGGTTTTTTCTTTTGTATCCCCCGGTGAATAAGCGACCTCAATGTTGAAGAAATCGGGTGGTATATTAGGAAAGAACGTAACGCCAATAAATCCTTTTTGAACCAGCATTACTGTTGTGATTACGAAAACTAAAGGGATAAAAAAGGCCAGTCGGCGGACGCGCAGTAATTTAGCTCTGAAAATGGCGAATGGAGAAGTGAATAGCCGAACGAAATCGAGAAAAATCATGTCGCGAATTTTTCGAATGAACCAATCTGCGCCCGTTCTGACTATAGTCTCAATCGGGGAGTTGGAGAAGCCGTTGTAAACGAATACAGCACCGACAATAATTGTTGCAAACGGAAACAATAGCGTTCCTGCGGTGGGTTCCGGAACGAATAGTCGCGTGGCCCAAAAAATGACGCCGATACCGAGAATCATAAGTATTAATCCTTGCCAGGACTTCAGTCGCGGATCCCTGGTTTCGCTGAGTACTTTTCTGCTCGATAAATGGGAGGGTAGTATGAAAAATGCCTCAAACAATGAAAACCCGAGACAGGCGATGACGACAAAAGCCATTTCGCGCATCATTTCTAATCCCTCTACGAAAAGTAAAACAGAAAATGCGAGTATTGTTGTCAATATCGAAGTGAAAACGGACGGGAGTACTTCCATCGTTCCATCTAATGCTGCTTTTGGTGCCGCTTTTCCTTTCTCGAAATGGGCGTAGATGTTTTCGGCAATAACGATGCCGTCATCGACCAGAATTCCGACAACCAGAATCATACCGAATAATGAAATCATATTGATGGTGATTCCATACCATAATCCAAAAATGAACATGCCCAAAAACGAAAAGGGAATACCAAATGCCACCCAGGCGGATAATTTTATATTTAAAAAGAGTCCGAGTGCCAGTAGTACGAGTACTAAACCAAAGATACCGTTTTCACTCAACAGTTGTATGCGATCTTTCAGCATTGTGTTGAACTCAAAATAGATTTCAAACGAATAATCCTCATGTGAAGCATTGAATGACTCCTTATATTCGCGCACCGCCTCAGAAATTGCTGCGATATCTTCGTCAGCTGTTTTTTGAATTTGAAGTGAAATGGAGGGACGACCGTTAAACTGGGACTCTTGAGATCCTTCTGCGTAATCGAGCTGTACATCGGCAACGTCGCGGATGCGTATATTTTCTCCAGCAGGCGTGGTGCGAATGATCAAATCAGCCAATTCTTCGGGCTCGGTTGTCCGGTTGTTGTACCGAATATTCATTTCCTGTTGATCTCCCCGAATCATGCCGGCGGTAATGTCGTTGTTTTTTAAATTGATCGCGTTCGCAATGGATTCCATAGAGAGTTGGTAGCGCAGCAGGTCATTTTCGCGAATCTGGACGACCAGTTCATTTTCAGGAAATCCTTGTTTTTCAATCTGAGTAATGACTTTTGTGTTGAGTAGGTCGCGCTCCACCTCGTTGGCTAATTGGGCGAGTTCTGTTTTTGCGTTTTTGTCGGGCGATTTAGCCGTAATCCCCACAAAAGCGACATTACTCGACATGCTATTCGTTTTCAGCCTTGTGATAGTAGGTTTTTCAGCTCCTTCAGGAAAGCTGTTGATGCTGTTGACGGAGTTCTCAACATCGCTCAATAACTGCTCCATGTCGGTGTCCTGAAAAGCACTGATCATGATCTGAGCCGTATTTTCGCTCGACGTCACATCAATGTGTTCGACCCCTTGTAGTCCTTTGACCGATTGCTCAATTTTGATGCTGACGCCTTCTTCCATTTCTTCAGGAGAAGCACCGGGGTAAACTACAGCAATAGAGATTTTATTGGGATCCAGTTCTGGAAAAAAGGACCGATTGAGGTTGAATAACGACCATAGACCGAATAGCAATACGAGTGCTATGGCAGCATTTGTCCAAATGGGACGCTCAATAAAAAATTGAATAATTTTACGCATATTCGATTACCTTTTAATTCCGATGAAAGTTGTCGTATCAGCATACGCTTCCTGGGGTTCCAGAACGATCCAGCTGTCTTGATGGAGTCCGGAAACAAACGCAGAATCGCCCTTTGAACCGAGTATTTTGATGGGGCGTGCTTCGATATGCGGATCTTTGTACACCTGCACAGTTTTGTTGTGGATAGCGTGTTCGGGCACCACAGCAGAACTATCTGCGAGGCGATGTTCAATGGAGAGATTGACAAACGCGCCGAGGGTCAGAGCTGTTTTGGGCGCAATAGAAAAATAGGCATCTACCGACTGTGTTTGAGTATTAATATTAGGAGCTGTTCGAACAAATTTCCCGGCGCCTAAGGTGTCATCTTTAGCGCCTGTGATCATAATTTCTTCAGCATTTTGAAACGCTTCGATTCTTTTGATGTTGATCGGTGCTTTCACCTCGTAATCGCCAGTTTTCGCTATGGAGAATAACTGCATGCCAGGTGTGATCATGGATCCGGGTTCTACAAAACTTTCTACGATGACGCCGTTAAAAGGAGCGACGTAGATATATTTTTCAATTTGATCTTCCGAAGCTTTAATGGAATAGAATTCTGAAATGACATTGCGACTGTGCAGAAGTAGTTTTTCCTTTTGGCTGACGATGGGCGGCAGATCGGGAAGTGGGGCAGCGGGAGAAACTTTCTCGAGGTACCCCCTCCATTTGGAAGCTTGTTCCGGTAAATCCAAGGTGATGTCTGGTAAAACGCCCGTGAGCAAATTAATGAACTGACTTCTTCTGGATAAAAGGTTGTACAACGCTTCGACGCGATCTACTTTGACCAGGATATCATTTTTTCGAAATGTTGTACCGGGTTTCAGGCTGCGGTTGTCCCGATCAATTTCTCCCTGGACTTCCATTGTGACATTAAACTGCGATTTCCCCATCACTTGACCGTAGGTCTGTATGATTTCGGTTTGGGGAGCGTTCTGAACGCGGTGGATGGGGATGTAGCGTTCTGTTGTCTGGGCTTTTTCCGAAGATGATTTCTGTTCTTTATTTACCATCGGGAAATAAATGAGGCCCAGTACAACGAGAAAAATCACAAGGATGATTATCTGTCGCGTTTTCATAGCTTATTTGTTTGTTTGCAATAAGCAGCAAAAGTACGGTAAAAATCAATGATAAGACCTTCAATTGTTACTTTTGACAGTGACATTTTTTAGATGGCTCAAAACCTTTACTGTCGGTATTTAAGATGTCGCAAAGGAATCGGGAATGATGGAACTGCATGCTGAAATGGAGTATTGCGTGCACTTTCATGTCATTTCGCGTGAATATTTATGGTTTTTCATGAAATAGAAGGTTTTGCGCTATTATTAACAGGTCTGTAAGTTGTTATTAACAAATAATATCTACAATGTTAACAATATTGTTGAAAAACAAAAAACACCCCCGTTCAGGTACGTGTTAAAGCGCTTTATTTTTGTGAAATAAATAGCAGGAATTTACGATATGCTCAGTTCAATTTTTAAGAAGAAATTTACAGATGATCAACTCGCCAACGTTTTTGTGAACGGGGTGCTCCAGGCTGTAGATAAAGGTTTTGATGAGGTCGCTGCCATGATCGAAGAAGATCCTGCATTTGTGCACCCGCCAAATTTAAGAGCAGCCCGGGATGGTCATTTTACCATGATTGTTATTGTAGCGAATGTACGTTACCTTCAGGACAGTTTCTCCCCTGAACAAGTCAAGGCGCTCGAAAATGTCGTTTTCTCGAAGTTTGCTGATGCTTTTGGTATGGAAGAGGATCAATTTTTGAAGTATTTTAAGTCGTATTCGAGTTTCATGTCCCGCGTAAATCATCCTTCTAAAAGTGTTTTATACAGTATGTCTAAAGGCGTGTTCTACAAATACAAACTCAATGATTGTCAGGACGACTACTTTAGAAGGTTAGACTGTCCCAATCCACTTTTTCTCAAGCGGATGGACGAAATAATGAAGCATTTCATCTGGAACTGGGAGGCGTTCTTTAAACGCTATAAGATGGTGGTTTAGTTTTTTTAGCTTTCCTTTTCGATCCCAAACATTATTTCTTATAGTGCTTTAGACTGTTATTCCCGTTGAAAATCTCCGTTCT
Organism: Bacteroidota bacterium; assembly: GCA_051745635.1. GTDB lineage: Bacteria > Bacteroidota > Bacteroidia > Flavobacteriales_D > Crocinitomicaceae > Brumimicrobium. Next base: position 56,077 of record JBNJEH010000001.1, read on the forward strand.
TCCAGGACTCAATGAATTTACTCCAGGCTGCTGGGTTTAACAAGTTGTTAACGGGAGTTTGACCCTGTGTGTACAATTGCGTCTGCCTTTGTTGTGTTGCCCAATTATACGACAAGCTTCCATCCGTGGGTACTTTTGCTGCGGCGAAAGCTAAACTCTCACCCGATAACTGACGTTGCGCTCTTCGCAATGCGTCGTCATAAGGATCCATTTCAACAAAAGCCCGAGCAAACTCCTCCCGCGAAGGCCAGGGATAGATATCCACTTGTGGCAATTCCATGGTGTCCGGCGTCATGACGTGTATGATGGAATATCGCTTTTCAGAAAGTGTGTCCGGAACAATGTATGGACTCGGTTTAAACCCAAAAGCATTGAATAGAATGGTGTCTCCCGGACGCGTGACAAAACTGAAATAACCATAGTAGTCAGACATTGTTCCCTTGCCCGTTGTTTTGTCCACCACCGAAGCGTAAGATACTTGATCTAAACTGTCACTGGACACAAGAACTCCGGAAAATTGAATGAGATCAGGGTTTTCTTGTGCACTTAACTGTGAAAATATAAGTGTAAACGCTATGAGTGATAAAAATTGCTTCATAATTCTCGATGTTTGTATTAAAAATAATGAAAAGATATGATTTCTCTGCTTCAGATGCTATTTTTTCGCAGTATTAACAAATTTTAGTAGCTGCGGAGCACCAGGAAGTCGCAGTTCTCGTTGTATTGACTAAAAAAGTTGTTGAAACTCTTCTTTTAGCAGTCGAATCGTAATTTCTGTAGGGAGTTCTTCAATCTCAGCGACTATTGTAAAAATTTTATTACTTAGATCTGTGGCCGTAGCTTTTTCATCCATCTGATCGGCTGCAATATTGACAATTTTAACCGTTTCTTCCTTGCTCTTTTTTACCATCTTCCATGCTTGAGGAGAGACGTAGAGTTGTTGCACGACATTGTGGTCAAACTCCTGCCGGATTGTTTTCAGTAGTTCGGCCTGCAGCTCTTTTGCAGAAAGCTGGGGTTGATGCGTACGCATGACAAGACTGTGTGGGTTGATGCGCTCCATGAGTAAAACGATTCGTTGAAAAGCTTCCATGCGCGGTTCAAGAAAAAATTGTTGACGCTTTTTTTTGAGTTCACCCCGGAGGTGAGAAATTTCTTTTTCCCCCGATTTTTTAAGAAAAAAATATACCACGACCACTACCGCACCGGCTGGAATTAGAGCAATGATCGATTGAGCGAGTATTTCCATAATTTATAATTTGTTGCAAGAATACTCAAAATTAATATAGCCCTTGAGATAAACGCAAAGTTCAGGCATTATTTTTTATGCAGCCGAAATACGTATTTTTAGAAAATCCCAACCTTGTTGCGCTGAATATCGTTATATTCGTGTCCATGATGAAACTGAAACCCGTTTTTGCCATATTGCTTAGTGTTATCGTAATGATGAGCTGCCGCAAGGAGAAGACTTCCTGGGATACGGATTGGGTGGGGCCGTTGGTGTCGGATTCTATATTAATTACCGATTTTGTGAATGATTCTACACTTTCCGTGAACCCAGATCAGTCTGTTCAGGTGAACTTAAAACGTGAACTCCTTAACCTGAACTTATCAAATCTTGTTGAATTGCCCGATACGACGATCAAGCAAACATTTTCTATTAATGCTAGCAGCCTTGAACTGGGGCCTGGTACGCAATTTATTGATGAAATAAAGGAGCACGTTTTTCAATTGGATGACGCTACACTGACAAAAGCGCGTGTTTCTACGGGTAAAGCTGTTGTAACAATAAATAATCCGATTGAGGCAGAAGGTATTTTTCGTATCGAACTGCCTGGCGTTGAGAGGAACGGAGTACTGTTTGAACAAACCGAAAACGTGGGGGCTGCTGTGAATGGAGAGCCAAATTCCAAAGTAGTGACACTTGATTTGAGTGGGTATACCATTGATTTGTCTGGTCAGTCTGGTAACCTTTATAATAGATTATTGAGTCGTATGTCAGTTACAACCGATCCTGATGGTGGTTCTGTAACTGTTACAGATCAGGATATTTTCGAGTTAGCAGTTCGATTTGAAGAAATGCAGGTGGATTACGCCAAAGGCTATTTTGGGCAACAACACTTTTCGGACACGAATCGCATTGATTTCCCTGAACTCAATGCTGTCGTTGCCGGGGGGATTGGTATAGAAGATATTGATTTTTCTGTAAAACTGATCAATGGTGTTAAAGCTGAAGCGCAAGGGAAAGTGAACCTTGTCAAAAGTACGAATAAACAGGGCGACGAAGTGGAACTTTCCCATTCTTATTTTGACCAAATCCTGAACATCAACCCTGCTGAGTGGGACTGGAGTAATTTGACACCTTCCGAACGCGTGATTTCTTTCACTGAAGGCACAAGTAATATAAAGCCATTTATTGAAAATTTAGGAATAATTTATGACGTTGGGTACGAAATGACCATAAATCCTTGGGGAAACACCTCTAACGGGACAAATGAGATTTTCCCTGAAAGTCGCTTGGGAATTCATTTAGAGGCTGATTTCCCTTTGAATATGGCGATAAACGATTTGGTTATTCAAGATACTTTTGACTTTTCTTATGAAGAACAAAATAAGATTCTTCGAATTAAAGATGGTATGTTTATACTGGATACGCGCAACAAGTTTCCTTTTGGTGCCGATATGAAATTAATGTTGCTCAACGAAAAAGGCGTTGTTGTCGAGCAAATAGAGGGAGACCAATCAATATCTCCTGCATCGATAAGTAGTGGCGGCAATCAACATGTAGAGAATGAAGAGACAGTTCAGTTTCCCGTCGGTTCTGCTATTATTAACGACCTTGAAAGGGTGGAGCAAATCATAGTTTCGGCAAAATTCAAGGGTTTTTCTTCTCCGTATAATCCTATTTTCGCGAACGCGGGTATTAATTTTCAATTAAGGACGAAATTTCAACTGAATACTGCATTATGAAATTTGTTTTAACAATAGGGTTTTTGTTGCTGTTGTTTGGTTCGATTGAGCAGGAATTAATAGCTACGAATTATGACACTTTAGTGCGTTCACAAGGTATTGTCGTCGAAGGAAATGCTTTTTATCACACCACATCACTTAAGAATGAGTTTTCAGAAAAATTTTTGTTCGGAGGCTATATTAATCAAGATGTCAAAAACAATACACTAAACTCACATGATGGACGCAATCGACTTGGAGGAGGAACGCGTTTCAAGGCAACATACTATAATGCAGAGAAGCCAATTTTTTCTAACAAAAATATAGGATGGCAAATCAGTTTTGGGCAAAACACTCATTTATCCGGTAGTTACAAAAGTGACCTCTTTCAGCTTTTAATGTTTGGGAATCAGTCGTTCAATTATGAACAAGCCAATTTTTCGAACACCTATTTTTCATATACGAATTTTTGGACTATTGGATTTGGTGTCCACCATAAAAAAACAAAGTCGTTCGTGACTTTAAATGCTATTTTACCGAGGAACGATGTTCAAATAGGCATTACAAGAGGGGTGTTACAAAGAAATCAAAGTAATGAAGCTCTCGACCTTGATCTTTTATCGGATATGGAGCTGATGAAAAGCTATCCTTTCTTTAAAGGCGCAGGAATTTCTCTCGATTTTGACTATTATGTGCCTTTCAATACTTCAATTGGAAAATCGAATACTTTCAAGGGAACTTTTAAGATCAGTGCCAGAAACATCGGGGGATATTTATTGAACGAAGTGGAGAGCTTCTCTGTTGATAATTCACTTTTGTTTGAAGGATTTCCTTTAAATGTTATTCAACAGGACGAAGAAAATGTAGAGGAGTTAATGATGGATACATTAGGAGCCACAATGAATAACGGTCAGCGGATGAGATGGAGTCCTGGATTTATACAGGCGGGTAAAATTGTTGAATCTAATTCTAATCATAAATTGCAATCTTTTTTCGGCATTAGAATGTATACAAATTTAAATTACCAACCGTTGATTTATTTAGGGGGAGAATATCGGCTAATGGAAAACTTTTCATTTGGCATACAAGGCTCTTATGGAGGGTATGGTAATTTTCGGATAGGAAGTTATATCCATTTTATAATTGATCAATTAACTATAGGAATTGGTTCTGAAGATATGTTGGGGCTTTTTTCAAATGAACACTACGGAAACAGTGCACTAATAAATTTGTCATGGAGTTGGTAAGAATATTTTTTGCATTAATCTTAGTTGTTATTGGCACACAAGAGGCCAATACCCAGACCAGTTTTTATAAAAAATATTCTGGAGGACCTTTTGATCAAGGAAGAGGGATTGTCCAATTACCGGATTCTTCATATGCAATCACGGGAGGTAGTTCGTCTTTTGGAGTAAATTCGGGTCAGGCTTTCCTCATGCTCATTGACTCGAGTGGTAATCATTTGTGGACGAAAGACTATGGAGGTAACGGAAGTGAAATGGGACAACGGGTTTTTTACGAACCAAATGAAGGTTATTTTATTTTCGGACATTCGAATTCTGCACCTGCTGAAGGGTATGATTTTTTAGCCTTAAAAACTGATGAGAACGGTGTTCAGAATTGGTCGAAAAACTATGGCACAAAGAACTGGGAGCGGCTTTGGGATGCGAGACGACTTGTTGATGGAAGTTTTTTCTTAGTTGGAGAATCGGAAGGTGAGACGACTTCAGGTAAAGATATATACATGGTCAGGCTAGATGATCAGGGCGATTCAATATGGTCTAAAACGATATCTACAGCAAACGACGATATCGCTTATGCAGTTGATACATTGACCGATACAACCGTCGTTGTCGGAGGTGTCCATGGAGCAAATGGAACTCAAAAAGGTTTTTTAATGGAAGTACATTATGACGGAAGTGTGTTGTGGAAAAATTTTTATGACCAAAGCGGGGTTACCGAAATTTTCGACATACAAGTATTTAATGGTGAGATATATTCGGCTGGCTCAATTATTAGTAGTGGCAATGAAGTAAGGGATCAATGGTTTTTAAAAACAGATGTAAATGGAAACCAGCTTGGTGAGTTTACGAATAATTATTCTAAAGATGATTACCATGAAAGTTTCGCAATTAAGGATGCTGGAGGAATGTATGTTTCGTTGTCATCCTATTCACCAGAACTTGATCCGTTTTCAGGTGGGCGGGATGTATTTATTAATAAATTCCACACGAACATGTATTTTAATGGTTTTGCCCAGGCTTATTCTGGCTGGAATCATGATGAGGCAAATCAAATGATACCAACCATTGAAGGTGGTATTGCGTTTGTTGGAACCGCTAGTGATAACCGAGAAATTGACTCAGAAGGTTCAGATGTGATGGTCGTAAAAATTGGGCCTAATGATGAGGTTACAATTGATGCTGATAGTGAAGAACTTGTTCGGCTTAATGAAAATGAATTATCATCGAAATACGAGCCCATTTATCCGAATCCTACTGAAGATCGCCTGTTTTTACCAAAGGAAATCCAAGGATCAGACGTCGTACTTTACAATTCTCAGGGCGCAATATTAAAGACCTTCGAGGAATCAGAAGAAATTATTTCGTTGAGTTCAGTATCATCGGGACTTTATTGGATTTCGGTCGAAATAGAAGGAGAATATTATTTTCAAAAAATCGTGAAGAAATAACCATTCCCTACCACTCCAGAGAATCGTCATCAAACCAGTCGCCCTGAACCCGCAGGGTTTGCTCTATGACGTCGCGTACACAATGTTGGCCTCCAGGATAAGGTGATTGATAATCTGCAATAGCTTTGATTTCTACGGCAGCATCCTGGGGACAAGCAGCGACACCTGCTGTTTGCATGACAGCATAATCCGGAATATCGTCTCCCATGTAAAGTACTTCCCGGTCTTTGAATCCGACCTGGGCACGCAGTTTGTCGTAAACCTCCTTTTTATTTTTCGATTGCAAAAAGACTTCCTTTACACCCTGTTTCAATAATCTGTCGCGCACTGCAGTTGAATTTCCGCCCGTGACCACGTAAATCGCATAACCTCTTTTTACCGCGTGTTGGATCGCATAACCGTCGCGCGAATTGAGCGATCTCACGACTTCGTCGCGCATTAAATAGACATTGCCGTCGGTCAAAACGCCATCGACATCAAAAATAAATGTGCTTATTCCGGATAATTTCTTTTTATAACTCATGATTGTACTTTTCGTCTATCGAGAGGCTCAACAATTCGTAGATCGTTCTTGTTCTGCCATCGAGGGAATTTAGATGGTGTTCGATTACTTTGTGGTCTCCGCGCCGCGCTGGTCCCGTTTGTGCATCTCGCGGATGCATGTCGTCCAATTTCTTTACGGTTTCCTGGATGAGTGGTTTTAACAACTTAAAATCAAGTTTATGCGCTTCAACATGATTTGCGGCCAAACTGTACAAATGATTGGTGAAATTATTTACCAGCACTGCTGCAATGTGCAGTTGATAGCGTTTTTCAGAATCAGCACTAAGAACGGTGTTACTTAGTTGATCAGCCAGCGAACGAAGTTCTTCAGCGAATGATGTGGTGCTCGCTTCGATCAAAAAAGGAACGGATGCAACGTCAACTGCCCGTTCTTTTGAAAACGATTGCAATGGGTAAAAAACGCCAATGTGATCGCGATCGGGAAGGTTTTCCAGTTTGATACTTCCCGAGGTATACGCTACTGGAGCTTTTGAGGGGATCCGTTCAATCGTGGGATGAATAGCTTGATCCGGAACACAAATGAGCGCAAGATCAACACCTTGGAAATCAATTTTTTCGAATTCATGAACCGGTTGAGCGTCAAGGATGTTAGCGAGTTTTCGAGCGTGATTATCATTTCTGCTGAATACAAATGCAATGTTAAATCCTTTTTGATGCAGCGCTTTACCAAGATGAGTGGCGACGTTACCACTTCCGATAATCCCTATTTTATTCATTTTTCAGGCTTTTTTGTAAATGTACTACTGTTGACTGAACCTTCACAAAAAAAGTAAAATTAAACCACTTAGACGGTCATCATTATGTATTTTTGTAGCTCTAAACAAAAGGTTATGTTAGATCGAATTTTGAGGGAGCTTTTTTCCATGCGCATGATGGCGATTGGTTTAGTTTTGTTCTTATACGCTATTGCTCATGCTACATTTGTAGAGTCTGATTACGGGACTCCTGCTTCTAAGATTGCGGTCTACAATGCCACTTGGTTCGAAATTCTTTTACTGTACCTTTCGCTGAGCTTGATTGTCAATATTTTTCGTTACCGCATGTTCGAGCGCAAAAAGGTCGCCGTTCTGTCATTTCATCTCGCATTTCTCGTGATTATCGTCGGCGCCGCTTTAACGCGATATATCGGCTTTGAAGGGCAAATGCGAATTAAAGAAGGGCAAACCTCAAACGTCATTTTTAGTGGAAGTCCTTATCTTATTTTAAAAGCAAACGACCGCGTGAATCAGTTTACTTACGAGGATCAGCGCTGGTTGTCTGAAGGCGTGGAAAACCCTTTTTCTTTCGATTTTCAATTGCCCGATCAGCCAGAAATAAAAGTGGATTATGTCGATTATAAAGAAAATATGGTCGATACCGTCATTACAGCTGACTCCCTGGATGGGAAAGCACTCGAATACGTGGTAAAAGGAAAAACGCACTACCTTTTCAATGGAAATCAAAAAGCGATTGGAGGATTGAATTTTTCTTTTGAACGAGAAGGTGAAATTCCAGGGGTAAAAATCTGGGAGGAAAAGGGCAAGTTGTATATCCAGTCCATCCAGCCTTTTCAACGCGTCGATATGATGAAGCTTTCACGGGAGGACCGCATGAAAAATGGATTAGACCCGAGTAAAATGGATAGCATTCCCGCCGATACTGCGGTGCCTTTTTATGCTGAACAACTCTATATGTTTGCCGGAGAGAGTTTGATGTTTAAAGGGTTAAAACGCAACGTTCAGAAAACGCGCATGAAAGCGGAGGAAAAAGATGCCGGAATGAATTATCTGACGGTCAAATTGTCGAGTAAAGACAAGGAGCGCACGGTTACTTTTCCAGGCGGAGTAGACCGCATATCGGAAGATCATTATTTCCAGTTTGCCGGTTTAAACTTTGCTCTGTCTTACGGTGCCAAGCCGATTCAAACTCCGTTTCATATTAAGTGCCGCGATTTCCAGCTGGACCGCTACCCAGGCTCTGATATGGCGAGTTCTTACGCTTCTGAGGTTACACTCATTGATTCTTCTGCTCAAGTAGAACATGATCGTCGCATATTTATGAATAATGTCATGGATTATAAAGGTTATCGCTTTTTCCAATCGAGCTATTTTCCTGATGAATCAGGTACGATTTTAAGTGTGAACTACGATTGGTGGGGAACGAATGTGACGTATTTAGGTTATCTGCTCATGAGTATCGGGATGATCTTGTCGCTGATTTCACCGGCAGGCAGAATGAGTGAACTGACGCGATTAATTCGGAAATCGCGGGAGAATCGCCGTGGCATGTTGAAAATATCAATCGGTGTTTTGCTCCTTCTTGGCGTCAACCAAACGGCGGGTTGGGCGCACGGTGGTGACACGACGCACACTCATGAACAACCGTCTGAACATCAGCATTCACATGATTCTCACAACCATGAGCACTCAGAAAATGATAGGCAAAAATCGTCTTTTCAGGCGGAGAATGTAACCATAAAATACCCGTCGAAAGCAGGAGCTGATCAGGTATCCGACCTTTTGGTGCAGGATCACGATGGAAGGATTATTCCTTTTCACACCTTGTCGGATAAAGTCCTTCGAAAAATATATCGCGACCACCGCTACGAGGATAAAAATGCCGTTCAGGTCATGCTCGCATTTCATCTCTACGGACCGGAAGTATGGCTGGATAAACCGCTGTTGTATGTTTCGACTAAAATACGGGAAGAGCTCGGTGTTGAAAATCATATTTCACTGCGCGAAGCAGAAGATGAAACAGGTAACTTTAAATGGCTGGATGATTATCAGAAGGCGCACGAAAAGCCCGATAGCAAAAAGAGCGAGTACGACAAGAAATTGATGAAATTAGGAGAGCGATACCGCGTTCTCAAGCAAATATTTGCTTTTCAATACATGCGCATTGTGCCTGTTCCCGGAGATAAAAACGGAACCTGGGTGCGTCCTTTCGACCAACAATTAAAAGGAAAAGATCAAACGGGTAATGAACATGCAACTCAGTTTTTACGAAAGAGCTATCAGGCCGCTCAGGAGAACATCAGCTACGACGAAGTAGAGGAGCATCTGGACAGGCTCAAAAAATTGCAGTGGTCGGCAGTTGAAGCGTTGAAAAAGGTTAAATCCAACGAAGATCTCCCTACGCAAGCGCAAGTTGAAACGGAAATTGTTTACAATGAACTCAAAGTTTTTGATAAAGTTCAGTTCATATACCTTCTGGTGGGAGCGTTACTTTTAATATTGTTTTTTACACGAACCTTGATGACGCCAACGCTTCAACGCGAACGGTATTTCAAGATCATTACACGCGTATTTTTTGCCATTGTTGTTGTAGCATTTGTAGCACATGGAGCCGGACTGGGCATGCGATGGTATATTTCTGGTCATGCGCCGTGGAGTAATGGATACGAAGCCGTGGTATTTATCGCATGGTCAACCTTGTTGGCCGGATTTTTCTTCGTGCGCAAAAATCCAGTGGTGATTGCAGCGACTACGCTTCTCGCAGCAATGATGCTTTTCGTAACAGAGCTGAATTTATTGGATCCGGAAATTACTCCGCTGCAGCCGGTACTCAAGTCCTATTGGCTCATGATTCACGTAGCGATCATCACATCTTCGTATGGGTTTTTAGGGATATCTGCAATTTTGGGACTGATAAATTTACTGTTGTACACCTTTAAAAATCAATCGAATAAAAAACGTTTAAGCATGAATATCAACGAGATTACGGCCGTGGCTGAAGTCGTGATGACCGTGGGATTGTTCATGCTGACGATTGGTACCTTCCTCGGCGGCGTCTGGGCGAATGAATCGTGGGGACGTTACTGGGGATGGGACCCCAAAGAAACATGGGCGCTCGTTTCGGTATTGACTTATGCCGTGATATTGCACCTTCGATTCATCCCGGGCTTGAACAGTCGATTCATATTCAATATTGTGAGTCTGTGGGGATATTCCTCGATACTGTTTACGTTCTTTGGTGTGAACTTTATATTAGTGGGGCTCCATTCCTATGCACAGGGCGAAGGTGTTGCTACGATGCCAAACTGGGCCTGGACAACAATTTGGGTGTTTGTCGTGTTCACATTGACAGCGATCGTCAAATATTTGATGGATCAAATAGCTCAAAAGAAAAAGTAATTATGAATTTATACGATTTTGAAGTAGAAGACATTAAAGGGGATAAGTTTGACTTGTCTCAACTGAAAGGAAAGAAAGTGATGGTGGTCAATACGGCCTCGGAATGTGGTCTTACACCGCAGTACGAAGGGCTCCAGAACCTCTATGAGCAAACAGATCGCGATGATTTCGAGATTGTGGGTTTTCCGGCAAATAATTTCGGAAAGCAAGAACCCGGCTCAAATGAAACAATTCAAGGATTTTGTCAGAAAAATTATGGCGTATCATTCCCGATGATGTCCAAAATATCTGTGAAAGGAGAGGATCAGCATCCGTTGTACAACTGGTTGACGGATCAAAGTAAATCAAAAGATCAACACGCGGAAGTGAAGTGGAATTTCCACAAATTTTTGATCGATGAAAACGGCGATTTTGTGAAGAGCGTAGAGCCCACAACTGTTCCCGAAGATGAAGAAATAACAAAATGGATTCATGGCTGAAAAAGTCGATATATTAGCGATTGGCGCGCACCCTGATGATGTAGAGCTCTCTGCGGGTGGTACGCTTATTAAAAGTGTCGAACAAGGCAAGACAGTTGCGATTGTGGACCTCACGGAAGGTGAACTTGGTTCGAGAGGGTCCGTTCAGTCGCGCTATGAAGAGGCGGAGAAAGCAGCTTCGATATTAGGGGTTTCGCACAGAGAAAATGCACGCCTCGCTGATGGATTTTTTGAAGAAGATCGTGAGAGCTTAATTCGATTAATCCGATGGATCCGACATTTTCAACCAGCGATCGTTTTGGCAAATGCTACCTCTGATCGGCATCCAGACCACGGCAGAGGATCTTCATTTATATCCCGTGCTTGTTTCTTGTCAGGTCTGTTAAAGATTGAGACATCTCACAAAGGTGAAGAACAAGAGAAATGGAGACCAAAAGCAGTATATCACTACATCCAGGATCGATATATTAAGCCTGACTTTGTCGTGGATATTTCAGAAGAAAAAGAGCGCAAATTCGAGGCAATTATGGCGTACGAAACGCAGTTTTATAAGCCTGGGATGAAAGGTCCTAAAACACCCATATCGGGTAAGGAATTTGTCGATTTTCTAAATGCGCGCATGTTACATTTCGGACGGGATATTGGTGTGCAATATGGCGAAGGATTTACGGTGGAACGACCGATCGGTGTAAATAACCTCCATGACATTCGCTAAGTCCCATCTTGATGCCTTCGGAATAATTCGGTATTATTGATGCATGGCGAAGAACAAACAGATATTGCTTTTGGCGAGTTGGTACCCGAGCGAAGTGAATCCTACGCTCGGCAATTTTGTTGAGAAACATGCCGATGCTGTTCAGCGCATAGCCAATGTTGTTGTGCTACATGCTGTTGCTTCCTCTTCCCACACAGAAATGACATTGGACGATCGCACCCGAAACGGACGGAGAGAGGTGGTGGTTTATTATCCCCAATCTCAGCTAAAAATACCGCTAATTGGTCATTTTGTAAAGCGCAATCGGTTACTTATGGCCTTGCGAAAAGGGTTTAAGAAAATTGACAGAAATTTCGATTTGGTCTATCTCAATGAAGCATTTCCAGCGGGTGAATTTGCCATTGAATTACTGAAAAAACACAGCTTACCTTACGTGCTTACCGAGCATTGGACTGGATTTATAGATCAAACCAATAAGTTTAAAAAATTGCCCTTTTATGTTCGCTTCGTTTATCGACGTATTTTTAAATCAGCAAAAAAGGTTATGCCCGTTTCGGAACATTTGGGACAATCGCTAAGAAAACTAGGGTTAGTACAAGATTACACCGTTTTACCTAATGTCGTCAATACGGATTATTTTTATCCAGCGGAAAGAAAAGAAGTTTCAGAAAAACTGCGCTTGTTGCACGTTTCATCCTTCGATAACGAGCATAAGAATGTCGTGGGGATGCTGGAAGCCATTAAGCAAGTTGAACGCCCTTTTGAGTTTCATATCATCACAGAAAGTTCAGAGGAGCAGGTATGGAGAGCAATTGAACAAACCAAGAACGATCCGCGTAATTTTTCAGTTGAGAGCAGATGTAGTCCCAAAGAAATTGGTGCCGCTATGCGTCGTGCAGATCTTTTTATTCTATTCAGTAATTACGAAACTTTCTCGGTCGTACTCGCCGAGGCCTGGATGTCGGGATTACCGGCGATTTACACACGCTGCGGAGGACTCACGCAAATTCGTGATAAAAAACTTGGTCAACAAATCCAGGTCAATAACAGGAATGAATTAACGAATACAATTGACCGATGGCGCAGGGCGGACGTTGATGCCGACACTATTCATCGCTTTGCTCAGCAATTTTCAATGCAATCCATAGCAGATGAACTCGAGTCTATTTTCGATGAGTGTTATTTATCAACAGATGAGTAAAATTATGTTTGAGTGCATCAAATTTATTTTATATCTTTGTTAAAATTGTTAAAACTTATATGTTATGAAAAAAATTTTACTATTAGCGCTCAGCGTGGTTTTCGTTGGCGCACTCAATGCCCAGGTGATCTTTTCCGGGGAATCTCCCGCGAGTATCCAGGGGGCTTATGAGATGGAATATGCTGAACCAGCAGGAGGTTGGGGAGTACCCGATTTGTTAGATCCGGCTAATGCAGTCCTGGATACGCTGGCTCAATTTTTGGACACCTCAACAGCTGATTCTTTAGGGTGTTTGGCTGCTGCGAATCCCGGTGATGTCCAGGACAAAATTGCCATACTTTACCGAGGGGATTGTGAATTTGGCACGAAAGCACTGAATGCTCAAAATGCTGGTGCGATTGCCTGTGTTATCATTAATAATGAACCTGGAGGTCCAGTAGGAATGGCGCCGGGATCTGATGGTGCTAACGTTACCATCCCACTCGTTATGATCAGTGATGTTGATGGTGCTACTCTCATTAATGAAATGCAGAATGGACCTGTTGAAGTGTTTATCGGAAATAAAACTGGTTTTTATCCAAACGATGTGGGTACAGATGCCAGTGCAGTGCTTCGTCCAGAATATGCTGTGACACCTGCTTTGATCGCTCAGGATGATACCGAGTACTCGGTTGATTTAGGAGCTTGGGTGTATAATTTCGGTTTTCAAGATCAAACGAACGTAAACTTATCGGCTAAGATCGATTACAACGGTACTGAAATTTATAACGATACGGCAACAGCAGTTGATATCGTTTCATCTGATTCCAGTTATTTTACGTTGGAGACTTTCTCTCAACCTTCTTATGGTACAGGAAAGTACGAGCTGACGTACACGGTCATGAGTGATTCTGCTGATGCTTATTCATTTGACAATACGTATACGACTTCTTTCCACATCAATGACTCGTTGTTGACCTATGCAAGCTTGACGGATTCTTCTGGTTTGCCGAGCACTTCCGGAGGTTTTCGTCCTGGAGGAACAGCACCGACTTACAGCTCTTGCATGGCATTTCGCGATGAAAATGCGAGTCGCATTGCACCTGAGGGTATTACATTCTCTGCAATCAAAGGTGCCGATGCCAATATACCGTCAATGGAAGGTGAAGCAATGTTAGTGATTGCCTACGAGTGGAACGATCAGTTTACAGATTTGAATGATCAGAACTTTGGGTTTAACTCATTGGATGAGATTACATTTGCCGAGTACACCTATCCTTCAGATTTGTCAGGTGAACCTGTTACTGGTTATTTTGATGATGCTTTTGCACTTGAAGATAACCAGCGTTATTTGTTCTGTGTTCAAACTTTTAATGAAGAGATTTATATTGGTTTTGATCCGGAAATGGATTATACCACCAACGTGAATACTTATGCTCAGCCTATTTGTCCGGTGGAAGCAGACGGAAGTTACACTGCTTTGGGCTTCGGAGCTGATCGCGTTTCAGGTGTGACTGTCAATGTTGTAGATGCCGTTTTTGTAAATCTTGAAAACGAAGCAATGAACATCGATATGAACGCTTACCCTTCACCTGTAAGTTCTACATTGAATATTGATTTCTCTGGACATGATGTAGAAAAAATTGAATTGGTTAGCCTCGCTGGTCGTAAAGTTTCTGAGCAGGCTATTCACAAGGGAGTAGAGCAAACAAAAGTAGATGTTAGCGGCTTCGATAATGGCGTTTACATCGTCAATGTGAAATTGGAGAATGGATTGACGAAAACAATGCAGGTTGTTGTGAGTCACTAATCACATTTCGTTAAATCATTAGAGAATAGAGGTGTTCCGTTTGGAGCGCCTCTTTTTTTTGCCGCCTTTTCCTTTCATTCAGAAGGTTAAACTGCGATTCAGCCCAAACTGATAATAAAATCGCCCTGGTCGCTCCTGTCCCGGATGATGAACGGGATGTCCTTCCTTATCGAGCATGGGGTAATTGACATTCGGGTCGCGCCATTTTTTGGGGATAAACGGTTTGTCGTGCATAATTTTGTTCTGTAAAACGTGTCGCACTCTCTCGTGGTCAATTCCGATGCTACCCCCAACGCGATTGCCATAGTCGAGCAAATAGTCTCCCGTTACTGAAAGAATACCATGACTCGTGGTGCCGTAGGGCGTGGAACGTAAATCTTTGTAACCGGTCTGGTAGATACTGTCAGGTGTATTCTTTAAACGCGTTCCGTTCGTTTCACCCGTCCACATGTGCGTAGTGACACCCACGTGATAATTGGTATCGAAGTAATGAAAACTAGCGTGACTCGTGCGAAATCGGTCGCGTCCCTTCCCGGCGAATATATCGTTTTCAATGAGCAAACTGAATGCTTTGACATGGAGTCCAAACCCACCGCTTTGCTGAGATGTTCCCGCGTTATCAGTAAAAAAGATATAGTTGTAGCCCAGCGCGTAATCGTATTTCGTCTGATGCATGAGTCCATCAAATATAAATCGAACCGAAGTATTACGCTTTCCCCCGAGGAAAACGGTGCCAAAACTGAGTTTGTTTTCCCAAAACTTTTTGCGCTGTCCGAGTCCCTTGAAGTTATAATAAGTTTGATTGCCGATATTGAATTGTGCGAATTCCCATACTCCATAAGCTTGTATTCGAAAACCCAGTTTTTGCATGTGAGATCCCAGGGAAATCGATGCTCCTGCTTGTACGCCCCAGTTGTTGTTCAGCCATTGCTGAGACCAAGCGGAATGTACTAACGCAAAGAGGAGCAGTAATATAAAAGCAAACCGACGAAACAACATGGCTTAGTTGATTTCAAAGGCACCAATGTCGGGATTCGTCATGTCGCGCGAATTTCCTTCTAAATCCGTTGATATGGCATAGGCGCTCGACCCGGCATCTCTGCATGGTGAATTAGAAGTGATTTTGTAAAGAAGGCTTGAGGGATCTTCAAAAAGCGGGTCGGTATTCCAGATGTTGCTTGCAAATCCGGTTTCCCCTTCAAAGGTCTCCTCCTGCTGTATCAAATTGTTCTCAAATTTATAGCTGATATCGATGGATCCACCGTCGTTGATAGTGTCATACGCAATTTGACTTTCGCCGCCTCCATAGATGATAGAATTGTAGATTTCACCTTGGTTGATGGGACCAACGTACGTAAAGCCGTCATCGCGGGTAAAATAATTTTTAATAGCCATCGCGGGTTGATTGCCGTCACTTCCAAAGCTCAGGAATTGCGAATGCCGGAAGTTATAATTACCACCTTCGAGTAGGAAAAAGGCGTACTGCGTATTGTTGTGAACATTGAGATTTTCACCATGAATTGAGGCGCCGGAATAATTAAAAATACCGTAGCTCGCGTGATTGAAAATTTCACTATTCGTAATTGTTAAAGTGTAATCTGTATTTGAAGGTGCATCTCCGAATAGGTGGACTCCCGCCGTTCCATTTTTGATGATGGCATGATCAATAGTGGAAGACCGGGCGTGATCAAAATAAATTCCGTAATACTGACCTTTCACGTCTTCGTAAAAGGACTCCAAACGATCGCCTTCAAAAATTACTTTATCTTCTGCCGTACCATCAATGGTTAAAGTAGCTTTTCGTATCACGAGGAGCGAATTTTTGTGCAGGTGAACCCGCGTACCTTCCTGAATGGTCAATGCCTTACTACTATCCACTAATGCATAATCGTAGATCACGTGCGGTTTATCCTTAGGCCAGACTCCTTCATTGAGGTCCTGGTAATGAAAATAAGCATCCTGTCCCCAGGCCGCGAGCTGAACCTCTTGCTCGACGCCGTTAGTGATAAAGTGAATCTGGTCTTCAACGACGAGTGGTGTCGTCATGTTATTGGGATCCAGTGTAACTTCAACAAAAACGAATAAACTGTCTTCCCCCGGGATTGTGACATCTTTAAAGCTCGTCCCTGGCTCTCCGTCGAGGTTGATGCGATAAGGGGAATCATCGCCGCCGTCGAGCGTTACGGAGCTTATTTTAACCGGATTGGAAGAAGGGTTGTATATTTTGAATCGGCGCGTGGAAGAACCCACAGTAGTGAAAACGGTATCGAAAACGACTGTATCCGTTGAGAAAGTCAAATTGTCGTCTGACATTAGCAGATCTTTTCTACAGCCAGGATTGAGCAACATTATCCCCAATGCAAAGAGCAGAGGGAGAGCCAACCAGATTTTTTTGACGCGTTTTTCCATCGATGCTAATTTAACGAAATTAACAGGGATTTATTTTTTATTCTTTACGAATATTTAAATTGATCCGGAGCGCCAACAGCAGCAGTGTATCCAAGACGGAAATTAAAGCGTTTTTTCAGATTTCTCCGCTTCAGATCAAGACATTTCGATCGAATTATAACTATATTTGTGAACCCGTTGACTGCAGGCGCGAAATGTTAGTTTGACCGGACTTTTAGCGGATAATTTTGGTTAAATATTCAAATTGGTCGTTTTTCAGCCTGCAGATTAGGTGATATTGAAAATTATTTATTAAATTTGCCGTCCGTTTTGGAGGAAGAAAAAGAAACTTAAAGAAAATGAAAAAAGATATACATCCAGAGAACTATCGATTAGTAGTGTTTAAAGACATGACGAACGAATACTCATTTGTAACGCGTTCATGCGCTCCATCAAAGGAATCTGTGAAATGGGAGGACGGAAATGAGTATCCATTGGTGAAACTTGATATTTCACACAAATCGCACCCTTACTTTACTGGTAAGACGCAATACGTGGATACCGCAGGACGTATCGATAAGTTTAAGAATCGCTATGCGCGTCACATGAAGAAGAAATAATTAGTGTAAACTATACTAAGATACTGAGGAGGGCATTTCGCTCTCCTTTTTTTGTTTCTATTGACCAGTTCTTCTGCGACTAACCACCTTGGGGTTAAATCGAACCACTTCCTTGTCAGTGCTGTCTGCAAACTGTTGAGCTTCCTGCCTGGCATCCTGCATATCCATTCCAGTGCGTTTGATTAACAGCTTTTTTCGATGGGTTTTGTTGAGAAGATATATCCCCAGATTTTCTTTTGTTGTTACAGTTCTGTTCAATCCTGTTATGTCCGATGCCCTGTTTGATTTATTCGCTTTCATGACGCTGATATATGGAAAGTAGTTTAATGGTTTCCATTTTCCCATCTTAACGAAAAGAAACGTTGAATATTCTCGATAGAGTTCATTGGTAAAATCAACCTGAACTCCACTGGTAGAAGTAGAAAGCATAGAGCCCGCAAGAAAAACACCGACACCGATGAACATGGCAACGATCATCGTTGACAGAATCATCACGATCCCCATGAACATTAAAGCTACTCCAAGAATAATGGGAGCGATACCAAAGTTAGGACCATGTTTATAGGTTATTTCTGCATTTCCTTTTCGCTTTTGGTTATCGATCAGGTTTGTATCCTCAGACATGAGAGGTGTTTTTTTACTTTTAAACAGTACTTACTTTTTCGAGGAAATCACTCATCAATGTCATAACTTTTTAAGACTTTATCTAGAAAATCTTCCGGTATTGCTGCGTTTTTCTGTGCCACGACAGCAAAGTAGTAGAGCGGCGCACCTTCAATAGAAAGTCGGTGGCGGTACCGTTCTAAGTGATGAATGTTGAGGTATTCTGAAAAGATGAGTTCGCGAATAAACTTTGAGAATCCAGATCGGTCTGAGTTGTCGAGAAATGTCTCCTTAATGTTAAAGGCAACCCAACCACCCGTTTGAACAAATTGTAGCCCCTGGAAAAATGCTTTCGGTGGAATATCACCAAAACCTAATGCCGCAACTGAAGTAAGGCAATCGATGGACCAGCTATTAATTGTTTCGCGTTCTTCATTCGTGAGTTTCATAAAATCGACAATGTAATAATCGTCGTAGACGTCTGGCCGATCTCGGAAACAGGCCGTCTTTGCTTCTGGGATAATATCAATTCCTACGAGTCGAGAAACGCCGTGCGATTTTATTTCTTCTCCCATAATGCCATTTCCTGCACCTAAGTCGAGCACGCGCATTTCGGTCAGGTGTTCCCCTACGGCATCCAAAGATTGCTTTAAAATATCTGCTACTTTTCGCGGAGAAGAACATTTGAGGCGATCGTAAAATAACTGCTCGTATAAACCAGGTCGGTTGTATATGAAGTTATAATCGTGGAATCGCAACTCGGTGGTTTGATCTTCTTCGATGAGTTTAAAACCTACTTCATCCTGACCCAAATCTTTTGAGTCTACTTGAGGAAATCGGATGCGGTAACGTTGTTTGATCATATTTTCTGCACATTTGAATTTAAAGTAACCAGCATTTTAAAGCTGTTCGAAATTAGTAAAATTTTTTCATTCTTGTTTTTTTTTGAAATTATATAGAACGATTTTAAAATGTACTTGTTAGCAATGTTTTAAGTAGTTCAATGAACACAGAGATTAAAGGTGCAGCAACTGCTCCCTTTAATCGATGATCTTACCTGGGTTGAGAATCATATTCGGATCAAACAATATTTTTATTTCGCGCATTAACTGCAAACTCGTCGGGCTGAAGGGAATATTCATGTAATCTTTTTGCACATATCCAATACCGTGTTCTCCTGAAATTGTGCCTCCGAGTTGAACGGTCAATGTAAAGATTTCACGAATTGCCTGTGGTAACTCGCGCGCCCATTGCTCGTCGCTGAGTTCACCTTTGATAATATTCACGTGAAGATTACCATCACCTGCGTGTCCGTAACAAACTGATTTGAATCCGTACTTCCTTTCGATCGCTTTAACACCATTCAAAAGCTGTGGTAATTCATAACGCGGTACAACGGTATCTTCTTCTTTGTAAATGGAATGGGCTTTGACGGCTTCACCAACCTTTCGGCGCACTTCCCATAAACGATCTTTTTGGGCTTTGCTGTCGGCAAATAATATGTCGCCGATATCGAATTGTTCTACGACCTGACCAATATGCTCGCATTCTTTCATAAGTTGGTTTTCATCGAAACCATCGACCTCTATAAGTAGATGAGCCGCATGCTTTTCGTCTACTTCCAGCTGAATGTCGGCGATTTTATCCAGGGTCCATTGAATTGCATCGCGTTCCATAAATTCGAGTCCACTGGGAGTGATTCCGGCTTTAAACAATGCTGCAACGGCTTCGCAAGCTTCATCAGCTTTCATAAAAGGAACGAGCATGAGTAAATCATGAGCGGGGTGGGGAATAAGTTTAAGGACTATTTTCGTGATAATTCCCAGGGTTCCCTCACTGCCGACAAGCAATTGTGTCAAATTGTATCCCGTTGCATTTTTCAATACGTTCGCTCCCGTCCAGATGACTTCGCCATTGGGTAAAACGACCTCTAAATTGAGTACGTAATCCGCCGTTACACCATATTTTACGGCCTTCGGTCCTCCACTGTTTTCGGCGATGTTACCGCCAATAAAACACGATCCTTTACTAGCAGGATCGGGAGGGTAAAATAGTCCTTTTTCCTTTACGGCATCTTGCAGTACCTGTGTAATGACTCCCGGCTCTGTGGTTACCTGGTGATTGTTTTCATCGATTTTCAATATGTTATTGAATTTTTCCATACTCATCAATACACCGCCCTGAACGGGTAACATTCCACCGCTGAGACCAGACCGGGCACCGGATGGAGTAATGGGGATTTTGTGAGTGTTACAATAGTGCACGATGGATGCAATCTGATCAACTGTTGTGGGTTTGACAATGATGTGTGGCGGAAAAGAAAGGTCTTCGGTTTCATCATGACCGTAGGCATGGAGCAATTCTTTTTCCGTAAAACTAATTTCGGGATATTCTTTTTTGATATGATCAATGTGTTCCTGTTCCATACACTTTTGTTTGCAGGTTGAATATACTATTTTATCGTTAGAAAAAAAGAAATGAATGCTAAAAGGGAATCATTGTTTGCGGGCTTCGGGCTTCGGGCTTCGAGTGCCTCAGCCCTCAGCCCTCGCCCTTGCCTCCAGTCCTCATCCTCAGCTGAAGCCTGAGGCACTCGAAGGCTGAAGTCTGAGGATCTCATGTATATGCTAAAATGAACTTACCGAAATACTCTCAAAGACAGAAGCCTGAGGAGGCCATTGATTTCACCGAAATGTTCTCAAAAGGCTGAAATTTTGAGAGCTTTACTTTCGAAACATGTTTATTTTCTGTAACTTATAAGGGATTACCAATACTAAACCGACCTATGCGAAAAGGATACATGTACATACTTGAATGTTCTGATGGAAGTTTTTATACTGGCTCAACAGTAGATTTAGAAAGAAGAATGGAACAACATAATGCAGGTGATGGTGCAAAACACACAAAAAGGAGAAGACCGTTAAGACTGCTTTACCATGAGCATTATAATCATGTAGCTGAAGCTTTTTACAGAGAGAAGCAGATTCAAAAATGGAGTCGTAAAAAGAAGCTAGCTTTAATTGAAGGTAGATTTAAAGATTTACCTGAATTGGCAGTTGCATATAGAGATATTAAATGAGTAATTGCGGGCTTTGGGCTTTGGGCTTCGGGCTTCGAGTGCCTCAGCCCTCGCCCTCGCCCTTGCCACCAGTCCTCGTCCTCAGCTGAAGCCTGAGGCACTCGAAGGCTGAAGCCTGAGGATCTCATGTATGTACTAAAATCAACTTCCCGAAATGCACTCGAAGGCTGAAGTCTGAGGATCTCATGTATGTACTAAAATCAACTTCCCGAAATGCACTCGAAGGCTGGCCTGAGATTCTCATGTATATGCTAAAATGAACTTACCGAAATACTCTCAAAGTTCTAAGAATCAACCTTTCCAACTAAAAAAATCCGCCGAAGTTCATAGACGGATTTAGATCATTGTGTTTGAAGAAAATCAGTTTGCAATAATTTCAAATTCTGTGCGCCTGTTTTCCTGACGCCCCTCAGAAGTGTTATTACTTGCTACGGGTTTCGAAGAACCGTAACCTTTAGCTGTCAGTCGGCTCGAATTAATGCCTTTTCCCTGGAGATAATTTACAACGGCTTCTGCACGGTTCTGAGATAGCTCCTTGTTCAAAGAAGCTGAACCCGTATTGTCGGTATGACCGGATATTTCTATTTTCAAAGCAGGTACATCCTCCAGTAGTTTCACAAGTCGGTCGAGTTCGGCATTTGATTCGCTTCTCAATTTCGCTTTGCCAACATCAAAGAAAATATTTCTCAATGCGATTTTACTTCCAACGGCAATATTTTTCAACTCGATGGTTTTGTTCACTAAATTATAGGCGCTGCCCTGGGGGATATCAAAATTTTCTGAATGGAATAAGTAACCGTCAGATTTTACCGCAATCCCGTAATTTTTACCGGCTTCGAGTGATACGAGGAATTTACCCGAAGCACTGTTGGTAGATATTTCTTCAATAACGTTTCCGGTTTCGTTGTCGGTAATTTCTATTTGTCCCTCTACGGGCTTTCTGGAAATGGCATCGATCGTTTTTCCTTTAAATACAGTCAATGAAACTTTGTTTACACTAACGGTTTCCTCGATCTTTGGATCCTTGATCGGATGAGCAACAGAGGCCAGCAAGTAATCTTCCATGTCGACGATGGGTTGCTTTGGAGGTCCCCAAAATGTCACTTTATAAATGTCGAATCCACCTTTTCCGCCTTTTCGATTCGACGAAATATAAGCGTATTTTCCACTTGCCGTAGACGCAAAAAAGAAATCGTCATAAGGTGTGTTAATGGGATATCCCATATTTTCGGGACGAGACCAAACACCTTGATTTTTATGCGAAACAAAAATATCGTATCCGCCTAAAGATTCATGACCCTGGGATGCTAAATACATCGTTTCTCCGTCGATGTGCATGTAGACCGGACCGTCATTAAATTTACTGTTGACCTGACTGATCATTGTCGCCGCACCGTAGTTCTTTTCCATTTTATTACGCATGCCCGAATACATGATATCCGTTCCGTTATTGCGACTTTCATTGCCACGCGAAAAGTAGATGTTATAGCCATCGTGGCCGTATGAGGCGTACATTTCTTTTGATTTTTTTGAGCTGATTTGCCGCGGCATGACTTCGGGATAACTCCACTGCGCACCATCCAGTACGGATTCGAAAATATCTTCCTGCCCGTCATTTTTCTTGTGCAAAAGCAATCGGGTACCGTCGTAAGACAGGTTGTTAACGACATCGTCATCGGGACTGTTTACACTTCCACGTATCGGTTTAATGCTGGACCACTCGCCATCTTCAATAAAAGCACTGTAGATGTCGTGATCGTACTCGTCAAACTCATTTGGATCATTGTCATTTGGCCGGTTGGAACTAAAAATAATTTCCGATCCGTCAGTAGTAATAGAAGGAGCAATATCGTCTTGTGCAGTGTTCAGGGGTTTGACATTATCCACCCAGCAACGTTCGGGATCAGATTTATATTTTTTAGCATTCTCACATTCGCGCTCGCGCATCGTTACGAATTTACTGAAGTTATCCGCTTTCCGGTAGGCATCGGTAAATTTATCGTACGACTCAAGCGCTTTGTTAAACTCGCCCTTTAACTGGAGTGCATTTCCGTGGTAGTAGTAAAGGAAATCATCGCATTCCGGGTCGAGTTCGTGTGCTTTTTCCAAATAGGGGATGGCTTCATACGGCGAAGTAGAATAGAGGTAACATACACCGATACGAAAGTTGTTGAGTGCGTTGTCAGGGTTTAAGTCCTGCGCGATTTGAAATTGTTGCAGCGCTCTTTTGAACGCGTCATCCGGATCCTGTACTTGAAATATAGCAGCCGATCCCTTTTCAAAAAATTCTTCTCCTTTGTCGATGGCATCTTTCGCCGCTTTATAAGCATCGATATCATCTCTGAAGTTCGAGCGTTTGAAGTCGATGTTTTGTCCATACACAAAACCTGCCAGGAGAAAACATGGAAATAATATATATTTAATCATCATTATCGTTTTTACAAATTATTTATTAATAACCACAGCTTTGTGAATAATAGCTGCTCGCGTTCTTTGCTCCCAATTCTTTTCCTTTTTGCCAGTCTTCGCAGGCGCCGTTCATGTCGCGGAGCATTTCTTTGATCATCCCGCGGTTGACGTATGCAGAGGCGTAATCAGGATCGATTTGAATTGCTTTATCTGCAGCTTTTTTAGCCGCTTTATATTCCTCCAGACGAAATTTGGCAGCAGCAATATTAGCATAAGCGGGCGCATAGTCTGACTTGATTTCCGTGCATTTTTCAAAATCGCTGATGGCTTCATCCAACCGATCGCGTTCCATTTGAGTCGCTCCCCGATTGTTGTAGGCCAGGTGGAAATTCTTATCAATTGAAATAGCTCTGTTAAAAGCTGCAATTGCACCGACGTAATCCTCCATTTTTAATTTAGTCGTTCCAATATTGTTTAAAACAAATGCTAAATCCGGATTCTTTTTGGAAGCTTCCTCGTAATCGGATATGGCTTTTTTGTATTCCCCTTTCATGCGGTAACAGCTGCCCCGATCATTATAGGCGAATGCCAGATGACCATCCAATTCAATTGTTTTGGTAAATGAAGCAATGGCTGCGTCGTAGTCTTTCTGCATGAATTGCAGCGTTCCAAAATTGTAATGCGCTTTGGGGTTTTTCGGTTTTAATTGAATTGATTTTTTATAGTCCTTTTCCGCTTTGAGATAATCGCCCACACCTTGGTAAGCCCTAGCGCGCTGAAAATAGGCTTTGGAGTAATCATCATCTTTTTCTATGAGTTGACTCAATGTTTTGGCAGCCGCTGCATAATAATTGGCTTCGTTTTCGGCGACTCCCTTATTGTAATAGGCAGCTGTAAAGTTGGGATCCGCGTCAATAGAGGATTTAAACGAGCGAATCGCCTCATCGTACGCTTCCTGATTGAATAACTGGATTCCTTTATTGTACGCCTCCTGACTTTCGGCAATCGTTGCATTTTCTTCATTCAATGCTGCAATAGAATCGCGATAAGCCTGTTCTTCTTCAGTCAATTCTTCTTGTGAATAGCCTATCGAAGAAACGAACGCACAGCTCATGAATAGCAGTAGTAATTTTTGTTTAATCATAGTTTTTTTATTTGTAGTCCCCTAAAAATAGGCCAAATTATTGAAATAGAAGTATAGAAGTTTTCCACAACTATTGAAATTTCGCAGTTCGTTTGTGAACAGTTGAGGATTCAAGTGTGCAAAAACTTTGAAAATCTTGTTACTTTAGCGTGATAAAAAATACAGCAAAATGAGTAAAGAAGTATATATTGTTGACGGTGTGCGCACCCCAGTCGGGAATTTCAGAGGATCGCTTTCGACGATTCGTCCCGATGATATGGGTGCATTGGTGATGAAATCGGTAGTGGAAAGAAATAAGCACTTGGATCCTTCGGCGATCGAGGATGTGATCTTTGGTTGCGCCAATCAGGCAGGCGAAGATAACCGCAATGTAGCGCGGATGTCTTTACTGCTGGCGGGATTACCTCATACGATAGGCGGAGAGACGGTCAATCGGTTGTGTTCTTCCGGGATGGCATCGACGATCAATGCAGCTCGTGCCATCAAAGATGGAGCTGGAGATGTTTACCTTTCGGGGGGTGTTGAGAATATGACGCGAGGACCCTGGGTGATGTCAAAGTCGGCAGCGCCTTTTGGGAATGACGCAAAACTATACGATTCGTCATTTGGTTGGCGTTTTATCAATCCGCAGATGGATAAGGTTTATGGCACCGAAGGTATGGGACAAACGGCTGAAAACCTCGTGGACAAATACGGTATTTCGCGGGAAGATCAGGATAAATTTGCTGCCTGGTCGCAGGAAAAAGCCGCGAAAGCCTTAAAAAACGGACGCTTGGCGGAAGAAACAATTCCCGTGGAAATCCCCCGACGCAAAAAGGATCCAATCATTTTTGATCAGGATGAATTTCCCAGACCTGGAACGACACTGGAGGCGCTCAGTAAATTGAGGCCTGCATTTCGGAAAGAAGGAGGTTCGGTAACTGCAGGGAATGCTTCTGGTTTGAACGATGGTGCAGGTGCTTTATTGGTGGCGAGTGAACAAGGTGTAAAAGATCATCAATTGAAGCCGATGGTGCGTATTGTTGGAGCTGCAGCGGCTGGTGTTGAACCGCGTATTATGGGCATCGGCCCCGTTCATGCGACGAATAAATTATTCAAAAGAACGGGATTAACGATGGATGATATGGATATCATCGAATTGAATGAAGCATTTGCTGCACAGTCGTTGGCTTGCACCAGAGAGTGGGGGCTCGACGACAAAGACCCGCGCTTAAACCCGAATGGCGGAGCGATTGCCCTGGGACATCCACTGGGCATGACGGGAGCCAGAATCCTTCAGTCAGCAGCGATTGAACTGCAGAAAACACAGAAAAAATATGCCCTCGTTACACTTTGCATTGGAGTAGGACAGGGGTATGCCACTATTTTGGAACGCGTATAAAAGAAGGGATAATTGAACTTAAAAAGGCTGCTTCGGCAGTCTTTTTTGTTGTTTGCCATTTGGTTTATAGTGTGCTAATCGGGTGTATGACTTGCCTTATCCAGTGCGTCTTGCAGTAAAAAGTCATAGCGAACAAATATGCAGTATATTTTAGTATAGGATTACCAATGTAAGTCGTAAAACAATAAATAATCAGATGTTAGACAATTAGACAATAGATGTTAGACAGTTGATATTAAGAAATCTAACATCTAACATCTCCAAGTCTAACATCTTTTATAAATCCAGGCATCCAATAAGAAAGAATGTTTTAAATTAAAATTTACGACCTATCTTGGTAATCCATTTTTATTAATACCATACGGTATAATAACCCTTATTTCTACCAAAATAAAGACATTTTAGGAATAAAATCCAAAATTATATAGACTTTTTAGGAATAGAATACAATAATCTATTATGTCAGCCATTCATGATAATTTTCCGAATGAATTATTTTTACTGTACTATTCGGGTAGGTATTGGTAAAGGTTTTGGTGATTTTATGCCTTTTGCTACTGTTCCATTTCATTTCAAAAGCTGATAATTTTCCATCTCCTTCTTCAATGTAATCAATTTCTTGTTGATTTTTTGTGCGCCAAAAATAAGAGTTGACATAATTTTTATGATAATGGTTAAGTTTCATTCTTTCTGCTATTAAGAAGTTTTCCCACAGTGCACCTTTATCTTCTCTGACATCAAAATAAGCATAATTGGAAATTACTGCGTTTCGTATGCCGTTGTCATAGAAAAACACCTTCTTTGATTTTTTTAATTCGCTACGATGATTTCTACTGAACGAATTTAATCGAAAAACGACAAATGATTTTTCCAGGAGATCAATATAAACTTCAACTGTTTTATTATCCAGTCCAATTAACTTCCCGATTTCATTGTATGAAACTTCACTACCTATTTGATAAGCTAATGCCTGCAACAATTTTACAAGTTTGTCAGGTTTCTTGATGTTTTCTAACATTAGAATATCTCTGAACAAATAGCTGTCAGCCAATAATTTTAAAATGTCTTTTTCGTCGTGTTCACTATTAATAACTTCTGGATACATACCATAAACCAGTCGATGTTTAAGCAAACGTGTTTCTTGTATTAATCCGTGGTGATGAATCATTTCTTCAAAGGAAAAGGGGAGCAAACGGTATTCAAACTTTCTGCCGGTTAATGGTTCGCTTGTTTGATTGCCCAATTCGAAGGATGAAGAACCAGTTGCAATGACTTGTAAATCGTCATAATTATCTACTAGAAGCTTCAAAGCAGTTCCGATATTCTCAATATTTTGAGCTTCGTCGATAACGACATATTTAAAATTACCAATAAATGCTTTTAATGCTGTGGATGTTGGGTTTTCAAAAGCGCGTTGAATATCATATTCATCACCACTCAGCCAAATATGATGATCAACGTTTTTAACAATATGTTTTAAAAGAGTAGTTTTACCAGTTTGTCTCGGTCCCAATAAAATAATAACCTTGTTTTTATTAAAACTCTCCTTGATCTGCTTTTCAATCTGGCGCTGAATCATTGCTTTTTTACCAAAAATAAGACTTTTTAGGAATGTAATACAAAAATATCTAAACTTTTTAGGAATAGAATCGAAAAAAGTCATTTTTTAATGACGGCGAATGAGCGGGGATTCTTACTTTGGCAAAATAAATGACTACCTCAACTCAAAAACCTCCAATCTGTTGTTACTCATGGTAAAAGACCGCTGTCGTGGATTCCACAGGTATATTTTCAGGGCATGGATATCGTTTTTCCCGAATGAAATGGGATGATTCATCTCAAAATCAAACACGAGGTTTCGCGCGCCGAAATACCATCTTAACGGGAAGTAGGAGTAAGACACTTGTTCTCCTTTTTCGTTACTACCCGCAAAAATGATGGAAATATTGTTGTAAATACTGTCAATTTCTATTTCTCCTTTTAAATTGAAAAGGTAGCTGTCAGCGCTTAAAGAGTCATTGGGTTCAAACGAAATAATCTCGCTAAACTCATTGGCATGCCATGGAAAAGAGAACGTTTTTTCAAATATTTTTTTACGTTTCAACGCTTCTTTTTGAAGCAAGCTGTAGTTTTTGGTGAGCGAATCTTTAAATACTGCTTCAAATTCGGTGTGAATTTCGGGGTTGTAAAATGGTTTTCTCGTCACTACTACGTCGTGAACAGGACTCGGTTCTCTTTGGTTGAAAACAACTATTTTACTATCCTGCGATCGCTCATAATACGCCCAGGCCAAATGTTGTGTAGGGTATATTTGGACGGAACCGGAATCCGCTGCATGACTTCTTATTTCGCTATAAAAATCCGGGCGCAACAGTTGATCCGGCGTGACGACCGTTTGGGAAATGTTGATGACGTACAATAACGTGATCGGAAAAAACAAAAAGGGGATTCCGCTATATTTCCACTTGATTTTGTCGATGGCATAAATGGCAGCAATGAGAAAGAGTAAAACAAAGTAAATCCCGGCGCGGTCTTCGGGGTAATTCACAGCTAAAAACGTGGCCAAACTCCAGGTCATGATTATGTTACCGACGAGAAAAAACAGGACGATCGTAAAATAGTTATGGAGAAAATCCCGCCATTTTAATTCAAAATAGCGAACAGCTGCTTCGGTGACCATGACCAGTAAAGCTATGATTACACCCCATTTTACGAATGCATTCGCTGTGAAAAGTACTAATTGAGAAAGTGACGCTCCCGTAACTTCCCAAAGACCGTCCAGACTTCCGTAATAAAGTGCGCCGCTGTTTTTGAGTTTTAGTCCAAAATCAATCAGTGGAACGGTCAATACTCCAACAAGTAATAAACTCCCGACCTGAAAAACGGCATTTTTTAAAGTAGTCGTAGACCTGTCAATGATGATAAATGCAATTACTGCTACCACCAGGAGTACAAAAGAATTGATAAAGATGAGGTTGGAAAATACACTGAACCAGCCAGCGAGGAGACAAAAGAATAACACGCGCGTTTTCTGTGTCTTTAACCAGTGGATGAGCAGTGCAATAGACAGTGTGAAAAACGCCATCCCCAGACCATACCCTCTGGTCATGGCAAAGTACTCCAGCACAAACGGAATGGTGTTTAACGCCACCAATGCCACGAAGTAATTAAAGCGGTGATTTAATCCTTTAAGGATATTGACGATGCTCCAGAAATAAATAAAAAAAGCGAAGACATTGGGCAGCCGTAAAAAGAAGAAATTTTCTCCAAACAGCAAGTACATGATGCGCGACAGATAGGAGTTCAATAAGTGATTGTTGGCATCTAATACGGCGGTATCACTCCAGATATCCCCTGTTTCGATATAGTGGAAAAAGGTGGCTACTTCATCGTGCAGTGGCGGAACGTAAATCGCTCTGAGTATTAAATAGAAAAACAAAAGGCAAAATAAAGCCCATTCAAAAATGTGCGCCGCAGCAATTCGGGGTATAAATTGAACTTTTGTTGTATCCAGTGCCATGATGCAAATATATCTAAGTGATTTTTATGGAGTCATTTTATCAAACATTTTTACGCATAAAACGAGGAGAAATCTCATAGTTTAATTATTATACTTCGAATTATCACTGGTAAAATTCCGCCGAATCATATTCAAAAAAAATATTTTCCATTTTCCAACCTTTTTGTATTAACTTTCATCTATAGTATGAAGAAGTATAAGAAATTATGAAAAAATTAATTTATCGGAGCTTTATTTTAATGGGTTTACTCTTGATGGTAAGCTGCAACAAGTCAGAATGGAAAGAACCAACGGAAGTATCATTCATGGTCGACATTAACAAAGAGTCAACTATGGATGGAGACTTGTCTTTTACAGGTGGCCAGGTCCTTTTAAGAGAGATTATATTTGATGGTAATCGCATTCAGGGAGAGGATGTCTATTTTGAAAAGGAGCATGAAGGAGGTCTTATTGTGAGTTTATCATCATCTGCAAACAGCCAACTTGTTTATGAAATCCCGCAAGGTACATATACGTCTATTCGGATTGATTTGGAGGCGGAAAAATCGGATAGTGATCTAATCACGGTTGAAGGGAATTACGTAAATAGTAGTGGCAATCAACTTCCAGTAATTATTGAGCTTCCAGCAATTGAATTTTACGATAAAATTGCCAAAAACAGCAACGGAGAAACCGAAATTGATTTGGTTGCCGGTCAACCTGCAAAAGCAACTATAGAGTTGGATCCTGTTTTTTGGTTTGAAAACATATCGGTGAACCAGTTAGAAAATGCGCAAACCACCATTATTTCTGGAACAGAGTCTATCAAAATTAATGGGTCGGTAAACGAAAACTTATTAGACCTTATCAATGAACGAGTGGGAAAAGGGGTTGAAATTATTATTGATTAATTGAGCGATTTAAAAAACATATCAGACGAGGAACTTGTAAAAGGGTGTCTTCAGGATAACAGAAATTTCCAGGAAGCACTTTACAGAAAGTATGCTGATCAGATGTATTCCGTTGTGATGATGTATGCCAGGGATGCAGATGATGCGGCGGATATCCTACAGGAAAGTTTCATCAATGTGTTCAGAAAATTGCATGATTTTCGTTTTGAGTCTCCACTCGGAGCTTGGATTCGAAGAATTGTGGTCAACAAAGCGCTTGAGCATTTCAGAAAAAAACAGCGAAAAAGAGGACTAATTGAGGAGTTAAGTTATGAAGAGACTCCAAAAATTGATGGGATCTTCGAACGGATTCATGCTAGCGAAATTGTGAGACTGGTAAATGATTTGCCCTCCAAAGCTGCAGCGATTTTAAAACTGTATGCCATAGAAGGGTACAAGCATAATGAAATTGCAGAGATGTTGGATATTTCAGAAGGAACATCAAAATCTCAGTTAAATCGTGCACGAACTTTATTAAAAGAAAAATTAGTTCAAATTAATGGCTAAGCCCAATAACATAGAGCAAAAAATAAAAGAGAGCTTTGAAAATGTTCAACGCCAGGCTCCTGAAAACCTGTGGTCAAAAATTGGCGATGGGCTCTATGGAAATGCAACTGAGTTAGATCATAAAGTAAAGTCAAGTTTTGAGAGCAATACCGAAAAAGCACCCGAAGGCATCTGGGCGGGCATTGACAAGCAATTAACCATTGATAAAGGCTGGAAAAAAGTTCGTAGTCTATTACAAAGAAGAACATTCTACAAATGGACAAAGCGAGTGGCTGCCTTTTTGATTTTCTTGCTTTTTGTTACACCTGAGTACGGAGATCGTCTTCCTGATACTCAAGGAGAATTAAATAACAATACTGTTTCTATTACTAAAAATGGCTTACAAGCGAAGTCTGGACAAACTCAAGAGGATGAGATAAAAAGGGAACGTTTCAATCAGGAATCAGGATCAGCTCAGGCAAAAAACACCGATTCATCTGATAAGGAAGAAAGTATAGCATTAAATATTCTAACTGGGAAATCAAATAAACCTTTAACCTCTAGTAAAGAAAACTCGGAGAACACGGATTCCAAAGGCTCAAATCTCATTTCAGCGTCAGAGCCGAGGGAAAAGGAAATTTTGGCCTCTCAAACAGAGGAAAATGAAGAAAAAAGTAATTTGGATTTAATAGACGCTCAGGTGTTAGCTGGTCTTCCAATTAAACAAGTGAGACTTTTAGAAACTAACAATGAAAATTCAGAACTGATCGACATTAAAGTTGAATTACCAAAGGAAACAAAATATGAATTTGGTCTTTTCACGGCATTAAATACAACCGCTTTAGTTAACAATAGAACAAGAAGAGCTTTTGACTCAAGAAGTTTAGTGGCGTTTAATCCGACCATTGGAACTAACCTGGGATTACAATTTGTCTATCATTTGAAAGAAAAACATGCTTTTGTAGGAAATCTTACTTATGCGACTATTCATCAGTCTTATGAATCATTTAATGGAGGGAGCTTTAATGAAGAGTCATTAGAAATGAACTATGTTCGATTGCAGGGAATGTATCAGTTTAAGTACAAAAGATTTGACATTAGTAAAACAGCACTCAACCTTAAATTTGGTCCATATTTGGGGTATATGTCGAGTAGTAGTTATTCCTTAAATGATGAGTCAAAAGGAGAGCGTCTTGATGATTTGAGTAAATATGATTTTGGCATTACTCTACAGCTTGGGCAGAGTTATGAATTTAACAAGTTCGTCCTTGACTATGGCATTAACGTGGATAAAGGTCTTACAAACTTGTACAAAGGAACAGAAAAAGTTCCTGCTTCCTTTGATCGATCAACTGTTTTAGGTTTAGGAGGTTATGTATCGTTTCGATATAAATTTTAATTTTCTTGGTTCTACCACGAATTTAGGGTAGTATAAAACGGATAATTTATAGGGAAGGACAATTATGAAAGGTACCTATCTATAGCCGCGGGTTCTATGGCCACGGGTCTATTGCCACGGGTTCTATTGCCACGGGTTCTATGGCCACGGGTTTCAACCCGTGGCTATAGAAGATTATGGAGCAATACTTTTTGGCGCGTGTTTTTGTGGTTCCTGAGCTTTCAAATTTAATTATTTGAAAAATGTCGAAGGACAAAAACCGTGACAAAAAGCCGCTCAGGGGATGTTTTAATGCTTTTAGGCTGTCCTTACCCACTAAATTCGTGGTAGAACCATTTTTTTTAAGCAGTTTCCAACCTTATTATGTTTTCATTCATCAGAGGAGTGAACATTAAATTTTAAAAGATGAAAAAGAAAAATTTAAAAACAGGAGTTGCAATACTATTTGGTGCAGCAATTCTATTCGGAGGAGTATCGTGCAAGAAGTACAATAAGTACGATGATAAAGAGGTTTTAGAAGACGATTATTCTGGAACGATTGAATTAGAAGGCAACACAGAAGCACGAGGCGATTTTGAAGGCGAAGGAGATACAGGAACTTTTTCCTTTGTTTGGGAAAATTCGAGTGAAAAAGCTACTGTAAACTTTGACGTAACTACAACACAGGGCGGTTCATGCCAGATCATCTTAAATGATGCTAAAGGAAACGAAGTATTCAATCAGACCAGACCACAAGATGGAAATGATAGTTTTTCTGGTATCTCAGAAGAAGGTAAAAAAGGAAATTGGTTGGTTACTATAAACTTAACTAATTTTAATGGAGACGGAACATATGATATCACTCCAAAAAATTAAAATTAGATTTTAATCATTCTTTAAAAGACCCAATTTTTTTTGGGTCTTTTTTTATGCTTTATTGTGTCTGATTTTGAGCAGATTTATGCGGAAGCTATAGCCGAGGAGATACGTATTTTTTTCATTATTTTAAAAGTTACACTTTACTGTAAGGTTTTACCAACTCCTTCTTCCAATCTCTAACATGAATAAAGAAAACAAATCCCTACTTTTCGTCTACAACGCCGATAGCGGATTGTGGATCGGTGCATTAGATGCTATGCATAAAGTGTTTTCCCCTAAAACGTATGCGTGTAATTTATGTGGGATCACGTATGGAACATTAGCGGTTAAAAAAGATTGGACTACATTCATAAAAAAGCTCCCGTTAAAAACAGAATTTCTTCATCGCGATGAGTTTCAGACAAAATTTGATCGTCAAGATGCGTTACCAGCGGTATTTGTTGAAGAAGAAAACCTTCTCCATTCATTGATTCCCTCCAGCGAGATGAATCAATTGAATTTGGAATCATTGAAACGATTGATTTTAGCAAGAATTGAAGTCTAAATGAAATCATTTTAGTCAACTACTTATAATTCAAATACCACTCAAAATGCTCTTTCAATAACTTCGCTTTATTTTCTCTGATAAAATTCAAATAGGATTGCGCAACAGGAGTCAATTTTTTCCCTTTCAACCAAATCAATCGCCATTCGGTTTTTAAAGGAAGATTATCCATTTTAAGAATGTGTAACTCTTTATTTTTTATTTCATTTTTGATGCCAATAATGGGTAGAATAGAATAACCAAGTCCTGCAGCAACAGCTTGCTTAACCGCCTCGTTCGAGGTCAACTCCATCTTTTTCCGCTTTTTCCGTTCTTTAGATTTAAAAAACTGTTCCATTTCATGTCGTGTTGCAGAACCAGGCTCTCTGAAAATTAACGCTTTACTTCTATCAATATCGGGATCATTACCCACCAAATACAGCTTGTTTTCCACTAACTTTTCTTCTTCAAATTCCATTTCATCAGGAATAATAGAAACTAATGCAAAATCAATTTCATTGTTCTTTAAACTTTCAATTACTCTTGATTTGTTAGTAACATCTAACTTTAAGTCAATCCCCGAATGTTCATTCAAAAAATCACTTAAAAAATAGGGAATCACATATTTTCCAGTAGAAGCTGAGGAGATTTTGAGTACACCCGTCAATCCACCTTCATACTCTTTTGTTTTATATTGTATCTCTTGCACTTCATGTAAAACACTTTTTGCCATCACCGCAACTTCCCTTCCAAATTCCGTGACATGTAATTTACGACCAATAACTTCAGTCAAGGGAACAGAAAACTGATCTTGAAATTTTTTCAACTGAATAGAGACCGCTGGCTGGGTCATAAACAACTCCTCTGAAGCTTTTGTAATGCTTTCTTGCTTAACGACTTCTAAGAATATCTGAAGTTGGTGTATCGTATAATTCATAAAAATATATTATGTATTGTATTGCAAATATAAATAAAAATATATGAAATAGAATCCTTTATTTTGCACTCAAATGAAATTGTATACAACAAATAACAAATTCTAAGTCAATGAAATTATTAGCAATTATAACGCTCATTCCAACACTTTTGTTCTTTACTGCCAGTTTGTTATCGGGCGTTATGAGTAACAGCAAGAGAAAAGCGATTAGCGTTCTGACCATGTTTGCAGCAGTAGTCAGTGTAGGAATATCCATCGCTGGGGGAGTGTATATTTTTAATCACGGCAGTGCTGAATTTGCATTCTTCAGTTTCGAAAATTTAGGTCTCAGTTTCAGGATTGATGCATTAAGTATGCTCTTTTTTGGAATGATCGCATTGTTGTCGGTGATAATTGTCAAGTACAGCGTAAATTATTTAGAGGGCGATCAACGTCAAGGTGTTTTTATGGGTAGAATTGCAGCGACAATTGCTTCGGTTCAACTTTTTGTGCTTTCCGGTAATCTTTTGATTTTGTTTTTAGCCTGGGTGTTGACCAGTTTGTTTTTGCATCGATTGCTGGTATTTTACAGGGATCGTCCCCGTGCTAAAACGGCGGCAACAAAGAAGTTCATTGTAGCGCGTATAGCAGACATTTTTCTACTGATCAGTTTTGTGCTACTTTATAATCAAGTTGGTTCGGGTAGTTTAACCACTATTTTTGAAGCGATAGAACAAGGTAGTGTCAATGGAACCCAACTTAGTTTTGAAATTCCAGCTGTTTTTTTAGTACTAGCGGCTTTATTTAAGTCAGCACAATTTCCCTTCCACGGTTGGTTGGTGGAAGTCATGGAAACACCTACTCCCGTTTCTGCTTTGTTGCACGCTGGTGTTTTAAACGCGGGACCATTTATCATCATGCGATTTGCCTTTGTTATGAACCAAACGGAAATAGCATCCAGCATTCTACTTGTTATGGGTGGACTAACGGCGTTGTTTGCTTCTGTTGTGTTTATGACGCAGTCTTCTATAAAAACAGCACTTGGTTATTCGAGTATCGCGCACATGGGATTCAGTTTGTTTATTTGTGGAACGGGCGCTTACTCTGCAGCAGTTCTTCACATTGTAGCCCATTCTTTTTACAAAGCACACGCATTTCTTTCTTCCGGTAGTTCTGTCGACTTAATTCGATCTAAACGTATTGCAATTCCCGAGCGATTGGGTAATCCACTATTAATTTTACTTGGTGTTTTACTGACATTTGGAATTTACATGGGTATTGCCATTGTTTTTGGAGTTGATTTTAATAGCAATTTTTCACTACTCGCTGTCGGATTAGTCATAGTGATGAGTTTGACCCTCATGATGAGCGCAGTGTTAGATTCAAAACGAAGTCTTTCAACGCTTTTAGCATCGTGTGTATTGGTAGCGATAGTAGCTACAGCCTTTTTTGGATTTGAAAAATTGTTTCACACGGTACTTGCAGGCGAATTTCCAACCGTCTCAACTCTTTCTATGAATCTCATGTTCGTCATTGGGTTGATGCTTTTACTGTTTGCAATTGCAGTACTACTACAACTTTTTGCTCCACTTTTTTCTGGTGGGAAAAACAAAAGCACACTTCAAGTACACTTGCGTAATGGGTTTTATATCAACAGTTATTTTGACCGATTAATTGGAGCTTATAAAACGAAAAGTTAAAGTTTTTAAATAAGACTGAAGAAGATTAAAAAAGAAAGCGATTTACATCAAAAAATTAGAACAGATGGGAATAGATATCAATAATGTGTTAAAGGAAGTACAAGGAAAAATTGCACCACTGTGGTCGCTGGAGAATTTTGTGGCAGTGAATCCTTATATGGGAAGTGCCAACAACACTTTTGAAAAAACAGCTAATTATTATAAAAAACTCAACGGGTCGAATTTAACAATGCCCTTGTCTTTTTACCTGAAAGCTATTGAAGAAAACGAAATACTAAATGAGGATCTGGTAAAGGCACTGGAGAAATCAGGCTTGGAAACAGTCACTCCTCAGGAGTTTATCCAAAAAGTAGAAAGTACCCATAAAAAAGGCCTTCAAAAGTCCGTTTCTGTTCAGCTCGTGGTAGACTGTTCAGCATCGTTAACTGGGAAAAGATGTAGCGCTGTCATGACCGACTGTATCACTTCCTGGGCAACTAATTATTATGATAAAGGAATTGCTTCCTGGAACAGTACGCTTCAAAATGAGTCGAACTTTGTGTCTTGGAAAAAGGATGCGCTTTTAGATAGAACACCAAAAATTCATGGATTAAAGCAGTTTCACACCACAATCAAAGAATTACCAGATGATACACTGGAATCGATTGAAACTTGTTTGGAAAAGTTATCGATCGAAGAGGAAATATTGGTACCTTATTTACATGCACTTTTACTGCGTATACAAGGTTGGTCCGCATATAACTCCGGACTTGATTGGGATGCAAATCTATACGGAGGAAAAAAGACGAATCTTCAAGAATTTCTGGCTATACTTTTGGCTTGGGAAGTTGCTTTTCTGAATTCGCTTGAAGGTCTTGATATTTCAGATTTATGGAAGCGAATACAACGACAAAACGCGGCGGTACTTTTCGAGCTAAATGAAGACGAATCAGTTTACCAGCGCATTATTTTGCAAAACGCCTTTGATTTTGCTTGT
Source organism: Bacteroidota bacterium (assembly GCA_051745635.1). Classification (GTDB taxonomy): domain Bacteria; phylum Bacteroidota; class Bacteroidia; order Flavobacteriales_D; family Crocinitomicaceae; genus Brumimicrobium. Next base: position 93,512 of record JBNJEH010000001.1, read on the forward strand.
CAACGCAAATTAGTTGCAAAAATCAACAATAATGGCGGAAGAATTAGTCAGCAACAAGTACGACCGACAGTACAAGCGATATTTTGTATCGATGTAAGATCAGAAGTGTATAGAAGAAATATGGAAATGCTTTCTCCAGCGATTGAGACGTTGGGGTTTGCCGGATTCTTTGCCTTTCCAATCAATTATGTTCCAATAGGACACAGTAGAGGACAACATCAATGTCCTGCGCTTATTCCAACCGGAGCAACGGTAAAAGAAGTTCTTTCGGATGATAAAAAGCACCAAAAAGCAATGAAATCCAGAAAGAACAGATTCCATTTATTCAGTTCCTGGAAAAAATTCAGACACGGAGCGGTTTCTTGTTTTGGGTTTGTAAGTCCGATGGGGATAACATTTTTGCCCAAGCTATTTTTAGATGGGTTTGGAATTACACGCCCTGTAGCGCATCCAAAAGGGAGTTTTCTATCCAGACGAAATGCCAACAACAAATCGGTGAGTTTAGCTACTGATTCGCAAAACAATCAAGATTTTGGACTGGAGCTCTCCCAACAAATCAAACTGGCGAAAAATGCGTTGAGTGCTATGTCGCTGACGAACAATTTTGCAAAACTGGTGATGATTACAGGGCACGGCTCTTCTTCAACCAATAATCCACATGCTACCGGATACGATTGTGGTGCTTGTGGAGGAAATTCTGGTGAAGCTAATGCAAAAGTAGCTGCCGAGGTGCTGAACAATTCAGAAGTCAGATTTGGACTTGCGAAAGAAGGAATTAAGATTCCAGCAGATACGTATTTTATAGCAGCGGAACACGATACTACAACGGATGAAGTTAAATTGTTTAAAACAGAATTGGTTCCGGATCCATTGAAACAAGAATTAGCACAACTCAAGAAATGGTTGATGGTTGCGGGTCATGCCACGAGAACCGAGCGTGCTTTACGCTTAAATGTGAACGGAAAGTCACTGGATCGAAAAGTGATAGCGCGAAGCAAAGACTGGTCGCAAGTTCGACACGAATGGGGGTTAGCGGGTTGTAATACATTTGTAGTAGCCCCGAGAGAGCGAACAAAAGACGCCAATTTAGAAGGAAAATCTTTTTTACATTCTTACGACTGGAAAGCAGATAAAGGATTCAATGTCCTCGAACTTATTATGACTGCGCCCATGGTGGTAACCAACTGGATTAACATGCAATATTTTGCTTCTACAGTGGACAATAAAAACTTTGGAGCAGGGAATAAAACGTTGCATAACATCACGGGTGGAATAGGAGTACTGGAAGGTTCAAGCGGAGATTTAAGAGTCGGATTACCCTGGCAGGCTGTCCATGATGGTGAAAATTATCAGCATTTGCCACAGCGTTTGAATGTCGTGATTGAAGCTCCAATTGAAGCAATCAATGACATTTTGGAGAAACATCAAAATGTAAAAGATTTATGCGATAACAAATGGATTTTCCTGATGGTTATGAATGAGGAAGGTACTATTTCGCACAGCTACGAAAAAGATTTAAGATGGGAAACACTTGAACCAGAATCGGTCAGAGAAAAAGTCTTTGCTTAGTATATGGGAATTGAAATTTTTAAAAACAGATCATTGGTGATTGGTACGAAACACAAAAAAGAGCAAGTCATCGCACCATTGTTGGAGCAGTCAATTTCGGTGAAATGTTGTGTTCCTTTTTTATTTGATACCGACCAGTTGGGAACGTTTTCGGGTGAAGTAGAGCGGAAGTTAAATCCACTAGAAACGGCGCGTTTAAAATGTAAACTAGCAATGGATGAAACGGGATGTGATTTAGCGGTAGCAAGTGAAGGCTCTTTTGGCCAGCATCCCACTATAATTTTTGCCCCGGCAGATGATGAGCTTGTAGTGCTGGTCGATCGTAAAAACAAACTGGAAATCATCGGAAGAAAGATTTCAACCGACACCAATTTTGATGGAAAAGCAATACAATCCATTGAAGAAGGCTTGCATTTCGCAAATGAACATGGATTTCCTTCACATGCGATGATTTTGCGTAGAAGTGAAAACGAATCTACTGATATTCATAAAAACATAAATACCAAAGAGCGATTACAGCAAAGTTTGGAAACATTTTTCAAAGATTCCGATGCTGCTTGGATAGAAACAGACATGCGCGCTATGTATAATCCGAAACGAATGCAGGTTATTGAAAAAGCAACTGAAGAATTGGTCAATAATATTGTGAATTGTTGCCCCGAATGCGATACACCAGGTTTTCAAGTAGATGAGGTGGAGTCGGGTTTACCTTGTGAATTATGCAACAGACCAACACGTTCAACTTTAGCATTCAGGTATAAATGTTCTACCTGCAATTTTGTGGAACGATCGTACTTTCCACACGACAAAGAAAAAGAAGATCCGATGTATTGTGATAGCTGTAACCCATAACATTAATTAATGTTATGTATAATAAACATAAATAAAAATATATAAAAATAATTTTTAATCTTTGCTATGTCCATACATGTGGCAAAAACACCATAGCAAATTATTGTTGAACCGATAAAAAGAAAATAGGATGGCTGATTTGAAAACTGAGAAACTAACGATAAGTAAAGCAGTACTGCTTGAAAATTACTGTAAGCGTGTTGATGAAAAAATCAATGCACTGAAGTTGGAATATATGAAAGAGTGGGAAAGCAATCACAACTTTGATTCTACTGCTATTGATTCTAAATTGAAGCAATTGGAAGATGAAAAAGAAAAACTCTGTGCAGCTTTCAAGAAACTTTCAACAGATGAAATCGCATTGGATCTTCAAGATTTGTTGAAAGCTTCATAAAGCTCTAGTTTAAAACACTGTAATACATTAAAGAATTTAAAATGACTTCAATGAGAAAAATTTCAATAGCGAAAGGCGATGGTATTGGTCCGGAAATAATGGATGCAACCCTTAAAATAATAAAAGCGACTGATGCACAAGTTGAATTTGAAGAAGTAGCAATAGGTGAAAAGGTATACCTAGAAGGAAATACATCTGGTATATCAAAAGAAGCCTGGGATTCAATCCGAAAAAATAAAATCTTCTTAAAAGCACCAATTACTACTCCTCAGGGTGGAGGGTATAAAAGTTTGAATGTTACCATGCGCAAAACACTTGGTTTGTATGCAAATGTTCGACCTTGTCGCAGTTATTCTCCATACGTAAGTACAAAACACCCAACTATGGATGTGGTTGTAATTCGCGAAAATGAAGAGGACTTATATGCGGGGATTGAACATCAACAGACGGCAGATGTTGCACAGTGTCTTAAATTAATTACCAAGCCTGGCTCAGAAAAGATTATCAGATATGCTTTTGAATATGCAAAGCACTTTAATCGTAAAAAAGTGACTTGTTTTTCAAAAGACAACATCATGAAACAAACAGATGGTCTTTTTCATAAAGTTTTTGATGAAGTAGCTAAAGAATATCCAGAAATTGAAAATGAGCACTGGATTGTAGATATTGGAACGGCAAAAATAGCGGATACACCGGAGTATTTTGATGTCGTAGTAACTTCCAATCTGTATGGAGATATCATTTCAGATGTTACTGCTCAAATAGCGGGATCTGTTGGATTAGCGGGATCTGCAAATATTGGAGCTTCCTGTTCGATGTTTGAAGCGATTCACGGAAGTGCACCCGATATTGCTGGAAAGAAAATTGCAAACCCTTCTGGATTGCTTATGGGGGCTGTTCAAATGCTGGATTACATTGGAGAAGTTAAAGCTTCAGCTGCAATTCAGAATGCTTGGCTTAAAACCTTGGAAGATGGAATTCATACGGCAGACATCTACAATGATGAAAACAGTACCAAAAAAGTAGGTACGATGGAGTTTGCCGATGCTGTTATAACTAATTTAGGTAAACTGCCTGAGCATTTGCCTGCTGTTCAACCCGCAAAAGATAAGCCGTTTACGTTACCTCAGAATTCTCTTCCGTTACCTCATAATAAGGAACTAAAAGGAGTAGATATATTTGTTGACGATAGCGAGAAAGATCCGGATAAAGTGGCTGCCAAATTGCAGCAAATGAATATAGGTCCCATCGAATTGGTGATGATTACCAACCGAGGTGTAAAAGTTTGGCCGAATGGTTTTGATGAAACCTTCTGCACGCAACACTGGAGATGCCGATTTACTACATCCAATGAAACAACAATAGCGAAAAAAGATATCGTACAGTTGTTGCAAAATGCAGTTGAAAATGATGTGGATGTCATTAAAATGGAGAATCTTTATACTTTTGACGGTGAAAGAGGTTACTCGCTTGGACAGGGCCAGTAATCATATACATGAACGAAATAAATTATTGGAATGATAAAAAATATAGTACTTATAGCTACTGGATTGTTTCTTGTGGCCTGTGTAGATCAACAAGAAGCTTCTGACGAAAAACAGACTTCCGGAAAAAGTAATACAAAGACAGAAAAATCAGAAAATGAGGAACCGGATACGCTATCTAGTGCATCAATAGAATCCATTATAGCTGATATTGATGATTATCGCAATAAGGTTGAACAAAAGTTAGAAAATCCCATTGAATTGAAAACGGAAGATTTGCGAGAAAAAATCAAGCAAAAATGGGAGAAAATACATTTCTATACGCATGAGGATGATGTTGTTCGTATCAAGGCTTACCCTTATGATATGATTTCAAATCGAACTGAGGAATTTTACTTAGAGGATGGAGAATTGATTCTGGCAGTGATTGAAGATGATGGTAGTAATGAACGCTCGAAAGAAGATTCTGAAATTGATAAGCTTTATTATTTTAATAATGAGAAAGTAATTTCTGAAATTAGCCGTGAAGGTGAACCAGAATATAGTGTAAGAGATAGTGATGGAGAAGAACTATTGTCTGAGGTTAATGAATACATAAAATTATTTGAAGAACACATAAAGAAAGGAGCCTAACAAAATAATTGTTCAAATTGAACACCATCTCCTTTTGTCGGTATCGGGTTTTCGGTGCCGACTTTTTTATGAATAAATAGTTGTTAAAAATGTGCTTAGTTACATTTCTTAGCGTCCTTATTCAGCACGTCCGTTTTAACAAAATCCAAGCGTAAAATTGGATTCCATTCAAACGTGTCTATCTTTTTTAGTTCAAAGTAGTTGTTGTCTTTTTCGGTTAGAAGGCGCATTGAAAAATCGTCTTCTAACTTTTTTAAGGTGTCCAGTTCGCAACTGGATAATTCTTTTTTTACTGCTTTTGCTCCCATGTCACGAATCATTGCTGGAATTATATCTGGCTTGATATGTACAGCTACTGTTTCTTCTGTATCGATCCGTTGAATGAAGTAAATTCCTTCAAAACTGTTGTCGATATAGAAAGTATTAAATTGATAACGCCCTCCCGACAAATACATTCCAGCATCTCCAATACACGGTGAACTTTTGGCAACAATACGCGTGTTAGTTCTGTCAATTACACTATCAGGATAAAGTTCATAAAGGCCTTTTTGTAAGCCTAAAAAACCAACTACTAAACCATCACATAAATGACCGTGTAGCTTTTGAACATCATCTAAAGTGATCGTCTGTTCATTTGTCAATCGTCCTTTTGAAAAATCGGTGTCTATGACTCGGATACTTGTGTTTTTTACTAAATCGGAAAGCTCATTTGACTGACTTTCTGCAAATTTATCTTGCGTATTTGTTTCGTTTTGTTCACATGAAATAAGCAGTGTCAAAACTCCAGCGAAGAATATTAGTTTTTTAATCATAGAAAGAAAATTATAATGTAATACAGACCAACAGCGATAAAGACGAATCCAATAACATAGCGCATTACTTTTTCAATGCGTTGTACTTTGGTGAAATAACTACTCATTTTTCCTACGGTGTAGGCTAGAATGTAAGCGAAAAAGATCACTGGAATTCCCGTTCCAATCGCAAAAACAATAGGAAGATATAGTCCACTTGCTTCTGTAATCGTCATTGGAATCAAAACACCGAAAAACAATGCAGCACTGTAAGGACAAAAAGCCAAAGCGAAAATAATTCCCAGGAAATAGGCGCCCCAATGTCCTTTGTCTTTAAATTTTTCAGAAAAACGTTCCTGTAAATTTGATTTTCCTAAGAAGTTTAATTTAATCACATTGAGCATGATCAACCCCACAATAATCAACAAAGGGCCGAGGATGCGCTCACCGTATTGACTAAATAATTTAGCCACCTGAAAAGTGCTTGCGCCAAAAAAGAGAATCAAACCAATGAGGGTGTAGCTCGTTGCTCTTCCCAGTGTGTAGACGATGCCACTCCAAAACACTTTGCGCTTTTCCTCGATATTTTTTGAAATATATGCCGTAGCGGTAATGTTTGTCGCTAACGGACAAGGACTAATCGCCGTTAAAAGTCCGAGCAAAAAAGCACTCAGGAAAGCGATTTCAGATGTATGTGCGAGATTTGATAAATACTCAAACATATTACAACTTTTCTAGTGCACTATTGAGTTTTTCGGTCAACTCTTTCTTGAAGCTATCTCCATGAATCGCATCAAAAGCCCAATTCGTTTCATCCATGATTTCTTTCTCACCATCTTTAAAAACAGTGATCGCTAATGTTGTTCCAAAAGCGGCATATTCTTCGGCGAGTGCAGCATTCTCTTCTGCTTCAGCGTTGATTAACCTGAATGTAATTAAACTGTCTTTGAGTTCTTGCTTGAACTGTTCGTTTAAGGTTTCCTTGGTTTCTTTTTCGATAGCACGACACGTTTCACAGCGATTCGCAGAGTGAAAATCATAAACAGCAACATAGTTTTTTGATATCTCTGCAGTGTTTCCCTCATTTATTTTGGCTTCTTCATTTGGAGATCCACAAGCTGCGAGAACAGCTAAACTAAGTACAAAAATCAACTTTTTCATTTTACGTTTTTTATTTGGTTAAAATATTAAATTAAAGAAATATCCAGATAGTATGATACAAACGGTGACCACGCCGAAGAATATTCCTATGAGTTTCCAAGTCATGACTTTTTTGAGTAACATCGCTTCGGGCAATGATAATCCAACCACACCCATCATAAATGCAATGGCAGTTCCGAGGGGGATTCCTTTGTCTACGAGAACTTCAATCACAGGTAAAATACCAGAGGCGTTGGAGTACATCGGCACGGCCAGAATAGTACTGATCGGTACAGCAAACCAATTGTCTTTCCCCATGTATTGTTCAAAGAAACCTTCAGGAATATAACCGTGCATCAACCCACCAATGGCGATCCCAACTATCACGTAAGGCAATATTCCTTTGATGATTCCCATGGCTTCTTTCCAGATGTTAGGCAGACGATCTACAAATCGGACGTTTCCTTCATCATATTCCTCACTTTCCCTTTCAGCATTATCGAGTACACCTTGAACCCAGGGAGTCAGGTATTTTTCCAGACTCAATTTTTGTAGAATGTAACCTGATAATGTTCCTAAAATGACGCCTGTAATCACATATATCAGTGTTGTTTTCAGTCCGAACATCCCAAAGAAAATGGCAATAGCAACTTCATTGACAAGTGGCGACGTAATTAAAAATGAAAAAGTAACTCCCAACGGAATTCCACCTTTTACAAATCCGATAAAAAGTGGAACTGATGAACAAGAACAAAATGGTGTGACTACGCCAAATAATGAAGCGACAAAATACTCTAAACCGTAAAGTTTCTTTCTGGAAAGGTAATTACGCACTTTTTCTACAGGGAAATAACTGTTGACTACGCCCATCAATAAAATAATGATGAAGAGTAAGATCAGAATTTTAATAGAGTCGTAAATAAAGAAATTCAGTGCTTTTGCTAAATGAGCTTCACTAGAGAGTCCAATGGTGTCATACACCAACCAATCCGAAATATCTTGAAGCCAATCGAACATTTTACTGGATCACTTTTATTTCACCTTTAATCTCTGAACCATGACTTAACGTGTTATAAATGGTTCCAAACTTCTGAATGTTTTTGTGTAATAAATCCGTGTTTAGATTTTCGTCCGAGCTTTTGATTTCAAGCGTATAATTAATTTCCTTCATCAAAGGTGGCTTGTCTTGACGAATGCCTTCTACTTGAATTTCGGCAGTTTCATACTCAAATTCTAAAATAGAAGAAAAGCGTTCTACATTTTTCAGGCAACACGCCGCAAAAGCACTCAGCAATAATTCTGCTGGACCCGCCTTGTCTTTATGATCTTTATTGATCCCGAATTCATAATGATTGTTTTTGGCATCAATTTCACCAATTCCTGATTTGTTTGATGTTGCATTTACAGCATACCTCATTGCTTAATTTTTTTAAATTTAAATTCGCACTACCCATTAATAGCCTCCAATACTTCCGCTCTTGACGGCACTTTTCCCTTCATTTTGATAATTTCATCAACAACAACGGCGGGCGTACTCATGACATTATACTCCATTATTTTTGTAATGTCTTCGACTTTTTCAATGGTAGCTTCAATGTTATTTTCTTCTACAACTTGTCGCACTACTGCTTCAGTTTGTTTGCACTTTGGGCAACCTGTCCCTAAAATTTTAATTGTTTTCATAATTTATGTAGTTTATCGCCAATAAACGATTGGTCGAGTAAATTTTTAAGATTTATTAAATAGTTCTTCGAATAATTGTTTTGCTTTAATCCAGTTTACCTGATTGATGCAGTATTTAATTCGTGGAGGAGTGATTTCCCCTTGAATAAGTCCGGCGGTTTTTAATTCTTTCAAATGTTGTGAAATGGTCGATTGCGAAATGGGCAAAATATCCACAAGATCTCCCGTATAGCAGCAACTCTGCTTCTCCAAATGATTCAAAATTGTGATGCGTGTAGGATGTCCTAAAGCTTTCGCAAATACTGCCAATTGCGCAGCATCTTTTTCAAACTCGATATTTGATAATGTCCTTTTCATATTGCTTATCGCAAATGTACGATTGGTTTTTGAGGGAGAAAGTGACAAAAGTCACATATGGGGAAATAGTAATTCAGTTTTTATTCATCATTAACATCAATTACCAGATGATTTTCAAGCTCGTTAAATAGCTTTTCAGCATTACTGACGAGATTTTTTCAGGTATAGAATAAGTTGATTCACCCTTGTTTTGTTACAATAATCTAGAATATTTACCCTTGTTTTGTGTTAAGTAGGTTAATGGTTATGGGTTTTAGTAGATTTGTATATAATGAGTTGTTGTTGTGGAAAGAAGATGCTTATCGAAAACCTCTCGTCTTAAGAGGTGCTCGGCAGGTGGGAAAGACAACATTGGTTAGGCAGTTTGCTAAGGTCTTCGATTATTACATCGAGCTTAATCTTGAGAAGCCAGAACACCTTGATTATGTAGAGTCCAGCAAAAGCGTTCAACAATTGGCAGATATTTTATCCTTGCAATTTAAAATATCCTCTTCTGAATGGAAAAACACATTGCTATTCATTGATGAAATTCAAGAGTCGCCCAAAGCTATTGGATTTTTGCGCTTTTTCCATGAAGAGCTTTCGGATTTAAATGTCATTGCGGCTGGTTCATTATTAGAACATAGTATTCGGCAAGTACAACACTTTCCCGTTGGCAGAATCAGTTATCTTTATCTTTTTCCATTGAATTTTCAGGAGTTTTTAACAGCAACAGAAAACCAACATATTCTCGAACGAATTTATAATATTCCGATTGATGAAGTTACTCACAAGATAGCTCTCAAATTATTTCATACTTATTGTATCATTGGAGGTATGCCTGAAATAGTAGCTAATTACAGTAAATATAATGATATTACTCGTTTGGTTCCTATTTACGAAAGTATTTGGAACACTTGCAAAGATGATATCTCAAAATATGCTGAAAGTAAAACGGATCAAAAAGTCATTCGTCATGTTATGCAATCTGCATCGGCAGTTGTTGATCAGCGTGTGAAATTTCAAAATTTTGGAAACTCTAATTACAAATCCTGAGAAATTGGAGAAGCGTTAAGAAGTCTGGATATGGCAAAAGTTATTCAAATTATATACCCTTGTACGAGTGCGGAAGCACCTGCATTACCCGACTAGAAGAAATCACCTCGTTTGCAAATTCTCGATACAGGAATCTTAAATTTTGATCTCAATATTCAAGCACAGCTATTAACACTGGATGATCTTAGCTCAGCATATAAAGGAGCTATTATTCCTCATTTGATTACTCAAGAATTGATATCCTTAAATAAAGGGAGTTATCAAAAACCGAAGTTCTGGGTAAGAGATAAAACACAATCTTCTGCAGAGGTCGATTTAGTGCGTGTTTTTAATGGGATGTTAATTCCTGTTGAAATAAAATCGGGAGCGACAGGCAGTTTAAGGTCTTTGCATCAGTTTATAGATCAAACCAATCATCAATGTGGTGTTCGCATATACGGAGGTAATTTTAAAATAGAAACCACTAGAACGAGAAAAGGAAAAAAATTCTATTTAATGAATTTGCCCTATTATTTAGGTACGTTTATTGACGATTATTTAGAGTACTTTTTCAGCAATAGTTCGGAACGAACTGAAGAATTTTAGTTGAGCGATGGAAAATTGGTGCTTGCCGTCATAGAAGATGATGGAAGTGGCAAACGCGGCACTTGATAAGCTTTATTATTTTTATGACGACAAAGTAATTGCCGAGATAAGCCGCACAGGTGAGCCCGAAAATAGTGTCAACCATAGTGACGGAGAAAAACTATTGGCTGAGGTGAATGAATACATCAAAATTGTTGAAGAACAGATGAATTGATTTTCGAAAATGAGCTGTGAGCATTTTAGCTCAAAAAAAACGGCAAACTTATCAGTTGCCGTTTTTTAATTTCACGAATTCGTTAAACCTTAAAGTTCTTTCTTCGCCAAATACCAGTCTACTTTCTCACAACTGTCATCTGCAAGGCGATCGTTTAATGCGTCCAATGTTTTCGGTGGTGGAACGATAACTTTATCGCCTTTTTTCCAGTCAAGCGGCATGGCAACTCCGTGTTCATCCGAAGTCTGCAGTGCTTCTAATGAACGCAAAATTTCATCCATGTTTCGTCCGACATTTAACGGATAATACATGATCAAACGAATGGTCTTCTCCGGATCGATAAAGAATACTGCACGAACGGCTGATGTTTCGCTTTCATTCGGTTGTAGCATTCCATATTTTTTGGAGACATTCATGTCAAGATCCGCAATAATTGGAAAGTCAAAATAGACGCCGGTATTTTGACGAACGTTTTGAACCCATCCGAGGTGGGCGTGGATACTATCAATACTTAACCCGAGCAATTCTGTGTTCAAAGCTTCAAATTCACTTTTGCGCTCGGCGAAACCGCTCATTTCTGTTGTACAAACAGGGGTGAAATCAGCGGGGTGAGAGAACATTACAGTCCATTTATCCTGGGCAAACTCACTCATTTTTATTTTTCCTTTTGTCGTCATCGCTTCAAAATCGGGCGCTTTATCACCAATTCGTGGCATGACGTTCGTTGCTTCTTGTGTTGTTTCTTCTTTTTCTTCCATAATTTTGACTTTAAATTTGATACAAATATACGTTGAAGAGGAGGAAAGCATAGTAACAAGTATCACACAATGGATTATTGTACATTATGGACATGTTTTTAGTGCTTTGTTTCGAATACGACTTCGCTGGAACCTGCAACCGATAACGTTTCGATCATTTTCAGTTAATTTCGTTGAAATAATTATTTTTGGATCAGAAAAAGAAATATATGTTTACAAAGCCTTATTTAGCCATTCTTCTGTTAAATATCATCGCCTCTTGCGCAGTACACCAAGGGAATGTCAATAACGCACAGCTACCGGACTCGGCGGAAAGTATTATCTATGAAGATAAAGTCTACGGTTACGCTTCCTGTCATTATGTTTTGGCAATTGGCGGATTAGGTTCGCAGGGACTCGCGGCAGAGGCGCTCTATAATTTGAGGAATGGAGTGCAATTGGAAAAAGGTGAATACCTCGATAATTTTACGATCGATCACCGCTGGTTTTATTTTGTTCCGTTTTTTATCAAACACGAAGTGCTGGTTTCTGCAGACAAAATTAAGGTGAAAAACGGGCATGATGTCACTTATTCAGATGCATATAATGAACACATCGAAAGTTTTGATCCAAACAGCAATAATAATTTTAGTCCAAATGACAAGGTGTTCGTTCAAAAGCGTAAAGAACTGCGGCAACAATCCGAAGGCACTATATTAGCCGTCAATAAATATAATGCGAAAGTCCTTTTCAACAATTATGGGAGTCTAAAGGTTAAGCGAATACGCTATGAAGATATTTACAGGAAACATGCAGATGGTAATGTCAATTTTTTCCTTGCTGCTGAGCATGGGGATACGCTGCTACTCAGAATGGAAGATTTTGAGAGAACGAGCTATGCACACTGCATATTCCTGGGCTCTGGAAATGGAAAAGTAGTTGTCCGAAACATCAATGGTTCGAAATCCTACACGGAACCCGTGCGGAATGTTGTAATTGAAGATTCAACAGCTCAAAAGAGGTCGGAGCTCGATAGCATCATGGCTCACGTGATGAACTCAACAAGGAGTCCTCAGCGAGTGAAAAAGTGGATGAAAGGAGAACAAGTTGTTCAGGGTACATTGCTGCGCATCGAAGGTGATGAGGTTATTGTCCAAAAAGAAAGCGGTGAAGAAGTGAAATGGGAACTTTCAAAAGTGTATACAGAAAAAAACTGGCTGGAATTTGGGCTGAAACAATCCAGCAAAGGTATGCTTCTCAACAACCAAAAGGTCACCTACATTCCAGGGAGGCAAGGTAAAGCTGAATATGCCGAGATAAAAGGTTTTCGGTACCACAACGTACTGATTCGTTTAGAAAGTGGAGGAATGCGCGAAGTTCCTGTCGGGTATTTGTTTCGCCCTTAAAAAATGCCGACCCTCAGGCCGGCACTTTATTATATTAACAATGAATAACAAATAATGGCTAAATTATTTATCCACCTCTACGTTTGCCAATTCTTCGGCTTTGTAGTCTCCGTTATCCAATTTTTTCTTCACTTTTACAAACGTTTCAATCGTGTATGAAACATCTTCAAGTTCGTGGGCAGCTGTAGGAATCAAACGCAACATGATTGTCCCTTTGGGAACAACCGGATAAATGACAATCGAACAGAAAATATTATAATTTTCACGCAGATCGAACGTGAGATTCGTAGCTTCAGCAAGATTCCCTTCTAAAAATACAGGCGTTACGGGCGAGTTTGTATTACCGATATTGAAACCAGCTTCTTTCAACCCTTCCTGCAATGCAGTAGCAATTTTCCAGAGATTTTCTTTGTGCTTTGGTTGCGTACGCAATAATTCAAGACGCTTTCTGGCACCAACAACCAATGGCATCGGAAGCGATTTCGCGAACATTTGCGAGCGCATGTTATAGCGCAAATACTCCACAATATGTTCTCTCGCACAAATGAATGCACCAATGGAAGCCATCGATTTGGCAAAAGTACCGAAAAGTACATCGATTTCTTCGTGAACGCCCTGCGCATCCCCGGCACCCATTCCAGTTTCACCAATCGTTCCGAAACCGTGAGCATCATCTACAAAAAGACGAAAATCATACTTGCCCGACTTGCGGAATTCTACAATACCTTTTAGATCGCCTTGGTCTCCTGCCATTCCAAAAACACCTTCTGTAATCACGAGAATACCGCCGTCATGTTTATCGGCAATTTTTGTGGCGCGCTCCATCTGCTTATCGAAGCTCTCCATGTCGTTGTGTTTAAAAACAAAGCGCTTACCGGCGTGCAGACGCATTCCATCCAATATACAGGCGTGAGATTCGCTGTCGTAAACGATGACGTCATTGCGTCCAACTAAACTATCAATAGCGGAAACCATTCCCTGATACCCGAAATTGAGCAGGATCGTATCTTCAGTTTTCATAAAATCCGAGAGCTCATTTTCCAGGGCTTCGTGTTCGTGCGTCTGTCCTGTCATCATGCGAGATCCCATGGGATATGCCATTCCCCATTTTTCAGCCGCTTCAGCATCTGCTTTACGTACCTCAGGGTCATTCGCTAATCCTAAGTAGTTATTTACCGACCAAACTAAGCATTCAGATCCGCGAAACATCATCTTGTTGCCAATCTCGCCCTCTAACTTTGGGAAGGTAAAATATCCGTGAACTCCTTTTGCAAACTGACCGATCGGTCCTCTATTTTCTTTGATCTTTTCAAATATGTCTCTAGCCATAAATGTTGGTTTTCAGCAAACAGTTGCCTGCTGATATTAATATGCACGCAAAGATAGCCTATTTTTAGAGAAAGGCATAGCAATCACTTTGATTTATTACACTTGTACTTGTGTATAAGTTGACGAGAAGACAAATGATTTAAGCTGGAAGACAGGTGGTTTGTCGCTTGATGAAATTACTCAATGATGTTTACTTCCCGCTCGAGCTCAATGTCAAATCGTTCCTTAACATCTTCTAGAATGCGTTGAGACAAATCGTAGATTTCCTGACCTTCTGCATTGTCATAATTGACGAGAACCAATGCCTGATTGGTGTGAACACCATAGTCGCCAAAGCGCTTCCCTTTCCATCCAGCAGTATCGATGAGCCAACCAGCTGGTACTTTTACGCGATTATCGTCAACGGGGTAAAAAGGCACTTTCGGATAATTGTCCTTTATCTTCTCCAGGACGTTTATCGAGACCACCGGGTTTTTGAAAAAACTACCTGCATTACCAATCTTTTTAGGATCGGGAAGTTTCGTTTGTCGAATGCTAATGACGGCATCACTGACATCTTTTATGGTCGGATGATCGACGCCCTTTCTTTCCAGTTCTGCTTCAATCGCACCATAAGAAGTGTTGGGTTCGTGTTGCTTACTCAATCGATAGGTCACAGAAGTGATAATGTATTTCCCTTTGAGCGCTCTTTTAAAAACACTTTCCCGATAGCCAAATTCACACGCTGGATGATCAAACGTTTCCTCTTCACGGGTGGCTATGTTGAAGGCTGTGAGTTCTTTAAAAACATCTTTAATCTCCACGCCGTAAGCGCCGATATTCTGCATGGGGCTCGCACCGACACTGCCAGGTATCAATGAGAGGTTTTCAATTCCTCCCCACCCATTTTCAATGCTGTGTAGCACAAATTCGTGCCAGTTCTCTCCAGCTCCGACCTGTACTTCAACGGCGTCGTCATCTTCGTAAACAACTTTTACACCTTTGATCCGATTCACCAGGACGAGTCCGTTGTAATTTTGAGTGAAAAGTACATTGCTTCCCCCTCCCAGAATAGTGAGTTCTTCTCCGGAATACTGCTTCAGTACTTTGCAGAGTTCTTCAGTTGAAGAAAAAATCCCGAGTGATTTTACACGGGCACTGATGCCAAATGTTGTGTATGGTGCTATGTCGACATTCGCTTTAATCATGGGTATTGAGCTTTCGTGCAAAGTTAACTTTTCCCGTTGCGCACAAATTATTTTTTCAAATGTTTTATCCTTAATAGCTTTTTAATAACCCGATTTTTACTTTTGTAGTTATGTTAAGACAAATAGATTTAGAAACGATAAACGCTTTTAATAAGGATACACTCATGGAGCATCTGGGCATGGAGTGTGTCGAAGTGGGGGATGATTACGTAGTCGCCACCATGCCGGTTGATCACCGGACGCATCAACCGATGGGATTGCTGCACGGTGGTGCCAGCGCTGCACTCATAGAAAGTATTGGTTCGATGGGATCGACGTTGTTGCTCGATGTGGAAAAAGAAGTGCCCGTCGGCATTGAAATTAATGCTAATCATGTCGGGGGAATGCAGTCCGGAACAGCCAGAGCAGTTGGTAAAATTGTGCACGCGGGCAAACGAACTCACGTCTGGCAGGTCGATGTGTACGACGACGCCGATGACGCGCTAGTCTGTACCGGGAGATTGACTGTAATGATCGTACCAAGAAAAAAGTGATATGAAAGGATTTTTAGCCTATAAGTTTCCGGTAGGGGAGGTTAGTAAAGCATCTGGAGATTGGGTGAAGAGCTCGATGGCTCAATTGCCGAACGACGTTTTCTTTGTTACCGATTTTAATAAAGAAGATTGTTACTTTTTTAAAGATGAAAACACGAGCATTGATGAAAGTAAAATACCCTTTACTTATCGCACGATAGATTCCGTTTTTGTTGCCAACAGAAATGCTTACCTCAATGGGTTAGACGTTTTTATGCACGAATTTGAACCGCGCGACATTCAGAAAGCCGTTTTTTCTCGTATTCATGCCGTGGAGAAGCCAAATGACAGCAAACCGCTGGAGATTTTCGATGCGCTGGTAGAAAAATATGGTGATGAAGCACTGGTTTATTTAATCAGTGACCCGGCTTTTGGTACCTGGATGGGGGCAACTCCCGAAGTGTTGTTGAAAGGTGGGGAAGAATCGATAGAATCTATGGCGCTGGCGGGCACCAAAAGTGATGCGCACGAAGAGTGGACAGAAAAGGAGTACGAAGAGCAGGCGTTCGTAGAGGACTATATTGAGCAGCTTATCCGCGATCAGTCGCCTGCGGAGTTTGAAAAAAGTGAAGTAAAAACGGTAAAATCCGGAGCTGTTTTTCATCTTCGTACGAATTTTAAATTTCGTTTGCCGCCCTATCAGTGGAATGCACTAATTGATACGATGCATCCTACACCTGCTGTTTGCGGTACTCCGTCAATAGAAGCGAAAGCCCTCATTAATGACTTTGAGCCGCACGAACGCGCGTTTTATGCGGGCTTGATAGGGAAAAAAGGATTGACGAAATTGGATATTTTTGTAAACTTGCGCTGTATGCAAGTACTGGAAAACGAATATGCGCTGTACGTTGGTGGGGGAATTACCCAAAATTCAGACCTCGCGAGTGAATGGCGGGAAACGGAAGAAAAGAGCCAAACGCTTTTGAATGTACTGAGGAATTAATCGAAGGGTATTTTGCAAACGTTGACATCCACCAATTTGTTGCGATGGAGGGGTAGTGTTGCATCTTCAGCAAACTGCCAGTATATGACATTTGACATGGATGCTAAATGGAGTTGTTGTGAATAGGCGGCAACCCAGAACTGGTATTCCGTAAACAAATCGCGATAGTAGCTGCGGTAATCGTGGAGCGAACAATAAATGATCGGGCGGAAACCGGTGGTGTTCTCAATGGTATGCATCCAGGATTTTATAGAATCTGCGTGTGGCGATGCCGTTTTGAATTTAATTTCAACATCGAGAACAGGGGGTAGGTCTTCGGATTTGGGCTTCCAGACGCTGAGGAAATGATGTGCTTGTTTAGTGGCGGATACATTGCTCTTGTAAAAATGGTAGGCGCCATGACGCACTCCATTTTGCCGAAGTGCATTGCGGTTATTCTCCCACTGTACATCAATCCAGTTGATTCCTTCGGTCGCTTTGATAAAAACAAAATCAATGGATGGTGTCACCGTTTTTGATGATAAAAGTGTATCCCATTTGATCGCACCCTGGTGATGCGAGACATCTATACCAAAACTTGAACGCTCTGAGGGTATGACCACCTGGAAGTCGTTGTTTTTAGGATTACGGTTGTTCGCAATTCCGACGAGTATCAATAAAATCAGTAATAGATCCAATAGGTTGAGTCTGCGGAAGTGTCTATGGTTGCGATACTTTTTTCTTCGCATGGCGGACAAAAACTAAAAAAGGGGTCCATCACTGAACCCCTCTCTGTAAATATGTTGTTGAATGTCTTTAGAACTGACGTTTTTCCTTGATACGTGCAGATTTACCTGTTCGATCACGGAAGTAGAAGATACGCGCGCGACGAACGGCACCTTTCTTCAACACTTTAATTTCGTCAATGAACGGAGATTCTATAGGAAAAATACGTTCAACACCAATGTTTCCGGACATTTTACGAATTGTAAATGTTTCTGTAGCACCAACGCCTCTGCGCTGAAGGATGGTTCCCGTAAACTGCTGAATACGCTCTTTATCTCCCTCTTTAATCTTATATGAAACAGCAACCGTGTCACCTGCCTCAAAAGAAGGGACGTCCTGCGCTGTTGAAAATTCTTTTTGAACTTCTTTTATTAAATCCATGACTTCTACTTTTATCTTCTCCAAAATTGGGGTGCAATATTACGGAAAAAAGATGAAATGATGATTACAATTTTAAATTATTTTCAAAAAAATAATGGAGTTCTTCGTTTCTCTGCCAAATTTAGAAATCGATATCCAGTTTAAACTTTTGACGCAAGGTTTTTAAGTGTGGATTGCGCTCAAGCATGGCTTCGTATTTGTCTTTTCCTGAATAAAGTGTTTTGGTACCCTTGTCTTCTGAGCCTTCCTCTATTTTAAGTTGGATAAATCCGTTTTTGAGTGTTTTTTTGAGATGACCGAGTAATTGCGTTTCGTTTGTTTGTAAGAACTTTAACTGGACATCATTGTCTACGTAATGAACAACGGTATAATCATCTTTTAATTCTGGATCGCGAGTTGTTAACGCGGTAAATAAAGTGTCCATGCCTTTGTCGCGCATTTCAAATGCAAATTTCCGCCAGGTCATTCTGAGTTCATCGATCGAAAATGCATTTTTAGGCTGATCGCGATTGGCGGAATCCTTTTCCTCTTTTTGCTGTTGATTATTTTCGGCGTAAAGGTCTTTGATTCCAAGAAATCGTCGGTCGAGTTTGCCCGTTGGGTTTGTGAGCTTTTTAGCTTCTTTTTGTTGCTGTACACGCTCCGGTGGTTCGCTTTCCTTGTTTTGGGTTGATTTGGGCTTCTTCTGGTGACGCTCTTCCTGTCCTTTAAATGGAATAATGCTAACGGGATCCGTCAGGGCTTTTTTTTTTCGAGTTCATTTTTGATTGAACACAATTGCATGAGGGCGAGCTCCACGAGCAGTCGCTGATTCTTTGAAGCTTTATAATCACCATCTGCTTTGCTCAATACGCCCAGCGCCCGCATGATGTGTTTCGCCTCAATTTGCCCTGATTGTTCCAGGTACTTTTCCTTAATGGAGTCGGCGACTTCCAGGAGTTCTACCGTCTTTTGATCTTTACAAATCAATAAATTGCGGTAATGTTCTGAGAGACCGACAATGAATTGATGACCGTCAAAACCATTGTCGACAATTTCGTGATAGAGCAGCAGACTATTCGGTACATCTTCTTCCAGGGCATATTCCACCAGCCGAAAATAATAATCGTAATCCAACACGTTGAGATTGTCGATCACTGTTTTGTAGGTCAGCGTTTTGCCCGCAAAGCTAACGATTTGGTCAAATATTGAAAGTGCATCGCGCAGCGCCCCATCCGCCTTTTGAGCAATTAAGTGCAATCCCTCGTTTTCGGCATCGATCCCCTCTTTTACGGCGATCTGACTCAAATGATCGGCAATATCCGAAATTTTAATGCGGTTAAAATCAAAAATCTGACACCGCGATAAAATCGTGGGGATAATTTTGTGCTTTTCGGTGGTGGCAAGTATAAAAATCGCGTGTTTGGGAGGTTCTTCCAGCGTTTTTAAGAATGCATTGAATGCCGCAGTCGATAGCATGTGCACCTCATCGATAATGTATACTTTGTAAGCGCCGAGTTGCGGAGCTATCCTGACTTGATCGATGAGACTTCTAATGTCTTCTACGCTGTTGTTCGAAGCTGCATCCAGTTCGTAAACATTCAGCGACTGACCTTCATCAAAAGATTGACAAGATTCGCATTCACCGCAGGCCTCAATATTATCTGTGCGATTTGAGCAATTGATCGTTTTGGCTAAAATTCGTGCCGTGGACGTCTTTCCAACACCTCTCGATCCACAAAAAAGAAAGGCTTGCGCCAATTGGTCATTCTTGATTGCATTCTTTAACGTTGTAGCAATCGACTTTTGACCCACGAGCGTGTCAAACGTTTGAGGACGATATTTTCTGGCTGATACAATGTAATCGCTCATAGTACAAAAATAACAGAAAAAGTTATGACTGGAGTGATTCTATTCGTAAAGTTTTTAACATCCGGAAACGGCTTAGAAAGTAGCGATGATCATTGCTCAATTGTCGATTTGAGTGCAGTTGTCGCCTCCTGGCATTGTTGTTCTTCGGTTGCGGAGATGGCGATGTCTATTGCCTTGATTTTGCGATTGCCGATGGCGAAAACCCGGTTGGTGTAGTATTCCTCATCTGATGAGAGATATGCGAAGGCAGCGGTGCGTTTTTCGGGTGAGAAGTAATCATTTGCCAGTGTCAAAGCTGATTGTGCCACTCCGTATTTTGTTGCTTTTTGTGTCGAGCGGATGCGGTTGGCTGCATTGAGCAGAGCTTCAGTCATTGCCTGCAAGGTCGAGAGCGAGCAAATTTCGCGAATTGGTTTGTCATCGACGGTGGTCATACTCCACAACGGAATCATGTGAGTGCCGTGTTCGCCGATCACTGTCGTTTGAATAGCTGAAGTTTTACAGCCCAATTGTTCAGCAATAATGGATTTGAGGCGATAGGTGTCGAGTAATGTTCCCGTTCCAATAACTGTTGTGTTCTTTCCGGTAGTTTGATGGATCCAGTGACAGATCGCCTCTACGGGGTTGGAAATCGAGATGATCAGTGCGTTTTTTGATAGCGAAATACCGTCGAAAACTTGGTTCACAATCGATTTGTTCGCTTCTGCTTTCTGTCGCCTGTTTTGACCTTTTTCACCGCGAACGCCCGCCGTATAAAACAGAAGTTCACTGTTTTCGAAGTGCTTTTTTTCGTTCCAGTGCACAGTATTTTCGTTGGGCACTGCAGCGTGGCAGAGATCCAGAATGCCGCCTTCTACATCTGAAGAGGGATCCATGATGTTGATAACGATGCCGCTGGACTGCGTATTGAGCAGGTTGGCAATGGTGGCTCCTGTTTCTCCAAACCCAATTACCGTAGCTGTATTAATAAAAGAATCCATGCTCACAAGATAGTTATCTTCTTGTGAACATGGATCCAATAATCACTAAAAAGTATGATTTATGATGATTGTCAGGTTAACCGAGGTAAGCTTTTAACATTTTACTTCGGGATGTATGTTTTAGTCTTCGAATTGCCTTTTCTTTAATTTGACGCACGCGCTCGCGGGTCAGATCAAAACGCATTCCTATTTCGTCCAGACTCATCTGACGATTGCCATCGAGACCAAAGTATAACTTCAGTACATCAGCCTCTCGCTGAGTGAGCGTTTTCAACGAGCGATTGATCTCGCGCTGGAGGGATTCGTGGATGAGATCGTGCTCCGGACCCGGCAAACTGTCATTTTCCAATACGTCATACATGCTCGAACTCGATTCGTCTCCCTCTTTCAGGGGTGCGTCCATCGACATGTGACGACCGCTGGAAGCCAGCGCTTGTTTAACGTCAGCTACTGATATTTCCAGGTGATGGGCGAGCTCGTCGGCGGAAGGAGGACGCTCCAGTTTTTGTTCGAGTTCAGAATACGCCCGATTAATTTTGCCAATCGAACCGATTTTGTTGAGTGGCAAACGAACGATGCGCGCTTGTTCAGCCAGTGCTTGTAAAATCGACTGACGAATCCACCAAACGGCGTATGAAATAAATTTAAAACCACGCGTTTCATCAAAGCGTTGAGCAGCTTTAATCAAACCGAGATTACCCTCATTGATTAAGTCGGGCAAAGTTAAACCTTGATTCTGATATTGCTTTGCAACGGATACCACAAAACGCAGGTTGGCGCGCGTCAATCGATCCAGGGCTTTTTGATCGCCCATACGGATGCGCTTCGCCAGTTCGACTTCCTCTTGTGCAGTGATCAGTTCTACGCGACCAATTTCCACGAGATACTTGTCGAGTGATGCCGTTTCTCTGTTCGTTACCTGTTTACTTATTTTTAGCTGTCTCATATTATTTTCCTCTCTTTTTTTTAGGCACGAATTAAGTTAGATTCATACTTTGAATTCAACCTTCTGTATATATAACGAATTAATTCACTAAAAAGTTGGCTCTTTTTATTTTTTTTTGTAAAGAAGTCACAAATTAACATTTCCATTACAATGAGGTGCTTTTCCTTAAATTGCTCTGAACAATTGTGTTAAGGTGGATTCTGAAAATTGAATCTCATCAATATTTTTATCGTTTTTTAACGTCAAGATCAATCATGAAAAAATTGAAGCAGTCTGTAAATACCTATGAAAACTCCGGGAGAACAAATAACAAACAACGATTTGTTTGCATTAATGCCGTTCTGAATGGTTTGAATCGCTTTTGTTATTGAGGATAATTCGGACTTCGCATATTTCCAGTACTGTTTATTTTTTAACAGAAATCAATCTATAGAACCTACCGCAAAGGTGGTAAAGACTGTTATATTTGTTACTCAAATCGAAAATCAACATGAAAGAAATTATAGAAAAAGCGTGGGACAATCGCGAATTATTGAAAGATGAGGAAGTTGTAAAAACCATTGAGGCCGTCGTTGAGGGACTGGACAAAGGTAAATACCGCGTAGCTTCTCCAACGGCTGATGGCTGGCAGGTGAACGAGTGGGTGAAAAAGGCAGTAGTCATGTATTTCCCGATTCGCAAGATGGAGACCATTGAAGTCGGACCGTTTGAATTTCACGATAAAATGGCGTTAAAAAACAATTATAAGGAACTTGGAGTTCGGGTGGTGCCGCATGCAATTGCTCGCTACGGAGCCTACGTGTCGAGTGGTGTGATTATGATGCCTTCTTACGTAAATATAGGTGCCTACGTCGATGAGGGAACGATGGTCGATACCTGGGCAACGGTTGGTTCGTGTGCTCAAATTGGAAAAAATGTTCACCTCAGCGGTGGTGTCGGAATTGGTGGTGTGCTGGAACCCCTCCAGGCTGCTCCAGTGATTGTAGAAGACGGCGCATTCATTGGTTCGCGCTCTATTGTAGTCGAAGGTGTGCACGTAAAAAAAGAAGCTGTACTGGGCGCAAATGTCGTATTGACAAAATCGACTAAAATTATTGATGTCACTGGAGATGAACCGCTGGAGTTGCGCGGAGAAGTACCCGAAAGAAGTGTCGTGATTCCGGGATCGCAGACGAAAAAATTTCCGGCCGGAGAATATCAGGTTCCCTGTGCGCTAATTATCGGAAAACGCAAGGCGAGCACGGATCTCAAAACATCGTTGAATGACGCGCTTCGGGAACACAACGTAGCGGTATAGTTTGAATGAACAGTAGCTCTATGGATGAGGACCAGTTGAAAAAGTGGAAGGCGAAGCGTCAACAGCGGAAAGCTTCAATGAATCACGACGATCTGTTGAAAGGAATTCGCGATGGCGACTTGCAAGCACTGAGTAGTGCCATAACTTTACTGGAATCGAGCCGCAAACAGGATCAGCAAATTGCCCGAAAGCTCGTCTCCAGCTGTTTGCCCGTTGAAAAACAAACGGTGCGCGTTGGGATTACGGGCGTTCCGGGTGTAGGGAAAAGCACTTTTATTGAATCCTTTGGTCAATATGTCATCGAACAGGGCTATAAAATTGCTGTGCTTGCAGTGGATCCGACTTCTGAAAAGAGTGGAGGGAGTATTCTCGGGGATAAAACCCGCATGAATGAGTTGTCAGCTTCTCCTCATGCTTTTATCCGACCATCTGCCGCCGGAAAGTCGCTGGGAGGTGTGGCGCGCAAGACGCGAGAATCGATTATTTTGTGTGAGGCAGCTGGTTTTGACTATGTCATAATCGAAACTGTTGGGGTTGGACAATCGGAAACGGTGGTACATTCCATGGTCGATTTTTTTCTTTTGCTCATGCTAGCGGGTGCTGGAGATGAGTTGCAGGGGATCAAACGCGGTATTATGGAAATGGCAGACGCACTGGTCATCACAAAAGCGGATGGCGAAAACTTACTTCCGGCCCGCAAAGCGAAAAAAGAATATCAAAACGCGATGCATTTATTTCCTCCCAACGCCAATGAATGGACGCCAAAAGCAATGGTGTCCTCTGCATTAGAAGATCGCAATATTGACAAGGTTCACGATACGATCGAGAGTTATCTCAACACTACCCGGGTCAATGGCTGGTTTGAAAGAAAGCGCAGAGAGCAGGATCGCTACTGGATGCACGAAACGATAAGCGACACCTTAATCAATGATTTTTATAACAATAGTATAATCGAACCGTTGTTGATTCAGCTTGAAAAAGATGTTGTAGAAGGGAGAAAATCTTCTTTTGAGGCGGCTGATCTACTCATGAAAAAATATCGGGATGAAAATATTTAATTTTTTTGGGATCAGCATCATTTTGTTGGTCGTGGTGGCTTGTGGATCGGAGGATGCGCCTGATAAAGCGGATGCAAATGGTCAAGAGAAAACCCTCAGCGCTGCGCAAGTTGTCGATAGTAGTTATCAGTTTTACGGTGCGGCTGTCATTGAAGAGCAATCCATCATTTTTGACTTTCGAAAGCACGAATATCGGTACGTACACAGCGATTCCGGTCTGGTGAGAGAGCGAATACTCAAGGAGAAGAACGACTCAATCGTACGCGATGTTTGGTATAAAAATGAATTGCATCGCACGGTTAATGACAAAGTCGTGGCGCTGAGTGATAAAAATTCCAAAGCTTACAAAAGTAGCATAAACAGTGTGTTTTATTTTGCATTTCTACCGAAGAACCTCAAGGATCCGGCAGTAAATTTATCGTACCTGGATGAAGTTCAGCTCAAAGGGGAGGTTTATCACAAAATAAAGGTGACTTTTGATCGGGAAGGCGGTGGAGAAGATCACGAAGATGTCTACCTCTACTGGTTCAATAAGAGTGATTACGCGATGGATTATCTGGCTTATTCGTACGAAACAGACGGTGGAGGTATGCGCTTTCGGGCAGCTAAAAATCCACGGAGAGTCGGTGGGTTTTTATTTCAGGACTACGCCAACTACGCTCCTCCGGAAGGGGCGGAGTTAAATAAACTCGACGCACTTTATGAAAAAGGTGAACTGAAGCACGTTTCTGATATCGTACAAAAGAATATTGAAGTCCGCTAACGTGAAATTTACATGCCGGGCATTCCGCCGCCTTTCATTTGCTTCATCATATTGGCCATATTCTTTTTGTTGCTCATCATTTTCATCATTTTTTTCGTGTCGTTGAATTGTTTGAGCAACTTATTAACTTCTTGTATGGATTGACCGCTACCTCTTGCGATTCGTTTTTTGCGACTTGCGTCAAGGACTTTCGGGTTTTCTCTTTCTTCCGGACTCATTGAATAGATGATCGCCTCAATATGTTTAAAAGCATCGTCTTCCAGTTCAACACCTTTCATGGCTTTTCCCATTCCCGGGATCATACCCATGAGGTCTTTGACATTCCCCATTTTTTTGACTTGCTGCAGTTGTCCGAGAAAATCATTGAAGTCAAACTGATTTTTCTTGATGCGCTTTTGGAGTTTTTGCGCTTCCTTTTCGTCGTATTGCTCTTGGGCGCGCTCCACCAAAGAAACGACGTCACCCATGCCGAGGATTCTGTCAGCCATACGCTTGGGGTAAAACACGTCAATGGCATCCATTTTTTCTCCCGTACCCACGAATTTGATGGGTTTATCAACAACTGCTTTAATTGAGATCGCAGCACCTCCGCGCGTGTCACCATCGAGTTTTGTGAGGATTACTCCGTCAAAATCGATGCGTTCGTTGAATGTTTTGGCCGTATTCACCGCGTCCTGCCCCGTCATGGAGTCCACAACGAACAGTGTTTCGGTAGGTTTGATCGTCGTTTTCAATGAGGAGATTTCATCCATCATTTGTTCATCAATAGCCAAACGACCGGCAGTATCAATAACGACGACATTGTTTCCATTGCTTTTGGCGTGTTCGATCGCTCTTTCTGCAATATTTACAGGGTTTTTATCTTCTTTGTCCGAAAAAACATCGACGCCAATTTGTTCGCCCAGCACGTGAAGCTGATCAATCGCTGCAGGACGATAGACGTCACAGGCTACCAAAAGCGGGTTCTTGCCCTTCTTGTCTTTCAGAAAATTGGCGAGTTTACCGGAAAAAGTTGTTTTACCAGATCCTTGAAGACCAGCCATTAAAACGATGCCCGGATTTCCCTGATAATCAATTTCCGTTTCGTCACCGCCCATGAGTTCAATGAGCTCCTCATGACATATTTTAATCATGAGCTGACCCGGAGAAACAGTGTTTAGCACGTCGCGACCGAGTGCCTTTTCTTTCACCGTGTTGGTGAACTCTTTCGCTGTTTTAAAGTTGACATCGGCATCGAGAAGTGCACGGCGCACTTCTTTCAGAGTTTCAGCTACGTTTACTTCAGAGATTTGTCCTTGTCCTTTGAGGACTTTAAACGCTTTTTCAAACTTTTCCGTTAAATTTTCGAACATGTGTACCTGTATTTTGTGCCTGCGAAGTTAATAAATCCTGCGCAGAATACAAGAACTTGAATTTGATTCTATAAAGTTCATGAGCAGTAGGAGGAGTGAATACAAAACAGTATATTTGTTAAGCTTTAATACATTGAATATGAAATTATTTGCTACTACACTTTTTATTGCTTCGCTCATTTTTTCTTGTCAGAAGCAAGCACCCGCTGATCGATTAGGAGAAGTCGACTTTAGTCGTCCTGCCGCGATTGGTGGAAGAATGATGGCTGGCTATCACAATGGAGCGCTTTACCCTCAGGGCCAGAAAAAAGCGATTCCTCAACTTTTGTTTGATCGCATCGAAGCGCATGGCGGAGGTACTTTCGAGACTCCTTTGATGACAAGAGCGGAAGGAATCGGCGTAAATCCAAAATCCTGGACCTCCATTTTTCAGTCGAAAAGTACTTTAGCAATGAATACAGATTGCGAAGGTGTGGAGAGTCTGGGACCCGATAAAACACTTTTTCAATCGACTACTTTTTCGGACCTTGAGAATCAGTCATCAAATGTTCATGCGCAGTATCAATGTGCACCTTTTGCAACGCTCGACCGGATGCTGGATCCTTCTTTTGGATTATCGTACGCCAATGGGAATCCTTATCCCTATTATCACAGAATGGCGAGCGACCCGGGGAATTCGACTATGATCGGAGAATTGATGAATTATGAGGCGACATTTGTCGTGGGCTGGTTTGGAATGGAGGAGGTATTGAGCTATGCGCAAACAGGGGGTACGGAAAACACCCTGGCAGATCCCGTTGTGTTTGAAGAACGCCTCGATTCTGTACTTTCGATCATGGCGGATAATGGAACGAAAGGTGTTTTATTGAATATTCCCGACGTAAAGCAGCTCCCTTATTTTCAGTTGGTAGCTTATAATGGCGCCGAATTAGATCAATCCCAGGCGGAAGGACTGAATGACATATATTCTTCATCGAATGCGGGCCACATCCAATTCAAAGAAGGGGAAAATGCTTTTATTTGCGATGATCCTGAAGCGCCGCAAGGTATTCGCCAGTTAAAAAATGGTGAACTGTTGACGCTCACAGTTCCTTTAGATTCTATGAAGTGCGAGGTGTACGGCTTACTGGGCAGCTACTTTAAAGACAGGTATTACTTGTCGCTCGAAGAAGTGTCTCAACTGGATGAAGCTGTTCTGACCTATAATAATACTTTAGAAAAATTAGCTGCTAAGTATGATTTTGCGCTATTTGATGCGCATACTTATTTCCAAACCGTTGAAGATGGAGTAGTTTGGAATGGAAGCGACTATACCTTTGAGTTTGTCAGTGGAGGTTTTGTCAGTCTGGATGGAATTTATCCCAATCAAAAAGGGAGTGCGCTGCTGACCAATGAAGTGATTCGATCGATTAACAGTTATTATGGTACGCACATCCCCCTAATGTGAACTGCCTCGATTGTGACGGTGTATTGTTTCCTTAGGAGGCCATTAAACCATTGATTTAACAATGCAGACAGTGAGATGCATCGGTGAATATATTGGCTCTGGGTTTTGGTCTTTGTGCCAAAAATTCTGTCAGATTGATTAAGTCCAGCTCAATGATGATTCAACAAAAAAAGCTATCCGCGATTGGATAGCTTTTATCAAAAAGTTGCTTGATGTGTTATTTTACAATTACTTTATTGGTTAAAACGCCTCGAGCAGTGCCAACTTCAATAAAATAAATTCCTTGATTGAATTTACTGACATTCAGTTGATGGTCGATTGCGTCTACCGATTGCTCGTAAACTGTTTGTCCGTTAATGTTTGTCATCTCTATACGGTTGATCAATTCACCATTGGCATGAATGTTTAATTCGTCGTAGACCGGATTTGGATAGGTCTGGAGTGTGTTTTCATGTTCTTCGTATTCAGCAATATCCGCAGTAGCACCTTTGTGACATTCGTTGGGGTCTTCAGGTGTGTTGCATTTGCAATACTCTTCATCGCCACATACAAAGCTCAACAACCATTGTGTGATATAGAGTTCGGTTGTATCCGTATAATCGGCATTATTGACGTGCGGGACGTGATCTTGACCGTAGTGCGCTTTAAAACAATTCTTAAGCCCAATCGTTTCTGCTTTTGCGTGGACGGTTTCGCTGCCATCTACTTCCATGATATCAAAAACCTGTATAGAAATAATATCAGTTCCAAAAGGAACGGTTTCATCTTGATCTCCGTGGAGACTGAGCACAGGCTCGTCACTATCAGATTCCATCCAGGCAACATCACCTATAGCTCCTGCTATACTCACAATTGCATTAACGTCGCTGTTGTAGCCCGGATTTCCAGAGCTCCCTTCTAATCCGCCAGTTAAACTCGGATCGCTCATGTCGATAAAAGAAGGGATTTCATTTGTTTTGTCCAGGTACGCCAGGTGAAGTGCTGTAAAACCACCCGCAGAACTACCGACTAAATAAATGTGGTTCGTATCAATTCCATACGGATTGCCGTCTTCCACAAAAGACTTTTTGAAATAGCGCACTGCCGCCCGCGTATCCTGCGTGGCGCGCATTACCGCTTCTGAGGCATCTCCTTCACTGGGACCGGAAAATGATAGTAGATTATTAATTCCTACTCTATAATCGATAGACGAGGTGACATAACCCTTTTGGGCGTACATTTCTGCTAAGGGTTTGACGTCATCTCCCGTTTTGCTGCCGCCGATAAATGTACCACCATGAATGAAAATCAACAGCGGACGATTCGTTTCAGTATCACCTGTTGGTTCGTAAACATCCAGTAAAAGATTTTCTGTACCACTGTCATCGTATGAAACGTTTGATCCGTACTCAACGTCAGAAGTGAGGTCGAAATCAGTAAATGTTTCGTCGTCGTAACGTCCTCATGAGCAATCTTGTGCTTTTGCTGAAAATAACAGCGAAGAAGCGAGCGCAAATAAATAAATTTTCTTCATAATTATATGTTTTTAATTAAAATTGATAAGCGACTGAAATTCCGGGAATGAAAGCTTGAGAAGACCACCGCCCGGAAAAACCTGTTTCCAGATTAGTATCTGTCCTTTCTGAACCATAAATGTACATGAAAGATGCATCAATGTTCCACTGCTTAATGGAATAGGAAGCTCCGACTGTCACGCCGATTTTATCCATATCCGGTGTTTCGGGCGTTAAATAGCCATTTTGTACCGGAGTGAAATCATAGTAAGCACCACCGCGAAAAACGAATTGATCAGTAAATTCATGCTCGATACCAGCTCTGAATATAGCGGCATTGGTATAGTTTCTCGGTGATTTACTGTCCTCCAGCTGTTCCGTATTTTCTTCAAAATCGAAGGCCAGTGTATCATAACTGCTCCATGTAATATAATTCACATCAAAGTTGAAGCGCGTCTTTTCGTTGAGTTGAATAGAAATTCCAAAGTTCGTGACACTGGGGAGGTTGATTTCAGATCCAAAGCTGGTGCTCGGGAAATTGCTGCTCAATGATGGGGGTACATCGAATGCGGCTTTTCCACCATCTAAAGCCACTTGAACGCCCGAGCGATAACTGAGACCCAGGCTGACTTGATCAGATAGTTCGTAAAAAATTCCGATATTAAAACCATGTCCCGTTCCACTTCCACTTAAATTAGCTTCGCTGTACGATCCATCTGATTGCTGCAAAGGAAGTCCTCTTCTCAATTGAAAATCTCCTGTGCCGAAAACATAGCCCAATCCGATGCCCAGTTTCTCATTGACTTGATAAGCAACTGTACCCTGATAGAATATTGTTCTCAATGCCATTTCTCTTAGCAGGAACTGTCCTTTCCATTGGTTGTCGTAACTAATTCCACTTCCAAATGGCGTATAGGCTGAAAAACCAATCACAAGCGGCAAATTTTCGTTGAAGCGCAAAGCAACATGACCGTGAAAAGGAGTGCCTAAACCACTCGTGCTTTCAGTCGTGTAAACTCCGGGCTCTAATTCGCGATATCCGACGCTGGAGGCAATAAGGTTGATCCCGATGAGTACTTCAGTACGGGCAAAAGCGAGCGCCCCCGGGTTAAAAAATCCACTTGAAGCTCCCATGCGCAGTCCCGTTCCGGTATGGCCCATTCCCGCACTTCGCTGACCCTGAAGGTTGATTTGGAAACCACCCGCCAAACTGTAAGACATGGCAAAGAGGAATAGCGTAGTAGTGATGATGTGCTTCACAAGTATTAATTTTTCTTAAAATCAGAAAAAAATATGCAGAAAATCAGATAATTGTTAAGTAAATCCAATAGTTTTTTCTGAATGACAGTTGTTTAGGGTTTATGGAGCTGGCATTCACTTTTATGGTAAAAAAGATTACCAAAGTACTGTCAAACAAAATATTTCAACTATCTTTGCTGCCGTGCGATGAGGCACATACATAAAAATCATTATAAAATATTGGCATGTATTTATCAGTAGAAAAGAAAAAGGAGATTTTCAAAAAGCATGGAAAATCGGAAAATGACACGGGTTCTGCAGAGGGGCAGATTGCGCTCTTCACCTATAGAATCGGTCACTTGACAGAGCATTTGAAAAAGAATCGCAAAGATTTTGGAACGCAGCGATCACTTCAGCTTTTGGTCGGTAAGCGCAGAAGTTTATTGGATTACCTGAAGAAAAAAGATATTGAGCGTTACCGTTCAATTGTCAAAGAGCTTGGATTGAGAAGATAATTTTTTAATTCAACATAAAAATTTTGGAAAGGGGGGCGTCGATTGAATCGAAACTCCCCTTTTTTGTTAAATAGTAAATAAATAAATATGGATATAGGAATCAAAAAGTCCATCACTATTGGAGGTAAGGATATCTCTGTAGAAACCGGTAAAATGGCGAAACAAGCCGACGGTTCAGTAGTGTTACAAATGGGCGACACAGTGATGTTGGCAACAGTAGTGTCAGCAAAAGAAGCAAAAGAAGGGATGAATTTTTTCCCTCTGACGGTAGATTACCGTGAAAAGTTCGCTGCGGCGGGACGAATTCCAGGAGGATTTCTGAGAAGAGAAGGGCGCCCTACGGACCTGGAAATTTTAGTGATGCGTTTAGTGGATAGAGCACTTCGTCCGCTGTTTAATGATGATTATCTGTCGGAAACGCAGGTCATGATTCAACTCATGTCTTACGACGATGAACATTTGCCTGATGCTTTGGCTGGATTTGCGGCCTCTGCAGCGATTGCAGTTTCTGATATACCGTTCAACGGACCAATGTCTGAAGTGCGCGTGGCTCGAATAGATGGAGAATTTATTGTTAATCCACTGCGCTCCGAACTGGAAAAAGCAGATATGGAAATCATGATGGCCGGTACGTTGAAAGATGTCGTTATGATTGAAGGTGAAATGGAGTTCATTCAGGAAGCTGAATTAGTGGAAGCGATTAAAGTCGGACACGAAGCGATTAAGAAGCAATGTCAATTTCAGTTGGATTTAGCGGCAGAAGTACCGTCGTCATCTCCAAAGCGGGAATATCATCACATGGATACGAACGAAGAAATTGAAAAGCAAGTTCACGATTACGCTTACGAAAAGTGCAAAGAAATTGCACGACAGGGAAATCCAAGTAAAGCTGACCGAACCGAGGCTTTTGAATCGATTAAAGAGGAGGTAGAGTCACAATATACCGAGGAACAACTCGAAGAGGTGGGTGAATTTATCGGAACCTACGTTCGAAAAACGATGAAAGAAGCGATTCGCGACGTGATGCTGAATGAAAAAATTCGACTGGATGGCCGTGAATTTAACGAGGTGCGACCTATATGGTGTGAAACGGATTACTTACCCATGGTGCATGGTTCAGGTGTGTTCACGCGAGGAGAAACGCAATCGCTGACGACGCTTACCTTAGGTGGTAAACTGCAGGAGCAAATGATCGATGCGGCGACTTATCAGGGAACAGAAAGCTTTATGTTGCACTATAACTTCCCGCCATTTTGTACGGGAGAAGCTTACCCAATCAGAGGGGTTTCTCGGCGTGAAGTCGGACACGGTAACCTGGCGCACCGAGCGCTGAAACGCGTTTTGCCCGATGATAATCCCTACACCATTCGCCTGGTATCGGAAATTTTAGAATCGAATGGTTCGTCTTCGATGGCTACCGTTTGTGCTGGTACATTAGCACTGATGGATGGTGGTATTCCAATCAAGGCGCCCGTAACGGGAATTGCAATGGGACTCGTCATGAACGATGAAGGTCAATATGCGATTCTTTCAGATATTCTCGGAGATGAGGATCACCTTGGAGATATGGACTTTAAGATAACGGGTACGGCCGAAGGAATTACGGCTTGTCAGATGGATATCAAAGTTGAAGGGCTTCCTTATGAAGTTTTGATCGAAGCGCTGGAACAAGCGAAAGATGGTCGCCTTCATATCCTGGATAAGATTACGGAGACGATTCCCGAACCGCGGAAAGAACTCAAACCAAATGCGCCGCGCGTAGAGAAGTTCCGCGTACCTAACGAAGCAATTGGTGGAATTATCGGACCTGGAGGTAAGATTATTCAACAAATTCAAAAAGATACCGGAGCAACAATCACGATTGACGAAGATCCAGATACTGGTGAAGGCATCGTGCAAATTCTCGCGGAAGGAAAAGATACCATGGACGCTGCGAATAAAGCGGTGCGCGATATCGCATTCCCACCGACTGTTGAAGAAGGTGCGGAATATGAAGGGAAAGTGAAATCGGTTCAGCCTTACGGAGTATTCGTAGAAATACTTCCCGGTACGGACGGTTTAATTCACGTTTCTGAATTCGCACACGAGCGCATCAACAAAATGGATGAGGTCGCAAAAGAAGGCGATATGTTGAAGTTTAAGGTGGTTGGACAAGATCCGAAATCTAAAAAATGGAAACTGTCTCGCAAGGTATTGCTTCCTAAACCGGAAAGTAAAGAATCTTAAGGTTTGAGGATTCAAAATAAAAAAAAGCTCGGTTCGTTAGAATCGAGCTTTTTTATTATCAGTGAAATACTTTACTCCTCAGGAAATATTGGCGCTCTCCGTAGGGAATTTGCGGTCAATCTTTTTGAATAATCCTTGAAGCACCTTACCTGGTCCTACTTCTACGACTTGATCACAACCATCTTGAATCATTGCTTTCATTGTTTGCGTCCATTTGACCGGAGCCGTCAGCTGAGCGATGAGGTTTTGTTTTATGACCTCGGGTTCCACGACTGCCTCCGCATTGACATTCTGATAGATGGGACACTTTCCTTTTTGAAAGGGCGTATTTTCAATGGCTTTGGCCAGTTCCTCGCGCGCGGGCTCCATCAGTGGTGAATGAAAAGCTCCACCGACAGGTAGTGGCAAAGCGCGTTTAGCACCAGCTTCTTTTGCTTTTTCACAAGCCAGATCAATGCCTTTTTTGGAACCTGATATCACGAGTTGTCCGGGACAATTGTAGTTGGCAGGAACCACGATTTCATCAATTGAAGTACAGATGGATTCCACTGCTTCATCCTCCAGTCCCAGAATAGCGGCCATTGTGGATGGTTCAGCCTCACATGCTTTTTGCATGGCTTTTGCACGCTGTGCTACGAGTCGGAGTCCGTCCTCAAAAGACAATACATCACTCGCGACGAGCGCTGAAAACTCTCCCAGTGAATGTCCTGCTACCATTTCGGGCTGGAAATCCTCACCCAGCACTTTGGCGAGAATCACTGAATGCAGAAATATCGCGGGCTGCGTGACATCTGTTTGCTTGAGCTCGTCGGCTGTGCCTTCGAACATAATCGAAGTGATATCAAATCCCAGAATTTTATTTGCTTGCTCAAAATAATCTTTAGCCAAAGGAGATTGTTCGTAAAGGTCTTTTCCCATACCAATAAACTGTGCTCCCTGACCTGGAAAAACGTATGCTCTCATAGTTTTAATTTTTGGGCGAAGATAACAAAGATTTTTGCTGAGTAAAATATTGATCTCTTCAGACACTCAAAAAACTACCTTTTTTTACAGTTGAGCAGCAATACGCAAAGTATAAACTACCGGTTACTTGAAGATTATTTTCTGCAAACAAAAAAGCTAGCGAGACCAGTCAAAAGCAACGGTAGGCTCGCCGCTGGGGATTTGAACGCGATACGTCGCTTCATCATCGAGGTCGATATAGTCGAGGCGACTCCCTTTCCAGACCAATTGTATATTTTTTGAAGGTGTTTTCACTTGCAGGCGATCGAAGCCGTAAAACATAAATTGCTCATCACCGACGGCTACTGTAGTCACACCTGAGAGGACTAATGACCATTTTTCGTTCTTACCTGATACAGGTTTATGAGTAAATTCGAGTGTCGCGTGATCTGTTAATTTGTCGTAATCTGCTTTGAGCAGTCGATGCGATCCTTCTTCTGTGGGTAATCCAGCTATAAATAACTGCCCTTCGTGGAGTTCTATTTTATTACAGAAATCAGTTATCGTGGCATAAATTAAGCCGGTTTCAATCGAGGGGATTGCCGCTGAAGATACTTGAATATCCTTCGACGGATCGTGCAACATGCGCAGGTATGTAGTTATTGCCAGCAACACTCCCGTCACGATTAACAAAAGTATAACGATTAGGGTAGGTGTGGTATAGTAATGAATGTATAAATACCATGCTGCGAGAACAAAAAAGATTAATACCACAGCTGAAAGCAATAAGGCGACGAACTTTTTCATATTACAAATGTAAGGATTTCTTAGCTTTGTGCTTCATGTTGCGCTGCGATCGACAAACATATCAGGATTTGGAATTTGATGCTCTGCTCGAAATGCTAAGTGCGTTTTGCGTCGGTCCTACTGCCGCGAGGAGATCCAATCGCCTGAGGCCGGTGCGGTCGCAAGAAGAGCTTGTCAAGTTTCTGGAACAGACCAACGAATTGACAAATATTCGGAGAGAAGGCGAAACGTTCCCGCGGTTGGAATTTGAGGAACTGAACGAAGAGTTGCGCATGTTGCCGATTCAGAATGCGACGCTTCCTCAGGAAAGTTTTCAAAGAATTCGCGCGGCGTCTGCATTAGTGAATGCATTGCTCTATTTTTTTAATAAGCGCGAGCTCGAATATCCTCAATTATCCAAACTTTTGGAACATGTCTACTTCACAAAAGAAGTGATTGAAACAATTGATCAGGTATTTGACAAACATGGTCAAATTAAAGATGATGCTTCTGAGGAGTTAAAACTTGTCCGGGAACGCATCGTACTGGTTGAACGAAAAACCAATAGCGTATTTGACCGAACCATACGAAAATACCTGAAAAAAGGTTATCTCAGCGATACCAAAGAAGCCTTCATGGAAAATAGAAGATTGATGGCAGTATTATCTTCTTATAAAAGACAAGTAGAAGGACAAGTCTTCGGCTCCTCAAAAACGGGGCACGTGACGTATATCGAACCGGGAGCAACGGTACCTCACAACAAGGAACTGGAACGACTGCGCGATGATGAACGACAGGAAGTTTTTCGCATTCTCCGGCGGCTTACCCGCGAATTGGCGAGTCATTTTTCGCTTTTGAAAGCCTATCATCAGCTCTTAGTCAATTTTGACTTCATTAATGCAAAAAGTCGGCTGGCACTCCAGTTTGATGCCGTTTTACCCGGTATTTCCGACGATCAACACATCGATCTCATAGATGCTTATCACCCCATTTTGCAGTGGAATAACTCGAAAGCGGGTAAAAAAACTGTTCCGCAGCACATTTCTATGGATCGGGACGCGCGGATGTTGGTGATTTCCGGGCCCAACGCGGGCGGGAAGAGTATTACGCTCAAAACAGTGGGATTGTTGCAGTTGATGATACAATGCGGTCTGCTGGTTCCCGTGCACCCCAACAGTAAAATGACCTTTTTTAAGGCGCTGCTCACAGATATTGGCGACAATCAGTCGATCGTAGATGAGTTGAGTACCTATTCCTATCGTCTCAAGCGAATGCGTCACTTTCTAAACGTCGCCGATGAAGAAACATTATTGTTGCTGGATGAGTTTGGGACGGGTTCGGATCCCGATTTGGGCGGAGCATTGGCAGAAGTGTTTTTTGAACAACTTTACGAGCAAGGTAGTTTTGGTGTTTTGACAACTCATTATGGCAATATAAAACTCAAAGCGGATGAATTAAATGCTGCTACCAACGGGTGTATGCTGTTCGATACGGATACATTACAACCGCTATTTAAATTTTCGATGGGGCAGCCGGGGAGTTCGTTTACTTTTGAAGTAGCCCAGATCAACGGCATTCCCCCTCAACTCATTCATCGCGCCAAGGGTAAACTGGACGACCGAAAGGTGAAAATGGACAGGCTGTTGCACGAACTTCAACAAGAAAAATCGTACTTATCCCGATTGACAAAAGACCATATCGAGGCACAGGAAACAGCCGAATCTGCCCGCGTGGCTTCCGAAAGCGCCAAAGCATCTTATGAAGAGAAACTGAGCCAGCTGAGAGAGCGCGCCGAATCGACGAATAAATTACTCAATCTGGGTAAAAAAATGCAGCAATTTATAGACCGGTTCAGGACGAACAGCAAAAAGAAAAATATCAATAGCGAATTGATGCAAGAGGTCAAAAAGTACATTGCACGTGAAAAAGCTAAAATTGAATCGTTAAAAAAGGAAGAAATTCTGAAGAAAAAGGCGGTTCAGAAGCAGAAAAAACCAACGAAGAAGGCTAAACAATACCACCAGGGACGCATACGCGAAGGCAGTACGGTAAAGATGATAGCGACGAAACAAAAAGGTGAGGTAGAGCAGATCGAAGGGGATGAAGTCACAGTGCTTTTTGGTTTTGCGCGCATGAAAGTACAGCGCGACCAGTTAATTTGGATTAAAGACAATAAATAGACGATGAAATAATGGCTCAAAAAATTACGATAGCAATAGATGGATGGTCTTCATGTGGTAAAAGTACACTGGCCAAAGACCTGGCAAAAGCACTGAACTATGTCTACGTCGATTCGGGAGCAATGTACCGTGGAGTAACATTGTTCGCCATGCGTTCCGGTTGGATCAAGGATGAAAAAATCGATGAAGCGCAATTGAGGAGCGCCCTCGAAACCATTGAAATTTCCTTTAATTTAACCGAATCGGGTCAGCCGGAATTGCTTCTGAATGGTGAAAATGTGGAACGGGAGATTCGATCCCTGGAAGTTTCCCAACAGGTGAGTAAGGTGGCGGCCATAAAAGAAGTGCGTAGCTTTCTGGTCGATCAACAGCGGCGAATGGGACAATCCGGAGGCGTGGTCATGGATGGTCGGGATATTGGTTCAGTTGTATTCCCCGATGCCGAATTGAAATTATTTATCACCGCGGCACCTGAAGTTCGCGCCGGTAGACGTTATGATGAATTGAAAGAAAAGGGGCAGGAAGTGTCAAAACAAGCAATCATTGACAATTTGAAGGAACGCGATCATCTGGATGCTAATCGCAATGAAAGCCCTTTAATTCAAACCGAGGACGCTGTTGTTATCGATAACACGAACCTCAATCGGCAGGAACAGTTGGAAAAAGCAAAAGAACTTGCAAAAAAACGCATTTCTGAGTAACGAATGGCGGCAAATTTGTTATACTTGTTAAAACACATTAGGATTACCAATGTAAGTCGTAAAACAATAAATAATCAGATGTTAGACAATTAGACAATAGATGTTAGACAGTTGATATTAAGAAATCTAACATCTAACATCTCCAAGTCTAACATCTTTTATAAATCTAAGCATCCAATAAGAAAGAATGTTTTAGATGAAAATTTACGACCTATCCTGGTAATCCATAAACACAATATTGGTCCATGAAGAAATTGAGCGCTGTACTTCTACTTTCTGTTTTCGGTTTATCCCTGGCAGCCAACGCGACGGGAAATGACTCGATCGTAGCGACAGAAAAATGTTCATGGGCAAAAGATTTAATTCGCGTCAAGCATTTTAATGATTCCCTGCCGGTAACTTACATCGAAAATAATGACGTGTACAGCGAACGCTGGGATCGCCTGGCACATCCTGTTTTTTGGAAGACGCTGATGACCTTGTCGCCGGACTCCTGTGTGATCAATATCGCAAAAACACGCGAAATTGTTGATCGCATGACGATGGAGGAGTGGGATGCCTTCTCGGATGACGAAAAAGAGGCGTTGAGGGATTCTATTCGCACTGCTCACTGTTTGACTGAGGACGATCGGATATTTATGACTTCCGGTAAGCGTGATTTCTATGCATTTGATTTGGTGCTGCCTACGGTGTCCAAAGGAATTGAAGTTTTTCGGGAACAAGGCGTAGATCCGTGGTATGCTCAATCGATTTTACTGATTGAATCTCCGGGGAAGCTGGCACGCTCGAATGTCGGAGCTTACGGCTCATTCCAACTCATGGCGTCCGTTGCACGAAAATATGGTTTGACCGTCAACCGCAGCATCGATGAACGTAAAGATTTCGAGAAGTCGGCTATTGCGGCGAGTAGACTCATTGCAGAAACCTGTATTCCCGAAGCCAAAAAAATCTTGCAACGCCACGACCTTTCAATTGATGAAAGTGACCTGTGGTTTCGACTTTTCGTGCTCCACGTTTATCACGCAGGTGCCTACAATGTGGGAAAAGTAGTGGATAAAATCGATCCTGAGGAGGGGAGTATGGAGTTGATTCAAGATATGTGGGTGACGGAAGCCGGACGGTTTCGGAATGCTTCACAGAATTATACGCAACTCGCTTTAGCCGCTATTCTCATTTTTGAAGATATGTT
Source organism: Bacteroidota bacterium (assembly GCA_051745635.1). GTDB lineage: Bacteria > Bacteroidota > Bacteroidia > Flavobacteriales_D > Crocinitomicaceae > Brumimicrobium. The sequence continues at coordinate 132,534 of JBNJEH010000001.1, forward strand.
GTGGAAAAGTTGCGACTACGTTGTGATGAATGAAACCTCATCGCTGTAATTGTTCCTTTTTCAATTCTTCTTTGCGCGCTTTTCGTCGTTCCATGCGAATGTAATTCAAGGTGCCGACCATCGTTAACAGCACGGGTGCGATGACGACGCCGGCAAAAGGAATCATCAATAACAACGTAAAGATACCTCCCGTTAATGTCATCTGTAGTGGGTGTCGAAATGCGTATCCCCAGCTCTTCCATACACTGACGTCGTGACGTTCCAGCGAGTAATCGTAACTGTTGAATCCTGTAAAGAAACCGATCAGGACGGCAGAAATGAAAGGTGTGAGGAAGGTTAACCCGAGTACCCAGGCAAACATCCACCAGATAAATTTGATGAATAAATACATTAACCCACCGAGTGTCGCGACACCGATTGTCCGGAAGATATCGTTGAAGAACTTTTGCCAGCCATCGTCAAATTTCCGACCAGTTTCGCGTTCGTCCACCCGTTGGCTCAGCAATGTGTGGAAAGGAGAGAGCAACGTGATGATTGTGAATTGGTAAATGTAGATCGAGAAATCCACAATCCAGCCAAATACGGCATCTACGGCCGTTTGTAAATATGTTCCTACCCAGGGGATATAGCTGATTAAGCCAAGTGTAGAGTTGGCTGTTGCCAATCCGCGGGTGTACAAGTAAAAAAAGATGGCAATGACGACTCCCGGAATGAAGTACAGCAGATAATTTCCGCGCAGCAATAACCCGATTGCTTTGGAAATGGAATAATAATGGTCTTTCAATGCATTCATAATTACGGAAAGAATAGCTTTAAAATTAATATGATTACACCGAAAAAAGCAATCGTACCCATAAAAAATAATTTTCCGCCGCGATAGCCCTGCATATACCAATACCAACTGTTCAGCGCACTTAGCATAATTCCTCCAATAAAAGCGTATAAATAATACCAGGGTGACATAGCATCAATGAAATTTACCGTTGCTCAAGAAGATGGTTGTCATTTTTTCCTTACGATTTTTCGGAGTTGTTTTTATGAATTACGGTAACGCCCATAACACAGATGTCATCTACCTGTTCGTAGCCTTCTGACCATTCGCGCATGCGCTCTTCCAGCTCGTGTTTTTGTTTCTCCATGGGCAACTCGTGATGCTCTTGAACGATGCGTTTCATAGCTTTCACTTTGAATTTTTTATTTCGTTCTCCTCCGAATTGGTCGGCATAACCATCGGAAGACATGTACAGATGCACGTGTTCTTCTACCTGAAATTCGTGCAGTTCATAGACTTGATCCAATGGCGTGAATCCGCCCACTGCAACCTTTGTGGCCTTGATTTCATCAAATGCACCCGCGTGATTAATGATCCATAATGGACGATGTGCACCCGCATATTGTACTTTTCCGCTTTCGTGATCAAGTGTGATGATAGAAGCATCCATGCCGTCTCTCGTGGCTTTTTTACCTTCATCCTGACGGAGCGATGTTTTAATGCCTTCATTGAGGAAAGATAATATTTTATCGGGGCGGGTAATTCCTTTTTCACCGACGCAGACGTTGAGTTTGTCAATTCCAATCATTGACATAAAGGCGCCGGGCACACCGTGCCCTGTGCAGTCTGCGCAGACTACGATCGATTTTTGACCGCGTTTGTAATACCAATAGAAATCTCCGCTGACGACGTCTTTAGGCCAGAACATGATGAAAGAATCGTCCAGTTCCTGTTTCATTTCTTCTTTGACCGGTAAAATAGCCCGCTGAATGCGCTGTGCATAATTGATACTGTCTTCGATCTCGGTTTTTTGCGTAAGGATTTCAGATTTCTGACTTTCCAACCGCGAATTTTTCTTTTCAATTTCCCGGGTGCGCTCCTGAACGGCCATTTCCAATCTTTTGTTTTGAGCCTTTAAGCGCATAGAACTGATCTTAATCGCCGCAAAAACGATGAGTATAAATATGACGACATAACCAGTGTACGCCCATATTGTGCGGTACCAGGGGGTCGCAATCGTAAAACTGATTTTATCTTCAGCTGCTTCTTGTCGGTATACATTGCGCGCTTTTACGTGAAAAGTATAGTTGCCTTCTGGAAGATTGGTGAATTCAATTTCATTTTTATTGTCCCATGTTGACCAATCATCCGAATATCCTTCCAGATAGTAGCTGTACTCGATCGGTTGATGATCTTCAAAATAAGGTGCGCTAAAGGAGAAACGTACCATGTTTTTCTTGTAATTTACGTTGATCGGATCGAGGTTGTCGTGTCTTACGCCGCCGTATCCCAACTTGTTGCCGGTTGTTTTTACCTCTCTGATCAATGTACGGAAATTCTCTTTAAATGGAATTTCTCCTTCTATGGTGTATCGAATGAGTCCGTCGGAGGCGCCAATCCACAAGTGTTGTTGGTCGGGCGATTGATATAAAGTGTTGATGCGCCCTTTTTTGATGCCCCAAAAAGGACGGTTGGTAAAACGTTTGTCGCGCTTGTTATACACCCCCACATTGTTATTGATACAATACCAAATGTGCTGATCACCTTCCTCGAGATAAAACAACGGATCTAAAATGGTGCTGTCTCCGATACTTTCGGGCATAAAAAACGTATAGGTTTCGCCATCCATTGAGGTTTGATCGACATTGAGGATGCCTTCCGTACTTCCAAACGCTACCTGATTATTCAATTTCATGGGCACGACAATGTGGTTTTCCGGAATGCCTATATTGGTTCCGCGATGGAGTTTTGTGGAAAATTCGTCTGTTCGCTGAAGCTGTAAAATCCCCTGACCGTGCAGCCCAATCCAGTAATTCAGTGTGTCTGATTGCTGATCAGTGATAATATTTGTAGCGGTGGTGAAAGCGGCCTCCATCGTAAATATCGTCTCGTACGTATTCAGATCCAGTATGAATAATCCTTTGTTTCCGGCTCCTGCAATATGACCCTCATCGGAATTTACGACGAGGCTGTTCGTGTTGACATTGTGGATTTTTTCAGGAAGAAGGGGGCGTTCGTCAATCTTCATGGTGAAAAGCCCTTCTCCAGTACTTATAAATAAGGTGTTCTCGTAAACATCCAGGTCCCAAACTGCAAAGTTGATCCCTTCTATTTTTTCAAATATTTTGGATAGTGTCTGGTCGCCGGGGTTGAGTTTGTAAAGGCCTTCATTGGTGCCTACAAAGAGATGTTTTTCACCGTCATAAGTCGTTTCGAGTACGCATTTCACCCCTCCATGAAGTCCCTGTCGCTGACCGAAGTAGGAAAGTCGGGCATGTAAATTGATCAATACAATGCCGTTGGCAGTCGTCAGCCACAGGTTTCCATCTTCATCGAGAAATTGAGACCGTATATCATTGGACATAAGGCCGGTTCGTTTATCGACTCGCCCAATTTCCTGACCATTGTTGGCGATAAATATCAACCCTTTCTCTTTCGTGCGCAAGGCAATTTTATTGCTGTCAATGCGCTGAGCGCCAAATAGTAAATAGCTGTTCAGTTTTTCGTCGTGAGGCGTGGTCAGTGCTTTTAAACTGTCAGTGGCTGTGTTCCAGTCATACATGCCGATTTCCTGAGTGATGACCCGTTTGACATTTTTTCGATCAGTATCAACAATACCAAAGGCAGCATACATCTCAAACCATTCAGAGCCTTTAACCTTGTTCCATTGCTCCTCATTCCAGTACATTAATCCATGATCGCGCATGCGCACTACCAGCTGATCGTCTACTTTGAAGGCAGTATGGACAGTTCCGGGCATTGGCAGTGTGTGAATGGCTCCATCGCGGAGCTCGAAAATCTGTGCTTCGCTTTGAAAAAATATACTGTTTCCGATTTCGAGAATATTCCAAATTTCCTCGAAGGGATGTTCTTTCCGCGTGAGGGAATCTACCAGCGACACGTAGCGGAAAGCACCAACGCTGTCTGCTTCTAATTTACCAAAATCACCCTGAACTCCCACGTATATAGTGCCGTCTCTGGCTGTATGTAATGCGTGAGTCACCCGCGCAGGTACGGTTTGGATAGCGCTCCAGGAATGACCGTCAAAAGCGAGGATATTGCCTGTATTTCCAAAATACATAACGCCGTTATCTCCCTGGCAGATACCGCCGTTATCGGGTGCAAATTCATCGCCGTAATCTGCAGAGGTATAATTTGTAATCGGCGGAAAAAAATCTTGCGCACTGAGTGGTGATACACCACAAATCAGTATCAGGAGCAATGTGAATGTCAGTTTGTTGAACGTAATTTTCATACCTGCAAAATAAACAAATTCAGCGGATTCAAACGAAGGAACGATGAAAATTATTGCGCGTGACCGCTCGTCGATGTAACCATAGAAAGTGGATTTTTAGCGAAACGCCGAGCCATTTCACAGAAAATCTGTATCATTGAAATATAATCGCTGCAACTTATGATTGCAGGCAACAAGTTGAACGCGAATGCGCAAGTGATAAGAAATATGAAAAAAGAAATGACGTTAAAAGAAACGATAGCGCTCGTGGAGCAATTTCACGATAGTTTTGGTATCAAAAACAACAAAAAGCCCACTTGTGATCTGGAAGAAGGACAGGTAGAACTGCGTCACCGCTTGATGCAGGAGGAAAACAACGAGTATCTACAGGCTGCACAAAATGGCGATCTTACGGAAGTTGCCGATGCATTGGGCGATCAATTGTATATTCTGTGCGGCACGATCTTAAAACATGGCATGCAACATGTCATTGCAGATGTTTTTGAAGAAATTCAGCGGTCCAACATGAGTAAGCTGGATGAAAATGGTGAACCTATTTATCGGGAAGATGGAAAAATCTTAAAAGGAGAAAACTACTTTAAACCCGATATTCGATCAATACTCGATCAGAAAGATGGCATTTAATATCCGCATTTACGGCCTGTTGATTGATGAAAATCGTCGCGTTTTGCTCTCAGACGAAAGACGGTTTGGGAAGGCGTTTACCAAATTCCCCGGAGGCGGACTCGAGCAGGGGGAGGGCACAGTCGATTGCCTCAAACGAGAATTTAAAGAGGAACTGGATATTTCAGTAGCGGTGGGTGAGTTATTTTACCTGACGGATTTTTATCAGCCTTCTGCCTTCAATGCTGACGATCAGATTATCAGTGTTTATTATTTTGTTCACTATGATGCGTCGGATGAAATTCCCACGCGTTCCAAACCTTTTGATTTTTCGGGAGAGGAGCAAGAGTCCAATCGGTGGGTGCCGCTCAAAGATCTCAGTCCGAAAGATGTAACTTTCCCGATTGATCAATTAGTCGTTCGAAAACTGGTGGAAGAAATCAGCTGAAAAGTGTTCGTTATTAGATGGTCAGTCGTTTTTGAACGTATTGGTCAATGCGTTTGAAGAACTGTTTCGGGGAGTAAGTTCTCCAGGAAATATCTTCCAGTTCGCCGCCGAGCACAAAATATTGATCGAGGTGAATTTCGTTGAATTCCCGGACGACGTGATCGTGAAAATTAACCATCGCGATGTAACCGTCCTCGAGGTCGTCAAACCACTCCTCGTAATAGCAGTCATCTGAGTAGTGAAAGTTGAGTACATTTTCGCCAATCAGGATGAATTTGTCAATTCCTTCGTACATGAGATGTTCGATAATATCGCGTTTTAACATCATAATGTCGTTGTGAATGGCATCATTCCACTCTCCAATCAATTCGATGACTGTATATCCTTCATGATAGTCGGCATAAAGAATTTTTATAAAAAGCGTAGGTGAACCGATGTTGTCCCACTGGGGATGGAGCAGGTAATTGTACACTTGATCTGTATATTCAAACTCACTGTATTCGCGCATGTAAAATGGGGATCTTTCATCCTCAGCGGACACGTACAAATGACGCCAGTTAAAATAAGGTTCAATCTCGTGCATATATTTCAAATCAATGTGTGCTCCGTGAGCAGTATAATCATTTCCTGAAAAGAACAAAGAAAAATGCGATAAGTTTTTACAGGCCTGTGCGCGGCATTCAACATATTTCGTGAATAAATAAAGGAAATCTGGCTTTTTATGATGAATTAAATCCTTATTTTTGAGTGTAATTTAAAAGACTAAGAATATGAAACGCTTACGTATATTGACATTGTTTATTGGTGTTGTGGTTGTTTTTTCTGCCTGTTCAGATAAAGCGGATCGGGAGGTGAAAGCAGCCGTCGCATCGTTCGTCTCCAATCACGAAGAGACGGTTGGTTTCGGCTATGTCGATGTCAATGCCCTGTTGGATAAATCCGAATTATCGGAGCTGCCAGCCATTGGTTCTGTAATTCGACAAAATTCAAAGCGCATCGGAGCGTCTTTCGATATGGATCAAAACTTGTTTTATGCGCTTGGCGGACCGCTGAGTCGCGATGGTACTCCGGAGCGCGTGTTCGCTTTTGCGCAAGTAAAAAATGCGGATTCACTCAAGGCTTTTTTTAATGAGACGGGTTATTTTTTCGAAGAGGAGAACGGAAAAGATGTCTATTATGATATGACCACGGCAATTGGAATTGCTGACGGCATCGTTGTGGTTGTAACAGGTGATTTTGACGGAGAGCCAAAAGAATCACTGATGATGGCATTCGAAAAATCTGAGCAGCAGGTGAAAGGGGATCACATTCCTGCCATTCTGAATGAGAAGACGGATGTTTTGGTGGCTGCGCATTTAAAAAACCTGTACGCGACCTCTAATACGTCACTGACGGGTTTGCCGGAAGCTCAAAAAAAAGAGATCGAGGAAATGGCAAATGGAAGTTTCTATTCTGCGCAAATTGATTTCGAGAAAGGAGCACTGACAGTAGATGTGAATACGAATCGCGTCAGTGATAAGTTAAGAGAGGCCTATTTCTTCAATGAAAATTCTACCCAGGATATTGTCGAAAAGATTGGTCCTGGAGCTCCGGTTATGGCGATGGCCACCAATATGGATGTCGCTAAAATGGAACAATTTATGAATCGTTTCAGCCCGCAGACTACTAAACGACTCTACCGCTCTCTCGGAATGGGAGGTTTTGTGATGCAGGCGCTCACAGCTGATGGGTTGGCTTCTGTCGTTAACGGTCAGTTGGGTGTAGCTGTGACTGCTCTCCCGGAGATGAACGGTTCCGGAGCGATGATTCCCGCTCTGAATGCGTACGTGAAAATGGGCGAAAATCGTGATGTCGTCAAAGAACTCGTACAATCTTTTGCTAAGGAAGGAGAGGTCGAAGCGCTCGGCGAAGGATTTTATCGTTACCAAGCGGCTTTGCTTTCTATGGAAGAAGAGTCGATGATTTTACATTCAAATGACTCTACACGAGCCAATTTTCGGGTGGCTGCGCTGGAGAAAAAAGAAGGAATGGAGTCGTTCGGGGAGGAACCGTTTCATTTATTTGTTGATTTAAAGGAAGTGAATAGAGCAGAAATGGTGATCGGACCGCGGGAGCTGCAATTGTTGTTCGATATCGCATCTACTCTGACTATTGATGCCAATAATGAAGGAGCAAAATTGCGGATTGAACTACTCGACAAAGAAGAAAATGTACTCAAACAGTTGCGCGATGCATTCAAAAACAAACTACAATCCAATATGCCGAATTTCGCTTCTTAAATGAAGAGGAAAGTTGATTCCATGTTCTGCGCTGTTGTTTTGTTCGTTCAGGCATCAGGAATGGTGCGCTAAAAATATGTATATTTGCAGTACGAGTCGCCCTGTAAAGACAGAGGTTGTACTTGAGGTCGCAAGACCGCCCATGTAGTGTATTTCGAAACTTACAATTATTTAATTTAGGAACCGACTCGGTTTGTGGATGGCGGGCCTCCCTTCGTTTTAAAGCAAGTCTAACCCAGAGGATTACAGAAATAAACCGGAGCACCTATCCCTGTTTTTCTGAAGTTTTCAGAAATTAAATCTACATGGGTTTTTTCTTTCACCTCGCAAGTCGCAAACCTTTCGTTATAAAATTTGTATTATTGTCGCGAAAGTATTTTGTGCAGCTTGTCTCAATAAGACCATGAGAAATGTAATTATCTTTTTAATGATGTTGTCCAGTCCTGTTGTTTTTGGACAAGTTCAACTGGTGCAGTCGCTGGATTCTATTGGACTCGATTACCGATCGAATGGTACAAGACTGGATTCGGTGGATGCGGCGTTCGTTGGACACATCAACCTTCGTCCGGGCGGTGGCGATGCGCGGTATTACGAGCACCAGCTGCCCGTTCAGTTACAAGAAAATATCGCGGGATTGTATTACAAGACACAGCGCAAGAAAGTACAACCTCTGTGGACGGGCTTGCCCTACCTCGGATTTCAATATGCGTTTGGTTCCGGGTTGAATCAGGCGATGAATGTAAATTATCACCAATTTTTTACGGACAGCACACAGTTACACTTTCAATTTCACCGGAGAACAAGTAATGGATTGTTGCGCAATAGCGATTTCACCATCAATGATGTCAATCTGCAGCTGTATCATCGCGACGAACGCTACAGCACGCGTTTCGAAGTGTTTTATGGAGCGGATGATCAAGGTGAAAATGAAGGTTTTCTGAATTTACAGGCCCCACAAACCGCCGGACTTGAATTTTTGACCGTTAGAAGTCGTACAGCACGTTCGCGCGCCCGGGATCTTTCTATAGCCTGGGATAATTACTATCAACTGATTGGCGATTCGACGTGGAGCGGTGGAATGAAAACGCGTCATCATTTTGATTTGATTGGACGCGAATACAGGTCTGATCAAGTGCTTGACTACGATACGTTATTTATAGATACGAGTAAAACACGCGATCAATATCAAACCTCCAGTTTGTCCAACGGCGCGGGGATTTACTTCTCATCAGAACGCATAAAATGGGACGCCACGCTGAATCATACCTACTGGAAAAATCAAAACCTGGGTAAATTCCGGGATACGAACGAAGCGTTCATTCACAGTTTAGTTAATATAGACCTGACGGATGAGCTATTACTGAAAAGTCAATTTTATTTCAATTTTCTCGGGGCGATTGGCGAATTAAAAAGTAATTCTCAGTTGCATTTTAGTTGGAAGGAGAATATCGATCTTATGGGTTCGGTGAATTTTGTGAATGAATATCCCCGTCCTTTTCAGCGATTTTATCGCTCGAATTATTACCAGTGGAATATTGAAGATCTTTCGATGCAGCAAAAGCTCGGAATCAACGGTGCAATGCGTATCGGAGGTCGGCAGAGCAATCATTTGAAACTCGATGTTAACTGGACAACGATTACAAATGGACGGTATTTTATCGACGACGAATGGCGACAGGACACGCTGGATGTTGTCAGCGTGGGAAGTGGCAGCATAAGCGGATCTTATCAACTGGGTTCCTGGAATATCTATCCAAGATTGACCCTCCGCTGGAACACTTCAAATTTTAGTTATCAACCTGCATTGTCCAGCATGAACCGCATCGCGTACACCACGAAGGTTTTCTCCGGGAATCTCGGTTTAACTTTTGGCGTCGACCTGGGCTATGATACAGGCTATCAATTTATGGAATACAACGGTGTGCTCGGAATCTATTCACCGGTTCAAACGGCTGAAAATGTTCCGGGGTTGATGCGTATAAATGCGTTTACGGCTATATCTGTGGATCAGTTCAGATTCTTTGCGCGCGCAGAAAATATCGACTACTTTATCAATGAAACCGGAGCGCAGATGGGGGCAAATTATCTGTTGATGCCCTTTATCATACGAGCGGGAATTACCTGGGATTTTTTTAACTGATCCAGTACCTGAGAATATTCAATCCTTGTGCCTGGGGGGGTGTTCTTTTTGTCTGAAGAAATAGAGAATGAGCAGCGGAAGCAGGAATAAATCAGCTATTACAGCCACAAAAAGCGTTATGCAGACCATCAATCCCATGTAATATGTGCCCATGAAGTCAGACATCAATAACAACAGGAATCCTGAAATCAAGATTAATGAAGTTAATGTAATCGCCTTTCCCGTACTCAGGTAGGTGCGCTTCAATGCATAGAGTTTTGATTTTCCTTTATTGAGTTCGAGCTTGAATTTACTGAGAAAATGAATGGTATCGTCAATCGCAATACCGAAGGCGATGGTAAAAACAATGGCCGTTGTAATTTTTAGGTTGATGCCAAAGTAACCCATCACGCCGGCAATAATAATCAACGGAATGATATTCGGAACAATGGAGATGAGGAGCATTCGCGTTGATCGATACAACAATCCCATGATGATAGCGACGACAATCACCGCGAATGAAAGTCCTTCCACCAGACTCGTGGACATATACCGCATATTTTTGTCCAGCAAATGTGCCGATCCCGTAATGCGAACATCATAAATTTCCTGATGAAATGTCGAATCGATATACTGCTGAAGCTGACGATCTTTAACCTGCGTTTTTTGATTGCCCCAATCGGGTATGGTGCCGGATATACGGGTGACCTGTTCAGTGCTGTCCACGAAAGAGCGAATAAATTTCCCCTGGTTGGCTATTTTCAGCATTCTTTTAAATTGATCGACCTTTCGCTGTTTTGAAGGGACGGTAAACTGAGCCGTGTCACCTGCATTGGAGGCGCGATGCAGAATTTGAATATTGCGCACGAGTGCATTCTTGATCTGAACGCCGTAATCTTCAACCAAGTAGTTTTGCAATGTCTCTAATTGGTGCAAGTGCTTTTTATCCCAAACGGAAGAAGATGTGTCTTTAACGCGAACGGAGATTTCGATCGGACGCACACCGCCAAATTTATTGTCGAAATAATTAAAATCCCGTTTGATGGAAACATCTTCATCTACATCGTCCATGAGGTAGTTGTTAGAAACGATAAACGTTGCGCCGAAGGCAAAAATAGCGATGATGATGAGTGCGATCCATGGGATTCGAGTGCGATGACGCAATGTGAATAACAGCGAGCGGATTAAAATAGGGCGCCAGAAATTACGATCTTCATGCAGCGCAATGCGCGGTGGTTTTGTGAAATAAAATAAAAAGGGCAGCGTCGAGAACGTGAGCACAAATGCCATGAGAACGCCAATTCCCACATATAGTCCAAAAGTTTGAATGGGTTTAACGTTCACGAAGAGCAGGGAGAAAAAGCCGATAGCTGTCGTGACAGAAGTCAAAAAAGTAGCCATTCCGATCTCTTTAAACGCGATTTTAATTGCTTCAAATTTTGGCAGATGCTGTCGCAATAATTCGAAATATTTTGAAACCAGGTGAATAACATCAGACATGGAGACAACAAACATGATGGAAGGCATGACGATGAGCAGAATGTTGAGCGGTTCTTCCACGAAGGCCATAAAACCAACGATCCACACCATGGAACCTACGATCACAATTTGCGGAACCAGTAGTCCCCACATCGATCGAAAGGCAATGAGCAGGAAAATTACGACTAAAACCATGCTGAGCCCCACGTAAAAGGTCATTTCACCCCGCATGGTATTGATGTAGAAGATTTGACCTACCGTTCGTCCAGCCATTTTCACATTGTCGAAATTGTATGAATTTACACTCGACTGGATAGCGCTTACGAGCGAATCACTTTTTGCTTTACTCAACAAGTCTTCGTGACGTACAAAAATAGCCACCGCGTCAGCGTGGCGATTGATGAGGGTGTTGATGAGCTCCTGATTTTTATAAATATTGGTCGAATCACGTGCGAGATCAATATTTTCAAAATTGATGTACGGCCGCTTGCCCGTTGCTCCATTCAAATAAATAAACTGTTCTTTTTCAGTGGTAATCGATCGCGTGAATTTAACGTATTCCATGCTGTCGATGGCAGTAGATAGCTGATCTACTTGTTTGAGAAAGGTAGTATCGAAAACACCGCTTTCATTTTCAACGGCGATGAGCAAGAAGTCATTGTCCGACTCAAACATGGCGCGATGTTCATAGAAAAACCGCGTACTTTCATCGTCTGCTGGGAAAAAGTCCTCAAAATTATAGTCCAGCTGCGTTTTGGGCAATTGAAATGCGAAAAACAAAGTGATGAGCCCCACGAGGCTCAAAGCTGTGTAAGCCCAGATTTTAAATTGATGTTTGCCAACGGTTTTCAATCTCAATACGTTTAAGTTGCAAAGCTAACGTTTCTGACGGGCTCAATGTTCGATAGAATATTGAAATTTACCCGTAAAAAACGATAAGTTTTATACATTTGTTAATACAAAAAGGAAAATTATGAAGAAAAATTTACTACTCGTCGCTTCACTATTTGTAGGAGCGTCCGCTTTTGCACAATTCGATCAGTCAAATGAGCCCGCTGTATCGGACGGAACAACATTGTTTGTTATTGACAGTATGGCGCCGGATTATGAAAACGAAACAGGTGCAAGTGCAACCTGGGACTACAGTAGTTATGGTGGTTATAATGGAGAAAGCCGAACACTGACGATGCTTGATCCTGCTTCGACGTCTTATGACGCTGATTATCCGACGGCCACGAAAGTGCTCGACATTCAGGATTTCATAAAAAACTTTATGTACTCTTCGGCCTCTGAGAGAGTGAGTACTGGTTTTGTTTACTCAGATGCTGATATCGGGGATGTACAAGTTGAACTTTCTACGGATGAAGCTGTGCAGTATCAGTATCCGTTTGCATTGAATGACCAATTTACCGATAATTATGAAGGAACGGCTACTTACAATGTGGGTGGATCACAGACTTCACCTGCAACGGGGACCCTCACTGCTTCTGTAGATGGCACTGGCGAGTTGATTTTGGCTGATGGCGTTCAGTTCAATAATGTAACGCGCTATAAGTTAGTTGAGACTACAGAGGTTACCGGAACACCGCTCGGCGATGTTATCCTCGACCGCGTTCAATATGAATATTATGATTTAGCGAATAGTACGATGCCTGTTTTTGTTCATACTTACGTTAACTTAGGTCCGGGGTTGGCAGAATTTAATCTGGTACTGAGTAATGAAGATCCTCAAATTACGGCGAGTACAGATGAAAACAATTTGCTCGAGGCCACGCGTTTGTATCCGAATCCAGCTTCTAATGAATTGAATGTTCAGCTGCCTGAAAATGTGAATGAAGCAAATGTGATCATTACTGACGCCACAGGTCGTGAAGTGCTCAGTCAAGAAGTATCTGCTGTTCATTCTTTAGATGTGAACGCCATCAAATCGGGAATGTATTTTGTGACTATTGCCGCTGAAGGAGTCAAAGAAACGAAATCAGTAGTGATCGAATAGTTAAACGTTATTATAAAGTTAAAAGCGCGGTTCACAAAGAGCTGCGCTTTTTTTGTATGCCGTGTTTGGTTCTTGACTTGGTGGTGAAAGTCCAAATTGGGGAAGAATAATCGCCAGTCATTAGCCAAAAGCAGGTTTGTCCGCAGCGAGGTAGAATCTGAAGGAAGTTGGAGGTAAAACTCCGCCCTGAAATGAGCCGATGGAACTCAGGGTTTGCCTATTTTAACCGATGTGGATGTTGCAAAATTCTATTCACAATATGGTAAAACAGTGTTGGATTTGTAAGAATTGTGCTGATTCCAGGGCGCGACATGTACGCAACTCAATTCACATTTACAATCAATTACAAACGACAAATATCGCTTAGCATCTTGCTGCTTCTGGTCGTTTCATCTTGGAGGAGAATGGTTGTTTTTAAAAGGCGTGTAGCGGTTTTTTAGGTTGAAAAAAATTGAGTAATTTTATGGGGCGGGAGTAGGCGGTGGTGTATAGTCATTAGTTACCAGCAACAAAACATACTCAAGAAGAGGTACATATCTATGGTTAAAACATTACACATATTTTACTTTCTATTTTTGTTAACTATTTCATTGAGGTGCACAAACACAACAGTTATGAGCAATACGATAAAAAACGAGTAAAGGATAAAAAACCATCCATTTTGAGGAATAACAACAAAAAGATATCCACGCTCCAGAAAAAGTTTTGAACATAGCGGGAGACGATGCCTGAACACTCCTAAAACCAAAGTAAGCCCTAATTAAAACTTAAATAAAATGAAAAAGTTAATTTATAGTAGTCTAATTCTTGCTTTAGTAGGAATCGGAGTTATTGGGTGCAAAAAACAAAATGTTGACAAATCAGTAACTAAAGGTACTTCAAAATCAGAAACACTCCCACTTAAAAGTGCTGGGGTTATTACTAGTCAAAACGGGATACTGCAATTTGATAATTGGGAAGATGCTACCCAATTCATGAATGAAGTAGTTGAAAATCAAGACATCCATGTTGAAGAATTTTATGAAAATTATAATGACTTTTCAGAAGATGAAATAGATTCAATTATTGATACGTTGAATTGGGAGTATAATCAACCTTATATTGATGTTGAGCAAGAATATAATATTAAAACCTTGTTAACTTTTGTTGATGACAAATTATATAAAGATGATTTATCAGAAGAAGAAAGAAGTTATTGGGATAAGTATTTAGTTGAAGATGATTTTGGTGCAATTCTCAATAGCGATGCAATAGTGTCGGTTGGTGATTCAATCTACAAGTTTCTTCAAAATATGTCAGTGATTGCTTCTACTTTTAATTCATTAGAACTAGTAAAATCTATAAATGATGATAACATTGAGGATTTTTTAGATAATGAAAATCTGAAAGTGCATGGATACACTCCGAAAAACAGTTCTAGTTGTAGGTCAAATAGACAAGTTTATGATCATGTTTGGTGGAATCCTGGAGGTGGGTCGAGAACAATGAAAGGGTGGTTAGTCGTAAGAAACTTTGCAACAGGCTCAGGTGGTTTTAGCATTAGGTATGTGCGAGCAAAAACAAAGACGGAACGATACAGATGGGGGAAAAACAGAAGATGGCGAGCTACCATTTCTGCTGCAACATTCGGTACAATTTTTAGAAACCGTCAACCTTGGCGCTGTCAAGGAAATAGTGAAGCATGCAATACATCTCGTCAAAGATGGAATCATAAAGTAAAGTCTACTTATAAAAATCAAAGTATTTGGCAACTTTTACTTTTTCGAGCAAGGGCAGGCGAAGTTAAATCGATACACCAAGCTCCAGGTCGTTATTTAGAAATTTGGTTAGATTAATTAATCAATATCAACCATGGCATGTATCCATGGTTGATATTATACTTTAAAAAAAAATGAAAATTATAATTATTGTAATGCTATTATCTTCGATTAACAGTCTTTTTTCGCAAGATACAAAGAATAGACTATTCATTACTTCCGGTTTTCAATCCACAGGTATAACAATAGATGAAGCCAATGATGATAATTCTAGTTTGACAACTAAGGTATCAACCAACCCCAGATTTGAATTGAGTTATGAACATTATTTAAATAAAAAATCAGGTATAGCCCTAAACCTTGGATACAGCAACTTAACTAAATATTTTATCTTTAAATTAGACCAAGCTTCGCAAGACTCACTTTCATCGAAAGATTTAAACTGGAATGAAGATATTCGTATACCTAATGATCAACAGTTTATAAATTTTCAGATAAATTACGTTTTTCAGCTATTAAATAAAGGGAAAAATATATTATCTGTTATTACTGGTAGTTACTTTAGATACGTTTTTTTAGATGAAACGTATAATGCCGAAAATATGTTTTTTGAAAATGAAGAAGATTTTTCACAAGCAATTGGTCCTAAATCTTTTGAATCTTTTGCGAATTATAAAAAATTAACGATTCAACCCAGTTTGACCTTTCGATATGAAAGGAAAACAAAATTCAGTAATTCTTACGGTATATTTATCACTTTCAACTTGCCTTTATTGAAAAGTTATGAGGGTAATTTATTTATTCTTCCAGAAAATGAAGATTTGAAGTCAAGTTTTAAATATTATTCAAGAGGTGGTTTTTTAGGTGTAAGTTTATTCTATGGAATTGGTTTTTGATCTAATAGAAAAGATTAAGTAAACTAGAAATATATGAAAATAATTTTTTTAATTAATTTAATAATTTCGTTGTCTTATCAAGTTTGTTGGGGTCAAAAATTATCTTTTCAAACTGGACTGTCGTCAGATTTATATTTTGCTTCAAAATCAAATAATCAATACAATAAAAAACCTGAAGTCTATAGTGATTTATTAGGATTAAATATATCTTATACATTTATAATAGATTCAATAAAACAAAAAGAAATCAATTTTTTTATGGATATCTACAGATTCAATTTTGGAACATCTGTAAAATCCTATCCTGAAACTGAAAACATGGATATCAAAAAAATGTCTACTTCTGGCTTACTATCTCCTAGCTTCGGTTTACTTTATAGTTTTCCAATTATTCAGGATCAAAAATTTAGCACATTCTTAATGTTAGGCAGTTCTGTAAGGTTTAGTATTTTTTCTATGTCTGCAAAAGGAACGTTTCATAATGTAGACGATAGTGGCGTTGAATATGTGATCACAAATGAACTGAATAAAATCAAAACAATAAGTTTTGCCCTTAATGTTGCTGGACAACTAAGATACAAAATCAATAAAAGAACAAATCTATTGGTCACACCGTTAGCTAGTTTTGGTACTTTTAATTGGTATAAACAACGGTATAATTATCAAGTTACGAAAAACAATGAAATTATTGAAAATGGAACGAATACAATGAATAATAATGGTTCAAGACTTCAACTACTAATAGGTATAGAGTTTAGATTGTAAAATGCTCATAACAACAAATAAGCCCAAGCGGCGAACGGTCATACGTGGTAGCCGCCTGCGCCTATTTGCAAACCGTTACGAGCGTAGAAAAGACACGACAATGAAAAAAGTTTTACTTATACTCGGAATTTTTGGACTTATAACTACGAGTGCTTACTACGTGTATCGGAATTTTTTTGACGAAAAGAAAACTGTAGAGAATAAAGTCAAAACTTGGAATGACAGAGATAAAAGTGTTCAAAATGAAATGGACATACAAGATGGCGATCTGATTTTTCAAACTTCACTCTCAGGACAGAGCCAGGCCATTCAACTTGCTACGAATTCAGAATATTCTCATTGTGGAATAATTTACAGTAACAATGATCAGTTTTATGTTTTTGAAGCTGTTCAATCAGTAAAGACTACATCTCTCGATAAATGGATTGCTCGTGGAGAGAATGAACATTATGTAATCAAACGCCTTAAAAACGCAGACCAGGTTTTAACTGCCGGGGCGCTTCAAAAAATGAAACGTGTAGGAGAGAAATTTAAAGGCAAAAAGTACGATCTAACTTTTGAGTGGAGTGACGATAAAATTTACTGCTCCGAACTAATTTGGAAAGTATATCAACGCGCAACAGGAGTTGAAATTGGTCAACTTGAAAAACTTAGCGACTTTGATTTGACACACGATGCGGTTAAGAAAAAAATGAATGAACGATATGGTGACAAAATACCAATGGACGAAATAGTAATTTCGCCAGCCGCAATTTTTGAGAGTAAACTATTATTGACCGTAAAAACAGAATAATGACAATAGCGGAGGATATAACTTCAACTGCTGAAAGGTAGCTATCCAAAAGGAGGAGTTTCATGTTCCAAAGATAATTTTATGGTGTAAGTTCTGCCCTTCCAGGTAGCTGCAAACCGTTACCTGTAATTTAAAATGAAATACATTATAGTCGTACTAATTTTAACCATCCCAATTTTATTATCCGAACTGAACGGAGAATACAAAGGTGTTTTTCAATACTTTTAATAGTATCGAAGCCAACTCATTGAGAGCGGTATCACAAAAAATCTGATCTTGCTCTTTAGAGAAACTCTTCAGAAATTTATCTGAACAAGGATGATTGCTTTGACAGCTCAAGTGGGTTCGTCTTTTGACAAACCGAATACACTACATTTTGCAAGGAGTGTGGTTCTGCCACAAATTTAATCAGTCATCTCAACGGTTCATCCTGTTGAGGTAAGTACAAGTAACCTTGAAATGTTTATCCGTGGCTTTTCGGCAGGCTATTCTTTTTATCATCTTTCAAGTCGGGTCAATCTTCGTGCGATGAAGGAGCAAATTAGAGACACAGCTTTTTCAGCGCTCAATGTGCCGAAGGGTACACAGAGATTAGTTGCGCAGGTGACACATTTTTCTGAGCGGTCTCATAATTTTAAACAGCGACCTTTTCGCCCTTTTCACTTGACGTCACTGAGGCTCTCTGTGAGTCCAGATATAACTGATTGCCACTTACTATGCGTTTCTCGTCACTGCCAGGCGCGTTGTTTCAAATATCCCCTCTTTCTGAGTTCTTTCCGCCTCTCTTCAATATCTTCAGGGATATCTTCGTTCATCAACCAATTCACATCAAATCCATGATAAATGGAAGTATCCATTATCCCGTGATTATTCCCGAAATGTCTTCCTAATTGAATTAAATCATCGCGAAAATCAATGTAGTGATCGGCGTCCAGCTTATGAATTAAAATGCGCGTGTTAAAAGCCTTATTTACCAGATACACTGCCAACTTATTTCCTTTGGTCGTTTGGTAGTGCGCATCGATATCTTCTGAAAAAGATTCAAAGACCTTATTGAGCAAATATAAATTCATGAGTGCTTCACCATATTTGTCTTTTGTGGTAAAAAGATAACTTGCAATATCTCCGCTCAGTGATCTTAAAACCATTGAGAGGTAACCTGGTTTATATCTACCAGAACGCTTGATTCTTTCTAATTCTCTTATGGTGTTTTCAAAAAAATCATCCCTGAGATCCTCTTTAGAAAAATCACCGATCAATTCATAGTGCAATCGCCTGGCGATTTTGTGATCTCGTCGCACTAACTTCAGTACGAGTTTGTCTTTTTCGCGGTCGGGTAAATTGCTGAGTGCTCGTTTAAACGTTTTATCTATTGCCATATATACCTGCTTGAATGAATATTTCCCGCTATCGGAATTCATCTTTAAAGATAGAAGAAATCCTGCGCATTGTGCTCGTTTTGATGACGTAAAAATAATGTTGTACAATTGAATTGCCGTAGTTCAGCTGTTATTATTCACAAAATAATTGATTCAACCTAAAAAAAACGGGCATTCCATTTTTATTATTGATATTTTATTTAGATTTGCACTCGCTTTGAGAAAAAGCGTTTTGAAAAGAAGGAAGCGCGTACAATAACGATTGAGCAAATTTCCTTCAATGAGAAATCCGCGAATGGCAGCGCCTGATCGCTGTTTGACGCCAAAGCAATGCGGATGTGGTGAAATTGGTAGACACGCTAGACTTAGGATCTAGTGCCGCGAGGCGTGTGGGTTCGACTCCCTCCATCCGCACTAAAGTGAAAGTGGTATGAGTGAAGGCTTATACCATTTTTTGTTTACACATACTGAAGATTAAAGTGCAATTCAATTGACTATGGAGGTAATAAAAAATCAAATTGATGACCTGAATGCTGAACTGGTAGTGAAGGTCGAAGCGAAAGATTACGAGGAGAAGGTGAATGAAACCTTGAAGAATTATCGGAAGCAGGCAAATATCCCTGGTTTCCGCAAAGGAAAAGTACCGATGGGACTCATCAAAAAACAGTACGGTCAGTCCGTGCTGGCGGAAGAGTTGAACCGACTCGTCAGTGATGCACTTTACAAGTATATCGATGAGCAGGATTTTGAAGTGTTAGGAAATCCGTTGCCCAAGGAGAACGAGGAGATGAAAGGCGACTTTAAAAATCCTGATACGTTTGAATTTACCTATGAAATCGGGATTTCTCCGGAAATGGATGTGAAACTATCCGGTCGTAACAAATACGAGTACACCAAGGTGAAAATCGACGATGAATTGATCAATAAACAGATGAATGATTTGCGTCGTCGCTATGGAAAGCTCGTTTCAGGAGATAAAGTAGGCGAAGAGGATATGGTACTGGGTCAGTTCGTCGAGCTCGATGAAAATGGTGAAATCAAAGAAGGAGGAGTGATGAACAGCTCTACGATTTCGCTAGAGTTTATCGAAAAAGATGAGGTAAAAAAGAAACTTGTGGGTAAAAAGCCCGGTGATCAGGTCGTTGTAAATCCTTTTGATGTATCGAGAGGAGGAGATGATACAGCATCCATGCTAGGTGTGAAAGAAGAAGAGCTGGGCGATATTTCTGACCAGTTTCAATTGACCATCAATGAGGTGAAGGTGATGGAACCTGCTGAATTGAACCAGGAGCTGTTTGATAAACTTTTTGGTGAAGGCAATGTGAAATCTGAAGAAGAGATGCGCGAACGACTCGTTCAGGATATGGGGCAAATGTTTGAAAAAGACAGCGACAAAATTTTGACGCGTCGCGTTTCCAATGACTTACTCGACAAAACGAAGGTTGATTTGCCTGACGAATTTTTAAAGCGTTGGATCAAAGCTTCACAAAAAGATCCAATCACAGATGAGCAATTGGAAGAAGATTATCCGAACTACCAGCGCAGCTTGAAATGGCAGTTGATCCAAAACGATATTTTTAAGAAAAACGATATAAAAATTGAGCAGGAGGAAGCGCTCAACTACACGAAGGGGCTACTCGTCAATCAGTATGCACAATACGGAATGCCTGCTCCCGGTGAAGAAGAGCTGAATCAAGCGGCTCAGCAAGTGTTGAGTAATCAAAAGGAATCGCAACAGATTTTTGATATGCTCGCAGAAGATAAAATGACGACGTATTTCAAAGAAACAGTGAAATTGAAAGAAAACGAAGTCGAGTATGACGAATATGTCAAAATTGCCGAGGACAGCAACGCTTAATTAGTAAATAGATATTTAGAAACCCTGGCGCTTATCGGTGCCGGGGTTTTTTATGCCCTGGCTTTTACATCTATCGCACCGACAGTGGATCTCCTCAGGTTCGCCGAGGTTCGCGGCGACCACTTTGCGCGAACTTTAAGATCTTTGCCAGTATTTCTGCGCATAAACTGGTTATATCCATCTTAGCGAATCAGGCGTCTTCAACGCTGTTGACCGGTTAAAACGCATATAGCGATCTCATTTTGAAAAACACATTTCGACGAGCTCAATGTATCATATTTCGACGAGCTCAATGTGTCACAGTGCATAGCTTTGCGATCTTTGCTTGACCTGAGCATGTCGAATGGGCGACTACTTTGCGCCCTTTGCGGTTATTATTGATGCTTTCGATCAGCACAGGTACGGTAAGAACCCAAATAAACACAGTCCTTAATTTGCCATTATTAATGAAATCTACAAATTACAGCTGGTAAACATCCAGACAAGCGTTTTATTTTAAAACCGAACAGCTAGTCAGTTTAGATCCTTGATACACTATCCAGTTCAACCTGCATGCTTCCCAAAAATCCACGAAAAGAGAAAAATTACGGATACACTTATAAAAGCAATCGTCCCCAGTTTACCGCCATATCCGACAAAAATGGGAGCAGCGATTAAGTATAAAATACCACAAGATATCCCCGCCAACAATATAATGGGTATGGTTGTCAGTGAAATAGCAGTCATACCAACAAAACTACCCGCAAAAATAACCATGGATAAGTCATCGGACTGCATCAACCGACCGATGAGCGCACCTAATAAACCAATGATGCAAGAGGCGACTACAGCACTCACTCCTGCTTTTTGTAATTGAAAAGCTCCCAGGGCACCAAAGCAGCCCCCGAGTAGAATTAAAACACTTGTAATCATTTGCTTTTTTGTTTTCATCGGTTGCGAAGATAATTGTTTTTCATTGTGTCAGGCTCCTTTCTCATCTGACGGGAACCACAACCGATAACGATTCCATTTTTCTGCCGGACAGCTTAGGCTTTATTCAGCGCAGCGTTAAAATTACTTCATGCCTATTGCGTTCGGGTAAACTCAGGGTAAACTGCTCCATAGGCTAAACATTACATGCTTACGCCTATTACCCGTTCGGTAAACTCAGGGTAAACTGCTCCATAGGCTAAACATTACATGCTTACGCCTATTACCCATTCGGTAAACTCAGGGTAAACTGCTCCATAGGCTAA
>JBNJEH010000002.1:0-140148 GCA_051745635.1 Bacteroidota bacterium
CAGCACAGAAACTTCAGCTGGAACCTGTCCAATTGTTATTACGCGCACTTACACCATCGAAGATGAATGCGGCAACACATCGACAGTTGACCAAACACTAGAGGTGGATGACACCCAAGCGCCGAACATAACAGGTACATTAAACCTGATTACAGATAATGGTTGTGTCGCGGCAGATGCCACAGCTCCAGTGACGACAGTAGCTGACCTGGAAGCCATGGGCGTCACAATTGACGATAACTGTACGACAGATGCCAACCTTTTAGTATCCAGTACTGAAACGACGGCGGGTACTTGTCCGATTGTTATTACGCGTACCTACACCATTGAAGATGAGTGCGGCAACACATCGACTGTTGATCAAACCCTCGAGGTGGAGGACACGCAGGCGCCGAATATCACAGGTACGCCCAACCTGATCACTGATGAAGGTTGTACTGCTGCAGATGCGACAGCACCGGTTACAACAGTAGCTGACCTGGAAGCCATGGGCGTCACCATTGATGATAATTGTACCTTAGATGTCGACCTTACGGTATCCAGTACAGAAACGGCTGCTGGTAGTTGTCCAATCGTTATCACGCGTACCTACACGATCGAAGATGAATGCGGCAACACATCGACAGTCGACCAAACACTTGAAGTCGAAGATACGCAGGCACCAACGGCATCCAATCCGGCAACGACGACCGTGCAGTGTGCCTCAGATGTGCCGGCAACCGATCCAACCGTCGTAACGGACGAAGCGGACAACTGTACGGCGAACCCAACGGTGACGTTCCTTTCTGAAACGACAGACAACAACGTTTGTGACGGTGAGGAACTGACGCGCGTTTATGAAATCGCCGATGACTGTGGCAACACCACGACGGTGACACACACAATCATTATCGATGCTTACACGCCGACCTTTACAGTTGCAGGAACGGATCCAACTGTTTGTGGCGGTACCGATGGTTTTATAACCGTCAGCGGACTGGATCCCAATACTGATTATGACCTTGGCTACAATGGCAATGCTACCAATCCTATTACGACAGATGGTGCTGGCGAATATGTTATCGCCAATTTATCAGCAGGAAGCTATACAGATTTCGAAATAAATCCCGCTTCTTGTGACTTGTGTGTAGAAACGGTAAACACCAATATAAACCTCGTCGATCCCAATGCACCACCAGTGGATGCGGGACCTGACCAGACCATTTGTGATGGAGAAACAGTTACTTTAACGGCTGACAATCCCAACAACGCCAACATTAGCTGGAACAATGGGGTAACGGATGGAGATGCCTTTGCACCGCCCGTTGGGACTAACAATTACACCGTTACTGCAGAAGAGGCTGGTTGTACGGCTACTGATCAGGTTGAGGTTACAGTGCATCCTACCCCCAATGTAGACGCAGGCAACGACGTCTTTGTCTGTGACGGTGAATCTGTAACACTTTCAGGAAGTGGTGCCGATACATACGTTTGGGATAACGGGGTTTCAGATGGTGTCTCTTTTGTACCAACAGCAACCAACACCTACACGGTGACTGGAACATCCGCAGAAGGATGTACGGCGACAGATGATGTTCTCGTTACCGTTTACGACAATCCAGATGTCGATTTTGAAGCCGATGTTACGGAAGGATGTACACCGCAAGAAGTTAATTTTTCCAACTTGACTTCAGGTAACACCAGTGTCTGTGAATGGGATATTGCCGGTACAACTATCACTGACGATTGTTCGCCTTCATATACTTTTGCAAATTCAGGATGCTTCAACGTTACGTTGACAGTAACGACGGAAGACGGTTGTTCCGACAGTCACACAGAAAACAATTATATCTGTATCGATGATTATCCGGTTGCCGACTTCTCAGCTGATCCTTCAGAACTCACGTCGCTCTATAACGAAACAACCTTTGACAACAGTTCTGTAGGCGCTGAAACGTACGCATGGGATTTTGACGACGGCGAATCGAGTACAGCTACAAATCCGTCTCACACTTTCCCTGGTGAAGAAGAAGATGAATTCCTGGTTGAGCTGATTGCAACGAGTCAATACGGTTGTAAAGACACGACATACGAAACTATTTTGATGCGCGAAGAGCTGCTGTATTACGTGCCCAATTCGTTCACACCCGACAATGACAAGTTCAACGAAAAATTCAAACCGGTCTTTACATCAGGGTTCGACCCCCAGGACTACACGTTATTAATCTTTAACCGCTGGGGGGAAACAATTTTCGAATCAAATCACCCTGAAGTTGGCTGGGACGGAACTTACGGTGCTGATAGCGAAGAAATCGTGAAAGATGGTACCTACGTTTGGAAAATCGAATTTAAAACAAAATACGATGATGAACGAAAAGTAGAACTCGGACACGTAAACGTTCTCAGGTAAATTCAACATGATCAAATGAATATAAAACGTCATCTTCGGGTGGCGTTTTTTTTTGCACGATAATTGTAACATTCCAAAGCAATACGCGTTAACAATTACGAGTTATCTAATTTCTAGAATACCAACATGATAAAATTTTTCAGTTTTTTCCTTATCACGTTTCTGTTTCAATGCTATTCATTGGGTCAAGCGGAAGATGAATCTTGTCTTGAACCAAAAAGAAAAGTACTAAAGCTCATTGACAAAGCAAAGGATGCTTCTCCACGGGAAGCATCACAGCTATTTAACGAAGCTATTGATAAAGATGAAGATAACGCCATGGCCTACTACGAATTTGCCATGTATGCCTACAACCGTGCCATGGAGCTTTACGATCAAAATCCCAATCCCAAAATGGGTGACAAAAGCCTGGCCACTGCCGAAAAATTATTTAAGCAGACCCTCGACCGCTGTTCCGATTATCACGCCAATTGTTTTTACTATTTGGGGATCATTAATTACACTCTCGGAAACAAAGAAAAAGCTGTGCGATATTTCAAGGATTTTAAAAACTTTCAGCCCGATGACATCGACAAATTATCACCCGATCGCGAAAAACGACTCAATGACGTCGCTGAAGTAATTGCTAAGTTTGAGGAGAATCAATCTTTTCTTGAAGACCCTGTGCCCTTTGACCCAAGCATTGTAGAAAATGTCAGTACCGAACGCGACGAATACTTCCCCATGATATCTCCAGATAACGAAATAATGTTTTACACCCGGCGCGTAGATCGCTCGGCGAAGGGTGATATCGTTTCGACAATCCGTGAAGAATTTACCTGGTCAAAAAGAAAAAACATGCATAGTACGTTTGATGGTGGCACTCCGCTGCAGCCGCCATTTAACAATGGTTCTTTTGATAGTTACGGCGCTGCTACGATGTCTGTTGATAACAAAGAAATGATTATCTGTGCCTGTAAAGATGAAAAAATTCGCGGTCAACAATATCGCAACTGTGATTTGTACGTCACTTACTACGAGCGAACAGGAGAAGGAGGAAATGACTACCGCTGGACAGAACTTGAAAACCTGGGTGAAGGCATTAACACCAATGATGGTTGGGAAGGTCAACCAACGCTTTCCTCAGATGGTAACACCTTGTATTTCACGGCTAATCGACCAGATACGCGTGACAACGATATTTTCCTCTCAGAACGCCTTTCTGATGGGACCTGGAGTCCGGCTAAACCTTTTGCACTCATCAATACCGCAGGTAAAGATAAGAGCCCCTTTTTCCATCAGGATAGCGAAACATTTTACTTTGTCTCTACAGTTTCCGAAGAGCGTAAAGGGCTCGGGGGCACCGATATTTTTTATATGCGCAAACAAGAAGACGATTCGTGGTCCAAACCAAAGAATATAGGCTATCCTATCAATACGAAAGAAGATGAGCTCGGTTTATTTGTTTCGACCAACGGAAAAGAAGCATTTTTCTCCTCGCGTCAAAAAGGAGTATGGAACATTTATTCATTTGAGCTCTACGAAGAAGCGCGACCCAAATCGGTCGTCGTCGTGAAAGGCGAACTTACGGATGAAGACGGTAACCCGGCAAAAGATACAGAATTAGAGATTGCGTATGAAAATTCGGATGATATTGAAAAAGTCCGGGTGAATGGAAATGATGGCAAATACGCAGCAGTGATAAAAACGGAAGAAAAGCAGGACGTCATGATCAACGTCAAAAAGGAAGGACACGCTTTCGATTCGCAAATTCTCAGCAAAGAAGAGCTGTCCGCGGGTGAAACCATCCGCGACAAACACATGGATGTCGAAAAAATTGAAGTGGATAAACCCTATACCATTAACGATATTCTTTATGAGACGGCATCCGCAGAACTTTCAAAACGCTCAAAATTTATCCTAAAACAGTTTGGTCGATTCTTGAAAGAAAATGAATCAATTACTATTCTCATCCAGGGGCATACAGATAACGAAGGTCGGGCTCAAACCAACCTGAAACTTTCGGAACGAAGAGCACAAGGCGTTAAAAACTTCCTGATCCAACTGGGAATCGATAAAAATCGTCTGAGCGCTAAAGGATATGGTCAAACAGAACCTAAAGTTCCCAATAATTCAGCTGCCAACAAGGCTAAAAACAGAAGAACGGATTTCGTGATCCTAAAGAAATAACCAGCCGCAATCATAGTTGATCACTTCATGTGCATCAAAAATCCGTGCTACTCAATAATTCTTAGGTAATAACACCCACTATTTTCATCGACCCGCAGCTAATTGCTGAAAGTCCTTACCCGTTGGATTCTGATGAATATCCAGGTCAAATGTGTGAATAACCGACAACAAATGATCGAAAATGTCGGCGATCACCATCTCGTATTCACCCCATACTTGTGTTTTCGAAAAACAATAGATTTCAATCGGCAATCCTTCATTTGAAGGCGCTAATTGGCGCACCATCAATGTCATTTCCTGATTAATAGATGGATTATTTTTTAAATAGTACTCAATGTATTTTCTGAATAAGCCAACATTCGTCTGACGTCGTGCATGGATCTGTTCATCTCCGACGAGACCGTGCTTCTCATTATAAGATTGAATTTCTTTTTGCTGATTTTCAACGAAGGGACCTAAAATCTTCACTTTGCTCAATTTTTGAATCAACACCTCATCCGCAAAGCGAATCCGATCAACTTTTATGTTTAATGAGCGCTTGATCCGTCGACCATCAGAATCCTGCATTCCACGCCAGTTTTTGAAACTGTCAGCAATAAAACTATAGGTTGGAATCGTCGTGATCGTCTTGTCAAAGTTTTGCACTTTTACAGTGGTTAAGTTTATCTCCACCACATCTCCATCTGCACCATAGCGTTCCATCGTCACCCAATCGCCAATGCGCAGCATGTCATTGGCAGAAATCTGAATACTACCCACAAATCCCAGGATCGTATCTTTAAAAACCAGTAAAAGTATGGCCGTCATCGCTCCCAGTGAAGTGAGAAAAAATGCAGGACTTTGGTTGGTCAAAACCGATAATAAAATAATAGCAAAGACAATCGTGATAATCAGTTTAGCCGTTTGCGTATAGGCTCCAATTGGCTTTCCCTGGAAAAAAGGTTTCTCTTTGAGTACATCTTTCGTGGCATTTAAGAATCTTCGAATCCCAACAAGCACTGCAAAAATGATCAAAAAATCGTTGATACGATGACTGAACTCATGTGCTTTCGGATAAGCAAAAAAGACAATGGAGAAAAAATAATCCATGAAGAGCAACGGCAATATATGTGCGATTGCGTTAAAAAACTTCCGTTCAACCAGCACATCGTCCAATTTTGTCTTACTTTTTCGGGCCAGCCGATTGATCAGAGAGAGCAATACTTCACGGGTCAACCACCAAATGATGACAGAAAGCACGATCATCCCCGCCAATAATCCGAGCATCCAGAAGAAGGCATGCGATTGAAAAGCATCATTGGCCAACAGTTCCTCCATCGTATGTTCCTCTGTCAGGTAGAAACTTTTAATCCAATTAAAAACAAGTATCTTCATGGTTTTGTTATTTTTAGCAAAAGTAATAAAAGTATGCATCCCAAAGTACAATTTCATCTTTTAGGCTGGGTCACGCTATTGTTATTTCCAGCGATTGGATGGTGGTTATTATGGTACTTTGAAGATGTTAGTTTTATAGAAATACTGCAACTACCGACACTTTTAGCTCCCATTAACCTCATCGGGCTGGAATTTGGACTGTTTTACGGAATGATTATTCTGGCCGTATCGCAACTTTCCATTTTTGAAGACCTTTCTGTACATCAGGAACGCATGTTACGGGCACTTCGCCTTAATTGGGGAGATGTTTTATTCATGTCTTTCTGTGCAGCCTTCGGCGAAGAAATCTTATTTCGCGCTGGAATACAGTTTTGGCTCGGTCCCTGGTTAACCGCTTTTATTTTTGTCGCCGTTCACGGTTATTTCAGCTTCACTTCTTTAAAAAAAAATGTGTTGGGACTCGTTATCTTCCCCTTCATATTGCTCATCAGTTTTGCTTATGAAACCATCGGTCTCTGGTTTTGTGTAGCTGCACACTTCTCTTATGATGTATTGATGTTTCAGGGCGTTATTTTCAAAAAAAAGAAACCTGCTGTCAATCGTAAACAATTTTAAAATTGTGCAAACTTCTCACAAACAGACAACGGGGAATTTGAATACTTTGATCCACTTGAAGAATATCGAAGCGCCGCAGGTTGCAAAGTTCATCGGGCAGGTCCAGTACGAATCCGGCATTGCTCAAATATAATTCGTGCAAGTTGGTCAAGTTACCGATGGCTGGCGGAATAGCAGTCAGGTTATTGTACCGCAAATCGAGTATCTCAATGCTTCCTGAATCAAAAAGTGCTGGCTGAATCGTGTCGAGCTCATTGAAACGCACCGATAGTGTTTTTAGTCCGGGAAGCTTTCCCATTGACGAGGGAAGTTGTTTGAGGTGATTGTTATCCAGCCTCAAATGCTCCAGATGCTCCAGTTGACCAATACTTTCGGGTAGAGAATCGAGGTCATTATAGTGTACAAACAGCACTTCGAGGTTTTTCAACTGGCCGATTTCCGGAGGTAATGTTTTCAATGCATTGCGCCCAACATAGAGTTTCTTTAATGATGTCAATTCTCCAATCCGCGGTGAAATACGTGTCAGTCCCGTTTGAAACAGCCGCAACTCTTCCAGGTTTTCCAGTTCAAAAACAGATGCAGGAATAGAATCGAGCGATTGTCTGTTGAGATTGAGCGATGTGGTTGCGTTCGTCGCCCGGTGAACATCCCTTAACGCAAACCACGCACAGCTGCCTAAAATCAACCAACTACTAAAAAGTATTAAAAACCTGTTAAATTGTAGTCGCCCTCGATGCAATGCATTATATTTAGAATGAATAAAATATAAAGGTATGAAAAAAGTAACAGTATTATTGACATTTGGTTTACTACTCGCGCTATCGAGCGCCTATGCACAGCAGGAAAAAGCAGCAGAAAAAAGTAATGTCAAAGCGCAACAGGAAAAGAACAAAGCGGAAAAAGGAGAAGACTTAAACTTGTCTCCGGAACAAAAAAAAGAGCTGAAAGCTATCAATGAAAAATATGCGGAAAAAGAACGCGCTCTGCAAAACGAGTTAAAAGCTTTACGCCAGGCAAAACGAGAAGAAATGAAATCAGTACTCACACCAGAGCAACAAAAAAAGGCTGCAACTGCGAGGAAAAAGCGCATACAACGTCATAAGATGAGAAAACAAAAACGCAAACAAAACATTGAGCAGCGACGTATCGAACCGAAAAAAGACTAAAATGTACAAGGCGGAGCGATCAAGCTCCGCTTTTTTCTTTTAACAGATCTGAAAATGCCGCTTTAAACTTTTCTACTTTGGGCCGCACTACCGCTCTGCAATATGGCTGATCCGGATTGTTGAGGTAATAATCTCTGTGATTGGATTCCGCCTCATAGAAATTATTGAGCGGAGTAATTTCCGTGACGATGGGATCATCAAAAGCACCTGATTCTTCCAGCTTTTGCTTGTACTTTTCAGCAGCTGCTTTTTGATCTTCATCATGATAAAACACAGCCGAGCGGTATTGTTCGCCAACGTCGTGTCCCTGGCGATTTAACGTCGTCGGGTCATGAACGGACCAAAACACCCGCAAGAGTGATTCAAAACTAACGATTTCGGGATCATACACGATTCGCGCGACTTCGGCATGTCCCGTTGTACCCCTGCACACTTCCTTGTAGGCTGGATTTTTAACATGTCCGCCAGCATAGCCCGGGTAAGCTTCCTGTACACCTTTCATTTCTGAAAAGACTGCCTCTATACACCAAAAACAGCCCGCTCCAAATGTTGCTTCTTTCATAATTGCTTTTTCAATAGTAACAACATTGTGCGTTTAAAGTTCTCGCACTTGTTTGTTTTTCTCTTTTTTTGTTGCTCTGGTACCCTTGAAAACAATCAACGCAAGGATCAAAATACCAACCACCACAATCCAGAGCCAATAATCCCAAATCGTGGCCGATTTCTCTACGCGCTGCTGGAGCTCCTGTTCCCGCAACTCGCTCAAATAGCTCTGCTGTTGCAGTTCCTGCTGAAAACTCATGCGAAGCGCAGCCAATTCACCTGAAACCTTCTCTTCCCGAAAAGCTTGATCGGCCGCAATATACTCCTTCAGGTATTGCGCTTGCTTGCGATAATTCGCCAGTGAATCGTATAAAATACTCATCTGCCACAATACATCGCGCTGTCCTTCCAGATTGTCGTTCTCTTTAGCAATGGTCATAGATTTTTCGTAAGCCACCATTGCGCTGTCCAGTTCATTAATACCAAAGTAGAAATCGCCCAGGTTGTAGTACGACTCTGCAATATAAAACTGATCTCCACTCTTTTTGCGATAAGACAACGACAATTCAAAATAGTCTTGCGCCTTTGAATAGTCCCCTTGAAAATACGCTACAATAGCCAGGTTTGTATAGCCATTAGCAATGAGTTTTGGCTGCCCTGTACTCAAATTAAACTCCATGCTTTTTTCGAGTAATTCACTGGCTTTCTCCGGTT
Source organism: Bacteroidota bacterium (assembly GCA_051745635.1). GTDB lineage: Bacteria > Bacteroidota > Bacteroidia > Flavobacteriales_D > Crocinitomicaceae > Brumimicrobium. Next base: position 8,971 of record JBNJEH010000002.1, read on the forward strand.
CTTCTTTATCGAGGTAGAGCTGACCTAACACACCATAAGCCGTACCCAGATTGCGCACATTTGAGACGGACTGGTTATATTCAATGTAATCATTCAATAACTTCTCAGCTTCATCGTACTTTTCCTGACTAATATAAATGCGCGCGAGGTTGGCGGATGAAAGCGATCTAAAATCACTCTTCCCCGTCCGCTTACCATGTTTGTGCGATTTCAGGTAATACTCTTCCGCCCTGATCCGTTCACTTTGCAAATAAGCATTATTGCCCATTGCATTAAATACTTCCGCTAGCATCGAATCGTTTTTGGTATATGAAAAGAATTTTTTAGCCGTCGTCAGCTTGGCTAGCGCCTCTTGATAAAGCCCCTGATCATTCAATACATGTCCAAAAATATAATTTGAAAAAGCCAGAGCGTCTTCACGGCTATTATTCGCTCCTTCGGCGTGCAAGTCCTCAATAAAATAGTACAACGTGTCGTCGTCGACGGTGTTCAGCTCGTTGTGCATCAGAAATAACCGATCGATTTTTTGGTCAATCGAACCTTCGTGGTAGTGCTCGATGTGCTCTTCAATTTGCTGAGCCGACCCCGTGTGTATCCACCCCGACAAGCAGCACAAAAGAAAGAGATATTTAAGTTCTTGCATACGCATTATTGTTTTTTCGCAGTGATTTTATACTATTTCTACCAATCCCCTGCTCAATCAAAGATATCAAATATTTATCATTTTGAATGAAATACCAATTGTTTTTTAACGACCCTGGTTGTGATCCTCGGCTCATCATAAGGCGTCCAATCCGCTACTTTAAAATCCTTCATTTCCGATTTCCGGACCACCTCCTGCCCTCTCCAATAGATCTTATCAGCATTAAAATTCCAGCCGCAACAGTGACTGGCAAATTAATTTCAACAACCATTCGTATCCTTTCCCGAATTCCTTTGAATTAAACAATTCAATAATTATTTTTGTTAGCAATACAAATACAAACACAAAAAGACAAATAGATTTATGGCAAACGCACATTTCAAAGTACCAAAAACGGTGAACGAACCCGTCAATGATTACAAACCCGGTTCACCCGAAATCAAATCGTTGCTAGGAAAGTACAAAGCAATGTATAATCAGGAGCCCATTGATGTTCCGATGTACATTGGTGGTGAAGAAATTCGCACAAATAATAAAAAGCCGATCAATCCACCACACGATCATAAAAAATTGCTCGGACATTTCAATTATGGTGATAGCTCACACGTTGAAAAAGCTATCGATTCGGCGCTCAAAGCAAAAAAAGCGTGGTCCAAAATGAATTGGGAGGATCGTGCCAGCGTATTTTTGAAAGCGGCTGATCTCGTAGCAGGACCATACAGAGACAAGCTCAACGCAGCAACCATGCTCGGACAATCGAAAAATGTATTTCAGGCAGAAATCGATTCAGCATGTGAGTTAGCCGATTTTTTCCGCTTCAATGTAAAATACTTATCTGAATTATATACAGAACAGCCCGAATCTCCAAGAGGGTTTTGGAACCGTTTAGAATGGCGCCCGCTCGAAGGATTCGTCTTTGCAATTACTCCGTTTAATTTTACAGCAATTGCCGGTAATCTTCCTTCAGCTCCTGCGATATGCGGGAATGTAGCCGTATGGAAACCAGCCGAAACTCAAGTCTACGCTGCCGGCGTAATTATGGAAGTTTTCAAAGAAGCTGGTTTACCTGATGGCGTTATTAATATGATTACTGTAGATGGCCCGGATGCAGGAGATGTCATTTTCAAACACAAAGACTTCGCAGGACTTCATTTTACAGGATCAACGGCGGTTTTCAAGCACCTTTGGAAAGAAATTGCGAGCAACATTGACAACTACAGAGCTTATCCGCGGATCGTGGGTGAAACCGGTGGTAAAGATTTTATCATGGTTCACAAATCGGCAAAACCTGTAGAAGTTGGTACTGCTATTTCGCGTGGTGCTTTTGAATTTCAGGGACAAAAATGCTCTGCAGCTTCCCGGGCTTACATACCAAAAGAATTGTGGCCTACTGTTAAACAAACAGTGATTGATCAGGTAGGGTCGTTTAAAATTGGATCTCCTGAAGACACCTCGAATTTTATCAATGCAGTAATTGATGAAAAAGCATTCGATAAAATTGCGGGATACATTGATTATTGTATCGATTCAAAAGATGCGGAAATCGTAATTGGCGGTAAGTACGACAAATCGGAAGGTTACTTTATCCATCCGACGGTGGTCGTTACTTCTGATCCCAAATTTAAAACGATGGAAGAAGAAATCTTTGGCCCGGTCATTACCATCTACCTCTATGATGGCGAGAAGTATGAAGAAACAATGGACATTCTGGATGAAACTTCACCTTACGCGCTGACGGGCTCTATAATCGCTCAGGATCGCTATGCCATTAACGCAGCCATTGATCGACTTGATCAAAGTGCGGGTAACTTCTACATCAATGACAAACCAACGGGAGCAGTTGTAGGACAACAGCCGTTTGGCGGTGCACGCGGTTCGGGAACGAATGATAAAGCAGGTGCTAAACTCAACATGATGCGCTGGGTATCGGCCAGAACGATTAAAGAAACGTTTGTGCCGGCGATTGATTACCGCTATCCTTTTATGGGTGAATAGCGTTACAGCAAATCACAAAACAAAACAATACAAATTGAAGAGTCGTTTCGTTTAGAGACGGCTCTTTTTTTTGATCAAAAGTATGTCCTACAGCGATGTCACCAACATCCCCGAGTTACATTTGCTGTTATCAACATCGTCCATTGGATAAAAGGAGGTTTGAAACGGTTCTCCTCCGTGCTTCTTTCGTAATTTTGAAATGTGATCAAGCGTCTCAAATATCTCAAGAATAAATATGTGCTGACATTCATCATCTTTGTCATTTACATTCTTTTTTTAGATGATGTCGATGTATTCACGGTGGTGCGGCAGGAGATCAAACTCAACAAATTGCAAATCGAAAGTCGCGAGTTGGTTAAAAAATATGAAAAGACGCGGGAAAAGCTGGAGCAGCTCGATAATACCGAATCACTCGAACGGTACGCCCGGGAAAAAAAGATGTTTAAACGCGACGATGAGGATATTTTTGTGATCGTACATGAAGGATCCAACTAACATATAGTGCATTTTGCAAACCTTCCTTTATTTATTTCTGCTTACTTTTTTGTAGCCCCTTAATTTTGTAGCAATCCTACTGCAAAACTGATGAATATCAGTTTCTTTCTGTAACATTTGTCATTCTGTTTTTAGTATCAATTCTAGTTCTTTGTATCAGAAAAGGAATTGATTTATAAATTATAAAAACAAAAGATTATGAAAGTTGAACAAATTTACACAGGATGTATTGCTCACGCGGCATACTATTTAGAAAACAATGGCGAAGCTGCAATCTTTGATCCATTGAGAGAAGTGGAACCGTATATTGAAAAAGCGAAAAAAGACAACGCTAAGATCAAATACGTATTTGAAACGCACTTCCACGCAGACTTTGTTTCTGGTCATCTGGATCTTGCAAAAAAAACAGGAGCAGATATCGTTTACGGACCTACCGCTCAACCTAAATTTGAGGCGATCATTGCAACGGACAATCAGGAGTTCAAGATTGGAGACTATACAGTGAAAGCTATTCACACACCCGGCCATACGATGGAATCTACGACGTACCTACTCATCGATGAAAAAGGAAAAGAACACGGAATCATCACGGGAGACACGTTGTTTATTGGTGATGTAGGACGACCTGACCTGGCACAACACGTCATTGAAGATTTAACAGAAGAAAAGTTGGCAAGTCATCTTTACGATTCGTTGCGAAACAAAATTATGCCATTGAGCGACGAGCTCATCGTGTACCCTAATCATGGAGCGGGAAGCGCATGTGGGAAAATGATGTCAAAAGAAACCACCGACACGTTGGGGAATCAAAAGAAGACGAACTATGCATTGCGCGAGGACATGACAAAAGACGAGTTTGTAAAAGAACTATTGACAGGACTAAAAAATCCTCCTGGATATTTCCCAAAAAACGTACTCATGAATATTCAGGGTTACGAAAGTTTGGATGATGTCAAAGAACGCGCAGAGCAGCCACTCAGTGTGGAAGCCTTTGAATTAGTCGCCAACGAAAAACGACCGCTCATTCTCGATACGCGTCCAGCGAAAAGCTTCCACAAAGGGTTTATTCCCAATAGTATCAATATAGGATTGGACAGCAATTTCGCGATGTGGGTAGGAGAACTAATTCCGGATATTAAACAGGAAATTCTTTTGGTTACCGAGCCCGGAAAAGAGGAAGAAAGTATTATTCGGCTTTCCAGAGTAGGTTATGACCATGCTATTGGTTTTCTAAAAGGTGGTTTTGAAACCTGGAAGCAAGCAGGAAAAGAAATTGATACGACGAACAGAATCGAAGTTGAGGCTCTCAAAGAAAAAATCGATCGCGGTGTAAAAATATTTGATGTGCGCAAAGCGAGTGAATTCAAGTCTCAGCACGTTGAAGGAGCTATTAACACACCTCTGGGATCCATCAATGATCATTTAGCTTCATTTCCAAAAGACGAACCATTCGTAATTCATTGTGCGGGAGGATACAGAAGTATGATTGCCGCTTCAATCCTTAAATCAAGAGGTTGGGACAACTTCGAAGATGTGATTGGAGGATTCGATGCCATCAAGGAAACAGATGTTTCAGTAACTGAATATGTTTGTCCTACGACACTGCTTTAGTCACTCGGAAGAACACAATAAAAAAGGGGCGTATTAAAAACTACGCCCCTTTCCTTATTGATTGGAATTGAGATCAAACTCTATTTTTTAAATGCTGTCAGCGTCTTCTCGATAATTGCTACACAATCCATCAACTGCTCTTCGGTCATGACTAACGGAGGAGCAAAACGAATAATATTTCCATGCGTTGGCTTTGCGATCAACCCATTTTCTTTTAACGCCATACACAAATCCCACGCCGTTGAAGAATCGGGCGAATCATTGATTAAAACGGCATTCAGCATTCCTTTACCCCGCACTTTCGTAACGAGATCCGTTTTCTCAATAATACGATTCATTTCACGACGGAAAATCTCTCCCAGTTGACGCGCTCTTTGTGCTAAATGCTCATCCCGAATAACTTCGAGGGCCGCTACAGCTACTTTCGCTCCAAGAGGATTTCCTCCAAACGTCGACCCGTGCTGACCGGGTTTGATTACGTTCATAATTTCATTATCTGCCAATACAGCAGAAACGGGATAAACACCGCCTGAAATCGCCTTCCCGAGCACCACAATGTCAGGGCGCACGTACGTATCTTCCTGCTGCTCACAATGTCCTTCACAAGAACAATTACCACAAACGGCAAGTAAACTACCTGTTCGGGCAATTCCCGTCTGGACCTCATCAGCAATAAATGTTACATCGTGCTTATCACACAACCTTCTCGCTTCTGCCATGTAATTGTCTGCCGGCGTAAACACACCTGCCTCACCCTGAATGGGTTCTACGAGGAATCCAGCTACGTTTTCTTCCTGAAGTGCCTTATCGAGTGCATCCACGTCATTGTAAGGAATTTTAACAAATCCAGGCGTGTAAGGACCGAAATTTTTGCGCGCCGTTTCATCGTTTGAAAATGAAATAATCGTCGTTGTGCGACCGTGAAAGTTATTTTCACACACCACAATTTTGGCTTGTTCCTCGTCAATCCCTTTCTTTTCGTAAGCATGTTTACGACAGATTTTGATTGCCGTTTCAACAGCTTCCGCACCGGAGTTCATAGCCAGCACTTTATCGAAATCAAAAAACTCTGTTACAAACTTCTCAAAAGGTCCCAATACATCATTGTAAAAAGCACGAGAAGTCAAGGTTAAAGTTTCCGCCTGATCTTTCAGGGCTCCGACAATATGCGGATGGCAATGTCCTTGATTCACCGCTGAATATGCAGATAGAAAATCGTAATACTTCTTTCCTTCAACATCCCAAACATGTACACCATCACCCTTTGAAAGCACCACTGGCAGCGGATGGTAATTGTGCGCACCATGCTTTTCTTCCATTTTTATTAAATCTTCTGACGATAATTTTTCTTGTGTTTCACTCATAAAATAAATTGTTCTTTAGTTTGAAATAATTAATAAAATCCTCGTTTTATCTAAGGTTTGACTTACATGCAAATATACAAATGTATTCCTGAAGTCAAAGCGAATAAGGCTTTTGAATCATTCTGTATAGCGGGGATTCGGGCAACGCCGAGCACAGCTAACGCACGAACACCCATTCGTCCTGTGTAGACATTTGTTCGCTATACGAATAACCATCTACATTGTAGCCTTTAAGATCTTCTGCGCTGTCGTATTGATTCTGTACGATATCTCGCGCCATTGCTCCCCGCGCGTGTTTCGCGTACATCATCACCACTTTGTATTGATCTCCCTTCAACTCTTTAAAAACGGGGGTAATCACCCGCGCATTCAATCTTTTTTCACCCAACGCCCTGAAGTATTCTTTCGACGCCAAATTAATGACAACCTCGTCTTCCTCCATTTCATCATTTAAAAAATCTGCCAGTCGACTGCCCCAAAATTCATAGAGGTTGTTTTGATTTTTATTGATTTTCCATTTGGTTCCCATCTCAAGACGATACGGATACATCAGGTCAAGCGGACGCAGCAGGCCATAGAGCCCAGACAAAATTCTGATATCTTTCTGTGCTTGCAGAATATCTTTTGTTTCCCAGTCCTCTACAGCTAACCCCTTATATACTTCACCCGTAAAGACTGTTATTGCCGGTTGTACATCGTCTTTTAACTTCGAAGGCTGTTCCCATTTTTGATAACGTTCATAGTTGAGATCGGTCAGGTTCGCCGACAACTTCATTAGCGCTCCGAGATCGGCTTTTGACATCCGTTTCAATTTTTTCGCTAAACGATCTGCTTCTTCAATGAACGGAGCTATACTCACCTCAGGCGTTTGAATATCCCGATTATAATCCAGCGATTTGGCTGGTGATAAAATTATTTTCATGTGTAACGCTTTCTTGTCTATACAAATATAAACACAAATTGTTGCCTGCATAACGTCAAGTCGTATTGTCAGTTTTTCAGAACAATCCCTGACAAAATCGTTCAAAACCATTAAAAATATGACGAATTGTCTACTTGACCGAAATGGCAACATCTTTGAGCTATCGCGCATACCAAATAAACGAGAAAAAAAGTTGTCATGGGTAAAAAGAAAAAAAACAATCAGGAAGAATCAATAGAAAACACTGAAACGCAGGTGAAGGACGCGGAAAACAACGCGCATCAGGATAGTGAAGCAAAAGCTAAAAATCCTGATGATAAAACGAATGATGACAAGCAGGATCACCAAGATTCAAAAACGGAAGAAAAAGACCCCATTCAGGAATTAGAGTCAAAATACAACGAATTGAATGATAAATATCTGCGCTTGTATTCTGACTTTGACAATTTTAGAAAACGTACAATCAAAGAAAAGGGAGAACTGATTTCTTCTGCCAGTGGCGAAATCATGAAAGATTTACTCGCCGTACTCGATGATTTTGAACGCGCACTGGAATCTAACGCCACCTCAGAAGACCCTGCGAACATGAAAGAAGGCTTTGAATTGATTTATAACAAATTCAAAAATATTCTCACTTCAAAAGGATTAGAGCCAATGGACAGCAAGGGTAAACCTTTTGACCTGGATCACCACGAAGCGGTCACCAATATCCCTGCGCAAGAGGAAGAAGACAAAGGGAAAGTAATGGATGTTATTGAAAAGGGATATTTCTTAAATGACAAAGTACTGCGTTACGCCAAAGTAGTAGTAGGACAATAAACGATTTATGAGTGAAAAAAGAGATTATTACGAAGTATTAGGAATCTCAAAGTCGGCATCGGCTTCTGAGGTTAAAAAAGCATATCGAAAACTCGCATTAAAATATCACCCGGACAAAAACCCGGATGATCCGGCAGCAGAGGCAAAATTTAAAGAGGCTGCAGAGGCGTATGAAGTATTGAGCGACCCGCAGAAAAAACAACGCTACGACCAATTTGGTCATGCTGGTGTTGGAGGAGCAGCAGGTGGCGGCGCCGGTGGCTTTGGCGGAATGGACATGGACGACATCTTTTCGCAATTCGGCGATATTTTTGGCGGTGCCTTTGGCGGTGGCGGCGGTCGTCAGAGAGGTGGCGGACAACGTCAGCGAGCTGCGCGCGGAACGAACCTGCGCGTCAAAATAAAGATGACCCTTGACGAAGTAAACGACGGGGTAAAAAAGAAAATAAAGGTCAACAAGCTCGTCAATGCTGATGGTGTCACCTTTAAAGACTGTCAGACGTGCAAAGGATCCGGGCGCGTACAACGCGTAACGCAAACATTCCTGGGCGCTATGCAAACCGCTTCAACCTGCCCGAATTGTCAGGGTACGGGTAAAATTATTGACAAAAAACCAGCTGATGCTGACAGTCAAGGCCTAAAACGTCAGGAAGAAGTCATAGAAATAGAAATCCCCGCTGGTGTTGAAGACGGTATGCAGCTGTCAGTGAGCGGCAAAGGAAATGCAGGACCATTTAATGGTATTCCGGGAGACTTACTTGTAGTTATCGAGGTAACAGAGCACGATTCCCTCCGCCGCGATGGTCAAAACGTACATTACGAAGCGTTTATCAATTTTGCAGATGCGGCTCTCGGCGGAAGCATTGAAGTCCCCACAATTAAAAGCCGGGCTAAAATAAAAATAGAACCAGGTACACAGAGTGGTAAAATGTTGCGGCTACGCGGGAAAGGATTGCCGAGTGTACAAAACTATGGCACCGGAGATCAATTTGTTCATATTAATGTCTGGACGCCGAAAACATTATCCAAAGAAGAGCAGAAGATCATTGAAAAATTGCGGGAAAGCGAAAATTTTGCTCCTAACCCCGATGGAAAAGAAAAAGGATTTTTTCAACGGGTGAAGGATATGTTTAGTAATTAGTGCAGGTACCGACGAAATAGACATGGACAATTAATAAAGTCCTCAGTGGCCGGAGCAAAAAATAGCTCCGGCCTTTTGTGCGCACTACACAGCCGCGCAATGAGCAATAAAGGCTCTTTTTTAATTCACATCGAAGTAATTAAAGTTGAAAATCTTTTCTACTCAACTCATTGATATTTAGAAAATAAAATTATCTTAGCGGAAACTAATTATAAAACTGTTTATTTATGAAAAAAATTAAACCAATTGTTTATGCAACGGTAGCGACTGCCGGACTGTTTTTAGGTTCGTGTACGTTAGCACACACTGTAGCTGTCACAAACAATCCTGTAGGTTCTAAAAGGGGTGAAATGGCTTCTGGAACTGCCGATGTGGATTCGGGAGTAACTTATGAATCTGCTATGAAGCAGGGGCGTATCACCAAAGTAGGAATCGCTGAGTACAAAATGAAAAATTATGTGTTTTTTGTCAAAGAGTACATGACAGTAACTGGAGAATAAAATTATAGAATTATGAAAGAAGTAAATAAATTTATTTTAGGTGCTATTGTTGCTGTAGGTATTAGTTCTTGCTCAACAATCTATCCCGTAGATGTAACCAACAATGCAGTTGATGCTAAAAAAGGTACATCTGAAACAACAATTATTTTTGGTACGGCTGGTCCCGTCGTAACACCAAGCGGAACTGCTGATATTAGTAATGTCGATTATGGTCATGGTCTCGTATTGAACAAAAACTACGGAGTTGTTGAAGCCGCAGAAAATGGCAACATTAACAAAGTGGGAGCCGTCGACTTGAAAGTAACGAACTACATTCTTTGGACGAAAGCAGAAATTATTGTTTCTGGTGAATAATTAAAAAAATTGAGAATTATGAAAAGTATTAAATATATTTTGGCCTCAGGCCTCGTCGTATTAATTTTGGGTGCTTGTTCACATTCCAGACCACTGATGGTCACGGATAATCCCAGCGAAAAAACAGGCACATCGGAATATAAATCTGTTTTAGGTATTTTCCGACCTATGAAAGCTGACATTTCCATTCGAACAGCTGCTGAAAACGGTGGGATCAGTAAAGTTTCAACAGTGGATTTCCGCGTTGAAGGAAATATTTTCTCAACGACTTACAAAACAGTAGTAACGGGAAAATAACTTCAATACATAACTAATTATTAGCCTCTGCTTTCTGAAGTAGAGGCTTTTTTAATTTCACATCAAGTAAACAAATGAATAATACCTATCGAAAACTCGCATTCGTTGGAATACTCTGCACAATTATTCTGAGTAAAACGAGTTGGACTCAAAAGCAAAATGACACGATTCAAAAGAAGGACATAAAAATTGAGCATTACATTCGCAAAATGAAGACAGATACGCTGTTTTTTGCCGGTGATGAGCTCAATAGAGCTTTGTTCAAAATTGAGTTCCCGGATTCATTGTACAGCGCTGCGAAAGTAACAGTAAAAAGATATATTATCGACGGCATCCGCGGAGTTCGTGGAACCTTACTCTCTAAAGAAAAAACATTTTACAAGGTGAGGTATCAAGTAAAAGGTCACCGCAGAGCAAGAAAGTTTCTCGAATACCTTTTGGGAACTTTGGACATGACCAAAACGGCGTTAGAAGCAGCAGAACACCTCGATATTCACGGAAAAAAGGTTAAGTTCACTTATGACACCAACAAGCGTTATCATTATTTCATTTTTCGACTGCCAGAAGCATCCCTGAAAATTGACATAAAATAGAAATCACTACCTGATAAGCAAAAAGAACAATTAGAAGAAGCTGAGCACATCATCATCAACGGTCAGTAAGTTAATTTCCGCTACGATCAAAGTGATCGATACCATTACTTTCTTTTTTACCTCTCAGAAGAGTAAATCGCACTTCTCGCATCACCGTTGAAGACGAATCGTGACGAGTCCGTATAGATGATTTTCTATAAAATTTGTAAAGGAAACGTTATAAAAACCTGGGTACATAAAATCAGGGGACTTACTCAACTGATAAATGTAGCAAGATATTCGGGCTTCGGGCTTCTGTTTCGACAAGCTCAACAGACCTCTCAGCCCTCGTCCTCAACCCTTCAACTGATCACTGATAACTAATCACTAAAACCCACGTCCTACAAACTCCCTGCTCTTGCTCAATACTCAAAACTCTTGCTGTATCCTCTCTACTCTTACTCACTATTCCTCCCTCTCGCTCTATGCTCTTGCTCCCTATTCTTGCTCTATGCTGTTGCTCAATACGCTGAACTGTATGCTCCCCCACTCTTGCTCTATCCTCAGTACTCTTGCTGTAAGCTCTATGCTCTTGCTGTATTATGCTCTATGCTCACTACTCCTTCCCCTTCACTATGGAATTTCCCAACCATCGACGTCTACTTCAAAAATGTCAATGCTCGCTTTATTTCCTTTCAGACGATACGTGGACAACAGCACTTTATTGAACTTTTCAAAATATTTAAAATACAAGTCATTGTTAACGGTATTGAAATCAGGTCCTAAATTCTTTGGTTCGGACCAGGAATCGCCAAGGTTCTCCGTTACATAAATATCGTATCCTCCCATTCCCTTTCGTCCGTTTGAGGAAAAGAATAAATAGCGATTATCAGGAGTAATATAAGGTGTTGTTTCATCGGCCACCGTATTCACTGTCATGGGTAGTTTTTGTGCTTCACCCCATTTATTTCCCTGTTTATAGACTACGTAAATATCCGATCTCGATTTTTTACCATCGCGATCGCTCATAAAATACATCGTATTACCATCTTCTGTAAGGGTCGGTAAACCATCAAAGAAAGTGGTATTGATCGAACTGTTTTTGATCGGTTTTGGCGTATTCCAACGGTCCTCCTTCGTGCGTTGCGAGACACAAATATCAGAACCATTCGTCTTTCTTTTATTTTTGATGTCTGCCGCTTCCGTGTTCACCGTCATGTAAGCCGTATTTCCATCAGCACTCAAGTGATTGACAACATCAAATCCTTCGGAATTCAAGCGCTCCACGTCGTTTGTCGCTTCGGACCACTCCTCTGCTTCTTCGTCCCATTGCGATACGTACACATCTTCGAAATAACGCTGGTCATCCGGGTTGATGTTACCACCTTTCGTATCCGGGCGACGCGAAGTAAAGAAAAGCTCTTTCCCGTCGTGATTTAAAAACGCCGCATAATCATCATAACCAGAACTGACATCTTGCTCCAGTCGCTTTTTTGTAAACTGGCTTTTTTGATCATCTACGGATTGAGCAAAGGCAATTTCATCAATTTTCTGTTGTACATTAAAAGCGCGCTGTTTGGCACTCGAGAGTTGAATTTTTGCCAGGTCGTAATTCATGCGGGCACTGTCGAGCATACTTTGGCGATGATAAGCCTCTCCCAGCAGCATAAAAACCTCACCATCATCTGCTTCACTAAGTGACTCAGCTATTTTCGCATACTTCAAGGCGTATCCAAAATTACTCATTTGATAATGCGAGCGCCCGATCCAATACGCTGCGTCCGAATTGAATTTATCGCGAACGTAAGCCTCCCTGAATTTGCGCAGTGCGTCGCGCATTTTACCGGTATTGTACAGCTTTCTTCCTTCATCCACGAGAAATGCAGATGCCGCCCGGTCGATCAAATTGGAACTCGAATCCGGAGGAACCACTGTAAGTGACTTCGCTTCAGTCATACCGCTGTAGCTTATAAAAACAGTAAAAACGAGTAGTGTGTGCAGTATTTGCTTCATGTGCTTAACATTAATTCGGAGAATAAAATTAAGTCAATTTCTTCTGAAATTATACTTTCTTCTCACAATTTTCATTCAAAGATAAAAAATTGTGGGAAAATGGCTTTCAACTCCTGTTGATTCTCTGAATGTTATCGTTTTCATTGGCCTCTTTTTTCCTGGAAAATTGGTTGTTATTCAAATCGACCAGCTCGTGCATGGAAAGTGTGGCAGCTACGATCGCCAGTATTGGTGAGCAAGACGCCATGATCCACAGCAAAAATTGCAACAAACTCGTCCCCAGCGTTTCGAAAGGATGCTCCAAAAAATTTGAATAATCCACCATCGCGCCGAGATCGACAGGAACCAATATTAAAACGGAGTATATTGTTCCTATAGCGATGGCTAAACCGCGATGATTGCGCATAAAATGGATGCTTTGATCGATATCCAGCCGTCTTCTTTCATTCACATAATCGATGAAGCTGAATCCGTAGTAAAAAAATCCGATCACAAAGGTCAGGTAAAACACCGGAGACTGGTGCGCTTGCTCCCAGCCGAAAGCAGAAACGATAAGGATCACCAGAAAGAACACGTATTCCCACATCACATTGCGCATCGCTATTCGGATACCGCGTCTCACATCGTGAAGCGTTTGACGCAAACTGAACGGGTAGTAATTATTCGTGAGTTTTTTCTCCACGACCTGCGAGATAATCGACAGCAATGGAGAAAGCATGACCACGACAATATATTTGGCAAACTTCATTAAAACGAGTCCAATGGAGATACTCAGCAGCATTTTAATCAGGAACCAGATGGTCTCATTCATGTTCGAACATTCCACGCAGCCCAATTCTGCATCCCAGCCTGCATTCCAGGTGGCAAACTGATTTCCGATGAAATAAAGTATCAGCATCAGCAAAGCCGGAATGGGAATATACCAATAGAGTTTATGCGCCTTGATAAACTTTATGGCGCTCCAGTACGAACGTATTCCCAATGCAAAGTGACGAAAAAAATTCATGGCTTTCCTGTAGACCTCAAATGTAAGGAAAGCGAACGAATTAGGCGATCAAATATCATCTATATTTACTATCTTTGCGCTTTTCCAAATAGTGAATGTTATGGACTTAAATACACTTACAGCTATTACTCCCGTAGACGGTCGTTACCGCAAAAAAGTAAAAGAGCTGGCGCCCTTCTTTTCTGAATACGGACTCATCAAATACCGCGTTGTGGTAGAAATTGAATACCTCATCGCACTGGTGAATTCAGGCATTCGCCCGCTGGCCGATTTTCCCGCTGATCAATTTGATGCGTTGCGGGCGGTGTACCTATCATTTTCAGAAGAAGATGCGCTCGTCATAAAAGAAACCGAAAAAACAACAAACCACGACGTAAAAGCTGTCGAGTATTTTGTCAAAGAAAAACTTACCGAGCTGGAGCTCGAAAAATACGTGGAATTTGTTCACTTTGGATTGACTTCTCAAGACATTAACAATACAGCGGTTCCGCTTTCACTTAAAAATGCCGTTGAAACGGTTTATGTTCCCGAGCTGCTCAAGGTCATCGAAAAAATAGAAGCGTATGCCGAAAAGTGGAGCGATGTATCCATGCTCGCCAAAACACACGGTCAACCGGCGTCCCCCACGCGACTCGGAAAAGAGATGCGGGTATTCAGCGAACGCCTGCGCATTCAGCTCGAGCAGTTAAAAAACGTTCCATTTTCAGCAAAATTTGGTGGCGCTACCGGTAATATGAATGCCCATTTCGTTGCGTTTCCTAATACGGACTGGGTGGAATTTGCCAATAATTTTGTCGGCGACCAGCTCGAATTAACCCGGAGTCAGACGACGACACAAATAGAACACTACGACAATTTAGCCGCGCTGTTCGACGCTATGAAGCGCATCAACAACATTTTGATCGATTTAGACCGCGATATGTGGACTTACATCTCGATGGATTATTTCAAACAACAACTAAAAGAGGGCGAAATCGGTTCGAGTGCAATGCCACACAAGGTCAATCCGATCGATTTTGAAAATTCTGAAGGAAACCTGGGAATTGCCAGTGCTTTGTTCGAACACCTGGCGAATAAACTGCCGATCTCCCGGTTACAGCGAGACCTCACCGATTCTACTGTACTCAGAAACATCGGCGTGCCCTTAAGTCACAGTTTGATTGGTTTCAAATCGACTTATGCCGGACTCGGAAAACTATTGCTCAACGCACCGGCACTGGAAAGCGACCTCGAAAATAACTGGGCGGTAGTAGCGGAAGCGATACAGACCATTTTGCGGCGGGAAGGTTTCCCAAAACCTTACGAAGCGCTAAAAGGGCTTACGCGGAAAAACGAAAAAGTGACTAAAGCGACCGTTCATGCTTTTGTAGATACCTTAGCGGTAGATGATACGATCAAAGCAGAACTAAAAGCAATAACACCGCAGAATTATACGGGAACATGAATGAATAGAATAGGTAGGCTCGTTCGTTTTCAATTATTGCATTAAAACACGGTTTTAGATCTAAATGGGCGTTTAAGCCCTAAATTATAAGTTTGATTATATGCACCCCACGTTCATGGTCGCTCATGCCACATTTTGATTCACTAAAAAGCAATTTATTTCACCTTTCCGTCCATCGCTAAGTTTGATTCTTCACTGCTCGCTTGATTTGTATTTTCTCCGCTAATGACAATTCGGGCCGCCGTATCGTCTTGATTTTCTTCAACAAGTGATCCAAAAAGGCAGTATCTTTAGCGAAATTGCGGCACAACTTACACATCATCAAATGTATTTTTACTTCGATGCGCTGTTTGAGCGGCAAGCGTTGCTCCCTTCCCTGCTCAATCAATTCCGTTATTTCTCTACATTTTTTCATGCTAAAACCATTTCTGCTGGAGGCAGTCGCGAAGTAATAATTTTGCGCGGTGAACAATGACCCAAAAGTTAGACGAGGAGACATCGTACTCCTTACAAATGACCTCACCTTTTTTCTGATCCATGTATTTGGCATTCATAATTGCTTTACTTCGAGGTGGCAGCTGCTCCAAACAGCGGTGAACTTCATCTATTTGCTCGTTCTCCGTAATCTGATCTTCGGCACTGTCGACGGACTGTGTTGGAGCGTTTTCTAAAACCCACGTTCCATCGTCGCGACCACCTTCGTGAAAAAAGTGTGAGGCAACGTCCGTTTTTCGCACCTTCTGCTTTCTCCAGTAATCGATAATCTTGCGCTTTAAAATACTGACCAACCACGTGCGCGGTGCGCTTCTCCCTTCAAAACTATCCACGTTTTTCAACGCTGACATGTAAGTTTCCTGGATAAAATCGAGGGCCTTGTGACGGTCATCAACTTGCGTCATCGCATAACGCAATAAATAATCGCCATGTTCGTCCACCCATTTTTCTACATCCTCCTTACTATACATGGTTCTCATCTGTTCTTCCTCGCAAATTTAAAACAAATACAGAAAGTAAGACTTTACAATAATTGTTTTATTTATAATCGTTTAAAGAAGGCATTTAACCACTCTATTGATTCTGGGGCAGGCTAAAACTTGCGTCTCTCTCCAGGAAAAATTAATTCAATGACTGCACCTCACATTTATCCGGACCTTTTTGTAACTTCGCTGTAAAGAATGGTGTTAAACTACAACCTTCCATATCGACTCATCGTTTTTTTCGTTTTTGCGAGTCTGACGCTCCAGGGACAGGTGCTCAAACATTACGATGATTTTGACATGTACTGGGCAGAACGCTTCCGGGATCGGTGTACAATTGAAAAAATTATTTATACCAGCAAAAAAGAGTACACAGCTGTGACCAGTCGCACGTACTTCTATAATTTTTTCAGCGCCAACCATCGCCGTTACTTTTTTGAGCCTATCGATAACATGCAGCTCACCAACAGTGAACGCATCCAACTATATGGAGGTGGTAAAAAAAGTGCTTTTCGCGACTTTGCCGTATTCAACAATCAGCTTTTATTCGTTAGCGAACGCAAGCCTTTTCTTAGTAAAAATATCGCCACGTATTACCATATCTACAACCCCGATGAGCGCGTTAAAGAAAACCACGGATTCCCCATTGCTTCGTTTGATATTCCGCGGACGTTCAGACAGTCTAACATCCATGTCGTCAACAGCACTGATCAAACTGCAGCGGCTTATTTTTCCGTCCTCCCCGGAGATTTGAATGATTTTCCCCGCTATCATTTTGCGATTTTCGACAGTACACAGCGAATGGTCAATCAAGGCAGCGCCATTTTACCGTACCGAAGACGATCGCTGGATTTTAAGCGCTATTTCCTGACTTCGGGTGGTATTTTCTTAGCCATTGCAGATTTATCCTGGAGCGACAACAGCAATCGCAGTACAAAAAACGTCGTCTTTATGAACGTCGACAATGAGCTCATAGAAATCGATGTTGACCATCGCCAACACACTTTGCGCGATGTTGAATGCACCGAAAGCGGGGATCACATCGTATTGTCAGGACTCTATTCAGAAGACGATCTCCCCGGAATACGCGGTATCTTTATGATCAAAATTGATCCATTCGGTGATGTACTGGAGCGCTGTTATAAACCATTCACACAGGATTTTATCGTCCAGGCGGCTTCCTCCTTTGATGCACCACGAACTTACGACAAGCAATCGCTTCCCGAAGGCATTGGCAATTACAGGATGCAATCGCTGCGCACACTCCCCGATGGTACGATTTTGGGGACGGCTGAACACCACGCCATTGAAGAACGCATTAGCGGAGCAGGAGCACCCGGCACCAATCGCCTCGACACGTATTATTACAGAAATGGTATCATCGTTTACAAGTTGAGCGCCGCAGGAAAATTATTGTGGAACCAATTTATTCCTAAACGACAGCAATCAATGAACGACAATGGGTATTACTTATCTTTTACTGAAATCTACCACAATAATGCCCTGTATCTTCTTTTTAATGATCATCTCAAGAATTATGAAGAAAACCATTCCTTCGCGCACCCTTCTTCTGTTAAAACCGCTGTATTAAATAACTGGAGAAACACCATTGCCGTTACAAAGATCAACGCGGACAACGGAGCACAACGACGCTGGTCTACTTTAAACAAAAATGATTTGAGAACATTACTCGTCCCTCAACGCTGTGTCGAAAACCGACTGAAGAATGAATTATTTTTATACGCCAATTCGGGCAACCGCCACCGTTTTGGTCAACTCAATTTTGTCAACAAATCGGAGTAAACCCTTCCGTTGAAACACTCTTCCTGCCATATTGATCGAAAACCTCTACAACCACATTCGCCATAAGAAAGAAAATACTTAACTTAGATTCTTCTAAAGAAATAGCACCAGAAGAAAATGATTAAACAAACAAGCGAAACTTTCAATCTGAATTGGTTTTATTTTCTGATCGCATTAGGATGCTTTCAAGTTCAAACCTGGGCACAGCGCGATATTAGCGATGAAGCAATCGGAACTCCATACGTGGGTGTTCAATACGGATTAAATGAAACTGGAGGTGATTTAGCGGATCGTTACGGCATCACAAATGCACTCGGCGTATACGCGGGTTATAAAACAAAAGGCAACTGGATGTTCGGATTGGATGGGAATTATCTGTTTGGAAACGATATTCGTATCGACGGGTTATTGGATAATGTCAAGGATTCCAAAGGTCAGTATGTGAACACATCTGGAGAACCGGGGATCGTACTTTTATTTAATAGGGGATTTCACGCGAATGTCTCTATTGGTAAAATATTCCCCGTCCTCAGTCCCAACCCCAATTCGGGCATTATGGTTCAGTTGAGCGCGGGTTACCTCTGGCATCGTTTGCGCATCGAAACACAGGAGGATGATATACCACAACTTCAAGGGGATTACCGCAAAGGTTATGATCGATTGACGATTGGAGCAAATACAGGTCAATTTATCGGCTACAGTTTTATGGCTAATCAGGGGATTCTTAATTTTTATGGTGGTTTTTATATGCAACAGGGTTTTACGCGCAACCAGCGATCCGCTTTTTGGGATCATCCGAACCAGAAAGTTTCTCAGGATCTTCGCATTGAGCATATGTACGGTTTCCGCGTTGGATGGATAATACCCATTTACAAAAGGCAACCAAAAGATTATTACTACAATTAACCGATGTTTTATTCGACTGGGATATATTTATACGGTGCTGTTATTCGCATTGCCGCAGAATTGGGCAATCAAAAAGCAAAAAAGTGGGTGAATGGCAGACGTCATTGGTCAACTAAACTACCTCAAACGAACGGAAAACGAGTGACCTGGTTCCATTGTGCCTCATTGGGAGAATACGATCAGGGACTGCCAGTCATGGAGGCGTGGAAACAACAATTCCCGGATGATTTTATACTCGTGACGTTTTTCAGTCCTTCCGGCTATGAAAATAAAGCGGATCAATCTATTGGTGATGCCACTTGCTATCTCCCGCTCGATACACCTGCGAACGCGCGCAAATTTATTGAACATTTCAAACCGCAACACGCGTTCTTTATAAAATATGAATATTGGGTGAATTTTATCAATTCTGCCGCGCAAACTGATTGTTCTATCTATGGTCTCAGCGCCATTTTTCGGCCCTCACAGCGGTTTTTTAGTTGGTACGGTGCGCTGTTTAGAAAAGCATTGCGCCAGTTCGACTATTTTTTTGTACAAAACCAATCGAGTCGGGATTTATTGGCTTCCATAGGCATCAATGATGTTAGCGTTACCGGAGACACCCGCTTCGACCGCGTAATGAAACGCGTGGAAAATCACAGCGAGCAGCCAGTCATCCGTCAGTGGACCAACCGGGAGACAGTTTTTGTCATGGGGAGTTCCTGGCCCGTCGATGAAGAAATGATTATTCCATTCATCAACAGCGGAAAAATCCAATCAAAGATCATTATTGCTCCGCACGAAGTTGACGAAAGTCACATTAAAACGATTGAAAAACAACTGGCGGTTCCTTCTGAACGCTATACGAAAATCGATGCATCCGTCGGCGTTCAAGCTTCCACACAGGTTCTGATACTGGACTGTATCGGTTTACTGGCTTCTGCTTATAAATATGGAACGATCGCTTATGTCGGCGGCGCCTTCAAAACAGGGCTGCACAACATTTTAGAGCCGGCGGCGTTTGGATTACCGGTAATTTTTGGTCCGCATCACGATAAGTTCCCCGAAGCTCAATTATTTATAGATCAAAAAATTGGGCAATCCATTAACAGTTCCGATGCATTTTATGCCGCCTACTCTCATTTTTCAGCGATCGACGACATTTCGAGTCGCGTTGAACAGGTGATGCTCGCACAACGCGGAGCGACTTCAGCAATTATGGAATATTTCAGCCAATAGCTACTCGCATCAATTATCGATATAAACTTCCATGGGAGCGCTGTCGTAGCGCGAAACTATAACTCCACCTGCACTGGTGACATCCAGCGCTTCTTCAGTTTTCGCACGTCTAAGATACATCGTCGCTTCTTCCAGACCGAGATCGCTCAATTTATCCTGCGTAAGATTGACCGATGTTGAATTGACACCCGACTGTGTAAAAACCACCACATCGTTTTCTCCATTGCCATCAATTGTCACCGTAATTACCTCACCTTCCTGGAGCGGGTCGCCATCCCATTCCAGCATAAAATTCGAAGATCGCGACAGCGTATCTATAGCACCATCGAAATCAATGGAAGGGACTAAATCGATTGTATTGGAGTATTCGTTTTCGTCGGTATCCGTATATTGAAAATTTACATTACCCACAACACCGTTTTCTTCCGTTTCATAATAAGCCAATGCCTGTTTGAACGGCATGAGCTCACCATTAGCCAGAACTTCAGCAGGATCCACGAGTTCGAGCTTTGTACCCGTAGCATTGCTGAATTGAAAATGTGCTCTGGAATAAGTCACATCTTTTTCCGCATTGTATTCCACGACGTAGCGGGTGTATATTTTGTCCTGATCGACAGTATCCGAATCTTCCCTTTTACAGGAAAATACCGTTACCAAAAGAATTGTAATAGTAATTGTAGCAATCGTTTTATTCATAGCGCGTATATTTTGACACCAAAAATACACAATATTCCAGTATTTCAAAAATAAACGCTATTCTTAAGAGCTGAATACCACTCAATTAATCGCGACCACCGAGCAAATGAAGTAATGACAAAAACAGGTTGACAAATAAAATATAGAGCGTCAATCCACCCATCAATCCCATTTTCTGTTTATTCGCTTTTGAAATTTCAGGATCCTGAGCGATAGCTTTCAACTTCTGCATTTCCCAGGCGGTTAATCCCGTAAAAACAAATACGCCAACAATAGAAATTAAATAACCGAGCCAGGTACTCCCCAGAAACATATTCACAATAGCCGCGATGAAGATACCGATAAAGGCCATGTACAACAAGCTTCCCATCTTAGATAGATCCACAGTCGTCGTGTAGCCTAAAATAGCCATAGCAGCAAATGCGCCGGCGGTAACGAAAAATGTCGTGGCTATATCACCGATACTGTACACGAAAAAAATGGACGCCAGGGAAGCTCCGATCAGCGAGGAATAGAGAATAAAAAGTCCCAGCAGCGTGCCCATGGAGTATTTGTGAAACTTCGCCTGAATAAGAAAGACCAAGCCCAGTGGCGCAAAGGCTACCACGTAGAAGAGCGGACTCACTCCACCCGTTTCCGCGTTCACAAACCATTGCTGGAATAATCCTGAACTCGCTAAAAACCAAGATACTGCACCCGAAACGACGAGCGCCATGAACATATAAGTGTAAACACCTGTGAAAAATTCTTTTACCTCTGCTTTAGAAGAAACTTGTGACTGTTCTGCATCTAAAAAATTTTCCATAACTTTTTATTTTGCGCTACTAAGATAGTTGATTTTCGCTTGAACACTTCTTAAAAAAAGCAAATTCAATCCTAAAGGAAATAAATGTTGCCTGCCACTCTTTTTTTTCTCCAGTGAATTACGATGACTCATTTTTCCATTCGAGGAAGGAAGCTATGGCTCTGCGGTCTTTTTTGGTGGGTTTACCCGTTCCGTGGTGGCGATAAGAAGATTGTGCCGCCCGAAAAGTTTTGTACTTATCGATTTCCTCCTGCGGCGTAATGTCGCGTATATAATTTTCAACCAACTTAGCTCCTACCCTATTCGACAAAATTTCTTTGACGACATAGGAAAATGTAGAGGTGTGTTTTCTAATTCCAACTTCATCGCCTTCCTGCACCTCTTTTGATGGTTTTACCTGTTCACCATTGAGCAATACCTTTCCTTTTTTAACTTTTTCTGTGGCCTTCGAGCGCGTTTTACTGAGCCTTACGCACCAAATAAATTTGTCGATTCTAACACTCATAAAATCGTTTTTTGCTTTTTCTTCGAAAACGTTTGAATGACACTTTCGTAGGAATGATCTATGAGCTGCAACAATAATTCAGTTCCTACATCGCTATTCAAATAGACCGTATTCCAGTGTTTTTTACTCATGTGGTACCCCGGATGGACACCCTCATAATGTTCTCTGAGTTCGATTGCCCGTTCAGGGTCACATTTGAGATTTGCCGATTGCCCCTCCTCTAAATCGAGTAAAGCAAACATCTTTCCCGCCACTTTAAAGACCAAAGTGTGTTCATTAAATGGAAAAGACTCATTCACATGAGCCTTTTCTAAACAATATTCTCTGAAATGAACGACGTCCATTTTTAATTTAACTCCTTAGCACCCATCTCATCCTGACGTCCCAATTTCTTTAACATCTGGGTATGGCTTTTGAGCGCACCAGCGAAAGTTTTCTCAGAATTATAGGGCAGATTAAATTCTTCGGCCGTATCCTTTACAATTTTAGAAATCTTTTTGTAATGCACGTGGCATATATTCGGGAACAAATGGTGTTCAATTTGAAAGTTCAATCCACCTACATACCAGCTGAACAACTTACTTTTAGGCGCAAAATTAGAAGTGTTCAACAATTGACTCACGGCCCAATCCGCTTTAATGTTCCCTGATTCATCCGGCATTGGATAACTCGCAGAAGGGACTACGTGTGCCGGTTGGAAAATCGATCCCAAAATTACACCAGAGATATAATGCATCAAAATGAATCCTAAAACTATGAAGTACCAGGAAACAGGTGAAAAGATTAAAGGAAGTACCAAAAAGACAGCATAATAAGCAACTTTAGATATGATCGTATTGATCAACAACCGTTTAAAAGAGTTCGTTTGGGTTTGGGTCAGCCCCATTTTGCGGTAACGCATGATTTGTTTGAAATCCTTCACCGTAATCCACAACAACGTCATCATGCCGTACAAAAACCATGCATATATATGTTGGTACTTATGCACTGGTTTTCGTTCTTCGTGCGGACTAAAACGCAACACTGATCCCGGATCAATGTCTTCGTCCATCCCTGTAACATTTGTATAGGTATGGTGCAACACATTGTGCTGAATACGCCACATCACGTCACTCCCTCCTGCTAAATGAAGAAGTAGACTAAAAAAGGTGTTGACCCGTTTATTTTTGGAATAAGCTCCGTGATTTGCATCATGCATGATCGACAAACCGATACCCGACATTCCAAAACCCATCAGAATCCACATGACAAACATGAGCCAGGTGGAATCAACGACCGTCAGCATGAGTGTAAATGGAACCAAATAAAGCGCAATCATAAAGATTGACTTCATAACCATGGCTGTATTTCCGTATCTCGAGATGTCATTCTCTTTGAAATACCCTCTTACACGACGCTGTAGCGTCTTGTAAAACTCGACATTTTGCGATCGATCGAAACGAATGTTTTTATATTGCATAAAACGTAATTAATTGTTCTAACCAAATAGAATAATGTATACAAAGATAGAAAAAAATCAATTAACATTTTAGGTAAACACGCATTTAAATGGTAAAAAATCACAATTTACCCTGCAAATAACAGGGGTGATGACTAAAAGATTCTCTTATTTTTGTCGAAAAATTAGAAACATGAGCTCTATAAAAGACATCGCTTTTAACGGAAAACGTGCTCTCATTCGCGTTGACTTCAACGTACCACTGAATCGGGACGGTGTAGTGACAGACGCAACGCGGATCAAAGCTGCTTTACCCACTATTAATTACGTCTTGAACAATGGTGGAAGTGTCGTTTTAATGTCGCATTTAGGTCGACCGAAAGCGAAGCGGGAAAATAAATTCTCATTGCAACACCTGGTCAAACCGTTAAAGGAACTACTCGGTAAAGACGTTCAGTTCGTGGCAGATTGTATCGGTGATGAAGCTGTGCAAGCCACTTCAAAAATGAATCGCGGAGCTGTTATTTTATTGGAAAATTTACGATTCCACGGCGGGGAAAAATCAGGAGATGATGCCTTTGCCAAACAACTGGCTCAGCACGGAGATTGCTATATAAATGACGCTTTTGGTACCGCACACCGCGACCACGCCAGTACATCGAGAATTGCTCAGTTCTTTCAAAACAACAAATACTTTGGTCTATTGCTCGAAAAGGAGATCAAAGCGATTGATGAAGTTATTCGCAGTAATGCATCTCCAAAACTCGCCATTATCGGCGGTGCAAAGGTCAGTTCAAAAATTACCGTAATAGAAAATCTACTCGACGCTATCGACGCACTCATCATTGGTGGTGGGATGGCGTATACTTTTGTAAAAGCAAAAGGTGGCGCAATCGGCAATTCATTGGTAGAGGACGATTACCTGGAAACAGCCCGTACTTTACTCCAAAAAGCTCAGGAGAAGAATGTGACTGTTCACCTGCCACTGGACACCGTTGCTGCAGATGACTTCAACAATGAAGCCAACCGGAAAACCGTTCCTATCGATGCGATTGAGGAAGGCTGGATGGGACTGGACATCGGTCCAAAGTCGATTACCCATTTTGAGGATGATGTTATTCAAAAAGCTAAAACCATTCTGTGGAACGGTCCTATGGGCGTATTTGAAATGAGCAATTTTCAAAAAGGAACCGTCAGCATTGCGCAGGCACTAGCGCAGGCCACTGAAAATGGCGCTTACACTCTCGTGGGAGGAGGCGATTCTGTCGCTGCTCTCAACAAATTTGAACTCGCCGACAAGGTTAGCTATGTTTCTACTGGTGGCGGGGCGCTGCTGGAGTATCTCGAAGGCAAATCGCTGCCCGGGATTAAAGCTATTCTAACATAAGGCAGTAAAAAAATAGGGTTCTATAGCCATGGGTTTCAAACCGAGGCTATAGAAGATTATGAAGAAATACTTTTTGGCGCGTGTTTTTGTGGTTCCTGAGCTTTCAAATTTAATTAT
The DNA here is from genome assembly GCA_051745635.1 of Bacteroidota bacterium. Classification (GTDB taxonomy): domain Bacteria; phylum Bacteroidota; class Bacteroidia; order Flavobacteriales_D; family Crocinitomicaceae; genus Brumimicrobium. Next base: position 33,999 of record JBNJEH010000002.1, read on the forward strand.
TTGAAAAATGTCGAAGGACAAAAACCGTGACAAAAAGCCGCTCAGGGGATATTTTGAATGCTTTTACGCTGTCCTTATCCACTAAATTCGTCGTAGAACCAAAAATAGTTTATACAGGCATACAATAGAATGCTGAAATATAGAACCGTAGGTGAAGTGAACCGCAGTCTTCAAATTGTGAAATGCCCCTTGTGCTGATGAAAGTTTTCGAAGCAATTCACACTCCCCCGGTCTGAAATTTTGGAGGGACAACTTTCTCATTAAAGCAAGCGAAGAACCCTATCTCCTTAGTAGAGAACAGTCACATGACCTTGCCACTCAAATTTATCATCATCGATCGAATCGCGGGTTCTCACTTTCCAGATGTATGTCCCTTCGGGTACTTTTTCTCCACCTTGTCCACCATAAGTGGCATCCCATTCCGCTTCGGGATTGTGTGACTCCCAAACGAGTTCTCCCCAACGGTTGTAGATTTCCAGATCAAAATCCTGCACATCGATACCTTCAATAAACACGCGCCACGTCGGATTGAACGCATCGCCATCAGGAGTAAACGTATTCGGTGCATAGATAATCACCTCAGACTCCACCTGGATAATGGCTTTTGCCGTGTCTTTACAATCGTGCACAGAGTTAGCTACTAATTCAACGTCGTATTCGTCTTCCTCGCCTTCGGGAAGTTTCGTTTCAGGTTCTTCCAGCGTCGATGCAGAAGGCGTTCCGTCTTCAAAAAACCACTGATAATCCACAGCACCTATCGAGTAGTTTTGAAAGCTCACCTCTGTATTTAACATCGTAACGGGGTCGGGAATAAAGTTAAATTTCGCACGTGGTTTTGGATGAACGGTGAGGAACTGACTCTTACTGATAGAATCCACACAGCCGTCTGGCGTCGTTACCACTAATTTTACACTGTATTGACCGGCCTGATCGATCGTAAGCGACAAATCATCTATATTTGCAAAACTTTGTCCATCCGAAATCAACCAGTAGGTATCCTCCGACAAAGCAGGATCTGTCGTGTTGGTCAATTCAAAAGTTGCGGGAACACATTTATTATCTTTATCCACTTCAAAATCAATTGACGGAAGCGGGGCAACGACCACCTCTGAAGTTAGCTCCAGCGGCGTAGATTCACAATCGTCAGTAATTGTAACCGTGTAAACAGTCGTAGAAGCTGGATCTGCCGTAAAGGTATCGGTTGTTGCGACAACATTTCCATTCGGATCGGTCCATTCATAATTATAGGGTCCTCCATTCCCTCCTGTCGCTTCTGCAGAAACCTGCGTATCGTAACCCGGACAAATGGTTTGAACATCCGAACTCGTTCCATCCAACGGGGGCAACACATCAACTTCTATCTGGGCCTCATCGGAGATACATCCATCCTGATTGACTGCCTCTACCGTATAAGTTGTTTGCGAATCAGGATTTACCTGAACAGTATCGGCATTACTTCCCGTATGTCCCCAATTGTAACTGAAACTTGAACCACCTGCTCCTTGTGCTATCAGCGTTGCTGTTCCATTCTCACAAATCGTCGTGTCATTAGCAACGTCTATCTGAACTTGTACCCCTTCATTTATAGTCACATCTTCGCACTTTTCACAGTTATTAGCCGTTTCGATACAAACCGTGTAATTACCGGCAGCGAACCCTGTGGCAAATGAATCTGTCTGCCAGGTAGTTCCATTATCAAAACTGTAGTTCACAGCCAGCGGAGCATCAACATGAATTTCACCATTACTACCTCCAAAACAGTCGGGATCTATGCCCTGAAGCGAAATTGCCGGATCTTCAAATGTCACGTCCACATCATCTGAAACATCAGGGCAGACTCCGTTCGATTCAGTCAGGGTGAACGTGTAAATACCATCTGTATTGGTATTGATGTCAGCGTCAGCGGTTTGGTCATCAGGTGAAAAATTCACATTCGGAACTCCTGGATTTCCGCCAGGACCGATATAAGTCCATTGAATTGAGCTGACAGTATCATGTTGACTCTGAGTGCCGTTCAATGTACCTACAGCACCACTGCACACCGTAAAATCAGCTCCGGCATCAGGACTGGGTGGAGGAACGACATCCACGATAACTTGCACGGTATCTGTAATCGTACCATTGGTAACCTCAACATCGTAAATTGTTGAATCGACCGGATCCAGTTCAAAAGTAGGCCCCGTGGCTGCAGGATCCACCAGGTCACCTGCATTATTCAAAAAGTTAAAAGAAGCTCCAGCAATACCACCGGTATTAATTGTAACAGAGGCTGTATCTCCAATGCATATTGTCGTAGCTACAGAAGAAGGATCACAAGTAACATCCGCTGGGTTAGAACCGTTTGAACCCGGAATATCTGAACCCGTATAAATCGGTACATTTTGTCCCACTAAACCAGAATAATTCGAAAAGCAAAGTACAAATTGATCTCCGGGCTGAACCTGGAACGAATTTTCGAAATTTCCTGGATTTGCTCCTGCCGGCAAATTACCAGGCTCTACCATTCCAGTAAACCCAGCGCTGGATGCATTCCAATTACATGCTACAGGTGGCAACAAATTGTTCTCAATCTCGGAACAAGCATCTCCCCCATTGATACTCTGCGGTGATCCCGCTTCGTAATATGGCCACAGCGCCCAATCATAGAACCCCGTTCCGCCAGCCGATCCGAGTGTAAACTCCAAATAACCTGGAGAGGAAACCGTCAATATAATCCATGTAGGGTTATTTTCTCCACTGAGGAGACAACCCGAATTCCCTGCTGAGCCTGGATTGGTTGAAGGGTTCGAAATGTTGTTGCCACCCGGGAGCTCAGATATATTACCATCACCACTAGAATTCGTTGTAAAACTCCCCAACGTACACCCATAATCTGCATCAACACAATCGGCTTGACCCATCGTATAGGTTACTGAAAATATAAGTACAAATAATAATTTTATCTCTCTCTTCAACATAAAAATTACACGTTAAATTCGACCGGAACTAATCATTCACTTTGGAACAAAAATCATCGGCAAAGCCAATCGTTTCATCAACTTGAAAGATACCCTGGTAATAACACTGTACATCATCACCAGCGATAGACGCCCAGGAATAAACCGTCGATTCAGCTAAACTATTTCGATCTTTTGTTATAAGAAAGACGCCTTTGTTGATACGGTCTACACGGACAATCTGTACATCTTGATGTTGTTTCAACGCCTGTTCCATACTGTCAATATCCTGAGCACTGTAATCGTCAGCATATTTAAACTGCGCAAAAAATTGGTTGCCGCTTTGCCCGGAAACCTGCCCGTATGCGGCGGTCACCAGCATCAACATTAATAACGAAATAGCGTACTTCATTTTTTCTATTCTTTGTTCGGTGGTTAAACGAAAACGAAGCGACAAAGTTGCCTCAATAGTAAAAGAAAATTAACAATTTGATTAAACTGTTAATCTGTACACAAACATTAGCGCTAACGTAAATATTTAAACGACTTCCCTGGATAAAAAGCACTCTTTCCAAGTTCTTCCTCGATGCGCAACAATTGATTGTACTTGGCCATCCGATCACTGCGAGAGGCTGAACCCGTCTTAATCTGACCACAATCCAAAGCAACCGCCAGATCGGCTATCGTCGTATCTTCTGTCTCTCCACTGCGGTGACTCATTACAGAGGTATATCCATTTTTAGTAGCGAGTTTTACGGCTTCTATAGTCTCTGTCAACGTACCAATCTGGTTCACTTTAATCAAAATTGAATTGGCAATACCTTCGTCAATGCCCCGACCGAGGCGTCTCGTATTTGTGACAAAAAGATCATCACCCACGAGCTGAACGCGATCTCCAATAGCATCGGTTAATAGTTTCCAGCCTTCCCAGTCATCTTCGTCCAGCCCATCTTCTATCGAAATGATTGGATATTTTTCAGACCATTCTTTCCAGTAATTGACAAATTCTTCAGAAGTCCATTCCCTGCCTGTAGAAGCAAATACGTACTTCTTCTTATCCGCATCGTAGAATTCTGAACTCGCAGCATCCAGGGCAATAAAAATATCTTCTCCTGCTTTATATCCTGCTTTTTCTATGGCTTCTAACACAAATTCAATCGCCTCTTCATTGGACCCCAAATTGGGGGCAAAACCGCCTTCATCACCGACGTTGGTAGAAAAACCCTTCGCTTTGAGCACGCGCTTCAAGTGGTGGAATATTTCAGTTCCCATCCGCAGTCCTTCAGAAAAAGATGCAGCACCAAGAGGCATCACCATAAATTCCTGAATATCTATTTTATTATCAGCATGCGACCCTCCGTTGAGAATATTCATCATCGGAACAGGCATCGTATAGGCTCCCGCACCACCAATGTAACGGTAAAAGGACATACCCGATTCAATAGCTGCGGCTTTTGCAATGGCAAGTGATGTCCCCAAAATAGCATTGGCTCCCACCCGCTCTTTATTCTCCGTTCCGTCGATATCTATCAACGCCTGATCCAACGCTTTCTGGTCAAATAAATAAGCACCCTCCAGCGCATCATTGATGACCGTATTCACGTTTCCGACTGCGTTTTCCACACCTTTTCCCATGTAGCGTTCGTCGTCGTTATCGCGCAACTCCACCGCCTCGTGCACACCTGTAGAAGCTCCTGACGGAACTGCAGCTCTGCCCATCTGTCCATTTGCCGTGTAAACATCCACTTCTACCGTTGGATTTCCTCTTGAATCTAAAATTTGGCGCCCAACTATTTTTGCGATATAACTCATAATTTTTGTTTATTTCTTGTGTTCCGCCATCAATTGCACAAAATTATCGAACAAGTACCGCGAATCGTGCGGTCCGGCCGATGCTTCCGGGTGATATTGTACGGAAAAAACAGGTTTATTCTTGATTCGGATCCCCGCTACCGAATTATCATTTAAATGTGTATGTGTCAACTCTATATTCTCCGCTGCTTCAACACTTTCAGAAGAAACAACGAAGCCGTGGTTCTGACTCGTTATCTCGCCTTTTCCTGTCAGCAAGTTCTTTACGGGGTGATTCAACCCGCGATGTCCGTGATGCATTTTCGTCGTTGTTAGTCCCTGACTCAGAGCGACGACCTGATGCCCCATACAAATACCAAAAACGGGAACACCTGAATCGATAATTTGACTGACCAATTTATGAGTAGCATCCATTACGGCGGGATCACCGGGACCATTGGACAACATAAAACCATCCGGTTGCTCATCCATCATTTCTTCCAGTGAAGCGTTCATCGGAAAGACTTTAACATCGCAACCGCGCTCATTCAGGCAGCGCACAATATTTCTTTTAACTCCCAGGTCCAGCAATGCAACTTTGTGTGCTGAAGTACCCGAGGTCGAAGTGGAAACATAACTCGATTTTGTACTGACCTTACTCGAAAGCTCCAGGCCTTCCATTGACGGAACTTCTTTGACATCCTGCTTGAGCTGATCAATATCCTGCTGATCTTCGCTGGAGATAATGGCATTCATGGCTCCTTTCGATCGAACGTGACGGACGAGCGAGCGCGTATCAACATTCGCAATCCCCACCTTCTCATCGCGCTCCATAAATTCCTGCAGCGACTGATGAGCGCCTTCGCGCGAATAAATGTCCGAAAATTTCTTAATAATGACTCCTGCACACTGCATTTGATCAGACTCTATTTCGTCGTCGTGCGTACCATAATTCCCGATGTGCGCCGTGGTCATAATCAACAGCTGTCCGAGGTAAGAAGGGTCCGTAAAAACTTCCTGATAACCCGTCATTCCCGTGTTAAAGGCTAACTCGCCAGAGGTTCGACCTTTTTTTCCGATGGCTTTACCATGAAATACTGTACCATCTTCTAATACCAAAACTGCAGGAGAACTATCCGTCATTGTTTTCAAGTTTTGGCAAAAATAATACTTTACAAATGACTAATAATTGGAAAAATCAAAAAGTTATAGAACTTTTTCAACAGTTTTGTAGCTATTCTTTATCGTTGAATGCTTCCAGTCCATTTTCGAGCCACTCCAGAAATCTGTCGGGATTACTGTGATTTTCATAGTCTGCAGAACCGTTCGACAGATCATTTCCATCCACGTCTTGCATGACGTAAAACGGTTGTGCAGTTACGCGATATTCTGAAATTTGCTTATACGACCACTTTTGTCCCGTCGTTTTCAAATGAACTTCTCTTCCGTTCGGATAAGTCACCGTTTTTTGTTCCGCTTCCGGGAGGTCTTTGCGCTCGTCCACATACAAAGAAACGATGACCACCTCATCTTTTAAAATATCAATAATTCCCGGTTCTCCCCAGACACTTTGTTCCATTCGCCGGCAATTCACACAATTATGTCCGGTGAAATCGACAAATAACGGCTTGTCCACTTTTTTTGAATGTTTTAGCGCTTTGTCGTAATCATGAAAAACCATAATGTTTTGAGGACCGAGGTGCGTACCTTTCACGTAATCTTCCGACTTTTCATCGACCCCCTTCGTCGTTCCCACGCCCAGTGGCGATTCACTGTAACTCATCGGGGGCGGGAAAGCACTGATAATTTTCAAAGGAGCTCCCCACAAACCGGGCAACATGTAAATTACAAAGATCAATGTAAATGTCCCCATCAGCGTTCTTCCGACAGAAAGGCGTTCTATAGGACTGTCGTGCGGCATGCGGATTTTCCCGAATAAATAAAGCGTCAGCACGATAAAAATACCTATCCATATCGCCAGGAATACTTCACGTTCCAGTAAATGCGCCTGAAGCGATAAATCTGCATTCGAAAGAAACTTAAAGGCGAGCGCCAATTCGAGGAAACCCAGCACCACTTTAACAGCATTTAACCATCCACCCGACTTGGGCAACGTATTCATCCAACCTGGAAATGCTGCAAATAAAGTAAATGGCAATGCCAGTGCCAGTGAAAAACCAAACATACCTACAAACGGAGCCATCCCTCCCTCAGAAGCCGATTGTACCAAAAGCGTTCCCACGATTGGTCCTGTGCAGGAAAAAGATACGAGCGCCAAAGCCAGCGCCATAAAGAAAATACCGATGAGACCACCTTTATCCGCTTTTTTATCTGCCTTATTCACCCAGGAGTTCGGCAGTCGAATTTCAAAAGCACCGAGGAAGGAAATTGCAAAAATCAGCAACAACAGAAAAAAGATGATGTTAAACGTCGGGTTCGTCGACATGGCATTGAGCGCACTCGGACCAAAAGCCCAGGTAATAAATGTACCGAGCAGAATATAAATCACAATGATACTTACACCGTAGAGCACGGCATTTTTGACACCGGCTGCCTTCGTCTTGCTCTGTTTTGTAAAAAAACTAACCGTCATTGGAATCATCGGAAATACACATGGCGTCAAAAGCGCGACAAATCCACTCATAAATGAAACGCCGAACAACCACCACATCGATCCGTTTGAAGATGATTTTTCAGCATTGACCTCAGCACTATCTGCACTTTCATTCCGCCCTTTATCCTGTTCTGAATCATCATTTCCTGCTGAAGTATTCTCCCCTCCATCTTCATCGGATGATTCAGTCGTATTGGTCGTGTCATCGGCATCTTTCCCGGCATTATCATTGTCTTCTGGCTGCTCATCTACATCGCCGCGATCATCAGATTGATCGCTTCCTCCTTTCTCAATTTTACACCCCTCAACTTCCACCGAAAATCTATCATCAAAAGGCATCAAACACTTCACCGAATCACAGGGTTGAAAACCAAACTCCAATTCAACTGAGACCGCATTTTCTGTTTTCAAGTTGATCTTTTGACGCAATTCAAACGTACCATCGTGGTAAGCCAAATGCTCGCCGGAAGCTTCATCAAATTCTTTTGTCGGTTCGGGCTCTATCACACCGCCCACGAGTTCGTATTTTTCCGAGGGCTGCACCACAAACGTCGTGGGAATACCGAAGTTATCCTCGGGCAGCTCCGTGGCGTTGATATGCCAGTGATCCACTACTTTAAACTGGCCGATAATCGTCGCCTCGCACCCATTTTGTTCTACTGAAAATGTCCAATCTACTTTATCTTCGGGCATTTCCATTTGTGCAAAACCCAAAAAACTGACACTCCACAATAAAACGATTACTAATTTCTTCATCATATCAATCTAAACTTACGGTAAAAACTTTTTTCGAAGGAGGCAAACATCCTTCCGCATTGCAAATCATATAGACCACCTCCACCTCGGCATCCCCTTTCATTTCGGATCGTATTTCGCGCTCAAACCTTACATGCTCCTCAAAGTACAGGACCTCTGCCTGGTAATTGCTGTCGATTTTCGCGATGGGTTGCGGCTCCGAAAAATCAGTCAGCTCTTTATCGGTAGTTTGCAATGTAATCCGCGTGGGAAGCGGTCCATCATTGGGATTCTGATGCTGACTGTAGACGTGCCACCCCTCTTGCAGCTTGGCTTCAACAAACAACTTGTGGTCATCCTTATCAACATCCACCAACCAGTCAATTTGCGCCACAGATGCGTTGCACACAAATAATGAACACAGACAAAAAAACATGATCTTCAACATGCTTCAAATGTAATGAAAGTCTTATTAATAAGCCCGAGACAACGCATAGAATTCTTGTATTCCTATCTAAAAAGATTCACTTGAAAGCTAAACCATGCAAGAAACTTCAGAAAACCATCTTATCTATCAAACGATATCGACCCAACAGCATGTTGAACAGTGTGGCTAATATCTCGTATCGGCTATATAAATAGTACTCGCTCTATGCTCGAAATGGGTAACCACACCCCACCTTTGAGGCATATATATTTTAAGCCCGTCGCCCATATTGTAGTTTCTACACGCTTTAGCCCTTCATCATCAACGAAGTAAATGGCTACCTTTCCGCGATGAAGATTGCCGAGCTTTGTTGCTTCTATGAGGCGCTCCATGAGTCCTGTCTGCTGTTTAACGTTGCGTTTTTGCTTAAACGTTAAGTTTGGAATAATTTCTTTTTCAATGAGTTGGGCTGTTTCTTCGATCGTTTCTGACATAGCTTAAAATTTTGAATGAGAGATAAAAAGTAACAATATCTCTTGTTAATTACAAGTTTTTCATCACATCTTTTTTATTTTTTAACAAAAAGCGCGGTTCCATTCGCTGTTTTTTAAACGTTCCCGGTATTATCCATCAGCGTTTTTGTGTTTATTTTAAAAATTGGAACGAATAAAGAAACTACACCTTACAATTTATTTATTTTTGCAGTACAATTCAGATTATGGAAAGTACAATTCAACGCGAAGCGACATTAGAAGAAGCGAAAGAACTCGGTTTAAGAGCCGACGAGTTTGAAATGATCAAAGAAATTCTGGGGCGCACACCGAACTTCACTGAAACGAGTGTATATGGCGTCATGTGGTCGGAACATTGTTCGTATAAAAACTCCATTCTATGGTTAAAAACACTCCCCAAAGACGGTCCGCACATGCTGGTAAAAGCGGGAGAAGAAAATGCCGGTCTCGTCGATCTCGGCGATGGTATTGGTTGTGTCTTTAAAATCGAATCCCACAATCACCCCAGTGCTATCGAACCTTATCAAGGTGCAGCAACAGGTGTTGGCGGAATTAATCGCGATATCTTCACGATGGGTGCACGACCGATTGCACAACTCAACTCGCTCCGCTTCGGAAATATTGATCAGGATCGCACTAAATGGCTCGTAAAAGGGGTCACGAAAGGAATTGGTGATTATGGAAACGCGTTCGGCATCCCTATCGTGGGAGGAGAGGTGTTCTTTGATGAATCGTACAACACCAACCCGCTGGTGAATGCTTTCTCCGCTGGAATTATCGACACGAAAAAGGTCATCTCAGCAACGGCATCCGGACCCGGTAACCCCGTTTACATCGTTGGTTCGGCAACAGGTAAAGATGGTATTGCAGGTGCTGCTTTTGCATCGAAAGATATCACAGAAGACTCTATGGATGATCTCCCTGCCGTTCAGGTCGGCGATCCATTCCAGGAAAAATTGTTACTAGAGGCCACCATGGAACTGGCAGATACAGATGCTGTGGTCGGAATGCAGGACATGGGCGCGGCAGGCATCACTTGTTCTTCTTGTGAAATGTCTGCAGCTGGTGGTGTCGGCATGGACATCTGGCTCGATAAAGTCCCTACACGTCAGAAAAACATGCTCCCGTTTGAAATTCTATTATCGGAATCGCAAGAACGCATGCTCGTCGTGGTGAAAAATGGGAAAGAAGAAGATGTTAAAGCTATATTTGACAAATGGGACCTGCACGCGGAAGAAATCGGTGTGGTTACGGAAGGAAATCGCGTCCGTTATTTTGACTGCCAAACACTCGTTGGTGATGTTCCCGCTGATTCATTGGTACTGGGCGGTGGCGCCCCGCAATACGAACGGGAGTACACAGAACCAGCATACTACAAAGAATACCAACAGTTCAATATCGATGACGTCGAACAACCCGAAGACCTGAAGGCCGTTGCTCAGCATTTATTGAGTCATCCAAACATCGCTTCTAAACGCTGGGTGTACGAACAGTACGACTCTATGGTGGGAACGAAGACCATGACGACCAATCGCCCTTCAGATGCGGGCATCGTTAATATTAAAGGATCCAATCGCGCGTTGGCGATGACGGTTGATTGTAATTCTCGTTACGTACATGCAGACCCCCACAAAGGAACGGCGATCGCTGTTTCTGAAGCTGCTCGTAACATTGTTTGCTCGGGAGGAAATCCCAGTGCAATTACCAACTGTTTGAACTTTGGAAATCCATACAATCCCGAATCTTACTGGCAATTTGTGGGTGCAATCAAAGGAATGTCTGAGGCGTGTCTGAAATTCCAGACTCCAGTTACCGGCGGAAACGTTTCTTTTTACAACCAAACGGTAAAGGACGGAAAAGAAGAACCGGTATTCCCCACTCCGACCATCGGAATGATTGGACTGGTAGATGACAAGTCGAAAACAATGTCGCTGGACTTTAAACACAAAGGCGATTTGATTTTTATCATCGGTGAAAGTGTTGAAGACATTGGAAGTTCTGAATACCTCTACTCGTATCACGGAATTAAAAAATCTCCTGCACCTCACTTCGATATTGAAAAAGAATACGCAATGCAGGCGTCGGTCAAAAACCTCATCCAGGAAGGATTGATCAATGCTGCACACGACTGCGCAGATGGAGGTCTGTTCATCACATTAACAGAAATGGCCATGCCCAAGGAATTAGGGTTTGACATTGTATCCGATGCTGAGATTCGCGAAGACGCCTTCCTTTTCGGTGAAGCGGCCGGACGCGTAGTCGTTACGGTGAATGAGGATAACGAAGATGCATTCATCGAATTTATGATGAACCAAAAGGTCAGTTACACACTTCTCGGACACGTCACGCAAGGAAAAATGGTGGTAGATGATGAGCATTTTGGTTTTGTTCAGGAAGCAAAGGAGATTTACAACAATGCACTGGGCAAGCGCCTCGAAGCTCAATAAAGAAAAGAACCTGATTATGAAGAACCGTTCACTTTGTGAGCGGTTTTTTTTGTTGGCGTTCATCCGCCTTCCGAGGCACTAAAACCAGTAACACCAATCCAATCGCAAAGAAGAAAATAATCGACAACACTGATGCCCTTAAATCACCGGTCAGATTCTCCATCAAGCCGAAGAAGAAAAGACCAATAACGATTCCAATCTTCTCTGAAACATCGTAAAAAGAAAAATAAGAGGCATGATCTTTTGTTTCGGGTAAAAATTTAGAATACGTCGATCTTGCAAGTGCCTGCACACCACCCATGACGAGCCCTACGCCGGCAGCGAGGAAATAAAAAGTGATGGGTTTTTGAATAAAATAAGCCCAGATACAGAGCGCTACCCAGCCCGTCACGACGATGGTCAGCGTTTGAAGATTGCCGATCTTACCTGACACCCAGGACATCAGATAAGCTCCTCCAGCACCGAGAAGTTGTATTAACAATATTGAAATAATTAACCCCGTATCACCGCCGTTTCCGCCCCAATCAATTTCTTTCTTGGCAAAAACAACCGCCATGAGCATTACCGTTTGCACACCCGTATTAAAGAAAAAGAAAGAAAGCAAATAGCGCTTTAACCTCCGCGTTCCGCGAAACTCCTGAAACACTCGCTTCAACTCTTTAAAACCCTTCCAGATATATCCTTTTTCCCGTTTCTTTTTATATACATTATTCGGTAGCCGGGTAAAAGTGATCTGCGCAAAACCGATCCACCACAGTCCAACCAATATAAAGCTCCATTTTGTGTATGACTTGTCTACAAACATGATGATCGATAAACAAATGATCAGGAGCAACATACTTCCAAAATAACCCATTGAGAAACCGCGGGCAGAGATGTTATCGTGATCTTTTGGTTCGGCAATTTCCGGTAAAAAAGCATTGTAAAACACAAAACTGTGCCAGAAACCAATACTCGCCAGGAAGATCGAAAGCATTCCCCATTCTATTTTTTCAGGACTGAACCAAAACAATGAAATGCAGGCCAGCGCACCGAGGTAGCAGAAAAACTGCATAAAGCGCTTTTTGTTGCCTGTAACATCGGCAATTCCGGAAAGTAACGGAGAAAGGACGCTGACCAGCAAAAAAGAGGCCGCCAGTACGTATGAAAACAAAACAGAGTTGGAGATGGACGATCCAAAAAATTCGACCATCACGTTTTCACCTTCTTTGAGTTCTCCACCCGCCCTGCCGAGAGACTTCAGGTAATGCCTTTCTGTAACATTGGCATAGAAAATCGGGAAAATAGCGGATGAGATCACCAGGTTGTACACGGAGTTCGCCCAGTCATAAAAAATCCAACCTGTGATGATCCGTTTATTTCCCTTTTCCATTGGTTAATAATTCATCAGTTCTACAAGTGTTTCTTCAAAGCGCATTGGCGGTAAAAAATTCTGCTCCAGCCCGGCATCAAAAGGTACGGGTGTGTTGAGCGAAGCCACGCGCTTGATCGGTGCATCCAGGTATTCAAAGCAATTTTCATTGATCTGTGTTACGAGCTCTGCTCCGATGCCGCCAATCTCACAATCTTCATGTAACACAATCACTTTCCCTGTTTTCTTTACTGATGCAAAGATCGTTTCTGTATCCAATGGCGAGAGTGTGCGCAAATCTATTAAGTCTGCAGTGATGTCGGAGTGGTCATCTAAGGTTTCGATTGCCCAGTGTACCCCCATACCGTAAGTCACTACGGTAAGATCTTCACCTTCTTTCACCAGTCGGGCTTTACCGATCTCCGTGGTGTAATAATCGTCGTGCACCTCTTCTTTGAGACTTCTGTACAAATACTTGTGCTCAAAGAACATGACCGGGTTTGGATCTTCAATAGCCGCTGCCAACAGTCCCTTTGCATCTCCGGGAAATGCCGGATAAACGATCTTCAAACCTGGTGTGTGGAAAAACCACGCTTCATTACTCTGCGAATGGAATGGTCCTGCTGCTACCCCTGCTCCAGTCGGCATTCTGACCACTACATCGGCATTTTGCCCCCATCTCCAGTGAATTTTCGCCAGATTATTGACAATTTGATTGAAGCCACAGGTTACAAAATCAGCAAACTGCATTTCGACCATGGCCTTCATCCCTTTGATTGAAAGTCCGAGGCCTGCTCCAACGATGGCAGATTCACACAAAGGCGTATTGCGAACGCGATCTTTTCCAAATTGGTCCACAAATCCTTCGGTAATCTTGAATACTCCGCCATAATCAGCGATATCCTGCCCCATCAACACGAGTTCGGGATATTGCTCCATGGATTGTTTTAGTCCATCTGAGATCGCGTCTACAAAGCGCTTTTCTGAGGTATCTGATGAGTTTGGAGCCATTACTTCCTGCTGGTGTGCTTTAAAAAGGTCGGCGACCTCTTTTTCGGTATCCGGCGTAATGTTCGGCTCCGCATACGCCTCATCCAGTCCATCCTGAATTTCAGTTTTAATTTCTTTGGTAAATTCTTCGATTTGATCGTCGTTTAGAATTCCCTCCTCCTTCAAAAAGAGTTCGAAATTCACCACGGGATCCTTTTTGTTCCATTCGTCCTGAATGCCTTCCGGATAATATTTCGTCCCTGAAGCTTCTTCGTGTCCGCGCATTCTGAATGTCATACACTCCAGCAAAAATGGTCTTGGTCGTTCGCGCAGTGAATCGGAAATCTGACGCGCGGCACTGACCACTTCGAGTATGTTATTGCCATCAATCTGGTAGGCATCCATGCCGTATCCAATTCCTTTATCGACGAATTGTTTACAGTTAAACTGCTCATTACTTGGGGTCGATAAGCCCCATTGATTATTTTCTATTGTAAAAATCACTGGTAAATCCCAAACAGAAGCAACATTCAACGCTTCGTGAAAATCGCCTTCACTTGCGCCGCCATCTCCAGTAAATACGAGCGTGGCTTCTTTGTTATCTTTAATGAGATTCGAAAGCGCTATTCCATCTGCAATCCCCAGTTGAGGACCGAGATGGGAAATCATTCCCACGATATTGTAGTCCATTGTCCCGAAGTGGAAAGACCGGTCCCTCCCCTGCGTAAATCCGTTCATTTTTCCCTGGAATTGCGAAAACAGCCGGTTTAAAGGCACATTTCTGGTCGTAAAAACACCCAGATTCCGGTGCATCGGCAGCATGACCTCTTCACTGTTCATCGCGTAAGTTGTGCCGACGCTGATGGCTTCTTGTCCCCAACCCGAAAACCATTTGGATATCTTTCCCTGCCGCAGCAGAATCAACATTTTCTGCTCGATCAATCGGGGTTTTAAAATCGCTCGGTAAATCGATACCAGTTCATCGTCGGAGAAGTCAGTTCGATCATAGTTTATATATCTCTGCGTAAGCGTTTCCATATTTTGATACAAGTTTTCAAAACAAACTTAGCATTTCTCTAACAAATGTTGACTTATCTCGTTAAAATATTCAGCCCAAAATATTACGGAATGTCGGATAAACAATTATTACAGCTTAAACAGCAGCGTATTATTAAAGGTGTAAAAAATATTGCGAATTCCTTCAGGAGGTTCCTGATCATAAAACCAGGCCATGGAATATTTCAGTGTAAATCGTTTGAAAATCTGGATGTTGATTCCCGCTTCTGTCGATACTCTGAAATCCTTCATGCGCGCCAAATCGGGTTGGTAATACCCAATGAGGTTCAAGCTGATATTTTCGCGGATCGGCCATCCGAAAGTCACCACCGTATTCAAGCGATGATGGCGATTAACAATAGCAGATGTCTCTTCTTCGTATTCCCGCATGTAATGGGCGCTCAAATGTAGCTTTAAACTGTCATCTTCGGCGTCTAAAAGGTGCAGCCGCCCCCCGAGTCCCATTAAATACCGACCTCGAATGTTAATAATCGTGTTGTACTGTGCCTGAACAAAGGTCTCCAAATCAACGGACGGAGACAGCTTATAGGCATACCTGAAATATTGGAATCCATCGTTCAACACTTTAGCATTATTAAAAACGGTCAGGTTGAGTGCGTTCACGGACAATATCGAATGATTTTCTCTTCTCCACTGAAACTGAGAACTGTTTTGCGTTTGAATCACGTTATTAATATTCTGTACAAGGTTAAATCCGAGTTCAACATTCCCGCTAAATCCATTATTGAGGGAATCCAGGCGAATGCTTTCTGTGTTAACCACGGATTGTGACCGCGCTAAAACCGCAAAAAAAGATATCCCGAAAAAAACGATCAACACCTCCTTCATACATTTATCGAATGCCATCATTTCTACACCTTCTTTATGGATTTAATTTTTTTCCAAAGAAAGTGACTATTAAGTAAAGCAAGCCAATCCCAACCGGAAATGTGACATACCAGGGCACGCTGTTCGCTGCGGGAATTACACCAATGATGAGTGCCACCCCTCCAACTGTAAGGGCGTAAGGCATTTGCGTTTTGACGTGACTGATGTGATCACATGATGTGGCCAAACTGCTCAGGATAGTGGTATCGGAGATGGGCGAACAATGATCTCCCAGCACTGCTCCCGCAAGCACTGAAGCAATCGTATTGTACATAATACCCATAGTGGCAGCACCAGGATCTCCGCTTGCAACAGCATACGAAAGCGGAATTACCAACGGATACATGAGCGCCATCGTACTCCAGGAGGAGCCCGTCGAAAAAGCTATAAAAGCAGACAAAACAAAGGTCATCGCCGGGATAATCCACACCTGCGAGAAGTCATTGCCAAAGAATGTTTTCAGGTATTCTGCTGTGCTCAGGCTTTCTGTCACACCAGCGAGTGACCATGCCAACACGAGAATAACAATCGCCGGCATCATGGTATTAATTCCGACGAGTACGGCATCCATCATGTCGCGCAGGCTCATAATGCGCTGAACCACCGTGAGCACAATCGCGGCAAAAAGCCCACTCAAACTAGCCCATAAAAGCGCTACATACGAATCGGCATTCCCGATGATAATTCCAAGCTTTTTGAAAAAACCTGAATCAACTCCTTCTTGTTGTCCAATGTTTTGCCAAACACCGTTAGATAAATCATAGCCTTCACTAATTAAGCCCGCTTTGACCGTTTCAAATCCAGTATAAACCAGCCCTGTAAATGTACCTGTGATCACAATAAGAATTGGTACCACAGCATTAAAAGCTTTGCGCGAAGCATTTTTGACGGGCTCAAATTCTTCGAGTTCTTTCTCTGTCACCGTATCCTTTCGCGCCTCTCCAGACATCGCATTGCGTTCCTTTTTTAGCATCGGACCAAAATCCCGTTGTTTGTAGAGCAGAAAGAAGACAAAAAACAGCGAAAATATGGGATAGAACGAGTACGCCAAAGAATCCATAAAAATACCATAGGCACTCTGGGTAATTTCTACACCCTGTTGCGATTCAATTTTTGAGACGCCATCGGAAATATACGTTAATTCAGCACCGATCCACGTCGTAATGAACGCAACTGCCGCAATCGGAGCTGCTGTAGAATCTACGATATATGCCAGTTTTTCACGCGAAATTTTCAAGCGATCTGTTACAGAACGCATCGTATTTCCTACCACCAATGTATTCGCATAATCATCAAAAAATATAGCAATCCCCAGGAAATATGTCGTCAACATTCCCGATCGACGATTGGTGGCAAAACGTACTAAGCGGTCGACGACACCCTGCATACCGCCATTCTTGGAAATAATCGCTACGATTGCACCAATGATGACCGAGAACAAAATGACCGAAACGTGCCCGGTGTCCATGATCGCATCAATAATGTAATGATCCAGCACCGTCAGGAAAGCGGCAAAAATGCCCGAAACACCACCTGTATAGAACCCAATTGTCGCAGCACCAATAAAAATCCCTACGAAAAGTGAAGAGAGCACTTCTTTGAAGAGCAATGCTAAAACGATGGCCAATAACGGCGGCAAAAGTGAAAGCCAACCGGGAATCACCGTAGTTTGGTTGTTAGAAACTTTGTCCCTTTGAAAAGAAACCTCATCACGATCTAAAACGAACGTACCGACGAGTTGATCCCCATCATTGCGCAACACGACTGTATCCTGATCTACAAACAGCGAATCGCCTTCAGCTGCACCCGTTACCTGGACATTGGTTTCCACCCCCTGAAGAATCACCTCTGGAAAATGAACGTGCTGTCCAATAGCATCAGCCATCATGAACACCATAAAGCAAACCAATAAACCGCGCAAAAAATGTAGCATGTAAGAACTATTGATTGCCCGAATATAACCAAATTTAAAGAATGAGGAAACGCCGCGCATTATTTGATCGCTATTCTACTTTATTTTTCGTACTTTTGCGGGAATTTATTTACATAAAAATAAGTTCATTATGCCTTTGCGAGATATAAATACGGTAAAAGAAGGACTCACCTTCGACGACATCCTGCTCGTCCCCGCTTATTCGGAAGTTTTACCAAAGGATGTTCAACTCAAAAGTAAAATTACTCGAAACATAGAAGTCAATGCCCCAGTGGTATCTGCAGCTATGGATACGGTCACAGAGTCGAGTTTAGCAATAGCTATCGCTCAGACAGGCGGAATTGGAGTGATTCACAAAAACATGAGCATCGAGCGTCAGGCCCTGCAAGTTCGCAAAGTTAAACGTTCCGAGAGCGGTATGATCATCGATCCCATTGTTTTGAGCGAGGAAGCGATCGTCGAAGATGCTCTTCACTTGATGCGCGAGAATAAAATCGGCGGCATTCCCGTGGTCGACGAACACAACACATTAAAAGGTATTGTAACCAATCGCGACCTGCGTTTTGAGAAACAACATAAACGCCCCATTCGCGAAGTTATGACGCGCGACAACATTATCACCACCGATGATGGCACTGACTTATCCACTGCAGAAGGTATTTTGCAACAACACAAGATTGAAAAACTGCCCGTGATTGATGACGACAATAAACTCATTGGTTTAATCACCTATCGGGATATCATAAAAGTGCGACAACATCCCAACTCCTGTAAAGATCAATTTGGAAGGTTGCGCGTAGCGGCGGCTGTTGGTGTGACAGACGACACCATGGATCGCGTAGATGCGTTGGTCAAAGCAGGGGTAGATGCTATCGTTATCGATACGGCACACGGTCATACGAAAGGGGTAACGGAAAAATTAAAAGCTGTAAAAGCGGCTTATTCAACTATTGATGTTATTGTAGGGAATATTGCCACAGCAAGTGCAGCTAAATTTTTGGTAGATGCCGGAGCGGATGGTGTGAAAGTAGGAATTGGACCGGGTTCGATTTGTACCACGCGCGTCATCGCTGGTGTAGGTGTACCTCAAATCACTGCTATTAATTCCGTAGCGCGAGCGCTGGAGGGAACGGGAATCCCCGTAATTGCCGATGGAGGAATTCGATATACAGGCGATATTGTAAAAGCAATTGCCGCAGGTGCCGACACCGTTATGATAGGCTCAATGTTGGCCGGAACGGAAGAATCTCCGGGAGAAACGATTATTTATCAGGGACGCAAATTTAAAGCCTATCGCGGAATGGGATCAATCGAAGCGATGGAGCGCGGATCAAAAGATCGCTACTTTCAGGCAGACGAAGAAGATTCCAACAAGCTGGTTCCGGAAGGGATTTCGGGACGTGTACCCTACAAAGGGCATCTCAAAGAAGTCGTTTATCAAATTATTGGCGGACTTCGCTCTGGAATGGGATACTGCGGTGCTGCCTCTATTCAAACGCTGCAAGGAGCTGAATTCGTGCGCATCACCAACGCGGGAATGTTAGAATCTCACCCTCACGACGTCTCAATTACGCGCGAAGCACCCAACTACAGTTTTAAATAATAGCATTTAACAATATTTTGGTGAACTTTTCGTTTGAATTGCTATCCGAATTTTTATTTTCGTAAACTTAATTTCAAGAAAAATAAACAAACAAGCGATGAAGCAACTATTCATTACTCTACTGGTCATTATTCCACTACTCGTGTGTGGACAGAAAAATGATGACGCCGTTGTTATGGAAGTCAATGGCGAACCGATTACGAAGAAAGAATTTCTGCAAGTCTATCTCAAGAATAATGACAATCCAAAGTTTGACAAAGCCAGCCTTGATGAATACATGGATTTGTTCAAAAAATTCAAATTTAAAGTCGCTGAAGCGGAGGAACTCGGTTACGACACGATTCCTTCCATTCAAAAAGAGCTCAAAGGGTACAAACAACAGCTGGCACGACCTTATTTGGTCGACTCCTCAAAAAACGAGGAACTCGTAAAGGAGGCTTATGAGCGCATGAAAGAGGAAGTGCGCGCTTCTCACATTCTCGTAAAAGTTCCGCCGAGTGCTCCACCAGAGGACACTTTAGAAGCGTACAACCGCATCGTAGAAATGAAAAAGCGCATCGAAAACGGCGCGTCCTTCGAATCGGTAGCCACGAGTAAAAACGGATCAGAAGACCCATCGGCAAAAGAAAATAAAGGAGACCTCGGCTTTTTTACAGCTTTCCAAATGGTTTATCCTTTTGAAACAGCCGCGTACACTACTGAAGTTGGTGAAATTTCCAACCCCATACGAACCAAATATGGTTATCACATTGTGAAAGTAACTGATAAGCGTGAAGCAAGAGGAACAATTACAACAGCGCACATCATGGTCGCCCTTCAAAAAAATGCCGGCAAATCTGATATTCAGTCGGCTCAACAGAAAATTGACGAAATTCATCAGAAACTGGAAGAAGGAGAACCTTTCGAAAATTTAGTGAAGCTTTACTCCGATGATCGCGGATCGAAGTCAAAAGGCGGTCGCTTACCCGCTTTTGGATCCGGAACAAATCAACGAATGGTGCCTGAATTTGAAGAAGCTGCTTTTGCACTTGAAAACGACGGCGATTACACTGACCCCGTTCAAACTGATTATGGTTTTCACATTATCAAACGCCTGGACTATGATCCGTTGAAACCTTTCGATTCACTCAAGAGCGAACTGCAAAGTAAAGTGAATCGCGGAAGTCGCGGGCAAAAGACGCAGAAATCTTTCATCCAAAACCTGAAGCGGGAAAACAAATTCAAGGATAAAAAGGAAAAACGCATCGATTGGTTCTACGAAAATGTCGACTCTACCGTTTTTAAAGGAAAATGGGAAGCACCTCAGCTCAGCAAAAACAAATGGATGTTTAAATACAAAGGTCGCAAATATATGATGCAGGAGTTCGCTGATTTCCTCGGTGGCCTGAAAAGAAAAAACCCCATAAACATGCAGGCATTTATCAATCGTCAATATACCGAATGGCAGAATGAACAAATCATAGCTGATGAGAAATCCCGACTGAAGGAAAAATACCCGGAATATCGCGCAATGCTCCAGGAATACCACGATGGTATTTTGCTCTACGAAATCATGAAAGATAAAGTATGGGATCGCGCCATTAAAGATACGACCGGCTTAGAAGCGTATTTTGAAAAACATCAAAAGCAGTATCAGTGGCCTCAGCGCTATCAAGCGACGATCTTTTCTGCCAAAAACCAGGCGATGTTAGATACCGCTATCGCGCTCTACAAATTGGACACGATGGATCTGAGAGACATCCTCACCACTGTCAATAAAGAATCTCAGCTCAATTTATCGGGAGAAGAGGGTAAATTCATCCCTGAGCGCCACCCACTCTTGAAAGATCGCTCATTGGATCAAGGAGTAAACGAACCGTTTAAAAAAGAGGAAAAGCACCACCTCATTATCGTTGAGGAAGTGTTAAAACCTTCTGACAAATCGCTTCAGGAAGCAAGGGGACAAGTGGTCCAGGATTATCAAAATCACTTGGAGAAAACATGGATTGAAGAACTCAAGAAGAAACATACGATTGATGTCAACGAAGCGGTGCTCTACAGCCTTGGTGAATAACAAACATTTGAAATACGCCGGGAAGGTTGTCTTAACGGGCAGCCTTCTCGTGTTTTTATCTTCCTGTTCATCACAACAGCAAGACGATGTAGTCTGCCAGGTTCAGGATCACGCATTAACGGAATCAATGCTTGAAGAATTAGTAAATTATTATGCAGACGAATACAGTCCTGATCATCTGCGCGAACGCGTTATCGAACGCTGGGCTTTTCAAAAACAGATTGAACTGGCCATGGAGGATCAACGTCCGCAGCAAAAAAGATGGAATGAATTGCGCAGCAGGGACGAATTAACGGATTTGCACCGCTTCGATCTGGAGAATAATTATATTGCTCAACAGCTCGACTCCTCGGTAAGTGATCAGGAAATTCAGACCTATTATGACAATCATCGCGATCAATATAAAAGTGAATCCTATATTGTTCGTGCGCTCTACATTCGCATCCCCGACAGTGTCGCTCTTCAAGTACCTTTTGAAGATCACTTTCTGTTAAAAAATGATAAAGATGAGCAGCTCATTCAAAAATACGCCAAACTCTATGCTGAAAATTTCTATTTTGAGCGCGATAAATGGATATATTTTGATGACCTTACAAAAGAGATACCGATGAGCAATAACAAGAAGCAGAACCTTATACTTCAAAAGGGGGCTTCTATTTTTCATGTGGATGACTGGACTTACTTTATTAACGTCATTGATTATCGATCCAAATCCGTATCTTCCCCAATGCAAATTGAAAAAAACAATATCAAAAAACGAATTTTAAAACGTAGAATTAACGCGCTTCGTCAGGAAGCAACAGAAACAATTGCAAAAAATGTCAAAGAACAATATCCTCTTACTCTGCATTAGTCTAACGTCATTCATCTCGATACGAGCACAAATCGTCTCAGATGGCGGTTCATCGTCTGAAAAAGTTATCGACGAGATCATCGCCCAAGTGGGTGATAATATTGTATTGCACTCCGATGTAGAGGCACAAAAACTTCAAATGGAAAACGAAGGTGTTCCGGAAGGCACCCCTGATAAAGACAAAAACAAATCGCGCTGTCAAATTCTGGAAGAGTTATTATATCAGAATTTACTGTTGAATCAAGCGAAGATTGACAGTATCGAAATTACGGACGACCAGGTGAATGCCGAAATGGAAAATCGCCTGCGAACGATTGAACAACAGATTGGTAGTCGCGAAAAACTGGAAGATTTTTACGGAAAAACATATTCACAAATCAAAAATGAATTTCGCGATATTATTCGTGACCGGATGCTGTCTCAGGAAATGGAAAGGCAAATCACCAAAGAAGTTTCCGTCAGTCCTGAAGATGTTCAGCGGTTTTTCAATAATATACCAGAAGATAGTATTCCTTATATCAATGAAAAAATAGCGATTCAGCAAATTGTAATTTACCCAAACATTTCACAATCCAGTAAAAATGAAGTGATTGAAAAACTCAAAGGATGGCGCGAAGACATCAAGAGCGGCAATCGTTCATTCTCAGCTGTTGCTACTATCCATTCTGAAGATGAGGGAAGCGCCAAAAAAGGAGGGAAACTTGAAGCTACGCGCGGCATGATGGTTAAGCCATTTGAGGCTGCTGCTTTTTCACTCGAAGTGGGTGAAGTATCTGATGTGGTAGAGACGCAGTACGGTTTTCACATTATCAAATTGCTGGACCGCAAAGGAGACGATTATACGATCCGTCATATCTTACTGAGTCCCGAAGTGAGCAGTGAAGACTTGTCAAAAGCAGCCGCAATCATCGATGAATGCCATGCACGATTAAAGGGGCACGAAATCACATGGGAAAAAGCTGTCAAAGAATACTCCGAAGATGATGAAACACGCCAAAACCAGGGGAATTTAACCAATCCCTACTCGGGAGATCAATACTGGGATGTTTCCAACATTAACCGCATCGATCCGCAAATATTCGGAATGGTGAATAACCTCGATGAGGGTGAAATATCTGAACCGGCACTATACACGGATCAACAATCGCGAAAAGAAGGCGTGAGAATCGTGAGAATCAAAAACCGCATCGATCCCCACGTCGCCAATTTGGAACAAGATTATAATTTCATCAAAAAGGCTACGGAAAACGAGAAAAAACAACGCATCATCCAGGATTGGGTCAAAAGTCGCGTTCGAAAGACTTATATCCGCCTGGACGATAGTTATAAAGACTGCAGTTTTGATTACGAATGGAAATAACTACTTTTAACCCATAATTCAAAAATTATGTCAAACGTCGAGGAAGTTGATCAGTTGGTCAAAAAATATGAATCACTCAAAAAAGAGATCCACAAGGTCATTGTTGGTCAGGATGATGTGATCGATGAAGTGTTAATCAGCATTTTTTCCAGGGGTCATTGTCTACTCGTCGGGGTGCCGGGATTGGCCAAGACGCTATTGGTTAACACTATAGCCCAGTCGCTGGGACTCAGCTTTAACCGGATTCAGTTTACGCCCGATTTAATGCCCTCCGACATTATTGGTGCTGAAATACTTAACGAAAATCGCGATTTCAAATTCGTCAAGGGACCATTGTTTAACAACATTGTCCTCGCCGATGAAATCAACCGTACACCGCCGAAAACGCAAGCGGCTTTACTGGAAGCTATGCAGGAAAAACACGTTACGGCGGCGGGTCAAAACTATCCCCTGCCCGAACCTTTTTTCGTGCTGGCAACGCAGAATCCTATCGAACAAGAAGGAACTTATCCGTTACCTGAGGCACAACTGGACCGATTCATGTTCAACATCTGGGTCGACTATCCTTCATACGAGGAAGAAGTTGCTATTGTCAAGGCAACGACAACCGATCAGGATGTGTCCATTCAGCAAGCCATGACGAGTGATGACATCATGAAATTTCAACGCTTGGTGCGGCAAATCCCCGTTGCGGATCACGTACTGGAATATGCGGTAAAACTGGCTGCAAAAACGCGTGTCAACGATCCGAGTGCTCCGGAGATAACGAAAAATTTTCTATCCTGGGGAGCAGGTCCGCGAGCATCACAATACCTCATTATCGGTGCGAAATGTCACGCTATGCTTCAGGGTAAATACACACCCGACGAAGCCGACGTCAAAGCCGTAGCGAAACCAATTTTGCGTCATCGTCTCGTTCGCAATTACAAAGCCGAAGCGGAAGGGTATTCGATGGACAAAATTATCGAATCGCTGCTGTAATGAAACTCATAAAATTCTTACCCTTCTTATATACGACAAAGCATTCCCTGTCGTTATAAGCACAAATCAGGCGAATTCCATGCGATGTTACGCAATGCTCTTCTTGCTCCTCTGCATTTCCAGTCCGGCTTTTAGTCAAAAAGCAACGGTTTATGGAAAAGTTGTAGACAAAACAAACAAGGGTTTTCCCGACATACGCGTAGCTATTGCATCCAACCCGGGCAATAAAACAACGACCAATCTGGATGGTAAATACTCCCTGGACGTTCCACCTGGAAAACACACGCTCATCATAACGTATGACGACAAACAAGAATCAATCGACTTTTTGGTGGCATCAGGAGAGGAACGCCGACTTCAAAAAGTGAAACTGGATATTCAGTATTTTACGGAAGTTTCCATTACGCGCCGAAGAAAAGGACCAATCGGTGATCTTCCGGCTATCGAGATCGAGCAAATCCCGGGCCCGCAAAGTTCCGTAGAGAATTACCTCACGCTCACCACCGCAGCTGTCTCCAACAACGAGTTGACCAATAATTATAATGTACGGGGCGGCAGCTACGACGAGAACCTCGTGTACGTCAATGGTTTTCAAATTTACCGCCCTTTTTTGACCCGTACGGGGCAGCAAGAAGGTATGAGCTTTATCAATCCGGCACTGGTCGAAAATATCGCTTTTAGCGCGGGGGGGTTCGCTGCTGAGTATGGAGACCGCCTGAGTTCCGTACTGGATATTCAATACCGAAAACCCAAGGAATTCCGCGGATCATTCAACGCTTCTCTGCTCGGAACTTCTATTCACGTCGAAGATGAAGTAACGCCCCGGTTTAATTACATGGTGGCCGGACGTTATCGCGACCAATCGTACGTTTTGAACGCCTTGCCCGTAAAGGGAGCTTATCGTCCGCGTTTTTATGATTTTCAATTCCTCACCAATTATGCCATTACAGAAAACCTCACCTGGAGCGTTCTGGGGCATTTTTCGTCCAACGACTATCGTTTTGCTCCACAAACACAGGAAACGCGTTTTGGAACGGTCAACCAGGCGCTGAGTTTTAATGTATTCTTTGAAGGCGAGGAGCTCACTCGTTTCCGCACCATGACCGGAGCGACCTCGCTGAATTGGGACGTCAACAAACGCACGAACCTCGCCCTGTATGCTAAAGTTTTTAACACCGATGAACGGGAAACATTTGACATTTTAGGAGAATACTATATCAACGAAATCGAGACCGATCCCGCTAAAGAAGAATTTGGAGATTCGATAGCCACTCTGGGTGTGGGGGCTTTTTTAGATCACGCGCGCAACCGACTACAAGCCACGATATATTCGCTGCGCCATACAGGGTCTTATCAGTTCATGGAAATTGCCGAAGACGGCATGGGCTATAACAAAAAAGGTACACTGAAGTGGGGGATTTCTGCCCAATATGAGGATTTCTACGATGTCATGAGCGAATGGAATTATGTCGACTCTGCGGGCTACAGTCTGCCTCAAAACCCCGACAACAACATCGAACTCTTTGAAGTTATTAAAGCACAAAACCTGCTGGCAACATTCCGCACCCGTGGCTTTTTACAGTTCAACCAAAAATTCAATTTTTTCAAGAAAGATTACCCTATTGCCATCACGCGCAAAGTTGAAGATTCGGCGGGAAACACCAGGAAAGTGACTTATCGGGATACCATCGATCGTTCGCGGTCTCAATTATCATTTAATGCGGGCGTGCGTTCCGGCTACACAAAATTCAACGATGAATTCTATATTACTCCCCGCGCCATTTTGAGTTATTTTCCCCGACGCTATTACCGCAATGCTCAGGGAGAGACCAAAAAACGGTTTATGCGGATGCACGTCAGTTCCGGCCTCTATTATCAACCGCCATTTTACAGAGAGCTCCGCGGTTTTGATGGTAAACTGAATACCTCCACGCGCAGTCAGAAATCATTTCATTTTGTGACCGGTATTGATTACGCCTTCGAAATGTGGGATCGCAACACGCCCTTTAAACTCACAGGAGAAGCGTTTTACAAGTACATGTGGGATGTAAACCCGTATCAAATTGACAATGTGCGCACGCGATATTATGCCAACAACAATGCGATCGGTCATGCTTATGGACTCGATTTTAATCTGCACGGAGAATTCATAGAAGGAACACAGTCCTTTTTCAAAATGGGGCTTCTGCGCAGTATAGAAGACTTGCAAGACGACGATTACTACACCTATTTTAACTCTGACGGAGAAGAAATCATCCCCGGCTATACTTTCAACGATGAAGTCGCGGACAGCTCGCTGAATTCGCCTGGGTTTATACCCAAACCCACCGATCAGTGGTTTACGTTTGCCATCTTATTTCAGGATCGCATGCCCGGCCTGGAACAATTCACGGCGCAACTCGGGTTCAACTACGGTTCACGTTTGCCTTACGGTCCTCCCGACCGCAATCGCTACAAAGATACATTGCGTCAAAAGGCCTATTTTAGAGTGGATGTTGGATTTGGCTACGACTTTTTATACAATCAACCAAAAAAAGAAGATCGCAAGAAGTTTTTACGACCGTTTAGCGATGTGCGCCTCAACTTTGAAATCTTTAATCTGCTCGGAATCGATAACGTCCTTTCACAACAATGGGTTCAGGATACTCAGGGTCGATTTTTTGCCATCCCGAACTATCTCACCCAACGCAGGTTTAATTTGAAATTGATTTTGAGGTGGTAGCTACCGCGATCATCCTTCAGACGCTGAAAGAAGAACAGCAACTATTTTTAAGATAAACGGGGCTACAAATCTTTACATGTTCTACAATAGCTTTATTTGTATGTTGCCACACCGCAATGCTCACTGCGCATGCAGTAGATCCAGCCGCCCATCGTAACGAGCGAACTTCAGGCGATCATTCTACCGTAACCTGCACTTCTCCTCCAATCTCGATAACATCCCCGACAATTATTTTAGCTCTTCTTCGCGTTTCTACGGCTCCGTTTCGCAGGACGGCTTCATCGTCTACAATCATCTTCGCATGTCCACCTGTTTGGGCAACACCAATGGCTTTGAGAAGTTGAATGAGTTCTATGTAGGAACCTTCGAGGTTAAAGTTTAATTTTTGCATTGTTTCCGGGATAAAAAAAGGGTTTCAGAATGACTCCAAAACCCTTCGTTCTATTGATTTTTTGTATTAACGTATTCCGTGCATTTTCTTTACGAGCCATTTGTTCATGAAAACCAGTATCAATCCGGCTCCAATCGGAACAACGGTGAAAATCATAAAGAAGAATGAAATGGAGTAAGCTGTCGTGATGTAATCGATCAAACTACCCATCAATCCAGCCAAACCGTTGGCGAGTGCCGTTGCCGTAAACCACATTCCAAACATCAACGAAAGCAGTTTGGGAGGCGATAATTTACTCACATAGGACAGTCCTACTGGCGAAAGTGACAATTCTCCAAGCGTGTGGAACAGATATGCCAAAATTAACCAGATGATGCTGACGCTTGCCGTCTTTGCACCTTGTTCAATAGACAAACCGCCATAAGCCAGGAAGCCAAACCCAACACCTAATAAAATAAGACCAAAAGCAAACTTCACTGGAGCACTTGGATTGAATCGACTTTGCCAGATCTTTGAGAACAATGGCGCAAAAGAAATGATGAATAAAGAATTCAGTATACCAAACCATGAGGCAGGAATTTCCAATTCATTTTCTTTTTCTTTAATCACAGTAGCATCTATCTTGGTTTTTAGTTTCTCTGCAGTCCTCCCGTAAACATGCCGGAAAGTACCCTGACCGTCTACATCGACTAACTGAATAGATGCTCCAGCTTCAATTTTTTTATCCTGGCGAACAGTTGTCTTTTTATCGATCACTTCCCGACCATCTACTTCTGTTTGTTCATCTACTGGAATGTAAACCTTCTTTTCCTCTCCGGTCTTTTCATCTTCTACAGTTTCAGAATAAACCGCGCTGTATTCTATTTCATAAGAATGCGTATTCAAATCCTTATTAATCATCCAGATCACAATACCCCATATAATGACGAAACTCGTTCCCAGCAGGATATTGGAAAGGGCAATATTTTTGAATGTCGCCTGAAACAACTTAGCCAGCACCCAGGTTAATACAGCTGTCGGCACCAGTACAATGATCGCATTCACGATCGTAAACGCCGTAGCTGAACCACCATTCAGAATACGGTCTGTGTAGTCGTTGGCAAAGATGGTCATCGAACCACCCGCCTGCTCGAAAGCCATCCAGAAGAATATTGTAAAGAAAGCGAGTATAGAAAGGACGATTAACCTGTCTTTTCGAACTTTTGGCGTAATCTTTACATCTTTCTGCTTTTCTTTTTCATCATTTTCATCTGTTTGAGAATCGAGAATATCATCCGGGTCAATTCCGTCAGCTACCTCATCCATTGGAAGCTCATCCTCTTCCATTTTGTTGAGCGGCTTATCTCCAATTTTCCCAAACATTCTTCTGGCGAACCAGAACTGCAACATTCCGATCAGCATAAAAATCCCTGCCAATCCAAAACCGTAAGACCAGCCTACTTTCTCACCGATGTAACCACAGAGTAAAATACCCAGAAAAGCACCGGCATTAATACCCATATAGAATATGGTATAACCCGCATCCTTTTTATCCTCTTTTCCTTCGTACAGGCCAGATACCATGGAGGAAATATTGGGTTTAAAGAAACCGTTTCCAAGTACTAAAAGAATGAGGCCTGCATAAAAGAAAAACTCTGTTTCAATTGCCATCGAAGCATGACCCAGCGTCATAAGTAGCGCTCCGAGCACCACCGCCCATTTAAATCCCATTAAACGGTCGGCAATAAATCCACCTAAAAGTGGCGTAATATAGACGAACAGGGTGTACATCGCATACAACTGTAACGCATCTTCGCGGGCCCATTCCCAGCCACCTAAACCAGTAGCACTAACCAGGAAAAGAACAAGTATTGCGCGCATCCCATAATAACTGAAACGCTCCCACATCTCAGTGAAAAACAAGATGAACAACCCGGCGGGATGTCCCATAACTTCCTTCTTGATATTGGTATCTAAATTCATCCTCTGACTTTTTGTTGGTGCGTGAAATTAAATAAAAATTCCGATTTGCAATTAAAATGGCCTATTTTGTTTTTTAGCGAAAAAATAATCGATTGAATATGTGGTCTTAACGAGCTACATTGGTCATTCGGCAAAAATCATTTCCAATTTCATATTTAAAACGCTATTTTTACGATCGCGAAACGTTAAACATTATGATACAAAAAACAGTTAGTCTATTATTCGTTGCTTTTCTATTGTCCTGTAACAACAATGATCCCAAAGAGGAAAGCCAACCATCAACAAATGAAAAAGCTGCCGAAAAGGAAGCTGCAGCGGTTAAAAACCATAGTTATTCCAATATCGATGAGATTCATACCGAACACCTGCATTTAGACCTCAACATCAATTTTGACGAAAAGATCATCAGCGGTGTGGCTCGCCACGAAATGAAAAATAACGACGCCGACAAAGCTATTTTCGATATGCAGGCCATGAGCATCGACAGCATTACTACCGGAAGAAAAGATAATGAAAAAACCGTAGAATACTCGATTGGCGAATCCGATGAGTTGCTCGGTGCACCGCTTACAGTTGATATTACGCCTTCGACGCAACAAGTCAACATTTATTACCAAACGAGTCCGGAAGCTCAGGCGCTGGATTGGCTCGATCCATCGTTGACGGGAAGCGGAAAACACCCCTTTCTGTATACGCAGGGACAGGCTATTCTGACGCGTTCATGGGTACCCGTTCAGGATACTCCCGGCAATCGCTTTACTTATACGGCAGATCTTCAAGTACCAAGTGAATTATTAGCACTGATGAGTGCCAGTAATCCAACATCGAAAAATGAATCGGGCTCCTATTCGTACGAAATGAGTCAGCCGATTCCTTCTTACCTTCTCGCACTTGCCGTCGGTGAATTAGAATACGCGCAACTGGGTGAACAGAGTGGTGTTTACGCCGAGCCGCACATGATTGACGCCGTTGCAAGCGAATTTCGGGATATTCCCAAGATGATGGACGCTGCACAGGAATTATACGGAGAATACCTCTGGGAAACGTATGATGTTATTGTCCTGCCACACTCTTTCCCCTTTGGAGGAATGGAAAACCCGCGGCTTACTTTCGTAACACCTACGCTTATCGCCGGTGATCGCAGCCTGGTAAGTGTTATTGCTCACGAACTGGCGCATTCATGGTCTGGAAACCTCGTCACAAATGCGAGTTGGAACGACTTCTGGTTGAATGAAGGGTTTACGGTATATTTTGAAAACCGCATCATGGAGGAAATCTATGGTGAGGAAGTAGCAGATATGCTCGCGCTCATCGAGTATCAGGAACTGGAAGAAAGTGTTGATCAAATGATGGCAGCCGGGAATGGAGAAGATACACACTTGAAACTTCACCTGGATCACCGGAATCCGGACGAAGGAATGACGGATATTGCTTACGTGAAAGGAGCCTTTTTCCTCAAAACATTAGAAAAAGCAGTTGGTCGCGATAAGTTTGATGCGTTTTTGAGAAAATATTTTGAAAAACACAAATTCGAAACACTTACGACGGAAGACTTCGTGAAGTACCTGAAAGCGAATTTACTCGAAAAAGAGAATGTTGATTTCAATGTAGACGAATGGATTTACGAAGATGGCATTCCAGATAATGTGGTAACCATTGATTCGGATCGTTTTGAAGAAGCGCAAAATATGGCTCGACAATTGAAAGAGACGGGAGCGTTGCCTGCAAATTTAGAGCGTGAAGACAAAACTACCCAAGAGTGGTTAGCTTTTATTCGTGCTCTTGAAGGAGAGTTGAGCACTTCTAAAATGAAAGAAGTGGATGAACAATTAAACTTCCGCGAAAGTGGAAATGCCGAGATTATGTCGGAATGGTTTATTTTGGGCATCAAGAATGACTACACGGAATTGCGCCCCGATATCGAAGCGTTCTTGAAAAAAGTAGGGCGGCGCAAATTCCTGCGGCCGATCTATCAAACACTCGCCGACGGATCTCAAGAAGATATTGCGTTTGCACAGTCGGTTTACGAGGAAGCGCGCCCGAATTATCACTCAGTATCCTATAACACCATCGATGATATTTTAGAAGAACATCAATAACCATTGTAGTGGTGGAAAATCGAAAGGCGTCCTCATTGGGGACGTCTTTTTTTGTTTTGGGTGTGCGATAAGAGCGAAGAACTGGAAATTACGCCCTCCTAACCTCAAATTCCGCTAAGAACGTATTGGCGGTGTGTAACAAATCATTCAGTTTTTCCTCACTCATTTTATCCAAATGGTAGACCATCATTTTCGTGCGATGATTGGATTCAAAAAAATCCTTATTGCGATACATGAAACGCCAGTACAAGGCATCCCATATCTCAGCTGCCGATTTATCCATTTTGGCTCCCATTTTTTTCAGGTAATTGGAACTACTCACATAAGGTTTAGTGGACATCAACCCACCATCGGCAAATTGACTCATTCCGTATACATTCGGTACCATCACCCAATCGTAAGCATCGATGTAATAAGTCATAAAATAATTGTACACTTCATCCGGGTGTAATTCGGACAACAGCATAAAATTGCCGAGGATCATCAATCGCTCAATGTGATGAGCATAAGCGTACTTTTCCACCTTTTGATGCACTTTTTTTAGCAGCGGAATGCGCTCCAGTTGTGCCGGATTGAGTAACCGGTTATTCTTCCAGAAATTTTTGTTGCGCTCTTTTGATCCGTGACGAAGATAGATAGCGCGGATAAATTCTCTCCAGCCAATAACCTGGCGAATAAATCCCTCTACACTCGAATAAGGAACATCGCGATCTTCGTAAGCCCGCAGCACTTCGTCGATGACATATTTTGGAGTGAGCAAACCATTGTTGAGCGAAGCGGAAATCAAGCTGTGGTGAAGAAAAGGTTGTGCTGTTGAAAGCGCATCCTGATAAGGACCATATTGATCAAAGCGATATTCCAAAAAGTGCGCTAAGCTTTCCCGCGCCTCCTCAAAAGTGACGGGGTAAATAAAATGCTCCAGCGAACCGGGATGATCCGAAAATGCTGACTCTACATACTCAATAGCCCGGGATACATACTGATTCTTTTGTGGAACATAAGGATTCGGAGCTTGATAGCCCTTGGGTAAAGACTGACGGTTGTCGGCGTCAAAACTCCATTTTCCATGCAACGGCTTCCCGTCATCAACTAGAATGTCCAGTCGTTTCCGCTGATGACGATAATAATCTGCCATGCGATAATAGTCCTTCTTTTTACCGAGTGCCTGCTCGTTGTCTTGGTTGCTATTTAAAAACATCGGAGTGTTATGTTGAACCATTTCGAGGTCCAGCTTATCCGACCATTTCCGAATCCGCTTACTCAAATAATCATCTACCGGATCACAAAAATGAATTTTCTTCACTTGTTCGTCACTGAGATCGCGTTTAAAAAATGCACCCAGATCCTCATAATCTGCATAATCGATATACGTCACGCGAAAACCTTTATTTGCGAGAAAATCTGCATAAAATTTCATCGAGGCCCTGTGTAACACCAGTTTTTGCTTATGAAAAGGTTGATAGTTGAAAAATAAATCATCCTCGAGTAAAAATACACGCCGGTGTTTATCAAGACATGGATTATCTTCAAATAATTGATGCGGAAAAACAATACTCACTTCTTCTGTCATAATTTCACTTTTTTAACCAGGTTTCACGGAATTGACGATCGCTGTCATAGCGGTCAGCTTGCGCCTCACAATTGAATCGACTTCCTCCTCTGGGGTTAAACGATACACCTTTGACATACTGCCAATTGCCATTATTGGAGTAAACGTCGTAGTCGAGCAAACAATGCTCAAACCAGGCAGCTCCCTTTCGCCAGTCCTCCTGCTGTTCATGTACCAAAAAACTGGCGGCATTTTGTCGTCCGCGATTCGACATGAATCCCGTTTCTTTCAGTTCTACCATGTTGGCATTTACAAAGTCCTGTTCGGTAATTCCCTTTCTCCACGATTCAAAATCACCTGCTCGCTGCTGATCATTCCAGCTGTTATTGTGCACACCAGACTTCCCAAAAAATTGATCTTTAAAATACTTGCACGCGTGACGAAAATAATCGCGCCACAATAATTCAAAAAAGATCCAGTAGGTGGATTTATTCTGCCCCTCCTGACGCTCGTATTCCTTCAGGGCTTTCATAATCATCTGAGGACTGAGCGCTCCTGCGGCTAACCACAAACTGAATTTCGTCGAATACGCTTCACCCAACAACCCATTTCGAGTCTTTTTATAGGTACTCGCCCTTTTCGATTGGAAGAGGTACGCGTTTAAGCGATCGATTCCCGCGGTTGTTCCACCCCGAAATGGAAGCGCTGAATGTTCGTGTATCCCGCGTTGACTCTCTTTTAAACGCGTTTCCAAATTTTCATTTCCACACGCCAACGATTCATCGAATGTATAAGTTTGATGCTTCAGGATTTTTTCTGCTTGTTTTCGAAAACGGGAGAACGACGCAGGGAAATTTTCTCCCCAGGAACAACTATCGGGATGAAGTAAAAAGTTTCCGTCATACTGAAAGACATGCTCAGCATCGAGCTGATTGAGCACATTCGATTGGGCACTCCGTTCATGGGTCGCATATTCTTTCATAAAACTAAGGGAGGCATTCCGCTTTTGAACCTCACTTGGTACAATATCGCTCGGGTTGCCCAACCGCACAATCAAAAGAGCACCCTGATCCGAGAGTTGTTTTTCAAGATCTGTCAAGTGCTCGCGCAGGACTTGCAAGCGTTTCAACGACATATTTCGAAAACCCCATTCGTTAAAGGTTATTCGCTGCGGGTCAATAACATATAAACCGATAATCTGTTGTGCTCCTTTCGCCATTCGTACAAATGGCTGATCCATCATGCGCAGATCGTTCCCAAACCAATGAATATGTGCTTTTTTATTTGTTGACATGAATATCGCTTATTTTCTGAGCAAAATGACGCGCACTTTTCGATTTTTTGACTTTGTGCAGGGTATCCCGCGCATAACGACCTGCCTCTTCAATATCACAAATTGGTTTGGGGTAAGCTACTCCGAGTTTAAAATCGTACATCATTTCCTCCATAGCTGTTAAGGACCATGGTTCAATAGCGTGATAGGAAGCTAATCCTTCGAGTTCAGGCACCCATTTTTTTATAAATTCTGCGGAGGGGTCATGCTCCAGTGCTTGTTTGGTGGGGTTGTAAGTTCGCAAGGTATGATAACCCACAGTACCGGCCTGCATTTGAATCTGCGCAAAGTGAATGCCCGGTTCAAAATCGAGAAATTGCTGAGACAAGTGGTCAGCGGCGGGCTGCCAGGGTTGCATGAGGTGATGAGTCCAGAACGATACGAGCATTGCGCGCATTCGAAAATTAATATAACCTGTCGCATTCAGACATCGCATACAGGCATCAACTAATGGAATTCCAGTTCGCCCCGTCTTCCATTGCTCTAAGTAATTATCATTCAGGGTATATCGAATTTGGTCAAAAGCGCGATTCTGGTTGCAGAATTCGATTGCTGGTTCACTTTCCAGTTTCTGGATAAAATGGCAATGCCAGTGCAGACGTGATTTAAAATTTGCTAAATTTCGCTTATAGCGGCTTTTTTCCAATTGCTCTACAGTCATTTGAACAACTTCGCGGATGGAAATCGCTCCCCATGCTAAATAAGGGGATAATCGACTGCAAGAAGTTCGGCTTTGCGCTGGTTTTGAAATATGCCGGCTATAATTGACGTGGCGCTTCCTCAAAAATGATTGCAAGTATGCGAGCCCCACACTTCTTCCTCCTCTCTGCATACGCTCATGTTCAGCTTTCACCTCAAATCGCGGAGAAAATCGTTCAAGAACGCTTTTGGATAGTTCAGCGACCTTCAACTCGGTTAAATCGATCTTTCGAATGGGAGCGTACATAAAACGATTCCAGGATTGCGTCCACTCTTTGCGGTTCTTTCTTCCGCGCTGCACAGCTTGCTGCTGAAATTCCAACCATTGAACTTCTCGTTCTCGACACCACTGCTGCACTGCTTTATCGCGCTCATAAGTTACGGCAATACCTGTCTCCATGTGAGAAAATAAACGGAACTCGCCGTGTTCTTCATAAATTGCATTCAAGATGGATATGACATCTCCTTCCAGCAGGTAAAATGGTCGTTTACAGGCATTGAATTTACTTCGCAACTCCCGAATGCATTCCAGCATGAACTTCCAGTGGCGATTACTGTAATGGACAGATTTTATCAGATCAGGTTCAATACTAAAGAAACAAATCGTCGGCAATTCCGTTCGAATAGCTTCGAATAGCGGCTGATGATCTTCCCAGCGCAAATCTCTTTTGAACCAAACTACATTTATCATCTAATATATTAACAGATGATGCCGCCTATTGTGCAATCGCAACCCACAATTCGGGTGGTTTTGTAATTTCGGGTACGAATACACCCCGCAGCATAGCCACGAGGTTGTAATATGATTTTAAATTGCGCAATCTAAATATGTATAGCACGATCGTCTGTAGCTGCCATTGCCGCTTCTCTCACTGCTTCTGAATACGTTGGATGCGGGTGAGACATGCGCACAATGTCCTCGGCAGATGCGCGATATTCCATAGCGACAACGCCTTCCATAATCAGGTCAGCAGCTCGTGCTCCGATCATGTGAACACCAAGAATTTCATCTGTTTCTTTGTCAGCAATGATCTTGATGAGTCCCTGAACATCTGTTGACGCACGGGCTCTACCCAGTGCTTTCATTGGAAAAGAACCAATTTTCATTTCGACACCTTCTTCTTTCAATTCTTGCTCTGTTTTACCAACTGCAGCAACTTCGGGCCAAGTGTAGACAACACCTGGAATTAAATTATAATCGATATGCGGTAATTCTCCAGCCATTTTTTCGGCAACGAATGTTCCTTCCTCCTCAGCCTTGTGTGCGAGCATAGCTCCGCGAATGACATCGCCGATCGCGTAAATATTATCGACAGAGGTCTGCAAGTTTTCATTCACTTCGAGCTGACCGCGATCGTTGGTCGATAGCCCCACATTTTCCAGTCCGAGCCCCTCAGTATAGGGTTTACGTCCTACAGAAACGAGGCAGTAATCCGCTTCAAATGTCACCTCTTCATCTTTTTTGTTCAATGCTGTCACCTTCACACCTTTTCCAGTGTTTTCGACGTTCTGAACTTTGTGCTCCATGTTGAATTTCATTTTGATCTTCTTCAACACCTTGGTCAACTCTTTGCCCATCGACTTATCCATCGTCGGGATGATCGACTTCGCAAATTCGATGACCTCCACCTGCGTTCCGAGGCGGGCATAAACGGATCCCATTTCAAGACCGATAGCGCCACCACCGATAACAATCATTTTTTTGGGCACTTCTTTTAACTCGAGTGCCTCTGTCGACGTGATAATGCGCTTTTTATCCGGCTCCATACCTTTAAAATAGTTGGGCTTAGAACCTGTGGCAATAATCACCTTGTCCGTTTTTAATTCATTCTCTTTACCATCACTGTCCGTTACCTTTATCGTATTTTTATCGACAAAAGCGCCCATACCATGATGTACGTCAATTTTATTTTTATCCATCAAAAATTTAACGCCCTGACACGTTTGATCGACGACTTTATTTTTGCGTTCGACCATCTGTTTAAAATCAACTTTGAGATCTTTTAAATTGATTCCATGTTCCTTGAATGACTTTTCTGCATTGTGAAAATGCTCAGAAGAGTCGAGTAATGCTTTTGAAGGAATACATCCGACATTGAGGCACGTGCCACCGAGGGTGTCGTATTTTTCAATGATAGCCGTTTTCATCCCGAGTTGAGCGCAACGGATAGCCGCGACATATCCTCCAGGTCCTGACCCAATAATAGTCACATCATACTTACTCATGTTTTCTTATATTTTAAATGTGTACAATCAATAATTAATTATGCTTCAGTCTGTGGCGTTCCAAAATTCATGGGTGGTAAATTTTGTCCTTCAGCTGCAATTTTTCCGCGCTGCTTTTCATATTTTGATATGTTGTCCTGCAATGCATTTAAAAGTCGTTTGGCATTTTCAGGAGTCATGACTACGCGCGAACGCACTTTTGCCTTAGGCATGCCTGGCATCATCTGAACAAAATCGCACACAAATTCGGATTGCGAATGGGTGATTACTGCGAGGTTAGAATAAATACCGTCTGCCACATCTTCGGGCAGTTCAATGTTCAGCTTGTTTTCTTTTGAATTATCGTTTTCCATATCACTAAAATTAATAAAAAAAGGCTATCAACTCAAAGCTGATAGCCTATATTTCTTAACTATTTCAAATTTTCTTAATCTTCATCCGAAACGAGATCATCATAGGTTTCCTGCGATCCTACGATCATATCGTCAAAAACGCGTGTACCCGTACCCGCAGGTATCTGGTGACCGACGATCACATTCTCTTTTAATCCGAGCAGATGATCCTCTTTACCGGATATCGCCGCCTCATTTAATACTTTCGTCGTCTCCTGGAACGAAGCCGCAGAAATAAATGATTGCGTCTGCAATGAAGAGCGCGTAATTCCCTGCAATAAAGGTTTCGATGTAGCTGCAACCGCGTCGCGCGATTCCACCGTATTCATATCCTCTCTACGCAGTTGAGAATTTTCATCGCGCAACTTGCGTGCAGAAACGATTTGACCCGCTTTGAGATTTTCGGAATCGCCCGGTTCTACTACTACTTTCTGTCCAAATATACGATCGTTTTCAGTAATGAAATCCGCTTTGTGAACAGCTTGATTCTCCAGGAATTTCGTATCCCCAGCGTCGGAAATCTCTACTTTCAACATCATTTGGCGAACAATCACCTCGAAGTGCTTATCGTTAATTTTTACACCTTGCAGACGATATACTTCCTGCACCTCATTGACGAGATATTCCTGAACCGCTGTCGGCCCCTGAATATTCAGGATATCCTTTGGTGTAATTGCACCATCCGACAATGACTGTCCAGCTCGCACAAAGTCATTTTCCTGTACGAGAATGTGCTTTGAAAGTGGTACGAGGTATTTCTTTTTCTCACCAGTTTTCGCTTCGATAATCACTTCGCGATTACCACGTTTAATTTTTCCGTAGCTCGCAATACCGTCAATTTCAGAAACCACAGCTGGATTTGAAGGATTACGCGCCTCGAAAAGCTCCGTAATTCGCGGAAGACCTCCGGTGATATCACCACCTTTACCTCCCACGCGTGGAATTTTTACCAGGCTCTGACCTTGTTTAATCTGGTCTCCTTCTTTCACAGAAACGTGTGCATTGACGGGAATTGGATACGATTTAAGAATTTCTCCTTGTTTATCCTTAATCAGGATGGTTGGGTTTTTCTTCTTATCTCGCGTCTCAGTAATTACTTTCTCGGTAAAGCCTGTTTGCTCATCGACTTCTTCCCGGTAAGTAACTCCTTCAATGACATTTTCAAATTCGAGAGTACCTGAATATTCTGAAACAATAACCGCATTGTAGGGATCCCACGTACAGATCACATCGCCTTTTTTCACTTTCGTGTTGTTCTCAGCGACCATTTCCGCACCGTAAGGGATATTACCCGTCATTGCAGCAAGTCCCGTTTTCTTGTCGACAATTTTTAATTCTGCCGAACGACCGACGACGATTTCTTTCTCCGAGCCATCTTTTTCTTTACGTGTAATCGTACGCAATTCGTCGATTTCAAGTTGCCCTGAAGCTTTCGCTTTCAAATCGTTTTCATCGGCAATGTTCGAAGCGGTACCACCGACGTGGAATGTTCGCAGCGTCAACTGCGTACCTGGCTCACCAATCGACTGTGCAGCAACTACACCGACAGAATCTCCCAATTGAGATTCGCGGTTCGTGGCGAGATTTCTACCGTAACATTTGGCGCAGACGCCCCGCTTGAGTTCACATGTCAATACCGAACGTATTTCTACTTCCTCGATATCGGATTTCTCTATTTTTTCACCCAGTGCTTCTGTGATAATCTCGCCCGACTCGACAATTACCTTATCGTCATCATCAACGACATCATGAACAGCAGTTCGTCCTACAATTCGGTCGTAGAGCGGTTCAACCACCTCGTCATTTTTCTTCAGCGGAGCTGCGACAATTCCGCGCAACGTTCCACAATCGTGTTCGTTGACGATAACATCCTGAGCAACGTCGACCAAACGACGCGTCAAATAACCTGCATCGGCCGTTTTCAGGGCTGTATCGGCGAGACCTTTTCGGGCACCGTGTGTTGAGATAAAGTACTCGAGAATTGAAAGTCCTTCTTTAAAGTTCGATAAAATCGGGTTTTCAATAATTTCCTGCGTTGAAGCTCCTGATTTTTGCGGTTTCGCCATCAAACCTCTCATTCCAGAAAGCTGACGAATCTGTTCTTTCGAACCACGCGCTCCGGAATCGAACATCATGAAAATAGAATTGAATCCCTGCTTATCATTCTTGAGTTGTTCCATCAAGGTATGCGTAAGTCTCGAGTTCGTCCGCGTCCAGATATCGATGATCTGATTGTAGCGCTCATTATTTGTAATAAGCCCCATGTTATAGTTTTCCATAACTTCTACAACACTTGTATTGGCTTTATCTACGAGTTCTTCTTTTTCTTTTGGAATAATGATATCATCCAGATTGAACGACAGACCTCCTCTGAATGCCATGTCATAACCGACATCTTTGATTTCATCCAAAAATTCAGCAGTTCGCGAAGTACCGGAAACTTTCAATACTTTTCCGATAATATCCCGCAACGCCTTCTTGGTCAAAATATCATTGATGAAACCAACCTCGTTCGGCACCATTTCGTTGAAAAGAACACGCCCGACCGTTGTTTCAATCATTTGCAAAGTCGATTCGCCTTCTTCGTTGAGGTCATGCGTTCTCACTTTGATGTGCGCATGTAAATCGACACTTCCTTCATTCAGAGCGATACGAACTTCTTCCGGCGAGTAGAATGTCATCCCCTCACCTTTCATTGTGCGTTCTTTATCTGTTTTGCGCCCTTTAGTCATATAGTAAAGACCGAGCACCATATCCTGAGACGGAACGGCAATCGGCGCACCGTTGGCTGGATTTAAGATATTGTGCGAAGACAACATCAGAAGCTGTGCCTCGAGTATTGCAGCATTGCCCAGTGGTAAGTGAACCGCCATCTGGTCACCATCGAAATCGGCGTTAAATGCCGTACAAACCAATGGGTGCAAACGAATCGCTTTACCCTCAATCAATTTGGGTTGAAAAGCCTGGATACCCAAACGGTGCAACGTTGGTGCACGGTTGAGTAATATGGGGTGAGATTTGATAACATTTTCCAAAATATCCCAAACCACCGGTTCTTTTTTATCGACAATCTTTTTAGCCGACTTTACTGTTTTCACGATACCTCTTTCAATCAACTTGCGAATGATGAAAGGTTTGTAAAGTTCAGCAGCCATGTCCTTTGGAATCCCGCACTCGTGCATTTTCAAGTCAGGACCCACGACTATTACAGAACGCGCTGAATAATCGACACGTTTACCGAGTAAGTTTTGACGAAAACGCCCCTGCTTACCTTTCAATGAATCAGAAAGTGATTTCAAAGGACGATTCGATTCCGTCTTGACGGCACTCGATTTACGCGAATTATCGAAAAGCGAATCCACTGATTCTTGCAGCATTCGTTTTTCATTTCGCAAAATCACTTCAGGAGCTTTGATTTCGATCAATCGCTTCAATCGATTGTTACGAATAATGACGCGACGGTACAAATCATTGAGGTCAGAAGTGGCAAATCGTCCACCATCCAGTGGTACGAGTGGACGCAACTCAGGAGGAGTCACGGGAACCACTTTGATGATCATCCACTCCGGACGGTTTTCAATACGATCCTGCGAATCGCGCATCGCTTCTACAACCTGTAAACGCTTCAGTGCTTCATTTTTACGCTGCATCGACGTCTCCGTGTTTGCCTTGTGGCGCAGATCATAAGAAAGCTGGTGTAAATCGAGTCGCTGTAACAAATCATAGACCGCTTCCGCTCCCATCTTAGCAATAAACTTATTGGGGTCAGAATCGTCCAGGTATTGATTTTCTTTTGGCAGTTCATCCAGAATATCGAGGTATTCCTCCTCGGTGAGAAACTCCATTTTTTCTAATGGTTCTCCATCTGCTTTCTGAGCTTCACCACCTTGAATTACGACATACCGCTCGTAATAAATGATTTGGTCGAGTTTCTTCGTCGGCAATCCGAGAAGGTATCCAATTTTATTGGGCAGTGATCTGAAATACCAGATATGTGCCACGGGAACGACCAATTGAATGTGTCCCATTCTCTCGCGACGCACTTTCTTTTCCGTAACTTCAACACCACAGCGGTCACAAACAATTCCTTTGTATCGGATGCGCTTGTATTTACCACAGTGACATTCATAATCCTTTACCGGACCGAAGATGCGCTCGCAAAACAAACCGTCTCTTTCCGGTTTGTAGGTTCTGTAATTTATTGTTTCCGGCTTCAACACTTCTCCGCTGGATTGCTCCAGAATCTGTTCTGGAGATGCTAGAGATATCGTAATTTTCGAGAAATTACTTGCCGTATCATTTGTATCTTTTCTATAAGCCATTTTAAACAAGTGTTTTCAAATTCAACATTGACCTTAATCCATGGAGATGTTTAGTCCTAAACCGCGCAACTCGTGAAGCAATACGTTGAAGGACTCCGGAATTCCAGGCTCCGGAAGATTGTCTCCCTTCACAATTGATTCATAAGCTTTTGCTCTACCGTTGACATCATCCGACTTCACGGTCAATATTTCCTGAAGGATATTTGCCGCACCGAATGCCTCCAGTGCCCAAACCTCCATCTCACCAAATCGCTGACCACCAAACTGGGCTTTACCACCGAGTGGCTGTTGCGTAATCAATGAGTACGGACCAATCGAACGCGCATGCATCTTATCGTCCACCATGTGCGACAATTTCAACATGTAAATAACACCTACCGTTGCCGGTTGGTGGAAGCGTTCACCAGTACCACCGTCATATAGGAATGTTTTTCCAGAACGCGGGATGCCTGCTTCATCACAATACTGATCAATTTCATCGGGATGTGCTCCGTCAAATATTGGAGTGGCAAACTTTTTACCTAATTTTTCACCAGCCCAACCGAGAACAGTTTCATAAATCTGTCCGAGGTTCATTCGCGATGGTACCCCGAGTGGGTTCAACACGATATCGACCGGCGTTCCATCATCGAGGAACGGCATGTCTTCCTGACGCACAATATTTGCAACAATACCTTTGTTACCGTGGCGTCCAGCCATTTTATCTCCAACTTTCAATTTGCGTTTCTTAGCGAGATATACTTTCGCAAGTTTCACGATACCAGAAGGCAATTCATCACCCACTGAAATGTGGAACTTCTTGCGCTTGTAGTTACCGAGAAGATCGTTTGCCTTGATATTGAAGTTATGGATTACGCGCTGCACCATTGAGTTGATGTTGTCGTCCTTCGTCCATTGTCCGGGATTAACAATTGAATAATCAATTATGCCGAGACTCTTTTCAGAAAACTTCGATCCTTTTTTGATGATCTCTTCGCGGAAGTTGTTCGTCACTCCTGCAGATTTATGCCCCTCAAGAATCTTCAGTAACTTATCAATCAACACCTTTTTCAACTCACCGAGGTCTTTCTCGAAATCAGCGTCTAACTGCTCGAGGATCGGTTTGTCTTGTGCCTTGGTCTTGCGATCTTTTACTGCTCTTGAGAACAGTTTTTTGTTAATTACCACTCCTTTGAGCGAAGGACTCGCTTTCAATGAAGCGTCTTTAACATCACCCGCTTTATCACCAAAAATGGCGCGGAGTAATTTTTCCTCCGGAGAAGGATCAGTTTCACCTTTCGGCGTAATCTTACCGATGAGAATATCACCTTCT
Organism: Bacteroidota bacterium; assembly: GCA_051745635.1. Classification (GTDB taxonomy): domain Bacteria; phylum Bacteroidota; class Bacteroidia; order Flavobacteriales_D; family Crocinitomicaceae; genus Brumimicrobium. The sequence continues at coordinate 77,536 of JBNJEH010000002.1, forward strand.
TTTATTTCTGCCCCAATGCGAATCAATCCATGTTCGTCGAGGTCTTTGGTAGCATCTTCACTCACGTTTGGAATATCAGCTGTAAGCTCTTCCATCCCGCGCTTCGTGTCGCGAACCTCCAATGAATATTCATCGATATGGACTGAGGTAAATACGTCGTCCCGAACAACCCGTTCAGAAATAACGATCGCATCCTCAAAGTTGTAACCTTTCCAGGGCATGAAGGCCACCTTCATATTTTGACCGAGGGCCAACTCACCTTTCTGGGTAGCATATCCCTCACAAAGCACCTGACCTTTTACCACCTTATCGCCTTTCTGAACGATTGGTTTCAGGTTCATTGTAGAACCCTGATTGGTTTTATGAAATTTCGTTAACTGATAGGTCTTAGTGTTACCGTCAAAAGAAACTATCTCATCTTCCTCAGATAAGTTATATCGTATAATGATTTCGTTGGCATCGACGTATTCTACAACGCCTTCACCTTCCGCATTAATTAATACGCGCGAATCCTCAGCGACGAGCTTTTCAATACCCGTACCTACAATTGGTGAATTGGGTTTAAGCAAAGGCAATGCCTGACGCTGCATGTTTGATCCCATGAGTGCGCGGTTGGCATCATCGTGCTCGAGGAAAGGAATAGAAGAAGCTGCAATCGAAGCAATCTGATTGGCTCCAACGTCCATCAGGTCCAATTCACTCGGAGCCACTACAGGGAAGTCTCCTTCTTCGCGCGCCTTAATTAAATCATTTTCGAACTCGCCTTTATCGTTGATCGGCGCATTGGCCTGAGCAATCATTTTTGCGTCTTCCTCTTCTGCAGAAAGATAGACGGGTTCTTCGTTTAACTTTACTTTACCATTCTCTACTTTTCGGTAAGGCGTTTCAATAAAACCAAGTTTATTCACCTTAGCAAATACACAGAGTGAGGAAATCAAACCAATATTTGGACCCTCTGGAGTCTCAATTGTACAAAGACGTCCATAGTGCGTATAGTGAACATCCCGCACCTCAAATCCTGCTCGTTCTCTGGAGAGACCACCTGGTCCGAGTGCAGAGAAACGGCGTTTGTGCGTTACCTCAGAAAGTGGATTTGTCTGATCCATAAACTGCGATAACTGGTTTGTTCCGAAGAAAGAGTTAATGACAGAAGATAACGTTTTGGCGTTGATCAAGTCAATCGGTGTAAAAACCTCATTGTCTCTCACATTCATGCGTTCTCTAATCGTTCGGGCCATTCTCGCCAAACCAACACCAAATTGAGAGTACAATTGTTCGCCAACTGTTCTCACGCGACGATTCGACAAGTGGTCGATATCATCGACTTCTGCCTTTGAATTGATTAACTCAATGAGGTACTTAATGATTTTGATGATATCGCTTTTCGTCAGCACGCGCGATTCCTCGTCGTCTGATATTTTCAATTTCTTATTGATTCTGAAACGACCAACTTCTCCGAGGTCATAACGCGTATCAGAGAAAAAGAGTTTTTCAAATACGTTGCGCGCCGTTTCGAAATCCGGTGGTTCAGCATTTCTCAGTTGACGGTATATGTGTTCAACAGCTTCCTTTTCGGAATTCGAAGTATCTTTTTGTAAGGTATTGTAAATAATCGTGAAATCAGCAGTGTTTACATCCTCTTTGTGGAGAATTACCGTTTTGACACCTGCATCGATTATTTCATCGATATGCGATTCCTCCAATACCGTTTCACGGTCTAAAATCACTTCATTTCTTTCGATAGAAACGACTTCGCCCGTATCTTCATCCACGAAATCCTCGATCCATGATTTCAATACTCTCGCGGCCAATTTTCGTCCGAGGATTTTCTTCAGGTTTGTTTTGTTGGCTTTCACTTCATCAGCCAGGTCAAATATCTCAAGGATATCCTTATCACTCTCATAACCTATTGCTCTGAAAAGTGTCGTTACCGGTAATTTTTTCTTTCGATCAATGTAAGCATACATCACGTTATTGATGTCCGTAGCGAATTCCATCCAGGAACCTTTAAACGGAATAATACGCGCGGAGTACAATTTTGTACCATTTGCATGCCGCGACTGACCAAAGAATACTCCGGGAGAACGGTGTAATTGCGAGACGATTACGCGCTCGGCACCATTTACCACAAACGAACCCTTTTGGGTCATGTAAGGGATTGTTCCCAGATAAACATCCTGAACAATGGTTTCAAAATCCTCGTGTTCAGGATCTGTACAATAAAGTTTCAGTTTTGCTTTGAGAGGAACGCTGTACGTCAAGCCGCGTTCAATACACTCTTCGATTGTGTAGCGTGGCGGATCAACGAAATAATCTAAAAACTCCAGGACGAACTGATTTCGGGTATCAGTTATCGGGAAATTTTCGGAGAACACCTTAAAGAGTCCTTCTTTTTCTCTGTTCTCTGGAGTCGTTTCCAATTGAAAAAACTCACGAAATGATTTAATCTGAACATCCAGAAAATCCGGATATTCAAATGGACTTTTGCTCGATGCAAAGTTAATTCTTGTAGCGATATTATTTGATGTTGCCAAGACTACTAAATTTTATTAGAAAAAAGAACCGTTGCGTTCTAAACGCAATAAAACAGCACAAGGCATCCCAAAAAATTGGGGATGCCTGTGCTAAAAAATAAGTTAAAAACTTACTTAACTTCAACTTCTGCGCCTGCTTCTTCAAGAGAAGATCTAAGCCCTTCAGCCTCGTCTTTTGCTACAGCTTCTTTCACTGGAGAAGGAGCATTATCAACGAGCTCTTTCGCTTCTTTCAGTCCAAGACCAGTAAGTTCTTTTACTAATTTCACAACTGCCAATTTACTACCTCCGGCAGCTTTAAGGATTACGTCAAACTCTGTTTGTTCGTCAGCACCGTCGCCTTCTCCGGCTCCGCCGCCACCTGCAACAGCTACTGCAGCAGCTGCTGGTTCAATTCCGTGTTCCTCCTTGAGGATATCAGCTAGTTCGTTTACTTCTTTTACTGTAAGATTTACTAGCGTTTCTGCGATTTCTTTTAACTCAGCCATTTTATTTAATTTAAAAAAGGTTCAATAATAAATTTAATTCTAATTATGCTCTCTCTGAGAGCGTTTTTACGATTCCTGCAATTTTATCTCCTTGTCCTTTAAGACCAGACACAACATTTTTAGCCGGGCTTTGGAGTAAGGAAACGATATCACCAACAAGTTCTTCCTTGCTTTTGATTGCCGTCAAGGCATCAAGTTGGTCATCACCTACGTAAATAGCGTGATCCACAAAAGCAGCTTTGACTACTGGTTTATCATTCTTCTTGCGGAAATCTTTGATCACTTTGGCAGGTGCATTACCTACCTCAGCGTATAAGACAGATGTCGGACCCGACAGTACATCTCTCAATTCTCCGAGTTCTTTGTCTTCCACTTTATCCATCGCCTTCGCCAAAAGTGTATTTTTGACGACTTGTACGCGGATGCCGTTTTTAAAACATCTTCCCCGAAAATCATTGATTTTCTCTACTGTCAATTCTGACGTGTCTGCCAGGTAGAAGACTCCAGTTTCCTGTAGTTCAGTTGTCAAGTCTTCAATATACTTCGCTTTTTCTTCTCTAGTCATAATTTCAACAATTTTAAGCGACAACAGACTTAGCGTCGATTTGAATACTTGGACTCATGGTAGAGCTCATGTAGATACTTTTAATGTAAGTACCTTTAGCTGCAGCCGGTTTCATTTTAATTAAGGTCGTCAACAATTCATTGGCATTGTCTTTAATTTTGCCACCATCAAACGAAGCTTTTGCTATGTTTGAATGCACAATACCATATTTGTCGACCCGAAAATCAATTTTACCAGCCTTCACTTCCTGAACTGCTTTTCCAACATCCATTGTAACCGTTCCGGTTTTCGGATTCGGCATTAAACCGCGCGGTCCGAGAACTCGACCCAATGCACCGACTTTACCCATCACTGAGGGCATTGTTATGATCACGTCGACATCGGTCCAACCACCTTTGATTTTATCGATGTATTCGTCGAGACCAACATAATCGGCGCCAGCCGCTGTAGCTTCCTCTTCCTTATCTGGCGTACAAAGTACAAGCACTTTTACGTCTTTACCTGTACCATGTGGAAGTGCTACGGTTCCCCTTACCATTTGGTTCGCTTTTCGCGGGTCTACACCCAAGCGAACACTCACGTCAACAGAAGCATCAAATTTAGCCTTGGTAATTTCCTTCACTAAATCACACGCCTCAGTCAACGAATACGACTTGCTGCTATCAACTTTTGCAAGCGCTTCTTTTCTTTTCTTAGAAATACGTCCCATGATTCGTGTTTTTTAGTTTCCAGGAAATTTACCTTTTACGGTAATCCCCATACTTCTTGCCGTTCCGGCAACCATTTTCATTCCAGATTCCACTTTAAAGCAATTCAAATCGGGCAATTTATCTTCAGCGATTGCGCGAACTTGATCCCACGAAACTGAAGCTACTTTTACACGATTTGGTTCAGCAGATCCACTTTTCAGCTTTGCTGCTTCCTTTAATTGAACTGCCGCCGGTGGCGTTTTGATTACAAAATCAAAGGACTTGTCACCGTAAACGGTAATCACTACTGGCAAAACTTTTCCTCCGCGATCCTGAGTTCTCGAGTTAAACTGCTTACAGAACTCCATGATGTTTACCCCTTTTGCACCAAGTGCGGGGCCAACGGGCGGAGAAGGATTTGCAGCACCACCTTTGATCTGTAATTTGATCAATCCTGCTACTTCTTTAGCCATTTGTATATAATTTGTGTAGTACTAACGTGGAAGATCGATGGGAAGCTTTAATCATCGCAACCACTCCTACGGGTTAAAAAACTTATTAACTTTCTTTTTCTACTTGCATGTATGATAATTCGACGAGATTTTTACGTCCAAATATCTTCACCATGACTTTCAATTTCTTTTTCTCTTCGTTGATTTCTTCGATCGTACCATTAAAATTATTGAACGGACCATCGACAACCTTCACAGATTCTCCAACCACAAAAGGAATTTTCATCTCCTCCTCTGACTCGGAGAGTTCATCAACTTTACCGAGAATGCGGTTTACTTCCGACTGGCGCATAGGCAACGGATCGCCATGCTTTTCTGCGCCAAGGAAACCAATCACATTTGGAATACCCTTTATCAAGTGCGGTACTTCACCAACGAGTGCGGCTTCTACCAGCACGTAACCCGGCAAAAACGCTTTCTCCTTGCTTTTTTTCTTTCCGTTACGGATCTGAAAAACTTTTTCAGTAGGAATCAGGATCTGACCAAAATAATCGTTCATCTTCATACGATTGATCTCCATCTCCATGTATTCCTTGACCATGTTTTCCTTACCGCTTATAGCACGGACTACATACCATCTTTTCTTAACCTCTTCCACAGCACTTAAACTTAATAAATTTCAAAAGATCACTACGGATAAATAAGCCCGAGTATTCCTTCCCAGAAATAACTGGATGGATTCACTCCGAAGATAAAATCCATCACAAAGATAATAAGGGAAAACAACACAGAACCAATAACCACAATAATCGTATTATTCTGCAATTCTGTCCACGTTGGCCAGCTCACTTTGTGAACTAACTCATGAACTGTATCCTGAAGGTATCCAACAATATTTGCCACTTTCTCTTGTATTTGCACGGGCGGTAGGGTTCGAACCCACGACCAATGGTTTTGGAGACCACTACTCTACCAGCTGAGCTACGCCCGTAGAAAAAGGGGAGTTTTGCAACTCCCCTTAACTCAATTGTTATTTAAAACTACTCAATGATCTCTGTAACCTGACCGGCACCTACAGTTCTACCTCCTTCACGGATAGCAAAACGTAGTCCTTTTTCCATCGCTACAGGTACAATCAATTCAACTGTAATTGTAACGTTATCTCCAGGCATTACCATATCACGTCCTTCTTCCAACAATATCTCACCAGTTACATCAGTTGTTCTGAAGTAAAACTGTGGACGGTATTTGTTGTGGAAAGGAGTGTGACGACCACCTTCTTCTTTCTTCAATACGTATATCTCAGCTTTAAATTTAGCATGAGGTGTCGTTGATCCAGGGTGACAAATCACCATACCACGACGGATTTGCTTTTTGTCAATACCGCGTAGTAAAAGACCAACGTTATCACCAGCTTCACCGCGATCGAGGATCTTACGGAACATTTCAACACCAGTAATCGTTGACTTCAACTTCTCGTCTCCCATTCCAAGGATATCTACCTCATCACCAGTATTCACAACACCCGTTTCAACACGACCTGTTGCTACCGTACCACGACCTGTAATGGAGAAAATGTCCTCAACAGGCATCAAGAATGGTTTGTCCACATCGCGCTCTGGAAGCTCAATGTATTCATCAACTGCATCCATCAACTCGTCGACTGCTTTCGTCCACTTGTCATCTCCTTCTAATGCACCAAGCGCAGAACCCTTGATGATTGGTGTGTTATCACCATCATAGTCGTAGAAAGACAACAACTCTCTAATTTCCAACTCGACGAGCTCTAAAAGCTCCTCGTCATCCACTAGATCTACTTTGTTCATGAACACAACGATTCTTGGAACACCAACCTGACGACCCAAAAGAATGTGCTCGCGCGTTTGCGGCATCGGACCATCAGTAGATGCAACTACCAAGATCGCACCATCCATCTGTGCAGCTCCCGTGACCATGTTTTTTACATAGTCGGCGTGACCTGGACAGTCAACGTGCGCGTAGTGACGGTTGTCTGTTTCGTACTCAATGTGAGACGTGTTAATAGTAATACCACGCTCTTTCTCCTCTGGAGCGTTGTCGATTGTATCGAAATCACGCGATTCAGCAAAACCTTTCTTGTTCAATACAGCTGCAATTGCCGCTGTCAACGTTGTTTTTCCGTGATCGACGTGACCGATTGTTCCAATGTTTACGTGTGGTTTGGAACGCTCAAATGTTTCCTTAGCCATTTTTATCTATTTGTTACTTGTTAATATACTAGTTAATTACCTACCTTTAATATATGCGAAATTTCACCCATTTTCACGAGTGAATTTCTCCATTCAGAGCCAATGACGAGAATTGAACTCGTGACCTCTTCCTTACCAAGGAAGCGCTCTACCCCTGAGCTACATCGGCAATTGAATTCTTTTAAAAAGTTAACAGAGCGGGAGACGAGATTCGAACTCGCGACCCTCAGCTTGGAAGGCTGACGCTCTACCAACTGAGCTACTCCCGCTTAAATTCCTAACAACTTTTGTGGGGAGAGCAGGATTCGAACCTACGAAGGCGTAGCCAGCAGATTTACAGTCTGCCCTCGTTGACCACTTGAGTATCTCCCCAATCAAAGTTTTACATGAGCCGATGGAGGGACTCGAACCCACGACCTGCTGATTACAAATCAGCTGCTCTAGCCAGCTGAGCTACATCGGCGCTTTGTTGGTAACAACTTTTTAAAGAACTCCCTTACACGTAAAAACCCGTTCGGGGATGCAAATGTATAAAAGAATTAATTTACAGCAAGCTTTTTTATTACTTTTTTTTCGTTTTTTTCGCGGCGTTATTCCTAACGTTGAGAAGCAGTTCGAACACTCTCCGATTAATGCACTAAAAACAAGCACATTGTAACGAACACCTTCTTTTAATCCTCTCCTCGCGGATGCGCCTGCTTGTATATCGCCGACAATTGATCAAAAGAATTGTGCGTGTAAATCTGAGTCGCATTTAAATTGGCATGCCCCAACAACTCCTTCAGTGATTCTAACCCTGCTCCGTTGTTGAGCATGTGCGTGGCAAATGTATGTCGCAATACGTGCGGACTACGCTTTTCTAAATGAGTGAGCGAAGACAAACAAGCGTTGACTTTGCGATAAACGTATTTCGGATAAAGCGGCTTGCCCTTATCAGTGACAAAGATATGAGGATCATTCCCGTGCAGTGGATCGTTCAGTAATTCGATCAGTTCCTCGTACAACGGAGGTGTGACGGGAATCATTCGTTCTTTATTGCGTTTTCCCAAAACGCGCAATGCATTATTCATCAACGCATCTCTTTTTAAACCGATCAACTCTGACAACCTGATGCCCGTCTGGTACAGTACCTCAATGATCAGACGATCGCGCTTTCCGGAATAATCGTCAGCGAAAAGTGCATCCAGCTTCTCCTCGTCCAGCGAGTCATGCTTGACAAACTCGGGCAGTCGCTTCCGCTGCTTAGGTCCTTTGATTCTCGTCATTGGATTAACTTCAATCTTCCCATTATGAAGGAGCCACAAAAAGAAGGTTCGCAGGGCCGACAGTTTGCGATTCACGGATCGGCTCCCCAGGTTTTCGTCCATCAACGCCACCACCCAACCGCGTACGAGCTGATAGTCCACTTCACTGATAGCGGATGCGTCTTCCACGTTCACAAACGCCAGGAATTGACCGACATCGCGAAGGTAAGCCTTCACTGTGTGATCGGACATTCGCTTTTCGGTTACGAGATATGTTTCAAAACTTTCAATCATAAAAAAAGGAGCCTGCTATCAGACTCCTTTAACGTAAAAAAAACAAAAAAGTTTCTTAAATCTCTTCAGATTCCATTCGCTGTTTGTACGCAGCTTTAATTCGCTGTTGACGAATTTTCACAGAAGGTTTGATGAATTCCTTGCGCTTTCTCAGCTCTCGCATCACGCCGGTTTTTTCGAATTTCTTCTTGTACTTCTTGAGCGCTCGCTCAATGTTTTCTCCTTCTTTTACTGGTACTACTAACATATAATTATTTTATTGCTTTCTTATTCAAAATGGACGGCAAAGATAAAAAGAAAATTGTTTTCCACAAATGTTATTTCAAAATTTCTCTTGAAATCACAACTTTCTGAATTTCTGAGGTCCCCTCACCGATGGTCATCAACTTGGCATCGCGCAGAAACTTCTCGGCAGGATATTCTTTTGTATAGCCATAACCTCCCATGATTTGTACTGCTTCATTACCACACTTCACCGAAACTTCACTGGCAAAATACTTTGCATAAGCTCCTTCTTTGGTCATGCGGTCATTATTATTTTTCAGAGTTGCAGCATTAAAAGTAAGCAACTCAGCAGCTTTGACGTTAGTTGCCATATCGGCTAATTTAAAGGATATCCCCTGAAACGAACCAATCGGTTTTCCAAACTGTTCGCGTTCTTTCGCATATTGCACGGATGCTTCGTACGCTCCTCTCGCGATTCCACAACTCAATGCGGCAATAGATATTCTTCCTCCATCGAGAATCTGCATAGCCTGCATAAATCCGCTACCGACCTCGCCAATGACGTTTTCTTCGGGAACGCGGACATCTTCAAAAATCAGTTCTGCCGTCTCACTTGCGCGAACCCCCAGTTTATCTTTAATTTTTACAGCTGAAAATCCGGGAGTACCTTTTTCTACGATAAAAGCAGTAATCCCCTTACTATCGAGTAGTTCACCTGTGCGCACCAAGACCACTGCCACATCTCCCGACAAGCCGTGTGTAATCCAGTTTTTAGCTCCATTGATTACCCACTCGTCACCGTCTTTAACAGCTGTGGTTTTCATTCGCATAGCGTCAGACCCCGTGTTTGGCTCAGTCAACCCCCAGGCACCAATCCATTCACCAGAAGCTAGTTTTGGTAAATATTTTTTCTTTTGTGCTTCAGAACCATGATAATAAATATGCCCTGTACACAGTGAATTATGAGCAGCTACAGAGAGTCCTATTCCACCGCATACTTTACCCAGTTCTATTAATGCCGTGACGTATTCATCGTATGTAAATCCGCTCCCTCCATATTCTTCGGGTATATAAATACCGAGCAAACCTAACTCTCCCATTTTTTTCATTACATCAACGGGGAAATGTTCTTCTTTATCCCACTCAAGAAGGTTTGGTTTAATCTCTCTAGCAGCGAAATCCCGCACCATTTGCTGGATCATCAACTGATTTTCATTTAAGTCAAAATTCATTTTTTTAAATTTTCAAACGTTTCCAAATGTGGTTGGTTAGTAAGTTGCTAAATTAATAATATTTTCATTCTCGGACCGAAGTTCCCTTTGTCCATTTAGATACGAAAGATGGATCAAAAACAGATATCCTGCTACGCGACCACCAGAAGAAGTGACCAAATCGGCAGCAGCCTTAGCTGTCCCGCCCGTAGCTAGCAGATCATCGTGAATAAGCACAACATCATTGGAAACGATTGCATCTTGATGCATTTCCATCGTTGCCTCTCCATATTCAAGGTTATAGCTCGTGGTGATTTTCTCATAGGGTAACTTACCTGCTTTTCGCACCAGGATGAAAGGAAGATCCAGCCTCATAGCCAGCGCCTGACCGAATAAAAAACCGCGACTCTCAATACCCACGACTTTTGTTAAGCCGAGCGCGCGCACCCGATCCACCATTTCGTCGATCACGGCATTACAGAGATCAGGATCCATTAGGAGTGTCGTAATATCTTTAAATTGTATTCCTTTTTTTGGGAAATCGGGCACGTTGCGCACGCTTTTCTTAATCCTCTGTTCTAAATCCTCATTCATTCAGTTGCAATATATGGTTTCAATTCATCGAGCTTTTCGCGATCGATATAAGGCGATTGAAGTAATTGATCCACCGAATCGAACGGTCCGTAATTTTCCCGCAAGTAAATGATAGATTTAGCCATATCTGAGGTGATATCAGGATGGCTCACAAGTTCTTCCAACGATACAGCATTGACATTTTTACGTTCCACGCGTTCCGGATCGACAGTCAAATAAGTACTCAAGCTGTCGAGTTTGTCCGGCGTCATTTTGTAGAAGTCTTTCAGCTGGTCCATGGATAATATTCCGCCGTAAGCTCTTCTCAGATCAATGATTTCTTTGGCGTAATATGCACCAATACCAGGAACAGCCTCTAGTTCATTCCGCGAGGCCGTATTGATGGCAATCGGAAAGGCGATATCTTCTTCCACTTCCCGCTCCTCTGAGTAGCCAGACGACGGTTCGTTATATTCTTTGGTATTCACCACGTCATCCGTCGGTTCATTTTTCTTTTCAGGTAAATCAATTTGCGAATAAAGCTTATCGTAAAGCTCATCATTGATGGCATACAATTTAGCAACGTCAGATTTAACCTCGAGCGCTGCTCCCGTATTCAGATAATTCTGGATGGAACCTGCCTGCTTTTCCGACAGTCCAATTTCCATCCATTCCGCTTTTGTCAAATGATTGGGATCGAATGGTTGCTTGGGTATCGTAAATTGCTCTTCGTCCAAACTTTCTTCTTTATCACCCGTTTTTTCGCGATCCAGGGCTCTCGCCGTAGCTATTTCCTTAATCTTCGGAGCCAACGATTCCTGTTGAATATAGTTCCTGTATATTCTGGGGAGAACAGCAATCAGCACGAACAAAAAAAGCAAAACGAAAGCTCCATTTCTCGCCCGCTTTGAAAAAATGAGCCAATCGCTATCCCATTCGGCATCTGACAAAACAAATTATTTGAACTTTTTAATTGCTCCTGATTTGATTCTCGCGAAATAATCGACCATATCGCGGCGTACCTCTCCTGACATAATGACCAATCCAAGTACGTTAGGAAAAGCCATTCCCAAAATCATGAGGTCGGAGAAACTAATCACAGCTCCAAGTCCAATGGAAGATCCCACGACCACAAAGATCAGGAAAATTGATTTGTAGGTCAATGCCGCCGCTTTTGTTTCACCAAAGACATAGGTCCATGCTTTCAGTCCGTAGTAAGACCAGGAAATCATCGTAGAGAAAGCAAAAAGCACCACTGCGAATGAAAGCACATACAGCGACCAATCACCGAGAGAAGAAGAGAAAGCAGCAGACGTAAGCGCCGCACCTTCCAATCCTTCAGGATCTTCTGCGTAACCCGTAAAAATAATAACCAATGCTGTCATCGTACAAACTACGACCGTATCAATAAGCGGCTCTAATAGTGCTACCGTCCCTTCACTTATCGGCTCTTTTGTACGCGCTGCTGAGTGAGCAATAGCGGCAGAACCAACACCTGCTTCATTGGAGAATGCAGCCCGTTGAAACCCGAGAATCAGAACCCCGATAAATCCACCGTAAATGGCATCAGGACTAAATGCTCCGTAAAATATAGTTGCAAATCCATTGCCTAAATTATCGTAATTAAAACCAATAATCGTTATTGCCGAAATTACGTAGATCGCCACCATTGAAGGAACAATCTTGTCAGTAACTTTCGCAATACTCTTGATTCCTCCGATAATGACTATACCTACAAGTATTGCCATGACCACACCAAAAAAGAAGCCATAAGATTCAAATCCTTCCCAACCGGGTATACCCGCCAGTTGATTAAATGCCTGATTGGCCTGGAACATATTTCCACCACCCAGTGAACCGCCTACACAAAGTATGGCAAAAATGATTGCCAAAATTTTACCCAAGCCTTTAAAAAACGGACCACGCTTTGCAAGTCCTCTGCTCAGATAGTACATCGGACCACCAAAGACTTCGCCATCTTCTTTCTGGTGGCGGTATTTGACACCGAGTGTACACTCCACAAATTTGGAAGCCATACCGATCAAACCTGCCAGAATCATCCAGAAAGTTGCACCCGGACCACCCATACTGATGGCGATAGCGACACCTGCGATATTTCCGAGACCTACAGTAGCAGACAAAGCTGTCACCAAAGCCTGGAAGTGTGAAACCTCACCAGAATCATCTGAAGGATCATCATATTTACCGCGGACGAGAGCAATGGCGTGACGTGCACCTTTTAGCTGCACAAAACCCGTTCTCAACGTAAAAAATAATGCACCGCACACCAACCAAACAACAATCAATGGAATGCCTTGAATTTTCGTCGTTAAATTTTTGAAGTAATAAGGCTGGGGTTCATCATAATTAATGCGTCCCAACACTTTTTCTGATCGATTACCGCGATCATTGGTGAAATAAACATGGTCTCCCGCACTCACCTTGCCGTTTTTAAAATCACCGTGGTGTAAAGTACCTTTACCCATTGCAAAAAACGGAATTTCGCGATCGCCGTCTTTAAGTATAGCTATAACCTCCTGATGCTTCACTTTTTCGCCATCCTTTTTTACCCACTTCTTCAGGGTGTAGTCTTTTTTCTCAGCATTGAGTGCAAACGGTGCCTTGAGCAAATATTCGCCCACCTTTACCGTATCGGACCAAATGTTGGCAAAAAGAATACTTTCCATAAAACCAACTGCAGGTTTCATCGAATTATTGAAATGTTCCGGAATACTATTGGGCTGTACGATTCCCTGCAGATGAACGGTATCGTCATTGGCGTCGACAACATCAACGGAAATCTTCTCACCCTCCGATAATCCAGTAGCTACGCGATTATATAGCGAAATCTCTTTCTTATTCCAGATATACCGATAGGGCTCTTTCCCTCCTCTCGGAAGCACCTCTGCAGTAACATCGTTAATCGCCGGCAACGAATCTTTAATCACAAACTCTGCACTCAGCGGTTCGTTCTGTCCAAAAACACTTAGTGAAAAAATAATCGTCATTAATAGTAGCAAGAACTTCATCATTGTTGTTTTTTACGTTTAAATAGTATTAACTTTCTTAATCTGACTCGTTTGTCTGACTCGTTTGACTTAATTCGCTAAAATATAAATATTTTTTATTTTTTCGGGTTCATGACCGCGATGCTTTCAATGAATGGGTGCGGTTTATAGTTGATCAATTCGCGCGCCTTTTTAATTTGAAGTCCCGAAGCCGCTGGACGTCTGGCTTTTTGAGCCAATTTTTCCGAAGAAATCGGTTGAACCAAATCGGGCGACTTTCCTAACCAAATCGCGATTTCCTGAATGTATGCATACATGGACTGAACCTTTGGACCAGCAATATTGACGATCCCGTTATACCTGCGATGTGCGAGGTCCAGACATCCCGTTGCTAAATCGTCGGCAAACGTGGGTGATCGAAATTGATCGTCGACAATTGTCAACTCCTCGTCATTTTTAAGTTTTTCGATCGACCAGCTGAAAATATTTCCTTTAGAAAGTGACTCTCCCTCCCCGTACACCAGTGATGTTCGTACAATTGTAAAGGAAGACAACAATTCCTGAATCAACCTTTCCGCACGCCATTTTGAGTCGCCATAAACACTAAGTGGTCCCGCCTCGTCTTCCTCTGAATACATGCGTTGATTGCCATCAAAAATAAAATCAGTGGACAACTGGACAAGGTGTGTATGCGTCGAACATAAATTTATTGCTTCCGCTATATTTCTAACGCCTTCCACATTGATATTCAGGCATTTTTCTTTTTCATCTTCACACTTATCGACAGCTGTCATAGCTGCGGTATTGACAATGACGTCTGGTTGAAAAGATGCTATGCGGTCTTTTACCTGGGGTTTGTCGGTAACATCCATGATTTGAAAACGACTGGACGGACATTCCGTTAAAACATTCGGTTTTCGGGATGTAGCCAAAAAGTCGACTCTCTGATCCATGCACAACTTTGTTAATTTTTGTCCTAAAAGACCATTACTTCCCGTGATTAACAATTTCATAGGTTCCAGCTTATAATTCCCAAATTGATTTGCGTTTTCTTCTCAACTTAAAAAGATGTTTATTTTCGAGTATCCATCCCATCGCCAGGTAAATCAACAATGGTGAACCCAATGCAATAAAAGATATATAAATAAAAAACAACCTGACTTTGGAACTCCGAATACCTAATTTTCGCGCCCACCATTCGCTTACGCCAAATGAACGCATTTCGAAAAAGAAAATTATTTTCTGGATCAACCCCCTCATTATTCCTTCAATTAAGCGAGTAGTTTTCTACCTACTTCACAAGATAAACATTTTTTAAAAGTACAAAATTCGTTATTCAATTCGAGAATTCCCTGTGATTCTAACGCATTTTCTATCGTAACACCTCGTTTCTTCCATTGTTTGATAATCGTATTCTGTTCCGGAGGCGTGTCTATCATGAGTTCTAACAGCGCCTGTTCAAAGGAATAATCCTGTTCCAGGTGCTTAAAAAACACATAGAGCGGAGCAACAGCATTGACTATTATACTTCGAATGGTATTTTGAGATAATTTTATCGCGTGCGGTCGTTCGCAGGGTCGTTCTAGTGTAAAATGATTTTCCCAAAACGAATGTAATTCCAGCTTCCTCAATTTTTTAGTCAGCATTTTGGCATCGGCAGCTGTTTTTAAGCGGACGTGAAAAACGTTTACGTGATGAAGGATCGCTATCAATTGCGCGATTTTTAAAGTAGGAAAGCTGTAGGGGCGCACTCCGCTAAATTTCCAGGAAGCTGTCTGCATTTCCTGTAAATTATATTTTCTTTTCATGTGCATCCAATCCCTTTGCATTCGGGTCACATAAGGATGTGAATAATTAACATTCAGCAGGCCTGCCACACCAAAAAAAAGGGCCGACAATCGCGTAATGTTCCACCGTTCGCGCTCTACAATCACTGGATCGATGCGCTGCGCCAATTCCAGAAAAGGCAATTTATTGACACGACCGCCCAACGATTGACACAGTGCTGCGAGCATTGTGGTATTCCTGTTTTTTCCAACGCGCTCGTAAACGCTCATCAGCTCCAGCCCTTTTCGCTCCATACGTTCTAAAAAGGAATTGGTGATTTGCGTATTCAATGCTTCCTGCTGCTCCCCGAGTTCGCTCTCGCACGGTAATTTGCACTTACTTTCGAGTAGCCGACTGAACTGATGGTAATGTTGTTTATCAATTCTATCCTTCAACGTGAGGGTAGGTAGTTTTCGATTATTGACAATGACTTCGCGATCGTGTTCTAGAACGACATGGAGAACGACATTGTCATACGCGGGATCCAAATGATGACGATGGAGGTACCAATCCGAAGATTTCAGATGTAACTCAATGTTTCCCGACCATTCTATTCCGTCAATTGCTATAGTACCGTTAAAGAAATCAGGACCAGCATCAAAATTGTGCCATCCGTTATTTCTTATCGTAATTTTGCGACCGTCTTCCAGTTGCAGTGCGCGAAAATCAAATCGTTTTGTTTTCCAGATATAATGGAGGTATTCTTCTTTCATCAGGTGGTAAATTTTCAAGTTTCCCCATGAAGTTAAAAAACAAGAATGAAATCTCCAATTAAAAATGAGGAAAGATTATTTCCGCGCTTTGAGTCCCCGCAGGCCAATTACGGTAATGTCATCGGTTTGTGGTTCGTCACCAATCCAGGCCGAAAGGTGCTCCCGAAAGATTTCATTTTGCTCTTGCATATCCTGAGGTGTCAAAGCGTCGAGGAGTGCCAGGAACTTCTTGATCGATAATTTCTTATTCTTTTCGCCCCCAAATTGGTCGGGGTAGCCATCAGAGAACAGATACAACGCCTGTTGATTTGAGAGCGACATCTCTTGAGTTTCATAAGAGAAATCGGTGTCTCGAGCCTCATCCCCAATGTGTTTCGACTGACCTTTGAAGACCTGTATTTTATCGTTATCCTCATCGGTCACAACAAAACGGCCGCCTGCAGTTGAATACATCAAGTTGGAAGTATGGTGATCAAAAACGCAAACTACGGCTTCCATTCCATCCTTGATTCTGTTCTGGCCATCTCGCGGCAGTACTTGCTTCAGTCGCGCATCTAATTCATTGAATATTTTCCCGGGATCTGTAATCCCCGCTTCTAAAATAACCTGATTGAGAATGTTGATCCCCAGCAGCGTCATAAAAGATCCGGGAACGCCGTGTCCCGTGGAGTCGGAACAGATTAAAATCGTCTTATCATCCACTTCATTTAACCAGTAGAAGTCACCACTCACGATATCTTTCGGTTTAAACAAAATGAAATGTTCCTGAAATATTCGTTCAAATTCAGAAGATCGCGGCAGCATATTGAATTGAATGCGGCGCGCATAATTTATTGATGCCGTAATATCTTTGTTTTGTTCCTTGATGATCGAATTGGCCTTTCTCCGCTCCGTAATATCCCGGGCGAGCCCCAAAAATCCTGTCACGATATTGTCGGCACCGGGTTTTAAAAGTGTCGTGAGGTTTTGTCCCAGCCACTTTATCGTTCCATCAGCCGTTTCGATCGGAAACTCGATGTAATCATTTTTCTTGCGATCTTTAAAGTTCGTCGTGTAGAACTCTTGCACCCTCGCACGGTGTTTTTCAGGAATCACAGCCGCTATGGAAGTCCCTATCAGGTCTTCATATTTGCGGTCCAGCACATCGAGACCTTTCTCATTGACAAAGGTGAAATTCCCATTGGGATCTGTTTGAAAAATCAAATCATCTGCATTGCGGACAATCAGCTCGTAATAATTTTCGAGATTAATTTTATCGGTAACATCCTGACCTAAAATCACGCGTACATCCTTTGAGAACTCTTTACAAGACCACTGATAGTATACGATTTCATTGTTTTTAGTAAAAAGCGGGGTAACAAATATTTTACCCTCCTGAAAATCTTCTTTGAGGTCAATATTCGAAAACTTTTTGTGGTTTTTAATTTCAGGTTGAAAGCGATTCAACTCGGTAATATAATGTCCGCGCAGTGATTTCTGCAAGTCCAGTAATTCCTCAATATTTTCACTTGAATAAGATATCTTTCCATTTCCATCAAAAGCCACAACGAGCGCGTTTCCTTTATTGACGACTCCCGATGTGAAAATCAAACGTTCCAGTGAATTATTCCGAAGATAAGTCATGAAAATAACCAGAAAAGCGGCAACTGCGATCCCTACTAAAAACAGGTATTGATTATATACAGCATTATCGAGGTAGAACACAGCCGCGACACTTGCCAACATAAGCACAAAGCTGAAAGCAATAGCAGATTTCAGCGAACGAAAAACAAAAGGTGCTACATAAGCGACGATCAACGTGGCCATAAAATAAAACGGATGGATATCCGAGAGGAATGTAAGCAGATGATTATACCCGAGCAGCGCCAAAAATCCGATAATTAATATCTCGTTAGAATACCGCATAAAACGGCGATTGAAGGTAACCAACAGGAACATTGCAAAAACGATAACACCCAGTAAAATTGATGACAAGTCGTGCACTTCTATCGTTTCATCGAGTCGCGGAGCAAAAATATGAGCAGCCGTATTCGCAAAAGCACCAAAAAGCAAAATACTGCCCGCCATTCTTCTGTCAGCACCGACATCCCTGGAAAGAATAATATTCTTTTTGTTGAAGCTTTTGGTTCGTTCCAGCACCAGAAAATTGGCAAGAATGACGGTCCCAATAACAATAATGATGAACCATTTAGAGGTGTAAAACGGTTCATAAACCTGAAAAGAAAAAGTAGAAACATCGCTGACCAACTCCTCATCTAAGGTTGACCTTACTTTAAACGTGTACTTTCCTTTATTCAGATTATCAAAAAACACCTCTTCTTTGGCAGACCAATCCGACCACTCAGCGTTTTCCAGGCCTTCTAGTTTGTAGCTATATTTAACAAAGCTCGACTTGGTGTTGATGCTTTTAAATTGAAAGGAAACGTTGCTTTCATCTGCATTGAATATTTTTCGATTCTTTTCTAAATCGTACCATTCAAAGTCCTTATTCTTTATTTGACGTATTCTCGGTGCTACGGGTTTTAAATTCTTCTTAAAGTATTCTGGTCGAATCATAAAAAGACCTTCCAGCGTTCCAACATAAATAGTACCAGAGCGCGTTTTAAAAGAAGATCGCATGTGCGTTTCATATCCGCCAAACCCATTTTTCTGATTGTAAGTATTACTGGATTTGGGGTTCCCCTCAGCATTCACACGTATAACAGTGATTCCTTTGTTACTGCCCACGATTAAGTTTCCGTTTTCATCTGTATTCAATGTATAGATCAACGTCGATGGTAAAAAGCGCTGTGCAGTAATCGCTTTAACCTCACCTGATTTTGTAAACCCGAGCAAACCTTCATCAAGGCTAAACCAACACGTTCCAAAACTATCCTGTGCCGAATTTCCGACATAAGCTCCGAGCGATGTTCCGTTCACCTCCTGGGGTAGCTTCTTGAATTCATCGGATGAAATGTCATATTCAAACACGCCGTTATTTGAGCCAAACAGGACTTTTGAAGAATCCGCATTAAATATTGCTGTATAGAAATAGGCAGGTGCTTCATTAAAATGTTTTGTCGTATCGCGTCGTTCATCGCGGTAATAGAGTCCTTTCCCTTCGACGGCATACCACAGGCGCTCGTGTTCTCCAAAAACCAGTGTAAGTCGCGTATTGTTGTCGATACCGAACGCGGGATCCCGGATAAATTTTGTGTTTTTTACTTCCCACAGTCCTTTATTCGATGCTACAAAATTCCGTCCCCCGAATTGCGTTAAACTCTTAATGGATAAGTCCTCATGCTCAGTAAAATCGGTGTCATTATAGCGGTTTCCGATGTATGTTTGACCCTCACCAACGGAAATAATAGCGTCGTAATCTTTTGTTCTGCCGATGAATGCAATATGCGTATTGCGGTAAACCTCGTTAAAGTTGATTTTTGTAAAAGGCTCGAGCGAAATTCGAAAAATACCGCTCTGTCGCGTCGTCACCCAAATATCGCGATTCCGATCGATGAAAACATCTGTGGGTCCCACGATTTTTTCTGTGGAATTATTGACGAGTCGCACATACCTTTTACGTGATTGATCTTTGAGAATGATGTTGCCCTGATTTGTAATATATACTGATTTATTAAACCGCTTTGCCGATTTGATCACAGTCTCATCTTTATCGGTGTATGCTCGTTTTAACTCTTCGTCGACAAAAAATTTAGGACGGAAACCATCCATCAAAATGGTTAACTCCTTATCCAGTTTTCGATTGGCCAGAACCAGGCTGTCTCCAGATTGAAAGCCGCCTACCATTTCCTCTGTCATGGAGCGATCAGTTCCCAACCAGTCGTGCAAATTCTCTACGCGCTCCTCATGAATTACAAAATTCCCCTTAGATGTGAATAAAAACAGTCCCCGATCCAGTTTTAGTGAGCCATAATAATGCGTCTGTTCATTATACGGAAATGTTTTTCTTTCGTGAATCAGCGTGCTATCATCAAAAATAAAGACACCTCCGTCCTGTAATACGACCTGATGCTCCTCAAACTCCAGAATCAAGTGGTTTTGTCCGTATTGCGTTATATAATCGAGTTTATCGATGCGGTCATAAAACAGCGTAAAATTACTTCTGAAAAGCGTCGAAAAGAAAAGGCGGTCTTCCGCAAATGAAATAGCATTCACGTGGCGGTTCGTACGCCCCTGAATATCCTCCAGGTAATCAAACTTTTTACCGTCGAAGCGCATGAGACCCGCACCGTCTGTACCAAACCATAAATATCCGTACTTATCTTCATTGACAGTTAGTACGGAAGATAATGTCAATCCGTCCCGATGATTATAATTTTTAAATGTATAGAGTTGTGTAAATGCATTGCAAGAAACTACCAGAAAACTGATGATAACAAATATGCGTTGCAAAGATCCGATCATTTCATAAGCAGAATTAGAACGCTAAATCTACAAAAAAATATTGAAATGATAAGTGATTTTTAATCGCAATGACAAATGCCCCGCAACTTACTATCCATTCACCAATAAAAACACTCCTAAAACCGTCAATGTCAACAACAACGAACAACCACTTTGCCATTCGACGAGCTAAATCGAGAAAGCTATGCTGCCGATCTAATGACAGCTTAAGAAAACAACAGTATTAAGAAAATCAGAACCCTGAAAATTCAATTTTCTGAAGCCACGATCTGAATGATTTCCTGTACCTGACGCGCACGGTTTTTCGCCTCTTCTAAGTGATCAGCTGTAATGGTCGCATGTCCCATTTTCCGGTGGGGCTTTGTTTCTGCTTTGCCATAATTATGAACATAAACTCCCGGCATCGCCATGACTTCTTCCAACCCTTCAAATTTCGCCTTACCTCTATATTTGGCGTGACCGAGTAAATTTACCATGACTCCGGGGCGCAGCAGCTCAGTATCACCAAGCGGCAATCCCACGACAGAACGGAGGTGTTGCTCAAACTGAGAAGTTTGGTTACATTCAATAGTATGGTGTCCACTATTGTGCGGTCGCGGTGCCACTTCGTTGACGAGCAGTTCTCCGTCCTTCGTCAGAAATAACTCTACGGCGAGTAATCCCACCATATCAAATGACTCTATCACTTTTTTTGCGAGCGCTTCTGCCCGTTTCTCGACATCCGGAGCTACATCAGCCGGAGCAAAGAGAAATTCAACGAGATTGAGATCGGGATTAAATTCGCATTCAACCAGGGGAAACGTTGCAACTTCTCCTTTTATATTTCGCGCAACAATAACCGACAATTCTTTATCAAAATCTATAGCTGTTTCAAGAAGTGAGGGCGCATCAAAACCATTCTCGATGGCCGAAACATCCGGGATACGAACGACTCCTTTTCCATCGTATCCACCAGTGCGCATTTTCTGAATTGCTGGAAACCAATCCTGCTGAGACTTTAAGTCGGCGCGGTTCTTCAGTAACGCAAAATCAGCCGTTGGAATATCGTGATCCACATAAAATTGCTTTTGTAACCCTTTATCTTTTATAATCTTCAACACACCAGGCTGGGGAAAAACCTGAACACCGCGTTCCTCGAGTACTTCGAGCGCTTCAATATTGACGTTTTCTATCTCCACAGTGAGCACATCTTTGTCCGCTCCGAATTCGAGAACATCGTCATAATTGGTAATATCGCCTTCTACGAATTCACTCGCCAATAGACCACAAGGTGCACTTTTATCCTTGTCCATGCAGTGAATAAAAACATCATAACTCATCGCGGATTGAATCAACATTCTACCCAATTGTCCGCCACCTAAAACGCCAAGTTTATATTGCGCTCCGTACCATTTTTTTTCCATGCGCACAAAAATAGTGAAATCAGCCTGTGTTCGCCAACCATTTCTTTCCTTTTAGTTGTAAAAGCGCACTTCTCTTTTGCCATGAAATATAGAGATATCCGCTTAAAAACTTGTATTCTGTGGTCGCCAGACCCTGTAAAATGAATTGTCACGGAATAACAGGAAATATCGTTGGTTATGGTAAATCAGCGCTCTCAAGTTGAGTGTAGCTATAAAATATTATCTTTGTGGTTTCAAACTTATTGCAACGTGCGCATCAAAGATAAAGAGTTCGAACCTTACATATCGTCTTCAGATATTCAATCGTCTGTTCAGGTATTGGCCGATCAGATCAATGCGGATTATGCAGGAAAATCGGTAATATTTGTCGGTGTACTCAACGGCGCCTTCATGTTCGCGAGTGACCTCCTGAAGCACATCGATTTTAATTGTGAAATTTCCTTCATAAAAGTAGCTTCCTATAAAGGCACTTCGAGTACGGGCAAAGTACACGAATTGATCGGTTTGGTGAATGACATCAAAGACAAGCATGTCATTATCCTGGAGGATATTGTAGATACAGGATTGACGCTAAACAAAATCTTTTCCATGATCAATCACGATGAACCTGCTTCTTTAGAAGTTGCATCGTTACTTTACAAGCCCGAAGCTTTTCAGGGCAAACACCCGCCAAAATACGTTGGGTTCAAAATTCCGAAAAAATTTATTGTCGGATACGGTTTGGACTACCTCGAAGAAGGCAGGAACACAAAAGATATTTATGAATTGAAAGACTAAGAAAATGTTAAATCTAGTATTATTCGGCCCTCCCGGAGCGGGGAAGGGCACACAGTCACAGCAAATAATTGAACACTACGGTTTAATCCACCTCTCTACCGGAGATATTTTTCGATCAAATATCGGAGCAAAAACAGAACTCGGCAATCTCGCCAAGAGCTATATCGATAAAGGTCAGTTGGTTCCGGACGAAGTGACGATCGATATGGTGAAGGCTGAAGTGGAAAAGCATACCAACCCGAAAGGATTTATTTTTGACGGATTTCCAAGAACGCAAGTACAGGCTAAGGCACTCGATGCATACATGGAAGAAAAAAAGACCGCGATTGCAGCAATGATAGCCCTGGATGTTCCGGAGGACGAACTCAAACAGCGACTGCAAAAGCGAGCACAGGATTCCGGACGCACGGACGACGCGGATCCAAAGGTCATTGAACAGCGCATCGAGGTATATCGGAAAGAAACGGCACCCGTCAAATCGTTCTATCAGGAGCAGGATAAGTTCCACGAGGTAGACGGAATGGGAAGCATCGCATCGATTACTGATCGGCTGTTTTCAACCATTGAAACAATCAAATAAGAAGCAACATCGACCATGGCCTCAGACAATTTTGTTGATTACGTTAAAATATTTTGTCGTTCGGGGAGTGGCGGAGCGGGTTCGCGTCACATGCGACGGGAAAAATATATCCCCAAAGGCGGTCCTGACGGTGGTGATGGTGGTCGTGGTGGGCACATCATACTGCGCGGGAATGAAAATACATGGACCCTGCTTCATTTGAAGTATCAAAAACACATCAAAGCTAAGCATGGAGGACCTGGACGGGGTAATTTAATGACCGGTGCAGAGGGTGATGACATTATTCTCGACGTTCCAGTGGGTACCCTTGCCAGAGATGCCGAAACCAATAAAGTACTTTTCGAGATTGGCGAAAATGGCCAGGAGCACATTCTCATGAAAGGCGGTCGCGGCGGTCGCGGAAATCATCATTTTAAAACATCTACCAACCAGGCTCCTGAATATGCGCAGCCGGGTGAAGATGGAAGTGAAGCGTGGTGTGTACTCGAATTAAAAGTTCTGGCTGATGTCGGATTAGTAGGTTTTCCAAATGCTGGTAAGAGCACATTGCTTTCGGTAGTTTCTGCGGCGAAACCCGCCATTGCAAACTATCCATTTACCACGCTGCGCCCCAACCTCGGTATGGTTGAATATCGGGGTAATCAATCATTTGTTATGGCTGATATTCCGGGGATTATCGAAGGTGCTCATACGGGAAAAGGACTCGGACTGCGGTTTTTGCGCCATATTGAACGCAATGCAACATTGCTTTTTCTCATTGCTGCAGACAGTGATGACATCGCAAAAGAATACGCGATATTGTTGAAAGAGCTCGAACAATACAACCCCGAACTACTGGATAAAAGAAGGTTACTGGCGATTTCGAAATCCGATATGCTCGACGAAGAACTCATTTCAGAAATCGAACCCGACTTACCTGATATTCCGCATATATTTATCTCTTCTATCACAGAAATGAATATTCAGGAGTTGAAAGACTTAATCTGGAAAACGCTGCAAGCATGATCGAGTGGCTGGAACAAATTGACCAACAACTACTCGTAGCGATTAATGGTTGGCGCTCTCCCTTTTGGAGTGAGGTCATGTGGACCATCAGCAACAAATTCGTATGGTTCCCATTATACATTCTTTTATTCGTGCTCGTATATGTAAAGTATTCCATTCGAGCAGCAATTTTATTTACACTCTTCGGTTTCGCAGCGGTCGGGTTGGCTGACTTTACAGCAACCTATATTTTTAAGGAAGGCGTGGCACGATACAGACCATCTCATCACGAAACGTTGCAGCACCTGCTCTATTTCTATGAGATGAAACCTGGAGAACTATACAAAGGTGGACAGTATGGCTTTGTATCTGGTCATGCTACGAATTCATTCGTTATTGCGGTGATGTTTTCGCTTCGGTTGCGCGCTTCATTCAGCTGGATTGCACCAATATTATTAATCTGGGCTTGCACTGTCGCTTATAGTCGGATTTACCTCGGTGTCCACTACCCGTCTGACATTTTCGGAGGAGCGCTCTTAGGTACTTTAATTGCAATTCTGATTTACAAGCTATATCAATTACTGCTCTCCCGCATGTCGCGCTAAGCGACGGGTATAACTTCCTGAATCTTGTGCAAGAGCTTCTTTCTTTTTGTAAATACAGCGTAGTTTCCCGTATTTTGCTGCATTTTTGAACGTCTCCTGAGTTGTTTAAATCGAAGAAACCAATTGTAGGCAATAACACCGGAAAGGGGACTAATGAGAAAATAATACATCAACCACAAACTCCACGAAGAATGTACCAAGTAGTATCCACCGAATAAAAATATGAGGTTAAAAAGCCCCACAGCTAACGCTCCAAGCATCATTTTAACACTTCCCCAAAATACGCGTCGCTTAAAAGAACGTTCAACGAATTTTTTGACAAGCATGTACGGCAGATAATTATTCACTAATCCCAAAAGCATGATAGGAAACAGAACAATTAAAAAAGCGCGGTCACGCCATTTACTCCACGCCCTCGTGCACACATGAAAAAGGTCGTTTTCCTCCACCTCAAGCCGATTCAATTCATCAAAATAGTCCTGTAAATCCTGTTTCAATGCTTCCAGTTTATCTTTCCGGCTATCTTCATGCTCATTCATCCAATGAGCTAATTGCTTGCTGTACTCCCAGCGCTCGAGCAGCGGAATATTTTTATCGGTGTCCGTATCGTGCATTCCTTTCCGGGTAATGCGCATAATCATCTCGTGGAGCGGCGCCCATTTTTTATTCCTCACATCTGTAATTTGAGCCCGCATGCGGCGCTCCACCTCGACCGTCAGGTCATGGATGGTTTTGTTGGGATCGCGAAGAAAATCTTCTTTGTAATTATTCAAACAAAGCGGCTCACCATTGGATATAATCAAATCACTTCCCACGCGGTTCGGATTAGAGTAATTCGCTCCAACTGCCTGAATGTAGATCGGTTTTTTCCAGTTGAGATTTTCCAGCGCTCCGAACCCAATTCGGACGGCCCCTTTTTTGACCGGTTTCAACCGGCGAATAAAAACATCATCCGTAAATCCTTCTGAAAAGATGAGTAAGCTTCGACCGTATTTCAAAACGCGGTAACATTTTTGAAATACCCGTTCATTTTTCGCTTTGGTATCTTGTCCGTCGAGTTGTCGATAAATTGGAAACATGTGCGAAGCCCACAATATAGGTTTAAGCAGTGGTGTAAATACATCGGAACGCGTCATAAAAAAAACGATCGGAGGCTGGGTAGCTGCTACCACCAAAGGATCCATAAAAGAAGCAGCATGATTACTTGTAAAAATAGTTCTCGCGAAGCGCTTTTTGGGTTTGTTGACGTTTTTCGTTCGCGGATAATAGATCCACAACGGGATTTTCAAAATATACTTGAGCAAAAAATACATCAGTCTCATACGGCTGCAAATCTAACACTTTTCAGGCAAATCTATTCTTAGCTCACAGGATTAAAACAGAGACTACATTTATTTTGCTCTTCATAATGGATGTCAAAATCTCCTTCCAGTTGATCAATCAAAGCAGTTAGAAGCACAGCATTGACACTCGTTTCCTTATCTACGTCATAGTGTTCGAATAAATTTTCTGCTCGATCATCCGCTATTTTCAGTTTGTATTTTGCGCCGTTATCACATGGAAATATATCCAGTTTAAATTTGATTTCTTTGAGTTGGTGATCCTTAGCCCTGGCAAGCCACAAATGAATACATTCCGTAATGAACAAACCCAGGGGGACCAATGTATCCAGGTTCATGTGTTTGTACTCGACACGTTCGTCGAAGGAAACGTATATTCCTCGATACAAACTCTTTAAATAACTCATTAAGTCACGGATATAGGACGTCGCATCCACGAGATTCATCTCCATGGTTTTATAAATATTCTGATGGATTAAAGCCATCGTCTGCACGCGATTATGGATCTCGATAAGATCTTTTGATTCCTCTTCAGATTTGTTGATGTACAATTTCAGTATGCTCGAAATGACCTGTAAATTATTGTTCACGCGATGGTGCACCTCCTGAATCAGTGTTTCCCTTTTTTCATGATGGTATTTTAATTCGCTATACTGCGAAGACAATGTTTCGATGGCGCGATCCAAATCCGAACTTTTGCGCTCCAGAATACCTTCGAGACGGCGTTTTATTGCGGCTAACTCTTCATTTTCCTGAATCTTAACGAGTGTCCCTACCGCGATGGAGGCGAGGATTTCAAACAGCTTCACATGAAACTCATTGTAAAATCCCTTTTCTGGATGTTCACTGCTGATTACCGCATAGACCTCGTCATTGATTTTAATTGGAATTTCAATTTCCGAACCCGCCTCAATCATATCCAGAACGTAATCTTCATGCGCGGTAACATCTTCGATCAAGATAGATTCTCCGTCACGCGCCGCAATACCAGCAAAGCCCTCCCCTAAATCTAATGTGAGGCGATTGATAATAGATGAATGACCTTCTTTTTTATGACCATAAGCGGCAACCTGATTGATACACTTATTCTCCGCATCAACCTTGTAGATCACACAATCTTCGAGTCCTAAACGCGGAGTGATTTCCTCCACAATAATCTGAAAAACCGCTTGTTCCGATTTCAAATCGATGACTGCCCGACTGAAGAAATGGATAATCTCCAAAAAGGAAGAGAGCCCCTCCTGAATATGCGGTTCACGCAGATTAAGGTTATTTGTGATTTTACGTTTCATGGTTTCCAATCAACAATTTAATAAGATTAAATCATTGATTCTTATCAGAAGACTGAAAAATAACTAACTTTTCGACCAATTACATTTTTTCATCGTCCTGTAGCTCTTTTTCGATGTCACGATTGTTTCCAATGGTCATGCCGAGCTGAAGTTCATGCACATAATTTGTTGCCTGCTGAACTGCTCCCATTGGAGAATCATAAGCGTAGCCAATACTAAATCGCTGACCAACATTCATTCCCGCAGCAAAATTGAGCGCATCATTAAAACGATAAGCGATGTTTGCCCAAAAACGGCGTTGATAAATTACGCGGGAACCGAGGTTAAATGATACGGGAGCGTTTCCCACAACCTGCGCCATAAAATGCGGTTCAATGGCTAAATCTGTCGTTGGAACCGGGAAGTTGTACATTCCATAAGCAAACCAGTGACGGCCCAGTTGGGATTGGGTGACCACCTCATCTATGACTAAATCATTCTGAAGCAGTTGAGTACTAGAAACACCAAACTGGAAGCGCTCACCGTACAATGCTAAACCAGCATTAATATCAAACAGGTTTTGATTGGAGTTATTGGCCAGAAAGTCATTATATTCTGCATCGTCCTGATCCAGCAATACGACTCTGTCACTTCGAATACCAAGACTCGACCAACCTGCGCTCATGCCCAAACTCAACATGGTTTTCTTAGAAAATCGCAAATGATAGGCATAACTCCCCATGACGCTCGTTTTCTGAAAAGGTCCAATCTGATCATTCATCATGCGTCCTCCGACAACATGTTTCGTGACACCAATGCTATTCTCTGGACTCTTGAAAATATTTTCGCGATCCGTATTGAATTCATCCAGCACTTTCTCTCGATCGTTGAAACTGATTTCGGAATGACCCGTAACATAAAAACTTTGAGGAGAGCCTTCCAGTCCGAGCCATTGGCGTCGGTATCCAACATCTACATTAATTGTCTTTGTCAGCCCGCCGGCGGCAGGATTAAAAAAATAGGGATTATTGTAATATTGAGAAAAGTGCGCCTCCTGCTGCGCCCAACACCCTATGCTCAACAATAAAACAGTGCATATAGTCAGTAAAATCTTCATAAGTCTTGGTTTATCGGATAATACTAATTGAACCCTTCAATTCGTTTCCTTCTCCGTCATTCAATAAAATTCTGTAAAAATAAGTACCTACCGGCAATTGTTCTCCTTCATTCATCAGTGTACCGTTCCAGGGTTTTTCGTAGCCTTCCGACTCAAACACCAGGTCTCCCCATCGATTGACGATCTTCACCTGGGCTTCAGGGTACAAGACATTCAAGTTTTCCACCACGAATAAATCGTTGCGTCCGTCGTCATTCGGCGTTATTACCGTAGGTATCACCGGATCATATTCTCCGCACTGCTCTGCTGTCAAAGCAATTGTATCTAAGGTATTTGGGCAAAACGGGTGACTTTGACCGAAAACTATGACATTTTCGCCGCCGTCCAGGTTACTCACCGTAGTTGATGACGTAGTGCTGTTGGCAAAATCGGCACCGCCTTCAATGACATACCAAATACTGTTAATCGCTCCATAGGTCTCCGTACCCGACAAGTTCACTCCTTCGTTGATTACACATACTGTCGTATCTTCATTGAATATTTCCGCCTCCTGCATATAAAATACACTCATCGTATCTGAAGATGGCGGACATGTTCCGTTCGTAATCGTCCACGTCAAATCATTCCATCCACCCTGAAAATCATAAGCTAAAGTATTTGCCGATGTACTGTCCAGAAAGCTTGCCTCGCCATTCACATCAGCCCAAATACCCATTCCTGAAGAAGGCTGGTTCGCGGCAATATTGATTGATGTATCCTGACACAAATACAGGGAATCCTGCAGGCTCGCAGGAAGTGGTTGTTCATAGACGGTGACGACCAACGAATCGGACAGACTTCCGCAATTGGTCGTAGAAACTGTCCACACGAACGTATTATCTCCATACGTCAAGTTATTCGCACCTGTATTGTTGGCGAATTCATTACTAATCGTCGCTCCTCCTGTTGAGACATTCCACTCGCCCGTACCACTTGCGGGATCGTCGGCATTCAAGCTCAGACTGGTCGTGTCACACAAACCTGTAGTTGTCGTGTTGATAGTCGGAGTATCTGGATACTCCAGCACTTCAACGTCAAAGGTACAAGTTGCCGTATTTCCAGATGAATCCGTCACCTCATACGTTTGTGCTGTAATTCCAATCGGGAACTCATCTCCCGTCGAATAACCTGAGGCATCGATTTGGTTCAATTGATAACCATTACAATTTTCGGTAACTTCGGGCAAATTATAAGCTACAATTGGTTCACATGTGACGGTGTCATCAGGACACGTAATGGTTGGGTCTATCGATTCTGTTATTGTCAAATTAAAAGCGCATGAATCTGTATTTCCAGCGGCATCTGTAGCAACAAATATAACCTCGTGCGTTCCAGTACCTATCTCTGTCCCTACAACGGGAATCTGCGTTACGACGGGTGTACCACAATTATCAGATGCTGTCGCCAAAGAGGTGAAATCCGTGATTGCATAATTACAATTCGTTCCGTTACTAAAAAGTTGATCCGACGGGCAAGCAATATCAGGAGCGATCGTGTCATCAGGCACAACATCTACAAAGCAACTTGCGCTATTTCCGTTTTCATCGATTAGCGTAACTTCAATTGATTCTGCTCCGTTGAGGTTCGTTCCAGGGGCAATATCCTGCGTCAATGTCATGTCGCCAAATGCGGAACAATTATCGGTTCCACTAACGATTCCAGTGACATCAGGAGCATTATACCCACAGGATGCATTCACTGAAACCACCGTATCAGCTGAACAGTCAGGTACGGGATTTACGACATCATCTAAGGTCACTTCCAGATCACAAGTTGCAGAATTGCCCGACAAATCAGTAACGGTCAAAGTAACAGTTGTCGCACCACTTATGAGCGTTCCTGGTGATGGATTCTGTGTAATGTTGAGGTCAGCTGATGCATCGCAATTATCATCGGCACTCAATAACGATCGATAATCACCGATGTTTCCTTCACAGTTGGTACCGGCATTTTCAACCTGGTCAGGCGCACAAGAATTGATAACAGGCGGAACATCGTCGATTACATCGAGTGAAAACGAGCAATTCGAAATATTGCCGGATTCATCCTCAACCGTCATTTCAATCGTGTGAGACCCCACGGGTAATGTTGAATTCACGGCGACATCTTGTGACACGAGCAAATCACCTGCAGCACTGCAATTGTCATCTAATGTTAGTGCTGAACTGTAATCGGGAACTGTAAAATCACAAGAGGCGCCGGCGCTTTCGGTCTGCGTTCCAGGACAAGTAATTTGAGATGCAGTTGTATCGGAAAGTGTCACATCAAATGTACACGAATTGGTATTTCCAGCTTCATCTTCGGCAGTCATGGTAATGGTTTGAACGGTGCCTTCCCCACTAATGACGGTCCCGATGGATGGCGACTGAGTCACGACAATATCCGAATTAGCGCTACAATTGTCATTGAGTCCTATATTTCCTGAAAAATCAGGTAATGCCACTTCACAATTGGCATCCGTAGCAATTGTTATATCGCCGGCACAGGTAATATCGGGCGCCTCATCGTCCACTAACTCTACGTCGAAGCTACACAAAGCACTATTGCCATCGAGGTCAAAAACTTCTACTTCGACAGTTGTCGTCCCGGAAATAGTCAGCGACGGACTCGGACTTTGCTGAAAAGTCATATTGTTAACATCAGAGACACAGTTGTCGTTCCACACCACTTCATCTGTGTAATCCAGCAAAAGGGTGTCACAACTGCCGGTTGCTGTCGACTGTGTTTGCGTCGGTGGACAACTAATGACAGGCGCCGTGGTATCCACCAGTTCTACTGTAAAGTCACAAGTATTGGTGTTTCCAAGTTCGTCAGTAGCACTAATCTCAACGAGTTGATCGCTGGAGATGGTCGTGCCCTGCGCTGGATTCTGTGTAATTGTCAAATCACCAAAAGCCGAACAATTATCGTCGATTGTCGCCAATGACACATAATCGTCTAACGTCCCTTCACAAGCGGCATCAGCCTCAATTGTTTGCGTCGATGGGCAAGTCATCACTGGTCCTACCGTATCTAATGCCGTCACATCAATAGCACAACTGTTAGTGTTGCCTGAGAGATCTTCAACTGTAACATTGACTGTTATTGTGGTGCCATGACCGTTGATCGCTGTACCCGAAGCTATATCCTGAGTGACGAGCAAGTCACTATCGTCTGTGCAATTATCTGAAACGACAACCGTTGGGGGTAGTACGAGATCTGGAACTTGTGCTTCACAGACGGAAGCGGGCATATAGACATCCACATTGCCATCACAGGTTATGGAGGGATCAGTTACATCTGTTGATGATAGTTGAATGTTGTAAATTGCTACAGAAGGATCTGTTCCTACGCCGTCGGTGTTGTTCTCCCATCGAAAACCAATCTGAACGTCAGGGTTGTTATCAGCAGAAGCCGGCAATGTCGTCGAGTAAGAAGCCCATTCGCCATCAGGTGCGCAAGTGATGGGTGTTTTTACCGGATCATCAAGTTGTGTCCATGTTCCACCGTCAAAATACCAGAGTGTGAAATTATCATTCGTTCCGTCACCATTCTCCATGTATTCGAACGTGAGATCGATACCACATTGCCCGGAGCAATCGATAACAGGAGATTGAGCGCGCGTATCTGTGAGAACATCGTAACCAAGACCACTGTCATCCGTGAGGTACGTGGCTCCCGTATCAGCGGCAGCATCACCAATATGCAGCGTTGGGTTTGTTCCACAACCAGCTCCGCAATTGCCAACGCCTTCGCCATTCTCTTCTGCGCTGACGTACCAGGTATTCGCATCTGTTCCGTTGTTTCCAGCAGGAGTTTCCGTAGACCACTGCCCGTTGGGAGAAGTGAATCCGTTTGCCGCCGTACCCGAGTTACATCCACTGCCAAATGTTTCCGTCCAGAAAGGCTGGGCATTGGCAAAAGACGTCAATAACAAACAAAAAAGTAATCGACCTAAATACTTTGTGAGGATAAGTTTCATCGCGTAATAGTTATAATCTTCAAATATTTAGCGAATATAGAGAAATAAGGTTGAATTAAAAAGAATTCGATCACCAAGATAACGATGTTTTAAAAAACAAGCAATCCATCAGAATTTATGGCGCTAAAATGTAATTGTTCACACCCCGTAACGACAAGGTTTTGCAATCCGTCCAAAACACTGCAATCAAACCAGGAATTCCAATCGTGAAAATACCCTCTATACTCAATACTGTATGCTCACTACTCTTATTGTATGCTCATTACTCTTGCTCAAAACTCTTGCTGTATGCTCTTGCTCGATACTGTATGCTCAATACTGATTTGCTAAAAGTTCGGAGTCAGCGCGTGCGTTTTAAAGAATTCATCGATGTAGTCAATCGCGTCTTGCTCTGTATCTACGAGGGCAAAAAGGTCGAGATCATCCTCGGAGATATTGCCTTCCGCCAGCATCGTCGATTTAATCCAGTCAAAAAGTCCCTGCCAATAGGATTTTCCAATCAAAACCACGGGCTTTCTGTTGATTTTCTTTGTTTGTATCAGTGTAAGCGCCTCACACAACTCGTCCATTGTTCCAAATCCGCCCGGCAATACTACAAACCCTTGCGAATACTTAACAAAGACCACTTTGCGCACGAAGAAGTAATCAAATTTTAAGTTGGATTCCGGATCGATGTACTGATTTCCGCTTTGCTCAAAGGGCAAGTCAATGTTCAAGCCTACCGACTTACCACCACCTTCCTGAGCACCTTTGTTGCCGGCCTCCATAATTCCGGGTCCTCCGCCGGTAATCACTCCGTATCCGCGTTCGCCCAGCATTTTTGAAATATTGACAGCCATCTGGTAATATTTGCTCTGCGGCTGTGTTCTCGCCGAACCAAACACGGAAATACACGGGCCTATTTTCGCCATGCTTTCATATCCGTTTACGAATTCAGCCATGATCTTAAAGATCGCCCAGCTATCATTGGTTTTAATCTCGTACCAATCTTTTTTCATTTGTTATCGTTTTAATTCTTCAGCTAAATATTTTGCTGTATGTGATGTTTTTTTCTTTTTTACGATTTCCTCCGGCTTACCTTCGGCAACTATACTACCTCCTTTACTGCCACCTTCCGGCCCGATATCAATGATATAATCGGCAAATTTAACAATATCTAAATTGTGTTCTATTACCAGAACAGTATTCCCTTCTTCTACCAGCTTGTTGAGTACATCCAGCAACATGCGTATATCTTCAAAATGCAGCCCCGTGGAAGGCTCATCCAATATATAAATTGTTTTCCCTGTACTGCGTTTGGCGAGCTCTGCGGCCAATTTTATACGTTGCGCCTCTCCCCCGGACAGCGTAGTTGAAGGTTGTCCCAGCTTGACATACCCGAGCCCCACCGACTTTAATGTGGAGACAATCCGGTGAATTTTGGGAATGGGCTCAAAAAACACTTCGGCGTCGTCAATAGTCATATCCAACACGTCAAATATGGATTGCCCCTTGTACCGAACCTCCAGTGTTTCGCGGTTGTATCGTTTTCCTTTGCACGTTTCGCACTCCACGTACACGTCGGGCAAAAAATTCATCTCAATTTGTTTGAGACCTCCTCCTTTACAGGTTTCGCAGCGCCCTCCTTTTACATTAAAAGAGAAACGACCGGGTTTATATCCGCGAATTTGCGCTTCAGGCAATCTGGCAAACAAACTGCGAATTTCATCGAAAACCTTTGTATATGTTGCGGGATTTGACCGCGGTGTCCTGCCAATCGGACTCTGATTGATTTCAATCACTTTATCCAGCGCCTCCAGACCTTCTATTTTCTTATAGGGAAGTGGTTTCTTTACTCCTTTGTAAAAGTGCGCATTCAGAATGGGATACAAGGTCTGGTTAATTAATGTCGATTTCCCACTTCCCGAAACGCCGGTCACACATGTAAACGTACCCAATGGAATGGTCATTTTGACATTTTTCAGGTTGTGCCCCGAGGCTCCTTTGAGTACGAGTTTATTTTTATTGCCCTTTCGGCGTTTTTCCGGCATTGGAATGGCCCGTTCATTATTGAGGTATTGAGCAGTTAAAGAACCTGACTTCAAGGTGTTTTTGTAGTCTGTAGCACTGAGAATAGCTCCACCATGCACTCCCGCACCGGGCCCGATATCTACAATAAAATCAGCCGACTCAATCATTTCCCTGTCGTGTTCCACAACGATAACGGAGTTTCCCGCATCGCGCAACTGTTTCAACGAGTCGATCAAACGCGTATTATCCCGTTGGTGAAGGCCAATGCTCGGTTCGTCGAGAACGTACAAAACATTCATCAATTCTGAACCAATTTGTGTTGCCAGTCGAATGCGCTGCCCCTCCCCGCCGGAAAGTGTTCTTGCAGAGCGATTTAATGTTAAATAATCGAGTCCTACGGCGAGAATAAAAGAAAGCCGGTCATTGATTTCCTTGAGGATTTCCTTTCCGATTTTCATTTCATTTTTCGATAGTTTTCCGGGCAATTGTTTAAAAAAAGCTGCCAATTCCACAATATCCAGCTGCACGAGCTCGCCGATATGCCTTTCTTCGATTTTAAAATAGTGTGCCGCTTTATTCAAGCGAGAGCCCTCACATTTTGGACACGTTTTTTTGTTCATAAACGACTGTGCCCATCGCGTTACTTTTCTTGAATGTTTTTCCTCAAAATGACGCGTCATAAAATCAACCACTCCCTCAAAAGCAGGCATGTTGTTCCCCGAACGATCCCTGCTCGCTTCACGTCCATAAAGAATCGTCGTCATCACTTCCTCAGGGATTTCCGCCAGCGGTGTATTCAGCGTGTATCCTTCAGCTTCCAACACATCTCCCAGCTTATCAAATATCCAGGTACGTTTGAATTTGCCTAATGGTGCCAACCCTCCCTTTTTAATGGATAACTTCGGATCGGGAATTATTTTTTTCATATCGATAACGGAAACCTCTCCTAGTCCGCTGCAATTGGAACAAGCTCCGTAAGGTGAATTAAATGAAAACAAATTCGGTTCGGGTTCGGGATAACTGATTCCAGAGGTCGGGCACATCAGGGATCGGCTGTAGAATCGAACTTCCTCCGTCTCATATTTGTTCAGCATCATCGATTTATCACCGTGTTTCATGGTCGCCTCCACGGCACTTTTTAACCTTTGGCGGTCCGATTTATCGACTTTTACGCGATCCACGACCATTTCGATATCGTGAATTTTGTAGCGATCGAGTTTCATACCGCTCTTAATGTCGCGTATTTCACCATCCACGCGCACTTTCGTGAATCCCTTTTTTCGGATTTTCTCAAAAAGTTCGCGATAATGACCCTTCCGTCCTTTAATTAAGGGCGCCAGGAAGACAACTTTTTCGCCGTTAAATTCTTTTAGAATGAGGTCGACAATCTGGTCATCGGAATATTTAACCATTTTTTCACCCGAAACGTACGAATAAGCCGTTCCCAGTCGTGCAAACAACAACCGCATAAAATCGTACACTTCGGTGATCGTCCCCACCGTGGAGCGCGGATTTTTAGAAACTGTTTTTTGTTCGATCGAAATCACGGGTGAAAGCCCTTCAATTTTATCGACTTTAGGCCGGTCCATTCCCGAAAGAAATTGTCTTGCGTAAGAAGAAAAAGTTTCAATATATCGACGCTGTCCTTCTGCAAAAATAGTGTCGAAAGCGAGAGAGGATTTCCCACTACCACTCAATCCTGTAAATACGACCAGCCGATTTCTCGGAATTTGAATATCAATATTCTTCAGATTGTGCTCCTCAGCTCCGTATATTTCAATGTTTTCACTCATAAATTATTCTTGATCGTGTCTTTCATAACCGCTGAAGTTATAGCGTTGTTCGATTCCTCGGGCAAAATTAACTTCAACGTATCTCCATCCCTTACTTTCAAGTAAGATTGTCGAATCCACGGATTGAGTTGACGCGTGGTTTTGTAGAGGACACCGTTTTTCTTCGACCATTCAACCAGGTCATCTATATCATCGATAACTTCAACTTCACGAACTTTACGTGCCGGGTACATTTGTTCCCGACTCAGGTTAAAACCATACTGTTCGGGATTTTTCATAATCAATTTAACGGCCAATATGCGAAAAACGTAGCGATGCGTTTCAGCGTTTAAATGTAAATCGGCATAATTCTTCACCGCTTGATGTTCCAGGGCGTTTTTAATTCCTCTCACCCCCCGATTGTAAGCGGCAGCTGCCAGCAACCAAGAATCCAGCTCCTCGTAGGCATTGCGCAAATACTGACACGCTACACGGGTGCTTTTTTTTACGTGAAGCCGCTCGTCGATCTCACCATTGACAATCAACCCATATTGACGGGCTGTTTCCGGCATCAGCTGCCAAAATCCGCGCGCTCCGGCAGGACTTCTCACCTGCATCAATCCGCTCTCAACAATGCTGATATAGATTAAATCTTCCGGAACATCGTGTGCTTTAAAAACTTCTCTCATCTCCGGAAACCAACGATTTGCTCGCTTCATAAATAAGATCGTATTGGAATGCCAGAAGTTATTTATGATTAATTCCCGGTCAAATCGTTCGATCAAATCCCGCTTGTCAAGCGTCAGCTTTTCGCCTGCAAATTGAATGCTTTCGGGAACGTCAGGAATTTCAAAATGACGCAACTCAGGTTTCTTCACGGTTTTCGACAACTGTGGCTGTTCTCGCTGCTCACATGCAGTCAAAATTGCACAACACAATAGCTGTATCATCAACTTCATTTAACGCTTTTTTTAGGGAACACAAAAATAGTTATTTATCTCGCAGTGAGAAGTAAAATCAATTCAACCTCATGTTATGTATTTTGATGATTTTTAAAGGTCTTTATCAGACTTATACTACAAAATTTTCAGAGTCAATTTTTAGCATTCTCTTTAATCGTAGTGCGATAGAGCGCCAGAAATACCAACACAAAAAAAGCGAGCCCAATCCAGGCGAAATGAACCTGACCCGATAAAATCCAACTTCCGAGAAGGATCGCTAACAAGAAAGATGCGGCACTGATCATTGCAAAAACCAACCATACGCGAAAATCCGACAAACCTCTGTACACCAGGTGATGTGTAGTATGATCCTTGCCTCCGACCATTGGAGAAACGCCTCTTTTCAGGCGATTGATCACCACGGTGAGCGTGTCAGCAGCAGCAGGTGCAAAAGCGACCAGAGCCAGTAAAAGTCCGCTCCAAGAAGGCAATTCCATCTGAGCCGGTACATTCCACAATCCCTGAATGGCAAAAAAGCCCACATACAGTCCGATAAACTGACTTCCCGTATCTCCCATAAACATGCGTGAAGGATTGACATTATAAAAGAGAAAACCAACGATGGCTCCAATTTCGGCAACTACGATGATTACCCAAAAGCTAAAATGAAAATCAGCCATCATTAAGCTCGTAAACATACAAGCCAATAAAATAAAAAGGGATACGGTCGCCGTAATGCCATCCATATTGTCCAGCATATTGAGGCTGTTCATCACAATGACGATCCAAACTACAGTGATGATTGCGTCGAGCGTCTCTTGATGGAACAACTGAATCACGCTACCTGTGCCAGCCACGATAATTCCACATAAAATCTGACCACCCAGCTTCAATAGCGGCTTTGTATTATAGGCATCATCGGCCAGACCAATTCCAAAAGCCACAGCTGAAGCCAGCATCAACCCAATAAATTGCGTGTTGTCAAAAATAGAATCCCCTTGATGATAAGAAGCGTAAAAGACCGTGGTAATCATAAATGTAATGTACATACTGATCCCTCCAAGCGAAGGTTTTGATTCATTGCTCCAGCGCACTAATACGTCATTTTTGTTGCGAATCCCCAGGTTTCGCGAGAATTTCAGCAATAACCGATTGATCAGCCACGATATCAATACAGCACCGATAAAAAAAGCAGTAATTTCTAAAAAGTAGTTTTCTAACACGTAGCCCTAATTAAAATGGGGAGACAAAGTTACTAAAATTCGTGTAATCCTTATCTTTTTCAGCTATTAAGGGATTGTTAATTCCCCAATCAATATTCAATTCGGGGTCGTTCCACAAGAGTCCGCCCTCATGATCTGGTGCATATAAATCCGTACACTTATAGCTAAAAATGGTGTGATCTTCCAGTGTAACAAAACCGTGTGCAAACCCTTCCGGTACATATAATTGTTTTTTATTGTCGCCACTTAAACGGACGGCAATGTGTTGGCCATAAGTGGGCGATTTCTTCCTGATATCTACGGCGACATCGAGTACAGAGCCATGCACGACGCGTACTAATTTCCCCTGTGCAAAAGGCGGCTGTTGGAAGTGCAACCCCCGAAGTACCCCACGATGCGATTTCGACTCATTGTCCTGCACAAATTTTGGAGTAGTTCCTAATTCTTCTGCCCAACTTTTTGAGTTAAATGACTCAAAAAAATAGCCGCGATCATCACCGAACACCTGCGGTTCGATCACTATCACACCATCAATTGCTGTCTGTTGTACCTTCACTTCAATTATCGTTTACGTTTGAACCAGCGCCTTTGCTTTTCATCAGAATAATAACCTCCATAACCGTAGCCGTAAGCACTTTTAGACATCGATTCGGCATTGAGCACGACGTTGAGGTGTTGAATTTCCTTTGGATCGGCAATGTCCACTACATTTTTGACAAAGTTCCTTTTTGAATAGTTGGCTTTAAATACGTAAATAGGGATATCTACTTTTGAGAGCACATTGATTCCGTCTGAAACCAGACCAACGGGCGGATTGTCAATAATCACCATATCGTAATTCTCGCTGAGCACTTGCAAAACCTCATCAAACTGATCACTCAAAATCAACTCCGATGGATTTGGCGGTATCGGACCTGCAGAAACATAAGATAAATGCTCAAGCTGGGTAGTGTTGATGACACTGTCAATCGATGCGTGACCGGCCAGCACGTTACTCATACCCGCGGAGTTATCACCATTAAAACCGAGGTGTACTTTCGGTTTTCTCAAATCAAGATCCAAAATGACTACAGTTTTACCGCTCATAGCAATTATCGCTCCCAGATTGAGCGTAATAAATGTTTTTCCTTCTCCGGAAATAGAGGAAGTTACTGCAATTGTTCGCGCGCTTTTATCGACAAAAGATAAATTTGTTCGGATGGTCCTGAATGACTCGCTCACCCTGGATTTTGGTGCATTTGAAACCAGTAGTTGCGAATGCTCCATTTTCTGCCGAACTTTGGGAACAGCTCCGAGCACGCCGATATTCGAAGGCATAACCTTTCGCAACTCACTGATATCATTGATTTCATCAAACTTCAGGTATTTAATCAGCAATAATCCGAAACTTAAACTGAGTCCAAAGAAGCTGGCAATACCATAAATAATTTTGCTCTTGGGAGCAATTGGAGAAACGGGTTTTGAGGGAGGGTTCAAAATTTTATTTTGAGGCGCATATCCCGCATTCGAGATTGAATACAATACTTTCTTTTCAGTGAGCAAGGTGTAATACTTTTCATTGAGTTTCTGTATATTTTTTAGTCGCGACAATTCCATCTGTTTTTCGGGCAGATCGTAGTACTGTTCTTCCAATCGCTGGATCTCCTTTTGGATAACCGACAGCTTATTTTCGAGGCGCCCATTAATCGTTTTGATGATTTTATTGATGTAATTGACCCGACTCTCAATCCTTCTGTTCATTTTTTCAATCCCCTGATGGTCGTCCGTCACTTGATAACTCAGATCCTCTTTGCGTTCGATCAATTCTTGTAAAGTCGTCACCTGGTCGTCCAGACTTGATTCAAAAGATTTGCCCAGCAATTGCGGTATCAGTTGATAAATTTCCAGGCTATTTGGTTCACTGGATAATTCGGCTTTGAGCATTTCGAGGGTGCGCAATTCACTTTTAACCTCGTATTCATCTTGCATGAACTGATCGAGCTTCTCTTCTACAGATTCGCTGTAAGTCTCCGCATTAGGAAGACTTTCACGTCGCTGAAAAGCCATGATATTATCTTTGGATTCGCTCAGCTCGCGCTGCAATGAATCCAGTTGTACACTAATGAAGGAAAGTACGTTTTCGGCACTCTCTTTCTTAAAATCTTCATCGTATTCAAAAAAGTTTGCGCCCACGGATTGAACGACATCTTGTGCAAATCGGGCGTTGTGGCTTTCAAACTTGATTTCAATTGTCTTGGCGCTGGGATCAATAGGTGTCACTTTTAAGTTGCGAATGGAACGCGCCACCAAAATATCGAGGTTATTAAACTCAAAATAAAGTTGATTCGTCGAATTATCATTGACGAACTTCTGCCAGTTGGTCACCTTTGGCGTGATATCAAAATAGCGCGTTTCGAGGCGCTCGTTGGGCTTGCATTTCCATTGTTCTGTACCCTGCTGATCAAGACTAATAACGATCTCATCACCATCAACCGATACAAAGAGTGGTTGATGGCAAAGCGAAGAGTCTTTCAACGCGTGCGGAACGACGGTAAAATTGCTGTGCCCGTACCTCGTTTCAGTGAGGACATCACCTTCTGCGTAGTAACTTACGTAGAGGTGCAAGTCGCGAATCGCCCGTCTGAAAAGCAATTCTGATCGCAGTAGTTCGATTTCTTTGGATATTGAAGACTCCTCGTCTAACTTTTTAAAATCTAAGACATCTGCCCCCTGATTTTCAGAACTTATCTGAATCAGCATGTGCGATTCATAAACAGGTTTTGTGTATCTCAGATAGAAAAAAGCACCCGACAAACAAAGACCGAGTAAAACAAAAATCCAATACCAATTGCGCCGAAAAACGATACGGATAACATCCATATCAATATTAAAAATTCCCGCTATTTTATCCTGTTCAGTATTCATTACACAGTTACAACGATAGAATCACTGATATCACGACAATAGCCGAGGAAATCAATGAAATGATCGGAGCTGTTTCCTTCAAGAGCTCGCGCGACAGTTGTTTTGTTGGTTCAACATATATAAAATCATTCGACTGAACAATCATGTCGGCATATTTCAACCCATCCATGGTACTCAGGTCGATGAGATAAACCTTCCGTTCTCCTTCCTGCTTTCGCATTACTTTTATCACTTTGGCTTTTCCGCGTTCCGTTATCCCTCCGGCCAGTGCAATAGCCTCCATCAATGTGGTATTGTTATTGGTAATCGGAACCACCTTGGCATCGCCGCCCGTACCCGGAAAAACGATTACTCTTCTGTTTGTCACCTCCACTAAAACGAATGGATTGCGGTATTGCTTTCCATAGAGCTCAGCGAGTTTCTCCTGACATTCAACAATGCTCAAACCTTCAAGCTGCACCGTCCCCACGATGGGCAATTCTACGGTTCCGTCATTCCGCACCAGATATTCGATATCGCCCCCCGACCCAAGCCGATTTTCCGATTGTCCATCTTCCGAAATACCGGACATCACCTCGACGATACGCTTTCCTTCTTCCGCATACATCGTAAAACGGATTTTATCATCCGGCGAGATGCGGTAGGCATCTGATGGCGACAAAGGAATATCCTCTCTAATCGCTTCATCATCATCCTGAAACATGATATGACTGTTCACTCCGCAACTGCCGAGTAAAACAATACCTGCAACGGCAAATATAAATTTGTAAAACGTACTATTCATGTTTTAACAACGCTTTATAGTATTTATCCATATCATCAACCAATCGCTGATAACTAAATTGTTGACGAACAAACTGCTGTCCAAAAGTACCATACTTTTCCCGCAATTCCACATTTTCAACAAGTAAACGGAGTTTTTCGACATAAGTTTCAATATTGGTCCTTTTTATCACAAACCCCGATTCACCGTCGATCACAATATCGCTGACACCC
The DNA here is from genome assembly GCA_051745635.1 of Bacteroidota bacterium. GTDB lineage: Bacteria > Bacteroidota > Bacteroidia > Flavobacteriales_D > Crocinitomicaceae > Brumimicrobium. Next base: position 119,914 of record JBNJEH010000002.1, read on the forward strand.
CCTACATCGGTTGATATTACCGGTAATCCGGAGGCCTGTGCCTCAATCAGACTAACGGGTGTCCCTTCATTTTTCGAAGTCAAACACATGATGTCCATGCCTGCATTAAACGCAGCAATATCAAGAATCCAGGAGGTCATCGTAATCTTTAAAGTCTCCGAGGTAAAATCCTTCAACCGATGCTCTATAGCTGAACGTTCCCCGCCATCGCCAACAATAAATACGCGCAGTGGCCGGTCAACTGTTTCTGCGAGCCGTTCAATCACATCTAAAAAATAGGTATGGTCTTTTATCGGTGCCAAACGTCCTACAATCGCCAGCGCAATTTCATTTTCTTCGATATTGTACTGCGCGCGAACCGCTTCTCTTTTCGACTTTCGTGCTTCCACAAAACGTTCTAATTCAAAACCCAGCGGAATCATTTGAATTTTACTCGCCGGTGCAATCTTATGCTCTTCGCTCAGCTCAATTTTTTGTTGTTTACTGATGGCTATAATCCCCGAAGCATTTTTAGCCAGGCGGCGCTCTATATTTTTAAAGAATTCGGTTTTAAATTTTCCAAAATAAGAATGAAAAACATGTCCATGAAAAGTATGCACAACTACTGGAACAGAGAGTGCCTGAGCCGCTAACCGACCCAATAACCCCGCTTTTGAAGCATGTGTATGAACAATGTCAGGGTCGTATTCCCGTATGATTTGTTTTATTCTGCGATAAGCCTTACGATCCTTTACTGGCTGAATAGAGCGCGACAATTCGGGAATAATAATCGGTTCTATGCCGTGAGTCTTCAATATGTGCAGCGAATCTTTTTCGTCCTCGTCCGGAACGCCGCCAATCAAAATGGTCTCATACTCCGCGGGAAGATAACGCGTAAGGTACGTGGCGTTAAAGGTCGGACCACCAATATTGAACCGATTGACAATCCGTACTATTTTAATTTTTCGCTCCATCGATCATACCAATTTTGAAAAACAATATAGGCCCACATCTGAATCGCCGACTCGTTGGGTTCCTTGCTGAAAAGCGTTGCTTTGAGTTCTTTTACACCTCCTTCATGAAAAAGGTTTTGTTGTTGCAGATAAGCAGAATCGAACCATTCCGGGCGCACCACGGATTCCCAGGCCTGTACCAGCCAGGTTGTCAAAGGAACTTCAAACCCTTTCTTTGACCGATTGAATACCTCATCGGGCAATACATCTGAAAAAGCGTCTTTTAAAATTTTCTTGCTGATTTTGCCGTCATTTTTCCACGCAGCAGGTATTGCATTGGCGAGCGCAACGACCGCTGTATCCAAAAATGGCACCCGTACTTCCAGACTGTTCGCCATACTCATCAAATCCACTTTTTTGAGCATATCATTCGGCAAAACGTAAGCTTGATCCATTTTTAAAAAGGTATTCAGACTGTCTTTTTCCTCAAATGAAGGAAGTTCAAACCGCGCCGTTTTGAGTAGTGCTTTGTAATCTGCTTCATCAATAAAAGAGGCGAGAAACCAATAGTTTTCCGGCCAGTCGAGCGATTGCAGCTTTTTAAATTTCTGTAGCTGTCGCATTTTATTGGACCACCAACTGGAGCGCGCCCCTTTCTTGTTTCCATCGACCAGTTTTGTGGCTGCATTCAGCAAAAATCCCGGCGATTTCGTTTTTAGAAAAGCGCGATGCTTATTGTATCCCGCAAACAGTTCATCGGCACCATCACCAGATAAACAAACGGTGAGATGCTGCGTCGCTTTTTGTGAAAGAAAAAACATGGCGATGGCGCTGGAGTCGGCAAATGGTTCATCAAAAGTATTGAGAATGTGTGGCAATTCGCTCGTAACGATGTCATTAGAGAGTGTAATGGCGTGATGGTTCGACCCGATATGTTCAGCCACCATCCGGGCATACTTTGATTCATCGTAGAATTCGTGTTCCTCAAAACCAATAGAGAAAGTAGCCAGCTCCGTCTTAAAATCTGCAGCAATTGCAGAGACGATAGAACTATCCACTCCCCCACTCAAAAATGTTCCCAACGGCACGTCCGCATTCATCCTGGAAATCACCGCATGCTCCACTTTTTGGCGCAGTTCCCGTTTTGCTGTCGAATAGTCTTCAAATTCAGCAGGCTTTTCAATGGCTGCCTGATAATTGAGGATATCAAAATCGCCTCCTTTTACGTTTAAATAATGGCCGGGCATCAGTTTTTGAACTTGACGCAACATCGTTTTTGGTGCAGGAACATAGGTAAACCGAAAATAATGCGAGAGCGCAACCTCGTCGATAGAATGTTCATCAATAAGCCATTTAAACGCATTGAGTTCTGAAGCAAAGCTGATTTGCCCCTCATCAATCGAAAAGAGCAGAGGTTTAATACCCATGCGGTCCCGCGCAAGGATCAAATCATCTTCTTTCGCATCGTAAAAAGCAAATGCAAAACAGCCCTCGAGCGCCGAGATCCCTCCTGTTCCGTTTTGAATCAAATGATAGAGCAGAACTTCGGTATCGGATGAGGTTTGAAATTGATAATCATTTTTGAGTAAATCATTTTTGAGCGCTTGATAATTATAAATTTCACCGTTAAACACGATCGAATAACGCCCGGAGGCATCCGTAAAAGGCTGATTGGAACGGTCTTTGGTGTCAATTACTGCTAAACGATTATGACCCAAAACGGTATTTCCTGTAACCAACGTATTGGAGTGGTCAGGACCGCGATGACACTGCGTCGGCAACGCATTTTCAACGCGCATTTGCTCGCCTTTCGCAGGAGCGCTACCAAAAATTTTAATTCCGACTATGCCACACACAATATTTTAACGACTTTTAATGCAAAAAAATAATGCCATGAAGATAATAGTTGTCAGTATATTTTGGGGCTTTTTTCTAAATTTCTGCTTCGCTCAGTCTGATAACGTCATTCAGAACGCCATAAATGACTTTGTGGATCACGAGGAATTAAAAAACGCAGTCGTGAGCTTTGCCGCTTACGACATTGATGGTGACAGCCTTATTGCTGCCTACAACGATAAAATGGCCATTCCTCCAGCTTCTACCGTAAAACTTTTTACAACGGCGACAGCATTTGAAGTATTGGGAGCTGATTATGCTCCGAAAACGAGTATCTACACGAAAGGCGAAATTGATACGTGCGGCGTGCTCAAAGGTGACCTTATCATTCGGGGCGGCGGAGACCCCACTTTAGGCAGCAAGTATTTTACCGATGAATCAACCCGACACGATTTTTTAAAAAAATGGGTGAGCCTTATCAAAAATGCAGACATTCGCTCCATCGAAGGCAATATCATCACCGATGCTTCAGATTTCGGATATCAGGGAGCCCCCGATGGCTGGTCATGGTCCGACATAGGGAATTATTACGGAGCCGGCCCCAGTGGATTAGTGATTTACGACAACATGACCCGCCTCCATTTTTCGACGAACGCCGGACTTGATGAACCCACGCATCTCGACTCCATGACACCTCCCGTACACGGTTATCGCTTATTGAATACGGTGACCACCTACAATTCGAGTCGAGACAATTGTTATATCTATGGCGCACCTTACAGTTACGACCGTTTTGCCGTTGGAAACCTCCCCAGAAACCGCAGTAATTTTGAAGTCAAAGCCAGTATTCCCGACCCCGAACTGTTAATGGCTCAGGAAGTTCGAAAGGCTTTATTAAAAGATAGCCTTACAATCACGGGGCGCCCGCTCGGAATGCGAGAATTATTAAAATCTAAACATGAATCGATCGACTATGAAGCGTGTAATCAAATTGCAGCTTACAGTGCGCAAACGCTTCAGGATATTGCCTACTGGACCAATAAAAGAAGCGTCAACCTCTTTGCTGAACAATTGCTCACGTTAATTGCCTATGAAAAAACCGACCGCGGCACCACGGAAAATGGAGCGAAATTCGTGAATGACTATTGGGAACCGCGTCTGAACATCGAAATGTTTCAAACTGATGGCAGCGGACTTTCGCGAAGCAACGGTTTTAGCGCCCAGCACTATGTAAGACTCATGGACTACATGCATGAAAGTGATCAATTCGAAAACTTTAAATCCACTTTAGCAGTGGCGGGAAAAAGCGGGACATTGAAAGGCGTTTGTCGGGGTCAGGCTGCGAGCGGGAGACTTTACGCAAAGAGTGGCACCATGCGTCGCATCAAGGCTTATGCCGGATTTGTCGAGAGCTCTTCAGATAAAAAAATTGCGTTTGCACTCATCGTCAACAACGATCATTTATCCAACTACAGGTTGATCAAAAGAATGGAGACGGTGTTCAACACGATGGCGCGTTTCTGATTAATGCGGGTGCACTCTTTTATAAGTAAACTCTAGATTTAGAGGCACGTCAAAACGACCATATTCCTTTTTGTAGGTGAAAGCCGTATCGCTCCATCGAATCAGAGGCATGACATATTCATCTTCTGTTGTTTTCAGGTTGATTTGCGAACGATCGCTCATCACTGAGTATTGCCCCCGAATCGCCGTAATTTCATCAGGACCACCTTTAAACTCTTCGATATACGTGCCATCCGGATTAAACGTTATTGTAGACTGCGTGAGATTCCGACCATCCTCTATCCAATTATTCACTTTTTCTTTCCAGTTTTCAGGGATCAATTCCGCTAAACTGCCGGCGCCTTCCTTTTGAACTTCATACTTTTCGAATTCCCACGTACCGATAAACGGATCTTCGGGTTGTTCACAAGCTGACATTACTGCGAAAAGAAAAATCAGAATCATACCAGATTTCCATAAAGTTCCCATAATTTTGTTTTACAAACATCTTGAACAAAGGTATCAAAAATTAGAGGCATGGAAGAGATCGTCAATAAAGTGCAAAAAAGTGGATTGGTTCAATTAGATCTGGCTGATTTCAAACCGACAACCCCCATTATCACCATCGATTTGAAGGAAAATCTTTGGCAGGGACTGGCGTTGAAAGAAAAAGATTTCCGGGCATTTGTGAAGGAACACGACTGGTCGCAATATCACGGTAAAGCTGTTGGCGTATTTTGCTCTGTCGATGCCATCATTCCAACCTGGGCGTATATGTTGGTGATTTCTAAACTACAGCAAGAAGATGTTACAGCATTTGTAGGCGACGAGAAATCCGTAGAAAAAGAGTTGATCAAACAAAACATCGATGCCACAAATACTGATGAATATCAGGACGCAAAATTAATCATCAAAGGTTGTGCGGATATAGCCGACCCTTCTTACACGATGTCTGAATTACTGAAAAAATTGCAGCCCGTAGCTTCGAGTATCATGTATGGAGAGCCTTGTTCAACGGTTCCGGTGTATAAAAAGCCGAGGAAAAAATGACTGATGTTGGCGGGCGAAGGGCATTTTCGCTTTGTCTCGCGATGCGTTGACTTCTATGGCCGCGCTTTTGAAACGTAGAATAATCAATCTGCATGTGCCTCAATAGCATGCAGTAGAAACAAAACTAAGTATCATTAAGTTTACTCAGCAATGTTTCAATCTGCTTGTTACATTCATCCAATTGTAATTTCAGAATATTTATGGTTTCCTGAAGTAACTCCTTTTGTTCATCGAATATATCTTGCTGACTTTTTAATAAATTTGAAATATGTTCGAACTGTAATGAATTGTTCTCTAGGTTTATATTTTCCGGAGAATTGAAAAAATCCTTTTCTTCAACTTTAAACAAATGGGACAACAATGAAATGCGCTCTGCCGATAATTTTGTAATATTGTTTTCCAACTTACTATAAGCTGTTTGGGAAATATCCAGAAAATCAGCCGCTTCCTCTTGAGATATTCCTTTTGATTTTCTGATTTTTCTAATAATATTACCATTTACAACCATAATATTCGTTTTTAGAGTATAAATATAACTTTTTAGAATAACAATGAGGAACATTTTATCATAAATTTGCTGTACACTAAAGTGTTATGATAATTTAGAAATGTATATAATTGCGGTAATGTGCAGCCAGCTTTTGGTAAAATATAATTAAAATAGTACCGTTTATTAATCGATTAAAACTTGTCATAGCAGGAGACAAATGCCTGAACACTCCTAAAAACAAAGTAAGGCCTAATTAAAACTTAAATATCATGAAAAAGTTAATTTATGGAGGTTTATTCCTTGCCGCAGTAGGAATTGGAATTGTTAGTTGTAAGAAAGAACAAAATCTAAGTAATGAAAGAGATTCTGTAGTTCCTATTACTTCAGAAATATCAGTAAACAATAACCTTTTAGAGTTTAATTCTATCAGTAGTTTTGAAGAGTTTATCGATAATTATGATGAAGAACAAAAAAAAGAAGTTTTATCAAAATTAGAGGCTACAGGTTTTAAAAATGTGATTTCTGCCAAGTCTGAATCAGTTGAAGATTCAGGCATTCCAACAATGGATGAGTTTTTAGGTCAACTTCTTAATGAAGATGGGGTTATAAGAATTGGCGACCACTTGTATCAAATTGATTTACAAAAAGAGGTTGTTAATGTTCTTCCTTATAAGGCTGAAGATGAATATGTAGAAGCTTTATCTTCTATTAACAGTAATTCAAAAAAATTAAAAACTTATTCTACAGCTGATGACGTCCTAGAAATAGTAAGTAACGGCACACAAGAGAAGTGTGGTGGCATTGGTGGAGGTGATTATGTCACATCTGTTGTAGATTTCGGGAATAACATTAGATGTCAGGGAATGGTAAGGCATTTTAGAGCAGGTATTTATTTTAGAACGACAGCTAGATTCGAACCTTTAGTTAGTGGGGTGATACAAACAAATATGAGAGTACAATCGCCACAAGCTTGGGCACGTAAAAGACCTTGTAATTCTGGAAGTGTAATAACATCAACTGCCAATATTAAGGCAAGTGGTACTACGCAACAATTATGGGAATTCTATAGTGGTACTCGAAATCTGAATGGATTATACTTGTTTGTTCGGGTAGAATGTACGTATAATGGTCAAACTTTGAATTCATCATGGGGAGGAAGAAATGTAAATTCGCCTTATTAAACCGTTAATTTATTACTTTTAGAAAAAAGAAATAATGCGTATATTAATTATATTTGTTTTATTGAGTTTTGGGAAAGTCTTTTCCCAAAACTCTTTTTTTGTAACTCCTAGTATAAATACAAAACTAAATATTTGTTCTACCAATTGGACTTATTTTTCGACAGTGTTTCCACAGAATGATTATTTCGATATTTATAATAATACACTTCATTTTTCTCCTTTCATAGGGTTAGGCCTTTCAGTTGATTGGAAAAATGAAAAGCAAAACTTTTTACTGGGATTGTCTTGGAATCAAGATATTGCAAGTGTTTCGGCAAAAGAATCATATTTAAGTACAAATGAAGAGCCTTCTGAATATTTTAGTCAGGAGTTAAGAACTAGAAAATCGCTTGAAATTCATCGATTTTCTTTAAATTTTTCCAAGCCTGTTATGAATGAAAGTCTGATTATAAAATTTGGAGCAGGTTTTATATTCTCTCAAAGCGGATATAAAAAAGGGGGAGACCACTACGTTAATAGCTATTCATTTGATCCTTTTTTATTGGATACAAATATCACAGTTGGTCGAACCTACTCTGTAACAGCAAATAACAGGCTCTCATTGAACCTGTCTATAGGTTTAACAGCAGATATTAAATGGAATAAGTCTTACTTATTTTCCTTAGATGTTATATATACTCAAGGTTTTAAGAATATAACTGCAGGTAATTTTGTTTATACGATAAAAGATTTAAATACTGGTGTTGTCACAAACCTTGATTACGGTCTATATTCAAAAGGTTCAGGTTTTACACTTCAAATATCCAGAAGATTGAATATTACAAATTGGTTTACAAGGAGTAAAGTGAAAGAAATTTAGTAAATATGAAATAGTGATAACCACAATAAAATTTAATCGAAAATTGTAAATTTGCTTAGTAGCATCTAAAACCAAATTAGCTTTAAGATCTAATGAAAACACAAAGTCAAATTAATTTTACAAAATATGAAATATATTATTGCAGGATTGCTAATTTGTTTGAGCACCACCAACTTATTCTCGCAGTCAGCCGATAGCATTAAATCAGCAAAAAAGAATGAAAGAATTCAAAAACGATACATTCATCCAAAATCGAAATATATTTCAGTTTCTGCTGGGTTTGCTTTCACTTCAACATATACAAAAGACCCTAATAATTTTTTAAAGACGGGACCAGTTATGATGAACAACCATTATTTTCCAAATATAAAGTATGAGCACGGGGTGGGTAATAATTTTTTTATTGAAACAGGTTACGAGTTTGGTAGAATAGGCATCAATATGGGTAGAGAAATGAAAGAAGATGAGTATTGGGACGAATACTCAAGAATGGTACATGACCATAATAACCATATCTTTTTATTCGGAGGTGGATATAGAGTTATTGGTAAAAATAATTTTCACTTTCTAAATATTCATGCTGGTATATTTTTAGGTTTTTCTAATAAAAATCAATCTGACATGAAAAATTTTATGAATGGCTCTGCAACTTATGACATTGAAGAATACCCTACAGGGTTAGATTACCAAATAGAGCGAACAATAAAAACTTATTCAAGGTTTTCTTTCGGACCCTACATTGGACTTTCTCATGAGTTTAGACTTTCAAGTGATGTTCGTTTTATAATAAAGTACGTTCAACGTTTTGGGTTAAACCCTAATTTTTCAGGTACTTATAGCTTTTCAGATAATTTAAACTTTGAGCAAAGTGCAACATTTCAAGTACGAGGGGGTGGAGCTTTCATTTCAGGAGGGCTAAAGATTCTGTTATTTAAAGGTAAATTGGACAAAAATGAATCTTATTAAAAATTCTTTTTTTTGCTTCTGTTTAGTAACACCTTTTTTGTTGGTTTAAGTCAAAAACATAGTCATGTTGAGGTTGATTATCAATTCAATATTAAAATGGATCTATCTCATAAAAGGTTAATTAAACCCGGTACGCATATTATTAGTGCTTTTGCATCCAGCAATCAGTACCCATTGATTATCAAAGATCCATCTATTTTACTATATTCTGAAATTACTAGAGGTTTTACCTTTAAAAAGCCATACTTCAATACAGTTGATGCACTCTATGTTAATTATCAATATACTTTACCTAAAAATTTCTTTTTAGAAGGTGCTTTTAAATACTTGAAGTACTGGACTTATTTTGAAACAAATGATTGGATAATTGATTTTTACGATCATTTGAGTGGGTTTTCAACTCTGTCTTTTAGTTTGGGAGGGGGTTTTAGATTTGTTGGACAAAATAATCTACGCTTTTTTGATTTACATGCGGGACTTAGCTTTGGAATTACAGATAATCCAATAGGTAATGGGCAATATTTATCTAATTCTGTGACTTATCAAGATGGAAATGGAAATCAAGGAACATTGAATTATTCTTGGCAATACCAATTTATTTCACGATATAGTTTAGGTTTTTATCTAGGCTTATCAAAAGACATTCGAGTTACAAAAAACTTATATGTCACAGCAAGATATCATTACCAATTTGGCAAAAACAGCGAGTTAACAGAACATACTATCAACTTTGGACATCAATAACACTGTAAGAGCTAGTAATACAGCAAAAGGACAGATGTTTGCTTTGGGATTGAGATGGTTTTTTGATAAGAAATAACTTGAAAAAAGGAGCGAATTAATGAGATAATGTTTATTTTGTGCTTTCGGCTGTTTGAATAACATAGTTAATAGTAGTTAAAGAATTATGAAAAAGTCAATATCAAACTTTAAACCATACTTATCTAGTCGCCAAAACCTAATAAAATCTGGTTTGTTGCTATTTTTCACAATTTCAACATTCACATTAAGTGGTCAAATGAAACTCAACATCTCTCCGATGCTACTCGGTAAAATGAACTTTTCAAGGTTAGCACCAGAAGACAATTTTTCTACTGAAAAAAGTATGTTTGAGAAGCAGCAAGTTTATATGCCTTACTCACTCAACTATTCCTCCCGGATCGTTACAAGACCAACTGTCAATTTTGGTATAGCAGTAGATTTAACCTCAGAAAATGATTTAAATAAGTTTCAGTTATCATGGAATACTGATAAAGTAAGTTATGAAGTTGAGTCAAGCTTCAGGCACCATTACTCTGAAGTGCACGATGGTTTCTACGGAATGTTACGTCGTCAATATGACCGAATTACGTTATCTTATGCCAGAAAGATCACAAAATCCCCTTCATTTATAGTCACACGTTTAACCGCTGGATTAGGGATGTCAATTAACTTTAATTCATACGATCATATCGATGTTAGAACACCATTAATGACACATGTTGATCAAAATACGATTTTAAAAGAAACCTATGTCCAACCGTTTGCTGAACGTAAATTTAATGGGTGTCTTTTGTTAGGCTTAGAGAGTGATCTATACTTTTTTAAGAAGTATTTCTTTTCTGTTCATCTGCTTTTTAATCAAGGATTGAAGAATATCAGTAGAGTAGATTACGTTCAAGTTTATGAAAAAGCAAACATGGATGATGAGTACAGCGTTAGTTTGGTTTCAAAAGGTTCAGGTTTTTATATTGGAATTTCAAGAAGCTTTCAACTATTTCCATGGAGACCGAATAAAAAGTCACGATAATTACATTGAAACGCGAAAAAGAAGACGTATCAATTCAGCTAATGCTATCCACCACCGTTCTCTTTAGCCACATGCTACTCAAAAGCGCCAGATGTGCTTTGTCGAGATACGCCGCAAAACAAATACCTTTGAAGTTATACCAATTTATTTCCAGCTGACTTTTTAGTATCTTTGTTTTAATGGCTGAGCAACGCAATAAAATCAAAGCAAAAATCAAAACGCTGCCCGATAAACCGGGAATTTATCAATACTTTGATGAAACGGGAAAGATCATTTACGTCGGCAAAGCCAAGAACCTCAAAAAGCGGGTCAGCTCGTACTTTACCAAAAATCACGACACGGCCAAAACGCGTATCCTTGTTCGTCGCATTCACGACATTCATTACATCGTCGTTGATACTGAGACAGACGCCCTGTTACTGGAAAACAACCTCATCAAAAAATACCGTCCCCGCTATAACATTCAACTTAAAGACGACAAAACTTACCCGTGGATATGTATTAAAAATGAACGATTTCCGCGCGTTTTTACCACGCGAAGAGTGATCAAAGATGGCTCAAAGTACTACGGCCCCTATCCTTCTGTCAAAATCGTCAACACACTGCTGACACTCATGCGGGAATTGTATCCGCTGCGCACGTGTCACTACGATTTAAGCGAAGAAAATATACGCAAAGGCAAATACAAAGAATGTCTCGAATATCATATCGGCAATTGCAAAGCCCCATGTATCGGTAAAGAGAAGGAACCTGACTATCAGGAGTACATCGATCAGATTGAACACATCGTCAAGGGAAATATCGCTTCCGTCATCCGCATGCTGAAAGAAAAAATGAGCGCTGCGGCAGAAAAGTTCGAATTTGAAGAAGCGGAAAACCTCAAACAAAAGATCAAATCGCTGGAAAAATACCGGGCCAAATCGACGGTTGTGTCGCCGACAATTCACCAGGTTGACGTGCTCACACTCGACAAAGGGGATAAAAACGCTTTTGTCAATTATTTAGTGATTAACAACGGCGCTATCATCCATGGACATACGGTAGAAGTCAAAAAGAAACTCGACGAACCCGATGAAGAAATCCTCACTTTTGTGCTATTGAACATGCGCGATAAGTTCAACAGTCAATCCAGGGAAATTCTCGTTGAAAATGCAGCTAAGTTTGATGTGAAAGGGCTCGATTTCTTTACTCCACAGCGAGGCGATAAAAAACATCTGCTCGACCTCTCGGCGCGGAATGCAAAATTCTACCGCATGGAGCGACAAAAGCAAGAACACGCCAAAAACCCAGAGGTCAGGACTGAACGATTACTCCAAAAGATCCAGAAGGATTTCCGGTTAAAAGAACTTCCTGTACACATGGAGTGTTTCGATAACTCGAATATTCAGGGTACAAATCCCGTCTCAGCCTGCGTCGTTTTTAAGAATGGTCGTCCGAGTAAAAAGGATTATCGCCACTTCAACATTCGCACGGTGGAAGGACCCGACGATTTTGAATCGATGCGCGAAGCCATTTATCGCCGCTACAAACGCATGCTTGAGGAAGAACAATCATTGCCTCAGCTGCTCATTGTCGACGGTGGAAAAGGACAACTCAGTGCCGGAGTAGAAGCACTGGAACGACTCGAACTTCGCGGCAAATTACCAATTGTTGGGATTGCCAAACGGCTGGAAGAAATATTTTTCCCGGGAGACAATGTTCCGCTCTACCTCGACAAAAAAAGTGAAAGTTTAAAAGTGATCCAGTACATGCGCAATGAAGCCCATCGCTTTGGCATTGAACACCACCGCAATCGCAGAAGCAAAGCTGCCCTTGGCTCAGAGCTGTTGGAAATTGAAGGAATCGGCGAAAAAACACAGGAAACACTATTGAGGCATTTCAAGACGATTTCAAAGATCAAAGCCGCTTCAGAAAAAGAACTCGTTGAAGTCGTTGGATTAGCGAAGGCAAAAATTTTACAACAACATTTTCGTTCCGCTTCAAAAACGCATTGATAGTTGAAAAAAATCGACAGCGATTGTTCCGTTTCAGCACGCCGGAAGAATTTGTGATTTCGCGGTTCACGTTAAACTGATTTATGAAATATCACTCGCTTTCCAAACATCCTAACCATACATTCGTTATATTTAAACCGATGATATTCGAAAAATGCCATACCAAAACTGTACTCATGAGTTTTTTACTCCTTTCTCTGGTTTATGTGACTCGTGCGCAAAGCGGGGAGGAAAAGTTGGCTACCGTTCGTTTTGAATTTATTTGTGATCACGCTCAAACGACAATTGTTGCCGACCAGGGCATCATGATCTACTTTATGTCCGATGATTTTTCTGAGCTCTACAAAGCGACGACCTATTGTAATCAAAAGAAAGTAGACATTCACTACGGCTCCTATACCGTCATTATCGAAAGTTCAAAATACTGCACAAATGTTATTGACGATTTTAAAGTTCAAAAAGGTGAATTAAAACTCTCGGCTGATTTGCTAAAAGAGGATGACCCCGACTGTTCTGATGAACAGAACTTTGTACCGCATCCATCGAAATTTGAATAACGGACACCTCATAAATCTTTCGTAATCGCAAGAAATCGTCATAGTTCATACTGCAAGAAAAAATTCATCAACTCCCGACTTGCATCGATCTCAGAAGACTCTTTCCCCACAGTATTTTCACCCAGCGCAGCATCTCCTGACGGCCAGGTATGACCAGCTCCAATATTTTTAAAAAGTACGCATTTAGCGCTCTCTTCGCAGTCCGAATACACCCATTTTTCTGTGTTGACGCCATCGTCATTTACCTGTGGCAACTGCTGTACATTCAGCGTGTCACAATTATTATTAGCAGCATAGTATTCCAGTAGTGCCTCAAACCCCATACTTTCCGTTCCGCTATCGGCAACTTCACCGCCTTCATAAGGAACAAGGGGATCCTCTGTTCCGGCGATGAGCATTACGGGAACAGCATTATCCAGTGCTTGATTATAATTCGTTCCGAGCGATCCCGTTACAGACCCAAAAGCGGCGATACGATTGTCCAGTTCGTGTGCCAATCGCATCGACATGAATCCACCATTTGACATTCCGCATGCATAAATGCGCGAATCGTCTACGGCATAATCACCGATAATTAAATTGATGAGTGCATTGATAAAACCCACATCATCAATATTGTCATCAGCAGCAGGACCTTCCCCCCTTCCATCATTCCAGGATTTCTTATAGCCATCCGGGTAGACCATGATGACATTATTCTCATCCGCAACGGGATTGAACAAACTCGATTTTTCCATTTGTTTACCGCGTCCCAATCTCCCGTGCAGTGCAATAACTACTGGGTGTAATTCATTTTCATCATAGTTCTCGGGAAAATAAATCCTGAACTTCCTTTTTTCGTCGTCAAAAGTAAAAGTGTCTTTCCGCGTTTGACCTTCTCCCTTAAATTCGCGATTACAGCTATATCCAAACAGGAGCAGCAGAAGAATAATTAATGTGAGTCGCATTTTAAACCACTTATTTTTAGTCAAATATACAATAAGAATATTAAAAAATGAATATTGTACATCTTTAGCATGGAGAATAATTGCCGAAAGTGATACACTGCGTCTAATATCAGAATTCTCTTTATCTTTGAATCCAACATCAAAATGATTCTCCATGCGCGTTTTATTTATCGATACCGTCCACCCGATTCTTGAAGAACGACTGACAAAAAAAGGATGCATTTGTATCGATGGAACGGCATGGAGCCGCGAAAAATGCCTGGAAAAACTGGACAAGGTTCAGGGAATAGTTGTGCGATCCCGCTTTCCAATCGACGCCGAATTCCTGAATGCAGCCCTCAACTTAAAATTCATAGCGCGCAGTGGTGCCGGACTCGAAAATATTGATCTGGATACGGCTGAAAAAAATGGCGTCACCTGCTTCAATGCCCCGGAAGGAAATCGAAATGCGGTAGGTGAACACGCTTTGGGAATGCTGCTCTCACTCTTCAATCATCTTTGTCGCGGGAATTCAGAAGTTCGCCAGGGCATCTGGAAACGGGAAGAAAACCGTGGAATTGAACTTGACGGAAAGACCGTAGGTATTATTGGATACGGAAACAATGGTCGAGCATTTGCCAAAAAGTTGTACGGATTTGATGTAAACGTCCTTGCCTACGATAAATACAAATCGGATTACAGCGATCAGTTTGCCAACGCCGCTTCGATGGATCAAATTTTTCAACGGGCAGACATACTTTCTTTCCATATTCCACAAAACGAAGAAACGTTATTCATGGCTGATGAAGCGTTCTTCCAAAGGTTTAAAAAGCCGATATACGTGATCAATCTCGCACGCGGGAAGATTATCCAAACAAAAGACCTGCTCAAAGGACTACAAGAAAAGAGCATTCTCGGTGCTTGTCTGGATGTACTGGAATACGAAAAAGCATCCTTTGAAAAGACGCTGACTGCCGATGAAAATCCAGATTTTAAAGCGCTAATCAACATGGATAACGTCATTTTCTCACCGCACGTAGGTGGCTGGACACAAGAGAGTTATTTTAAACTGAGTGATGTGCTGGCGGATAAGGTGCTGGAACGGTTTTTTGAAAGCGAGATATGATACGAACATGTAAAAATAGCTAGATGATCTATCAGATGAGATAATTAGTAAAGCCATTTGTTTTGCCAGGACCAACGACAGACCGACATACTTACTTCACAGTAAGATTTGAATTCCCTCGCTAAAACATTAAATCGTAGAAAAAAAAACAAAATATACGGTTGATAAATAAAAAATTATCTTAAACTTGAAGGTAGCATTGGGATCGTTCATCTGCTGAATAAAACAATTAAAAATGTTTCTTTTATTCGTTTACCTTTTCATCGCATTATTCACTTCAGCGCTTTGCTCGATTATGGAAGCCGTGCTTCTATCGACGCCCGTTTCTTTTTTAAGAGCAAAAGCAAATAAGGGAGACAAAAGTGCAAAGCTATTTATCGAATTAAAAAGAGACATTGACAGGCCGCTCTCCGCGATTCTTTCCCTGAACACCGTAGCTCATACCGTCGGGGCTGCAGGCGTTGGTTCTCAGGCGACAATTGTCTTTGGGGACGCCTATTTTGGAATTGTTTCCGCTGTCTTAACGCTTTTAATTCTAGTTTTTACCGAAATCATTCCGAAAACGATTGGAGCAAATTACAGCCGTGAATTGATGGGGTTCACAGCTCGCATCGTAAAAGGAATGATCATCATCACCTATCCGCTCGTTTTCCTTTCGGCTTTATTAACGAAGTTATTAGCAAGAAAACAAAAAAAGCTGAGCACGAGTCGTGAGGAAATTTCAGCCCTGGCGAGTATTGGAACTGCAGAAGGAATTTTTGGCGAAAAAGAAAATCGCATAATTCAGAACCTCATCCGATTGAAAAGCATTAAAATCTCCGAGATTATGACGCCAAGAACTGTTGCTGTTGTCGCGGATGAAGAGATGATGCTAAAAGACTTTATGGACAATGAAGAATTTATGCACTTTTCGAGAATTCCCGTCTTCAATAATACGCGCGATAACATCACGGGGTTTGTTTTTCGATCTGATGTCTTTGAGCAGTTAGCTCGGGATAAATTTGAATTGAAATTGAAAGACCTGCGCAATGAAGTTGTTAATTTTTCAGAGGACACGACACTTTTTATAGCCTGGGAAGAATTGATAAAAGGAAGACAGCAAATCTCGATTGTCACCAATGAATACGGAGGGATGGACGGCATTGCAACGCTCGAAGATATTATTGAAACGTTACTTGGCTTCGAAATTGTTGATGAAAAAGACAAAGTTGAAGACATGCAGCAATACGCCATGGAGAAATGGAAAAAGAAACAGGCTGAAAAAGCGGCGATGCGAAAAAAGAAATCATAAAAGGGATCAACATTACAGATCAGCATTTTAAGCTCCCGACGGATGCTTTATTTTTTTTGGTACCCGAACCAGTTTTTAGATATTCTTCATCACAATTCTTGCCGTATGCCGCGTTTTCTGTTCCATCAGGATTTCTTTGTCAACAGTAACGCGGTTGATCGTCGCCTGATCAAAGTGACGAATTGTTACCAGTTCCAGTCCTCTGTTGTAGCGCACTACGTAATCGTCGCTGAGTAAATCCACCAATTTATTGAGGCGCAGATCGTCGATATCCAGACACACGGTGAAACTCACCGCTGAATTTTGCATGATATTGATGTGGCCGCCGGCCAACGCCAGCTTTCCAAAAATATCGCTCAAATTTTGTTCGACGATAAAAGAAAAATCTTTCGGCGTGATGGACAACAGCACCTGATTCACCTTAAAAATAAAAGACGGGATCAAGTGGTCATTCTCCGTCGACTCCTGAATAACTGTACCCGGTGCGGAAGGGTCAACAAACGACTTGACAAATAGCGGAATTCGTTTGTTCTGAAGCGGTTTAATCGTTTTTGGATGAATCACAGAAGCGCCGTAATACGCCAGTTCAATCGCTTCTTTGAACGATATTCGGTCGAGTTTTACGGTATTATCAAACCATTTTGGATCGGCATTCAACATTCCGGGAACATCTTTCCAAATGGTAACACTTTGAGCGTTGGTGCAATAAGCGATGATTCCCGCGGTAAAATCAGATCCTTCTCTACCGAGTGTGGTCGTGAAATTTTCTTCAGTATGACCGATAAACCCCTGGGTGATACAGACATTTTTATCTGCATTTGTCGCCCGAAAGGTATCGATTAATTCCGTCGTCTTTTCCCAGTTCACCTCAGCAGCGCGATAGTCGTGGTTCGTTCTAATGAAAGTGCGCGCGTCGCCCCAGACGACATCATCTCGCTTAAGTTGTAAATAGGCCGCAATAATTTGCGTGGATATTACCTCCCCATAAGCGACGATTTGGTCATATTGAAAATCGTAATTGGGAGCCAACTGATCCTCCTCCATCTGGATTAATTCATCAAAAAGCGCGTGAATATCCTTGAATATCAAATGGTGTTCATCTTCAAAAAGTGCTTTCATGATGTCGATGTGAAATGCCCTTCGCTCTTCTACCAATTCGCGAAAAATCCTTTTCTCACCATCGTAGAGAGCGCTGACAATATTCTCCATGGCATTCGTCGTCTTGCCCATCGCAGAAACGACGACAAACAACTGTTCTTCACTGTGCTGTTGAAGTATGCCCGCGACATTTTTAACCGCCGCGGCGTCTTTAACAGATGCTCCTCCAAATTTGAAAACTTTCATTCCCATAAATTTATACTGCGAAATTAAATTTATTAACTTAGAAAATTTACGAACGTACAGAAACTTACAAGATTTGCTAAATAACGAAATAATTCAACGCCTACAAGAAAATGCATTTGCCCGATCGACATTTTCTCAGCTTCAAAAGGACTTTTTTCGTGTGGGCATCGAACTGGCGCTGCCGGATGAAGTTCTGGAAAACCCCCAAGAATTCCTGGAATACTTGACAAAAGAAGTCGAACTCGTGATGAACGACGCACCGCACTTAATGTCACAATTGCTCTACATTACTGATTTACCCGAATCTCAAGTGAATCAGCTATTCGAAGAAGCAGAACAACCGCAACGGTCACTTTCTGAAGCGTTATTAAAAAGAGCTGCTCAAAAAATACTGTATCGCGAGAAGTACAAGTTAGGATCGCTATAAACGCCAGCATTTCGAATACGGATAGTTCACCTCAACTCCTTTGGTTTTTCAGGTATTCTAAAAATGGGATACCAAGATAGGTCGTAAATTTTAATTTAAAACATTCTTTCTTATTGGATGCTTAGATTTATAAAAGATGTTAGACCTGGAGATGTTAGATGTTAGATATTCTTAATATCAACTGTCTAACATCTATTGTCTAATTGTCTAACATCTGATTATTTATTGTTTTTCGACTTACATTGGTAATCCTATTCTAAAATAAGCAATAATTTCAAAATGCTAATCGAATAGCTCGCCGAAGAGCCACAATTCTGCTGTTCTACGGTTCTGCAGTTCCTCAATGCTCCGACTAAACGCACTCCTGCCACGCTCTGCTACAAGAAACGCGAGTGCTCCGTTTAACAAGTTTCGTACTTTTTTGGCAAATCATTAGAAATCAATTAGATTTGTTTTGAAAACTTGATAAATCGACACTATGAAATCAGTCTTCCTAACGATAGTTGCACTAATACTTTCCTTAGCATGCTACACACAACGAGAAATTATCGTGAAATTCAATTACGAATTTTTAGATGAACAGTTTATTGATGATAAAAGTAGCCTTACAGCTCAACTGAATGCACTATTTAACGATAAAGCAGAAAGGGAGCTGGATGTTTTAAAAGCCGAATTCCCTGAATTACTCGACAGTCAGGCTTCAAAAGTTTTCGACTTTCTGAATACTGAGGATTCAATTTCAATTTCCAGGCATGGTTATGAAGTAACAATACCACCATTTTGGGCGGTTTTTAATGTAGAGGTTCCTGCCAATTTTAAGTCAGAGAAAGTTATTAACTACCTTGATAGCTTTCATCCTTTAGTTGAGTATGCGCATCCAAATTTTGAGGTTATTCAGCAAAATGTACCTGATGATAGTCTATATTACAGACAGGAAGGGCTTTTCGATCCAGCTGGATTTGCTGACATCAATGCTGAACAAGCCTGGGAAACAGAAACAGGGGAGAAGTTTATCAAAGTGGGGGTCCACGACAATGGTGTTGATAGTTTACATCCAGACATTGACCTTCTTTCAGGGCGTGATTACTATGCTAATCAAGACACTTCTGGAGCACCCGATTGGGGTGTTGAAGACATTGGGCAGCCACACGGAACTCAGGTTGCTGGAATAATTGGTGCAAAAAGAAATAACGAAATTGGAATCGCGGGTGTTGCAGGAGGTGATGGGAGCGATACCACAGGTTGTTCGATGATTGATTTTAAATATCCGTTCTTATCGGCATCAAACGTTTCATATATTCTCGCAAGTGTCGTTGACGCTGCCAGATCACCAGGTACTTATTTTAATTACGGAGCACCCTATTACAGTGGTGCAGAAAATGATTATTACTTCAATAACTCCAAAGGATTTGGTATTCATGTAGGCAATCATTCTTACACCATCCGAACGACAACTCCGTTAGCTGATGAGTCAAAAATCCCAGGTTCTGATAGTTCTTCAGTCGTTGATGTCACCCAATGTGATTTATGTCGTGAAGCATTTTTGTTTTCGCTGCAAAATGGAGTGATCAATGTTGTTGCTCGAGGGAACAGTGGAATATTGAATAGCACTTACAATCAAGTTACTTCTGTTGATGGTTTTTTTCCACAGAGTTTACCCGAAGGCTGGATTGTGTCAGTGGGTGCTTCTGGTTATGATGGAAACACTGTTGAATCGGGGTTCAATCAATCGGTTTCAGAAGAAAATGCTGATTTTTACTCGTTGTATGGAGGTAATATGGATCTTGTTGCTCCAGGTTCTGACTCTATCGTTTATTCTACGCTAACGACAAATATTTCTGGTTTATATAGAAAATTTAATGGAACCTCCGCTGCTGCACCGCATGCATCAGGAGTGGCAGCACTCTTATTAAGTCACTACAACCGACCCTGTTATTCCAATCAAAACCTGACCATCGAGGATG
>JBNJEH010000003.1:0-114046 GCA_051745635.1 Bacteroidota bacterium
TCTAAAGAATTATTTTTTTCGCTCTTTTTCTCGTTTCTACAAAAATTAAATTATCAAAAAATTCGATGTTAGGGGCAATTGTTAAGGAGCGACTAATTATTTACTTCAATGCATTACGAATAATTTCCATTTTTTCGGGAACTGTAGTCGATTCAGGTATTTTTTTAAATTTCTTTTCTAATTCCTTCAATTGGTCCTCATTGGATTCCGTTTCTTCGATACAGAAGGCGTCTTTTTCTTTATCCCATTCTTCATATAGTTCAAAGGCTTTTTCCTTATTTTTTTCCTGCTTTATTTCATCATACTTGTAGTTAACAATTTCATTTATTGTTTCAACGAGATGTTCATATTTAACACGATCTAAAAGAAATATAGATAGAGGAAAAGGCATTTCAATCATTTTTTTTGCTAATTTATTAGTGCATTTACCAACTTTGTGTCTTTGTTTGCCTATACCATTTCCTTCCTCAATCAATTCTTTATATCTTGCATCAAATTTTGCAGATTCATTTTGCTCAAATCGTATATTAAGCTGTATGACTTCTTCACCACTACTAAGAACATTACGTGTTCTCACAGTTCTACTGTCTTCATCATAATATTCTTCCTGACCTGTAATATATTGACCTAGTATCTTATAGAAGTGAGGTGTTTCTTTTACGTAACCTCTATAATAAACTTTTTCACTCACTAAAGCAAAGGTCCCTTTTCCTTGACCTTCTTCGTATTCCGTATGATTAAAGGCATAAAAATTGAATTTCTTCACATCGGCATATTTCTTTTTGGAAAGCTCTGAATCAAATTCGTGTTTAAAAAGTCCTCCAGTAAACCCACTTCTTCCAACAGCAATGTTTATGATGTCATAATTGTATTTTTCCCGGAATTCTTTGATATCGAACGATATTAAAATATTGTCGAGGGGCTTTCCTTCACCGTCTAATTCAATCTTAATTGTGTCATCTCTGGATATTTCGGTTTTAGTACCGTCTTTAATTTTGTAAGTCTTAATTTGAGCGTTTATACTACTGAAAAACAGTGTGTTCAAAAGTATTAATAGCAAGTAGTTCTTCTTGATTTTCATAAATTTAGTTTTAATTATTTGGTCAAAAATACTACATATAATTTTAGAAAGACAATTCATGTCAAAACCGACATAAATACATAAGTAACTGTATTACAGCATTATGATATTTAAATTGTGTGCGGTGTTGAATCGTTTTGAGGCTCAATATTTACCATTTGATAATTAAAAAAAACAAATGACCTTAAATACCTCGCCAATTGGTAAGTCACAGGTCCTCTTTGTAGAATTAGCTCTATATTTGTTTTTGTATTAAGAACAATCTTATAACTAAAACTCATGAAAAAAGCACTATTATTTATAACTACAATTCTGGCTATTTCTGTTTATGGACAGCAACCTACTTTTGAGTGGGCGAAGTCTATGGGGGGGATAGATGAAAATACTGGAGAATCAATTGCTGTTGATCTCTCTGGGAATGTCTATACAATTGGACGTTTCGAAGGAACAACTGATTTTGATCCAGGGCCAGGGGTCTTTAACCTTACCTCAGAAGGTGCATTAGATGTTTTTATAAGTAAACTGGATGCTTCGGGCAATTTTGTTTGGGCAAAACAGTTGAGTGGGTCAAACTCTGTGTACGGCTATTCTATTGATGTAGATCTCAATGGAAATGTTTATACAACAGGATACATAAATGGCACAGTCGACTTCGATCCTGGAGCAGGAACGTTTAACTTGACTTCGACAGGCCCTACTGATGCTTTTATCTCCAAACTTGATGCTTCGGGCAATTTTGTCTGGGCAAAGAATCTGGGGGGCACAGGTGATAATATAGGCAGATCTATTGCTGTAGATGCCTCTGGAAATGTTTATACGACTGGTCAGTTCACGGGAACAACCGACTTTGATCCTGGGATAGGGACAACTAATCTCAATTCTGCAGGTAGTCATGATGTTTTTATCTCTAAATTGGATGTTAATGGTAATTTTGTTTGGGCAAAACAATTTGGTGGAACTAACAGTGATAGAGGGCAATCAATTTTCTTAGATGATAATGGAAATATTTATACCTCAGGAGCATTTAGTAGTACTTCCGACTTCGATCCAGGAGTAGGTACATATAATCTTACTTCGGTATCTGCAATTGATGTTTTTGTCTCTAAACTTGATGCTGCGGGCGATTTTGTTTGGGCAAAAAAACTTGCCGGAACAAATAGCTCTATCGTCGTTGATACTTCAGGAAATGTCTTTACAACTGGATACTATAGCGGCACAGCCGACTTTGACCCAGGAACAGGAACCTATAATCTCACTTCTGAAGGGAGCTATGATATTTTTATTTCCAAACTAAATTCTTCGGGTAATTTTGAATGGGCAAAATCAATGGGTGGACCAAATTATGATAGAGGTGTTTCCATTGCATTAGATTCGTCAAGTAATGTCTATACTATTGGTGGATTTCAAGGAACAGTTGACTTTGACCCAGGAGCGGGAACCTATAATCTCACTTCCGGAGGGTTCTATGATATTTTTATTTCTAAATTAAATACTTCGGGCAATTTTGTCTGGGCAGTACAATTGGGTGGAACGAACTACGATCACGGCTTTTCCATTGCTATTGATTCCTCTAAGTATGTTTATACTACAGGGTATTTTCAAGAAACAGTTGACTTCAATCCAGGAAGTGGTACCTATAACCTAACTTCGGATGGTGGATCTGATACTTATATTCATAAATTGAAACTTTGCGAACTTCCCACACAACCTAGTACAATCTCTGGAAACACAAACCTATGTAATGGAGATACAGAAACCTATAGCGTAACCAATGATCCAAACGTTGATACCTATAACTGGACACTACCAAGTGGATGGAGCGGTACGAGTACCTCAAACAGTATTAATGTAACAGCAGGAAGCACAGGTGGAACAATCGAGGTTACAGCTACAAATGCGTGTGGTACATCTACAGTACAAACATTAACTGTTAATGTGGATGATATCCCTGCACAACCAAGTGCTATTACTGGAAACACAGACTTATGTAACGGCGATGTAGAAACCTATAGTGTAACCAATGACCCAAATGCAGATACCTATAACTGGACATTACCAAGTGGCTGGAGTGGTACAAGCACTACAAACAGCATCAGTGTAACAGCAGGAAGCACAGGAGGAACAATTGAAGTGACTGCTGAAAACGCATGTGGTACTTCTACAGTGGAAAACTTAACAGTTAATGTGAATGATGTTCCTGCACAACCTAGTACAATTACTGGAAACACCAACTTATGTGCTGGCGATGTTGAAACATTTAGTGTTACCAACGACCCAAATGCAGATACCTATAACTGGACATTACCAAGTGGTTGGAGCGGAACAAGTACTTCGAATAGTATCAACGCAACATCAGGAAGTACAGGAGGAACAATCGAGGTTACAGCTGAAAATGCTTGTGGTGCATCAAGCCCTCAGACTATTGCCATAACTGTAGATGATGTACCTGCGCAACCGGGAACTATTTCAGGTGATGATGTGGTTTGTGAAGGAAGTGAGCAAAATTATGGGATAACTTCAGTTAGTGGAGCTACCGATTATACTTGGTCATTACCTGGCGGATGGTCGGGCACAAGTACCACAAATATGATCACTACAACAGTTAGTGCACTTGGTGGAACTTTAACGGTAACTGCCAACAATGCATGCGGAAGTTCAACTCCAGAAACGTTATCTATCACGGTTAATGAGTTGCCAACAGTTACTTATAACCAAAATCCTGCTTTTGCTTGTGTGTATCACGATGCATTTACTTTAGGATCGGTTTCTCCATCAGGAGGGACATTTAGTGGAACTGGAGTTAGTGGGGATGATTTTGACCCAACTACTGCAGACATTGGAACACATGACATCACTTATACTTACACTGACGGAAACGGTTGTACAAATGAAGTAACTCAACAGATTGAGGTTGATGGATGTGTCGGATTAGAGGATCAAGAAAGCCAGTCAATGACAGTTTATCCCAATCCATTTGATGAAGCATTTACCATTGAGTTTAACAAAAGTGGCAATCACACAGTTAAATTGCTAAATTCATTGGGTCAAATCATCACAACGATTAGAACTGAAGAACAGAGTACTCAAATTTCTACGACTGATTTATCACCTGGTGTTTATTATATTCGTGTTGTTGAGGATAACTCGAGTTTTAAGGTGATTAAGAAATAATTACCTTTACAAAGAAATGTTGAAGTCAAAAAGTTTAAGCATAACAACCAAAGCATGGCAATCGCTGTGCTTTGGTTTCTTTTTATCCGTATCTGGCTTATTTTCACAAAATAATTCTCAAATTGATAGCTTAAAGAAAGTTCTGGAGGAATCACCTGAATCATGTGAAAAAGTTGTCGTTTTAAACAAATTAGCTCGTGCTTATATTAGTATTGATGTAGAAAAAGCAAATGAATACTCCAAAAAAGGTATTCTATTAAGCAAAGCGAAAAGTTGCAAAGAAGAACTTGGTGATATATATAATACATCATCAGTTATTCACTTTTACAATGGTAATAACCAAAAGGCTTTTTTACATGTTGATAGTGCAATCCATATCCATACCTCTATAGATGACAAGAAAGGACTCGCTGCAGCAATCGGAAACAAGGGGTCTTTTTACAATAATATTGGGAGCTTTAGTAAAGCATTAGACCTACAATATCAATGTCTCCGGTTAAATGAAGAAATGGGTGATAAAAGTGCTATTGCAACCACGTTAACAAACATTTTTATAGTTTTTCATATTAAAAAAGATTACAAAAAGGCGCTAGATACCGGCTTGGAAGCGTACAAAGTATTTGATCAACTGGGTGATAAAGATGGCGTGGCTATAATAGGGTATAATATCGCACTAGTCTACTCCGAAATTAATCAAATTGATTCAAGTATATATTATTTAAATCAATCCGAAAAACTGTTTTCTGAGTTGAATAACTCTGATGGAATAGCTGACGCTTACCGTTGCAGAGGAGAGATATTGAAAAAACAAAACCAATTTACAAAAGCGCTATCATATGTAAACAAGGCAATGGTTCTCTACGATTCGATTGGACAAGAACGCAAGAAAATTGAGCTTTATGAGCTCATTTCTTCTCTATATTACAACATGGGTAAATACGAAATGAGTATAACTAAAGCTACTGATTTACTAGATAAAGGCAGATCACAAGGGGTTAAACAATTTCAGAAAGATGGTGCAGAGCTTTTGATGAAAAATTACAAAACCATGGGAAACTATAAGAAAGCTCTTGAATTTAGTGATTTATATCATTCTCTGAAAAATGAAATACTAAATGAATCAACGCTTAATGAAATAAATCGATTAAAAACTGAATATGATTTTGAACGTAAAGAACTCGAATTAGAATCGGTCACTCAACAAAAGCAGATACTAAAACTAGAACTAAACAGGAAGAATAACGCCTTGATTGGAGTTATAATACTAGTACTCTTCATATCCGTCATTACTGTATTTGTGATAAAGCAAAGAAAGATGGCAGCTCATCGTAAATCAATGGAGCTTAATCAGAGGGTATTTCGCACTCAGATGAATCCCCATTTCATTTTCAATGCGCTAAACAGTATTCAACGGATTTATATAGAAGGAAATATAAAGAAAGCCAATAATTATATGGCAGACTTTTCTCAGTTGATGCGGAAAATATTAGAAAATAGTCGTTCAAATAAAATTACGCTCTCGGAGGAAATAGAAACCTTGCGTTTGTATATGGACCTGGAAAAATTACGGAGTAAAGAAGGGTTTACGTATCAAATAGATATTGATGAATCCATTTCGCTAGGGATGAAAATTGCTCCACTTTTGCTTCAACCATTTGTTGAAAACTCTATATGGCACGGGGTATTGCCTTTAGAAAATGAAGAAGGACAAATAACTATTAAGATTACTGACCTAGATGAAGATACGATTCAAGTGGAAATCAAAGATAATGGCGTTGGTTTTAATCCAAAAGACCTAATGGATAACAAAAACTCAAGAGGCATTGCTATTACGAAACAAAGAATAGAAGGAGAAGTAATGATTGACAGTACACCACATATAGGAACCACTGTTTCCTTTAAAATTAAAAAGAAAGATGATCAAAGCATTGATAATAGATGATGAGGAGGATGCAAGATTCATACTCCGCAACAATATCTCTGAAGAATTTAAAGACATTATAGAAATTGTTGGTGAAGCACATAGCGTGAAGTCAGGAATTGAAGCAATACAAAACCTATCTCCAGATATTTTGTTCTTAGATATTCAAATGAAAGATGGTACTGGATTTGATCTCCTGGAGCAAATTCCAAATAAAACATTTGAAGTTATTTTTTGTACTGCTTATGATCAGTTCGCTATAAAAGCATTTCAGTTTAGTGCGCTGGGTTATTTGATGAAGCCTATTAAGTCGCAGGAATTGGTAAAGACTGTTAATGTGGCAATGGATCATTTTGAAAAGCTTCAGACGAATTCAGAAAAGCGACTCAAGGTTTTGGTAGAGAACTACGGAGATGACAGAAAAATCAAAAAGATCGTCATTCCCAGCAACAAGGGGTTTTTCGTGTTTTCTATTGAAGATATTATTCGACTCGAAGGTGAACGGAATTACACGAGCTTTATCATTAAAGGTCATCCAAAAGTTTTGTCATCGAAAACAATGAAAGAATACGAAACGATTCTAACAGAATATGGATTCTATCGAATTCACCAGAGTTCCTTGATCAACCTTCGTCACGTTATAGGTTATACCAAAGGAGAAGGAGGGAGCGTGAAGATGTCTGACGATACTGAAGTTGCGATTAGTCGCAGTCGCAAAAAGGAGTTTTTGAGTCGGTTTTTATGAGGTGCGTGATCATAAAAGTGTTTTTAAAAAGGTTTCTTCACACGTTGAACACGTACTTAAACCAGAACTGTAAGATTCGAGAGAATACAACACTATCAATAGTGGAGAAATTCTGATTAGTGGGAATTTCACCGATCGTGAAGCGCAGGAGCTCGTAGATATAATTAATTGTAAAGTATATATAAAAACGGTAAGGATAGCTGATCTTGAGGATGATGCGATGATGCAGCTGATTGTTTAGGTAAAAGTTGATTCAATTTACGACCCAAAAGTTGAGACGCTATCTATTAGCTCGGAGCGGTATAAATGTTGGGACGCACGGCTGTACGTCCCAACATTGGATTCTTTCTAAACGGATATCTCTTCCCACAGCTATCTTTTTCAACGAATAGTGATCGTTCTCCTTCCTATCAATCATCCCAAAATCAACTTCCAGAGCGTTTTAGTAACATCTTCAATAAAGGCATCATACCTCTAATAATTTGCCCGATGATTTTCTATTCATTCGTCCTGACAGTTTTTTTGTTCACCACGTTTCGCATTGGCAAAACGACCACCTCAGTCTGTAACTACTTCATTTCGATAAGGGATAGCGCGTTGCGTCGGGCTTGTCGAAATACGAAAAAATCCTACCAGTCCAAACAAAGCCAATCCCCAATAAAAGTCAATGGTGTACAGCATGTCCATTACCTAGTTTTATCAATGCCTTTACGTGAGAGACGAATGACTGATAGATAGAGGGGTGTACATGATAGGGCATATCATACTCATCAGCAGTACTTTTTACAATCGGCGCGATTTTCGGGTAATACAGGTGAGAGATGTTCGGAAATAAATGATGTTCAACCTGATAATTGAGTCCGCCGATATACCATTTCAAAAATTTCGGGGTTCTACCGAAGTTAGAGGTTGTCTTTAATTGGTGCACGAAATTTTCATTTTCAATCACGCCATCCTCACTAGGCAGAGGTTGTTCTGTCTCTGTGACGACATGTGCCATCTGGAAAACAGTACTCATAATAAGAGAGGCAACCGTATGCATAACAAAAAATCCGATTAGTATTTGCCACAAGGCGTAATCGGTAAATAAAAAAGGCAACACCAAAAAAACACCGACATAAGCAAGTTTAGTGAAAATTAACACGAGCATTTCTTTTTGATAGTTCAATCCCAGCGCCTCAACCATTCCTTTTTTGTGAAAGTCATTCAACTGTTTGAAATCCGTAATAAGCTTGACAAATGTCATCAGACCATAGAGTAGAAACGAATATAAATACTGGAAGCGTTGTATTCTTTTAAGCGGTGCATGTTCTGAAAGCCTGATGATGGCTTTGGAATCAATATCCCCATCCCACTTGTAGATATTCGTATAGGTGTGATGATATATATTGTGTTGTATACGCCAGTTGGTAACGCCTCCACCAAGCAAAAACATGGTTCGCGCCATCAGTTTATTGAGCCATCTTTTTTCTGAAAAGACTTCATGGGCTGCATCATGCATTACTGCCATTCCTATTCCAGCTAAACCTATTCCCATTAAGAATGTGAGTATAAGAGCAAACCATCCAGCGATATCAACAGTTAGTATGACCACTAAAGGCGCAAGGTATAACGTTAACATGGTAATCGCTTTGATGACCATGCGGTAATTTCCCATAGCACTTTGATCTCTTTCTTTAAAATACGCTCTTACATTTTTCTTGAGTGCTTGAGCAAATTTCTTTTCTTTTTCATCTTTCGTGATAAATTTAATTCTCTCAATCATCTCTTGTTATCATTTAATTTGTTCAGTATAAGGTAAGATTTTATCTACAGAAAATCAAATTATCGAATACTCTTTTTTGCTGGAAAGATATAATAAAAGAGAACTTAATTTTCTTAGATCAAAGCACTTGGAGATTGTAACGTTAAACGAAAAGATGAATTCATGTTAACTTAAGCAGCATATTTTTAGTATTGAAGTGAATGAACTTGAATGAATGCTTTTACTTGAGGATTCAACGGTTTTCAATTTAATTGTCCGACAGGTTTATGTTTGCCTCGTTTCGTCAAAGAGGAAATGACTAGTCAACATTGCGATCAGGTGATTCCAATAGTTAAAATAAGAAAAATCCCACTAACTTCATAAAAGATCAGTCTATAGCTGTCAGAATGGCAAACCTTACAACCAACCGTTCACAAAAAATAGCTAACCGATAAACTTTCGTGATAGATTATCTCATGAAAGAAAAATAATATAGATTTATTGACTTGCAAAACATGAATTAAAACTCATTTATGTTAGTTTTGATGGAATTACAACTCATTATTTGAAATAAATCAACTGAAATGCGCTTTTTTAGCCTATTAATTATTTGTCTTTTTATTGTTCCCTGGAACTTTTCATATTGTAATGATTATATCAAAGACACCACTGAATTTCGTCAAGTTATTGATAAATATGAAGCTCACATTCATACTAATAAAGACTCTGCACTGCTTCTTTTGGAGGAAGCATATGCCATTGCTAAAAGAAGTAATTATACCGCAGGCTTAATTAAATCAAATTTGGAATACGGCTGGTTTAATATGATGCTCGGGAATTATGAAATTGCAGAAGAGAAACTTAAGAAGAGTTTAGCTTTAAGTAAGTCTGTAAGTGATAGTAGTCGGATTGCAGATTCATACAGTTATTTAGCAATGGTTGAATCAGAGCAAGGTAATTATGATAAAGGATTGACTTACTTTTTGAAGGTAGAGGAAATACTGAAAGAAATAGGTGACCCCGACGAAATTGCTACTTTAGAAGTTAATATAGCAAGACTCTACTATCTTATTGAGGAATATGAAATATCTAAAACGTATTATAAAAATTCTATAAAGAATACCAAAAGAGTAACTAACAAGAGTGACTTGAGAATTGCTTATCAAGGGCTTTCTAGTGTTTTTGAAAAATTAAAAGATACCGCTAATACTCTCAAATACGCAAAACTTCATTTAGACGAAGCTATAAAAACTGGTAATGACTATTTTGTCGCAAGCGGGTATCATAATTTAGGAACAGCGTACGATTTAAGTGGAGAGATTGATAGTGCTTCGGTATTTTGGAAAAAAGCTCAATCTATCTATATTGAAATTGAAGATTCTCAGTCTTTATCTCTCATTAACTTGAATATAGCACATGTACATCTTTCAAAAGATGAATATAATCAAGCCCTTAAGCTAACTGAAGAAAGTATAGAAATAAGTAAACAAATCTCATTCTCAGAAGCAATACGCGATGGTTATAAATTATTAGCGGAAATTTATTTTGAACTTAAAAACTACAAGGAAGCATATAAAAACTTAGATAAATACATCGAGATTAGAGAAGATTTTTTAAATGAAAATGTTAAAAAAGCCGTAGTAGAAGTTGAAAAAAAATATGAAAGTAAGCTAAAAGATGAGGAAATAGAGCGTCTCAAAAATCAAGATAAAATCAATCAACTTGAAATCAATAAAAAAGAAAATGAAGTACGTGAGCAAAAATATCTTGTGTTAATTCTGACTCTTCTGGTCGTATCGCTGATTATTGGCTTTTTGTTTTATCGTAAATCTCAGTCCTTAAAAAAGGAAAAAGTAAAACGAAAATTAGAGCAACAGGTGTTTCGCACCCAAATGAATCCTCACTTTATTTTCAATTCACTAAATAGTATTCAAAGAATGTATGTGGAAGGAAATACGGATGATGCTAACGACTTTTTGACCGAATTTTCTGGCTTAATCCGAAATATTCTTGAAAATAGTAACCACAATAAAATTGCGCTTAATGAAGAGATCAGCACCCTAAGGTCATATTTGGAACTCGAGAAACTAAGAACAAAAGATAAGTTTGACTTTGCGATTGATATTGATGAATCTATTGACCAATATAATTATAAAGTGCCTCCATTAGTTATTCAGCCTTTTGTCGAGAATGCGATTTGGCACGGCATCTTACCAGGAGATCGCAAAGGTGAGATACAGATTAAACTTACAAAATTTGGTGATAGAATTCATGTGGAGGTCTTGGATAATGGAGTAGGGTTCAGTGCTGAAAATACAGAGAAACATGAATCTCATGGAATTAAAATAACAGAAAAGCGAATTGGTTCGAAAGTAAATATTCAGAGTTCAACGGAAGGGACAAAAATTGATTTTACCATTTAACTATGATGAAAGTAGCGATTATCGATGATGAAGAGGATGCGCGTTTTATGTTGCGGAATATTCTCGAAAAACACTTTGCAGATGATGTTAAAATCATCGCTGAAGCGGATGGTGTGGAGACTGGATTGAAAGTAGTAAAAGAGCATGATATCGACATATTGTTTTTGGATATTCAAATGCGCACCGGGACTGGTTTCGATTTATTGAATCAAGTTGCTCAAAAGGATTTTGAAGTAGTGTTTATCACGGCATTTGATCAATACGCTGTAAAAGCTTTTAAGTTTAGTGCATTAGGGTATCTTATGAAACCTATCAAGGTTAGAGAGATCAAGGCTTTGATTGAGAATCTTAAAATTCACTTTGAGAATCACCAAAAACAAAGCGATAAACGCCTGAAAGTACTGGTTGAGAATTATGGCGATGATAAAACCATAAAGAAACTGGTGATTTCAAATATTGAGGGTTTTAAAGTAATCGGACTAGAGGATATCATTAGCCTTGAAGGGGATCGTAATTACACTAACTTTGTCACTTGTCAGGAAAAACGCTACACCTCTGCTAAAACCCTTGGCGAATATGAAGCTCTACTGGCTGAATTTGGATTTTTCCGAATTCATCAAAGTACAATTGTGAACTTAAGGCATGTGAAAGCTTATTATAAAGGAGACGGCGGAACTGTTGAGATGATCAATGGCGATAAGTTGCAGGTGAGTCGGAACAGGAAGGTGGAGTTTGTAAAGCGGTTTGTGTAGCGTTATTTAATGTTGTAATTTAGAAATACAAAGAGGTAGTCTATTGCGAGACTGCCTCTTTGTATTTAATTTCTGTAAAATGCTTAGTATTTAACGATGATATATTATTTGAAGTCTTTATATAAATAAGTGGCAAATTCTTCAGAGCCTTCATAACTATAACAGTTATCAGCTGTACTTATTGTTCTATCTTTTTTCTCTTTAGAAATAAAAAGGTAGATTATTGATCCTAATGGAGTTTGACGCATGGTTGGATCAGTTGTCTTTTTTCTGTTTTTTATATCGATTTTATTATTAGAAAGTGAAAGATTGGTATATGTGTAGGTAGGCTCCGTTACATACGAATCTGTGTAAGAATTCCACTTCTCTTCATACCCAGTTATTACGCCGCCATTAATTTGAACTCTTAATACCATATCTTCAGTAAATTTTTCTTCTGTAGTAAAGGCTAAATTCTCCCTCATTTTACTTTCCAAACTATTACCAACAATTAGAAATGAAATATATTTTTTGTCTTGAACTTTGTTTTGAAAAATTCTCCCTTCTGCAGTTGCACTATTAAGGAATATATCGTATTTATTTAGTTTGGAATTATAAATTTCAACCTTAAATATAAGGTTATCGTATTTAAACATTTCTTCTGTGATCTCAACCGTGTATACTAAATTATCAAAATTAAAGCAATTTAAGCTATCAACCTTAGTATTACCATAATTAACATAAAATCCATTTTCTTTGTTTTCTTCTTGCGAAAAACTAGTAAAATAATTCATAAATAAAAATAAGAAGATGACCACGCATCTAATTAGGTTGCTTATTTGGTTTGTTTTCATATGTAATAATTTTAAGATTTAGTCATGAATCTAATTAAAATAACTCTTACTTCCTGATGAAATAAAACCAGTTTTATCGGATAGTAGTGTTTATTGAACGCATGGTTGTTTTTAATTGAGTTTCTTCAAATTCAGTACATAGATTATAAAATCATAAGCCTTGAAGGAGATCGCAACTATACTAATTTTATCACTTGTCGGGAAAAACGCTACACCTCTGCTAAAACCCTTGACGAATATGAAGCTTAACTCGCTGAATTTGGATTTTTCCGTATTCACCAAAGTACAATTGTGAATTTAAGACATGTGAAAGCTTATTTCAAAGGAGACGGCTGAACTGTTGAGATGATCAATGGCGATAAGCTACAAGTGAGTCGGAACAGGAAGGGGGAGTTTGTAAAGCGGTTTGTGTAGGTTTTAATTTGCAATTGAAAGTATTAGAAAACAAAAAGTGCGGGGAAATTCCCGCACTTTTTTATGTATTTTAAGTTTTACATCTTTTTATATAACTACAACTCTTTCCACGTAATTACCATTTAACGTTTGGATTTGAATAAAGTATGTACCCACTGGTAAGTTACTAAAGTTAAGTTCGTTTTCTGATTTATTTTGTGGCACTTCTATGATTTTACCTGAGAAGTCTACCACTTGAACATTGCTGATCTGAACATCTGTAACAATTTTTGTGATGCTCTTCGTTGGATTAGGAACCAATGAAATGTTCATGTTGAATTTATTTGAAGCCAAGGAAACTCTATCAATAACTACACAGTCTGAAGTGTCAGCACATCCTTGGTTGGATACAATGACAGCATAACTACCATTTGAATCTGCAGTAAAGCTTTGATTTGTTTCTCCTGGAATGGCTTGAAAGTTATTTTCACAATCGACCCACATGTAATCAATTCCTGTACTGTTGGCAGTGATGGTTACCTGATCTGATTCTAATGTTACACCATTATCAGGAACAATTTGTGTTGAAATCGTGACATCATCAGTATTTTCACAACCATTTGCATCCGTACCTGTTACTGTGTACGTCGTATTTGAAGTTGGACTTACAGTTTGTGTACTTCCGCTTCCTAAACCATTGTCCCAAGTGAAAGCAATTGCACCACTCGCTGAAATGGTAGTGCTTTCTCCTTCACAAATTGCTTCATCCGCACTTGCGGTAACGGTTGGTAAAGGATTCACCGTTATCGTAACATCATCTGTATTTTCACAACCATTTCCATCTGTTCCTGTTACAGTATATGTTGTATTTGTAGTAGGGGCAACAGAAACTGAAGATCCTGTGCCTGCGCCATTACTCCAAGAGTAATTGTTCGCACCACTTGCAGAAATGGAAGTACTTTCTCCTTCACAAATTGCTTCATCAGCACTCGCGGTAACAGTTGGTAAAAGATTCACTGTTATCGTGACATCGTCTGTGTTTTCACAACCATTTCCATCTGTACCAGTAACCGTATATGTCGTGTTTGTTGTAGGAGCAACAGAAACTGAAGATCCTGTACCTGCACCATTATCCCAGGAATAATTTGTGGCACCGGAAGCAGTTATAGTTGTTGACTCTCCATCACAAATAGATGCTGTACCGCTTGCTATCACAGAAGGAGATGCATTTGCGGTCACACTCAATGTTTGACTCGTTGAGCTTCCACAAGCATTGTTAGCAGTTACCTCAATAGTACCTCCAGATGCACCCGCTGTGACAGTTATACTATTCGTAGTTGAAGTGCCACTCCAACCTGAAGGAAGCGTCCAAGTATAGCTTGTTGCATTTGGATCATTTGTTACGCTGTAGGTTTCGGTTGCATTTTCGCACAAGACAGTACTTCCTGAAATAGCAACTGGTTGTGTAGGGCTTGTACAGCCAGTATTGCTTTCAAATTTACTGATTAAACCGCCATTACTACCGTTATTAGTTCCCTGAAAATAGGCTCCACCTCCTGGATCATATATAATTGTGCCTGAAGATGCCAATGTAAATCCCACAACAAAAGCATTTCCATTTAAATCATTCGTTATACTTCTAGATCTATGACTTGCACTACCGAAGGTGCTCCAAAGACTTTCGCCATTGTTATTAAATTGTAAGATAACAATATCATAACCTAAAGAAGAGGCTTTTGTACCTAGATAATACGCTCCACCTCCTGGGTCTTGGGTAGGGAAGTCTATTGACCTGGTCCTTCCTGTTATAAAAATATTGTTTGATCCATCAGTAGATATAGCAGAATAATTCCCCGTAAATTCTGAATCATTACCACCATAATATGTAGCCCAAAGGCGCTCACCTGTATTGTTAAATTTTAGTAAATATAAATCCCAATTACCTAGCAAACTATTCTGGAAATATGCCGTTCCTCCAGGGTCAAATGTTGGGAAATCTATCGAGTTAACTTCTCCTGTAACAAATAAATTTCCATTATTATCTGTGGTAATACTAAAGTTGCTACTTTCTCTATCACTTCCTCCATAATAAGTTGACCATAATACCTGACCAGACGGACTGAATTTTAAAATACCGAGATCGTCTGTACCTCCTCCATGAGTTCCTTGAAAATAAGCTCCAGCACCAGGGTCAAATGTTGGAAAATCGGTTGAATAGACCTGTGCTCCAATAAAAATATTTCCTGACGCATCCAATGCAATGGAATTAAACTGATCATTTGCAGATCCCCCATAAAAAGTAGACCAAAGCAGTACGCCTGCATTACTAAACTTTAACATTATACCATCTCTGCTTCCAGAGCTTCCAGCATTAGTTCCTTGGTAATATGCACCACCTCCCATATCCAGCGTAGGAATTGTCGCACTCGAAGACCTACCAACTACATATATATTGTCAAACGAGTCAGTTTCGATGGATATCAGCCATTCTGTAGAATTTCCACCAAAATAGGTTGCCCATAAGCGTTCTCCAGTATTGTTGAATTTTAAAATATAACCGTCACCCCCTCCAGCATTAGACGCCTGATAATAAGCTCCTCCACCTGGATTCAATGTTGGTAAGTTAGTTGAGGTAGTGTTTCCCACAACATAGACATTACCTAAATTATCTATTGTCAATGAAAGACCATTATCGATACCTGATCCACCATAATATGTTGACCAAAGTAATACACCAGTATTGTCAAACTTTACTATAGTTAAATCATTTGTGCCTCCTCCATTAACACCTTGAAAATAGGCTCCTCCACCAGGGTTTAAAGTAGGGAAATCAGTAGATCTTATTACTCCTGTAACAAATACATTACCTGAAGCATCTGTTTTAACATTTGTGAACTCATCTGCATCACTACCACCAAAGTATGTACCCCATAACAATGATAATGGAGGGTCTATAATTAGTTTTTCATCATTCCTTGAGCCTTTTACATTATAAGAAACTATATTTTTTTCATTCTTATGATAGTTTACTTCCACTTCTTTTTTACTTTTCTCTTCAAAAGCAAATATATCACCATCTTCTATTGTCCCAAGAGGAGTTTCTAATAACATTTTCTTCCCGTCATCTTGAAGTTTAACGTCAGCCCAATCTACTTGCATTTTAATTAATCCTGCATCTGCAGTCGGTTCTATTTCAAATTCGTGATGCATTTGTTCACCATCATATCTAAAGACCCAATCTATACCGGGATATATATTTTTAATTCTTATTTTTCGATATTTGTGAGTTTTCACTCCTTCTGCACAATGTGCAAGATAATAACTCGAAAACCCTGGAAGTTTATCTTCCATTACCATATTCTCTTTTTGTATGTTCGCTCCAATAAGGGTTAAATCAACTCTAGCAAAACTTACGGAATCATTAGAGAGATGGTCTTCATCCTTAGAATGAAGTTCACTTTGTTTGTAGGAATACATAACATAACTTATACCTTCTTCAGTGAAGAATATAGTATAGTCTGGCATAGAAGCCCGAAAAAGTACTTCATCAACTGGAGCTCCGTTAAAATCAGAAACCTGACCTTTATTTTCTTCAAAACCGATTTGGCTTTGATTATTTTGTAACAGTTGTTTCTGTTGTTCTTTGGATACAGTTTGTTTTTCTTCATTTGGTGCGTTTTGCGCAAGTTGAGAAAAACTGTATTGAGTTATTAGTGTAATGGCTAGTAGCATTACTTTAAATGGATAGAATTTTACCATAATGTAATAGTTTTAATTGTTTTAAGGTTTAAATATAATTAAATGGAACTGAATTTGTCTATTCTTCAGTGGAATGGATCGTGAGTTTTATCGGTTGGTAGCTTTTTGAGAACGGATGGTTTTTATAGAGCAGTGTGCTGACCAAAACGACGTGAAGTGAGAAAAAATAAATGTTGTGGGCGACACAGTTTTTGAACATTCCCGAACTTTTTGGCTCCTGCCAACTATCATATGTGCGTCGAATTAAATCGTACCGTATCACTTTCCACGGAGGAAGATTACAACTATTCCCGGCCATCGATTGACTTACTCCTAAATACGGCCGCTTACGTGTTTAAAAAACATTTGGTCGGAATTATATTGTCGGGAGCCAATCAGGATGGAGCTAAAGGATTGAGGAGTATAAAAAAGTTCGGAGGAACGACTGTTATTCAGGAGGTCAGTGAGTGCCAGGTTCCTGTTATGCCGCTTACCTCAAAAAAACTCACTCAAATTGATCGCGAACTGAAGACGCGTGCGATAATTCAATTCATGATTGAGCTACACAAAAACAAACGTATTCAATCTTACAAAAGGGAAAAAAATTGAGGAGTGGAACAGCTCAAACTGTTTCAATATGGAGCGCTGTGCACATATATCTTCCGGGAGACCAGTTAATTGAATATTCATGGGTAGAGTGAATGAACATAATACCCAACCCCCGAAGCGCAGGGCAGTGAAACTTCGGGAATATTTGCTGTAATATCTGACCCTCATGAACTTTACTATCTACAACTTCATTCTGCGAATTTTCTTTACTTTTGAAAGACTTTTTGACGCGATGGATGAGGAGTATTTTGAGTGCTGCTATTACGACATAACACCGATCTATTTCAAGTTGCAAAAGAAGGTCTGTATCGCGATGTAATGAAAAACGACAAGTAAACAGTGGAGGAAAGAAAAACATATTTTGTTGATGTATTATTGCCCGTACCCATTCATAATACATTTACCTATCGCGTACCTTTTGAGCTGAATGCTTCGCTGCAAACGGGCGCCCGCGTCGTCGTTCCTTTTGGAAAGGGAAAGCTGCAAACCGGACTGATCGTGCGCATCCACGAAGAAGTTCCGACGGGCTATCAATCAAAATATGTAGAGTCTATACTGGATGATCGCCCTATCATTACGGGAAAACAGTACAAACTCTGGAACTGGGTGGCTGAATATTACATGGCACCGCTCGGAGATGTCATGAATGCAGCTTTACCGAGTAATTTCAAACTGGGTAGCGAAACGAAGGTCATTTTACATCCGGAACATGAGTCGAATCAAGAGCAGCTCACAGATCGCGAATTTCAGGTGTTTGAAGCACTCGAAATTCAGGAGGAACTTCACCTCAAGGATATATCGGATATTCTTGGAATTAAAAATGTCCAGCCGGTCGTCAAATCGATGATTGACAAGCGCGTATTGATTACAAAAGAAGAATTGCGGCACAAATACACGCCTAAAACACAGCTATTTGTCGAATTGGCAGCCGCGTACCAAAACGAAGAAGCCTTAGAGGAACTGCTCAACGAATTTTCAGATGATCAGCGCAAAAAGAAACAAATGGATGCCATTCTTACCTTGCTGAACCTGCAAGGAGGGCAACGAAAAAAATCCGTTTCTAAAAAAGCGATGGAGGAGCAGGGAGCATCGGCATCCTCTATCAATACCCTGGAAAAAAACGGGATACTGAGCCTCGTTCGCAAACAAATTTCGCGTATAGGAGCCGATGAAGAAGAGGTGACTCCGCTGAAGGATTTATCAACCGATCAGTCTGAAGCCTTGCAGACGATCAAAACGAACTACGATTCAAAAGACGTGGTGCTGCTGCACGGTGTTACGGGCTCCGGTAAAACAGAAGTTTATGTGGAGTTGATCAAAGAACAGATTGAACAGGGTAAACAAGTGCTGTATCTGCTCCCGGAAATTGCGCTCACGACACAATTGATTGAGCGCCTTTCCAAATATTTTGGCGAAAAGGTGGGGGTCTATCATTCGCGCTTCAATCAAAATGAGCGGGTTGAAATATGGAATGAACTGCTCAATGGCGACGGCAAGCGATTTCAGATCATCCTGGGCGCTCGAAGTGCCGTTTTTCTGCCGTTTAAAAATTTAGGATTAATCATCGTGGACGAAGAACACGAAAGTTCCTTCAAGCAATTTGATCCGAGTCCGCGGTATAACGGAAGAGACACAGCCATAGTGCTCAGAGCATTTCACGATGCAAAAGTGCTGCTGGGCTCGGCGACGCCCGCACTCGAATCCTTCTACAATGCGAAACAGGGAAAATATGGGTTCGTGACACTCGACAAACGCTTTGGTGATCTCCAGATGCCTGAAATATTCACGGCAGATATCTGCAAAGAAAAGAAGGAAAAGACAATGCAGTCAGATTTTTCTAAATTTCTGATTGATCACATGAAAGCCGCGCTGGAGCAGGAAGAGCAGATCATCCTTTTTCAGAATAGAAGAGGCTACAACCCCGTCTGGGCCTGTGAAGTATGTGGATGGAATCCCCATTGTAAAAACTGCGATGTTTCACTCACGTACCACAAGAAAAGCAATATTCTCAAATGTCACTATTGCAGCTATTTTACACCACCTGTGGGCGCGTGTCCGGAATGCGGGAGCAACCGTCTGAAAATGGTCGGCTTCGGAACGGAAAAGATCGAAGATGAACTGAGTATTATCCTGCCGGGTGTGCGCGTTCAGCGACTGGACCTCGACACGACGCGGCAAAAAAATAGTTATGAGAAAATCCTGAGCGAATTTCAGGAGCGCAAAATTGATGTGCTCGTAGGTACACAAATGGTCACCAAGGGACTGGATTTTGACAACGTTTCATTGGTGGGTATTCTGGATGCTGATATGATGCTGAGAAGACCTGATTTCAGATCGTTTGAACGCAGTTATCAGTTGATGTCGCAAGTGGCAGGTCGCGCGGG
Source organism: Bacteroidota bacterium (assembly GCA_051745635.1). Taxonomy (GTDB): domain Bacteria; phylum Bacteroidota; class Bacteroidia; order Flavobacteriales_D; family Crocinitomicaceae; genus Brumimicrobium. Next base: position 19,795 of record JBNJEH010000003.1, read on the forward strand.
AAGAAAATCGAAAAGAGGTAAAGTAGTTATTCAAACGTATGATCCGGATCATTGGGTGATTCGCTATGTAATTGAACACGATTATCAATCCATGTACAAGCACGAACTGATCGAACGGGAAAACTATTTTTACCCGCCTTTCTATAAAATGATTCACATTACCGTAAAAAATCGTCAGCAGGAGCGCGTCGAAATGAGTGCAGAAGAACTGGCTGACAAACTAAAAAGCGTATTTGGAAGTCGCGTCCTGGGACCAGAATTTCCGATTGTTCAACGCATTCAGAATCAGTATTTGAAAGTGATTCGACTTAAAGTGGAGCGCGAAGCTTCACAGAAGAATGTTAAACAACACTTGCGAAAAATAATCAATAAGTTTTATGAAAACAGCATGAATAAACCCGTTCGAATCATTATTGATGTCGATCCGATGTAACTGAAAGCGTTTATTTGTCGAATTATTGCTTTTCACTCAGGGTAAAATCAATCAATGCTTCCTCCCTGTAAAGATCTTCCTCATAATCAATATCAGATTTTTCCTGAAGTAATGAAAAGCTCAGCGCGTGTTTTTTTATAGTAGCTATGGTTTCATTGATGAGGTGGGGCGTGCTCCAGCTTTTATCCTGAAAAAGTGCGGGGATGAATTGGCGCATACCCAATAAATAGTATCCGCCGTCCAGCGCAGGTCCTATTACCACGTCGTTGGTAGCCAATGCGGTAAAAGCCGCGTGAATATCTTCTTCATTGATTTCAGCACAGTCGGAGCCTATGATTACCACTCTTTTATATCCCTGGTCAAAACTATCTTTGAATGCAGCGACCATTTTCTGACCGAGATCGCCTTTGATTTGTTGCTTTTTATCGAAATACGCATCGCTCCATCGGTCGTCTTTGTGAATGGTATTTGAGTAGTAGACGCATCGATCCGCATTGACTCGTTCTGTAAATCGCACAGTGTGATCCAGTAATTGGAGATACACATTCAAAGCGGCCTCGTTACCGATAGTGGCAGCCAAACGCGTTTTGCATTTTCCCGGTTCCGGGTTCTTTGTGAAAATAAGTAATTGTCTGTCATTCATATACCACTGGTGCTTTTTCAATCCAACGTCCCCAAAAACGATTGTATCCGTGGATATTGTCCGTTTGTTTACCCAGAGAATCTTCCAGGGGACGAAACTGATCGGCCCACAAAAACGCTCCACCATACAGGTTTTTAACATTTTCGAAGCCTTTTTCTTTCATTTTTTTTGCCACATTTTGACTGCGTACACCGATGGAGCAGTAAACTACCACGGGCTTATCGCGATCCATCGTGTCAATGACCTCCCATTGCAGCTGATCGTAGCCAACGTGAATGGACTGCGGTAAATGACTTGTGGCGTACTCTGGCCGTTCCCGCGTATCGAGAATATAAAACGCCGCATCCTGGCGCACCCATTCTTCAACTGAATCGGGCGGTATCGTCGGGAAATCATATTTGCGCTCCAGCATTTTTTCATAACGCGGTGCAATTTCCTGGGCAACAATCGATGTCCCTCCAGCGAAAACAATCAAATAAAGCAATAGTCGCAGTGGTCTCATCGTCTAAGTTGTTGTTCCCTGACAGCTGGAACCGGCGCCGGCGGTACAACCATAACAATGTTGACCCGTGACGATGGTGCGGTCGTAGAGCATTTTTTCATCAAAATTACTGACGTGCTGGCGATCACTTTTTACTTTTAATTGCAGCATTTGATTGAAATCGCAATCGTACAAATACCCTTGCCAGTCGACGGAAATGGTGTTTTTGCACATGACATTTTCAGCCGCTGCAGGATTGAAAGCATTGATCAGCGTTTCCATATAATCCTCGTATTTGTTCGCCGCAAGGAGAAAATCGAGGTACCTGGAAATGGGCAAATTGGTAATGGTGTACAAACGATCGAAATCGATGTCCCAATCTTCTTTCAACCTTATTTTATAATCTTGTTCTAGTGCTTCCTGAGCTGGCGGAAGACTCGCCCCGCCAGGATTATAGACCAGGTGTAAATCGAGATTGCTGTCTGACTTACCGTAGCCGAGTTGATTCAGATTTTGAAGCGCTTCAATAGAACGGTTAAAAACCCCGGATCCGCGTTGTTTATCGACATTTTCCTCAGAATAACAAGGCATCGATGCAATGACTTCTATACCGTGTTCCTTGAAAAATGCGGGAAATGTACGGAAATTTTTGTTGGAGACGAGTATGGTGAGATTGGAACGCACAATCGTGTGTACACCGCGCTCCGAAAGTGCTTCAACCAGCCATTTAAAATGCGGGTTCATTTCTGGTGCTCCACCGGTTAAATCAACCGTCTTTACCGAAGTTTGATCGATGATTTTAAGGACATCTTTCAACGTTTCTTTGGTCATAATTTCTTTGCGGTCCGGACCTGCATCTACGTGACAGTGCTCGCAGGTAAGGTCGCACATATAGCCGAGATTGAGCTGTAAAATTTCCAGCGTTCGCGGTCGAAAAGGAAGTTGGTCGTGCTCGTCGAGCTGGTCATTAAATCCTTTGCCCACACGCCGATCGTGCTCCAGCAGGTTGATTTGATTTTCCGCCTCAGCGAGATAACTTTTTCTCCGTTGTAACGATTTTAATTTTTTCTTTTTCTTATTTCCAGCAACTGTAGCCATAAAATTGGTTTTCTTTAAATTAAAAAATGGGTTTAACTCCACTTCGACTTGGGCGCTCAGTACATCGCGTTGAGCTCCTTTTAGTCGGTTCCAAGATAGGTCGTAAATTTTAAATTAAAACATTCTTTCTTATTGGATGCTTTTTTTTATAAAAGATGTTAGACTTGGAGATGTTAGATATTCTTAATATCAGTTATCTAACATCTATTGTCTAAGTATCTAACATCTGTATCTTTAATAAGCATTCATTATTGTTTTACGACTTACTTTGGTAATCCTAATTAAAAATATGTCGGTATGGAGCGTCATACCTTACATAGTTACGTAAAAATAATTTTTTTGGATTTCTAAAAGCCCGGATTCATAAAAATCCTTATCTTTTCGGTGGAAAAAGACAAATGACAGATTTACATGACAGGCGAATTGATGGAGGTGTTATCCTTTAATTTGCTGCTAAAGAGTGATTTTTATGCATTGTGTAAAACAGATGAATTCTCAGAATCAGTAAAAACGTCAGTAATAAAGCGAATAGAATGATAGTTGTAACAAATGGTTGCAACGGAAAATAAATAAAACAACATATATGAAAGTTTTAGTAATTGGTGGAGGAAACATGGGATTGACTTATTCTGAAGGAATGGCCACTTCCGAACTCTTGAACAGAAGAAAGTTAATGGTTCATGACTTGAGTGCCGAAACCATCGCACGTTTAAAAGAAAACCCGGAATTCGATGTCCACGAAACGCTCGAGGATTGTTTGCCGCAGGCGGATATCGTTTTTGTGGCAGTGAAACCTTACCACTGTGAGGCTTTGTTTGAAAAAATGAAGCCGATGGTCAACGATCAACAAGTATTTGTTTCGCTCATGGCCGGTGTGACGATAGATTTCATCAAAGATACGTTAGAAGCGCCCAAAGTGATCAGAACGATGCCGAACCTGCCCGCTAAGGTAGGAATGGGCGTTACCTCCTTTACAGAATCTGAGGCCGTTTCGCGCGTGGAACTCTTGATGGTGCGCAATTTACTGGACACTACAGGTGCTTCTATACATGTGGAGACAGAAGCGTTTATCGATAAGTCAACTGGAATATCGGGTAGTGGGCCCGCTTACGTTTTTTACTTTATGAACTCTATGCTGGAGGCAGCCAAAAAAATGGGCTTCTCCGATAACGATTCGAAAGTATTGGTGAGCGCCACTTTTGAAGGGGCAGTGAAATTGTTCAATGAATCTGACCTCACGCCGCAAATCTGGATGGATCGCGTAGCTTCTAAAGGCGGGACGACACAGGCGGCACTGGACTCTATGGACGATAATAACATCAAAGACCTGATTAAAGATGCAGCTTATGCAGCTTTTGATCGTGCCGTTGAATTAGGAGAAGAATCAAATCAATAAAAAAATAGTTTTGGAAGATTTTAAGAAAAGAATCGTAGTTAAAGTTGGTACGAATGTGATGACCAACAGAAATAATAGAATTGTTGGTCCCATCTTGAAAAATCTGGTCCGTCAGATCGCTTATCTCTATGAACGGGATATCATCACGATCCTCGTATCTTCGGGATCTGCCATTGCTGGGAAGGAAGTGCTCGGAGATTGCCTTGCTGAAGATGCCAGCACGCGCCGACAAATATTTTCATCTGTTGGTCAGCCGCGATTGATGCGCCATTATTATTCCATGTTTCACGATTTTGGGATGCGCTGTGCACAGGTATTAGCGACCAAACGGGATTTTGCCCCTGGTAAATACCGCGAAAACATGATCAACTGTTACGAAGGGCTTCTCGCCGAAGGAATCATTCCGATTGCCAATGAAGATGACGCCGTTTCGCTCACTATGTCGATGTTTTCGGATAACGATGAACTTGCGAGCCTCGTAGCTGAACTGGTAGATGCTGAAATGTTGATCATGTTGACGGACATTGACGGACTTTATACTGGTCATCCCAATGATGATGGTTCAGAACTGTTACACCGCGTGAAAGTCAATCAGAACGTTGAAAAATACGTTCAGGAATCCGACAAAGGAGAAGGCGAAGGCCGAGGAGGCATGGAATCCAAGCTAAAAATTGCTAAATCGACGGCTGGTAAAGAAATTCCGACTTATATCGCCAACGGAAAGGAAGAGGATATCATTATCGATATACTCAAAGGCGAAAAAGTAGGAACGAAGTTTATTTCTGAAGATTAATTCAAACAAAAATCTAAAAATTAAACAAACTATGAAGTTTTTAAGTACAAACAAGAAAAATGCAGTTTTACAATCGATGATGGATATTATCGATGGCAAAAGAGAAGAGATTATTGCTGAAAACAAGAAAGATCTGGATGCTTTTCAACGCGACGATCAGGCACTTTACGATCGTTTGGTCGTAGATAGTGCTAAAGTCGATGGGATGATTCAGGCGATTCGGGAAGTCAAAGAGCAAGATGACCCCGTAGGAAAAGAGATTTCTTCACGAACGTTGGATACAGGATTGAAAATCATCAATAAAACCGATCCTTTTGGAACGATCATGATCATTTATGAATCGCGCCCCGACGTTACGATTGAGGCAGCTGTTCTCGCTTTTAAGGCGAACAATAAAATTTTGCTAAAAGGCGGTCGCGAAGCATACAACAGCAACAAAGTACTGGTAAAATGCTGGCACGAGGCATTGAAAGCAAACGATCTCGGAGACGAATGGATTAAAATGCTGGAAATGAATCGCGAAGAGACGCAGGAATTTTTGCGCAACCCAAGTGAAAAACTCGATTTGATTGTGCCGAGAGGCGGTGAAAAATTGATCGAATTTGTGAAGTTGCATGCAAAATGCGCCGTACTCATTAGTGGTCGCGGTAACAACTTCCTTTATGTTTCACCAAAAGCCGACTGGGCTAAAGCTGTGAAGGTCATTATCAATGCGAAAACCGATAAAATTTCTGGTTGTAACGCACTCGATAAGGTACTCGTGGATAAAAACCTCGATGGATACGAAGCTAAATTGCAGGATCTCGAGGGCGAACTTCAGAAGGCGGGCGTTCATATCGTCGCAGATGATGAAGTTTCTCGCGTATTGAAGGATGCTGAAAAGTTGATTGATGAATCGATCTGGCAAGAGGAGTTCCTCGCCATGAAGATTTTAATCGGTGCTGTGAATGATCAAAAAGAAGCCATGGATGTTATCAATAAGAACTCCGGACACCACTCGAGCGTTATTATGACAGAAGATAGTAGCGAAGCGGAGAAATTCATGCAGCAAGTCGATAGTGCAGCTGTCTATCAAAATGCTTCAACGCGCTTTACTGATGGTGGTCAAATGGGCGTTGGTGCAGAGTTGGCAATCAGTACTGATAAACTTCACCACCGCGGACCGCTCGGTTTGAAACAGCTGACGACGAACAAATATTACGTCTTTGGTGATGGTCACATTCGTGAATAAATAGATACAATTTAAAGTATATTCAAGGGTCGGGGTTTTTGAAATCCCGGCCTTTTTTGTTTATCGCTTTATCGGTTAGGAATTCATCCCTTACTGATAGAAGCTGATTCTAACCTCGCAGTGGCTTCAGCCACCTAGTGCCGATATTCTTGATTGAAGACCAAGCCGGTGAAGAGACTCATCTCGGCAAGCTAGATGTATCACATCTCGACAAGCTTATCTTGGCACATCGCCCCTCAATAAACACATTTTAATAAGCTCAATGTGTCACATCGCATCGTTTTACGAACTTTGCTTGTCCTGAGCTTTGCGATCTTAGCGTAATCTTTATGTTCTTTGCGGTTAATACTGATGCTTTCGATCAGCACAGGTACGGTTAAGAACCTAAATAAACACTGTCTTTAATTTGCCATCATCTACGAAACTTAAAAATTAGAACTGGTAAACATCGAAACAAGCGTTTAAAAATTAAAAACAAAGAAAAACATTCCTGAACCTGCCATCAACTATGAAAAGTATATGTTTCAGCGGTTAAGCATCTAGGTAGGCATTTTACTCTATTTATCCCGGGCTGATAAATGCCGTAGAAAATAGAATTTATACGTTTACCTGAATGTCGGTTTTTCGATTGCTGAAATATCAGTGATTACTTATTTGAGCACATTGACGTGCCCTACAACGGTCTGACGTTCATCAATGCCTTCAGTCTTATAGATGATTTTCCAGACATAAGTGCCGTCTTTTACGATGCGTTGAGAACTTTTCCCATACGTGCCATCCCAACCAACTTCGGCATCATTGGATTCAAAAATAACTTCGCCCCAGCGATTGAATATTAATAATTTGAAGTCGAAAGGATCAAATCCACTCGTAAATACAGGCTGGAAGACTTCATTAAAATCGTCTTTGTCGGGTGTAAACGTGTTGGGAACATAAAAAATCAACTCTTCACGTATTGTAATAACGGCATAAGCGGTATCTGCACAGCCATCATTGTTGATGGCGACGAGTTCTACCTCGTATTCATCGGCAGCATTCGGGTAGATATGAACAGGGTTGATGTTAGTTGAACTCTGGTTATCGCCAAAATCCCATTCAAAATTTTGAGCACCCACTGATGTGTTGGTGAATTCAACCTCGGTATCAATGTTAGTCAGCGTTTCGGGCGAGAACGAAAATGATGCGTCGGGATAACCGTCTGCGCAGACGTAGTCATCAAATGTAAGGGAGGAAGAACAGCCGTTGGCATCGGTAACTTCAAGCGATACATCATAGCACCCTGGTGTATCATAGGTGTTTGTAACATCTGTACATCCCGAAGAAGTATTGCCGTCTCCAAAATTCCAGACGCACGAGACATCCGGTCCTGCTGAAGTATTTGAAAAAGTAGCAGTCACTGGAGCGCATCCTTCCAGGTTTTGTCCTTGAAAATCGACGGTGGGTAGCGGAACCACTTCAATCGTTACCTGATCAGTGTCGGTGCAACCTTCAATACTTGTACCTGTAACAGTATAGGTTGTTGTGCTTGCGGGAATGAAAGAAACACCATCAGTGACACCATTATCCCAAGTGTAAGTGTTGGCTCCTGAGCCAGAAAGTACTGCGCTTTCTCCTTCGCAGATTGTGAGGTCATTACCGGCTTCAACGTCGGGCAGCGGATGCGCAGTAACGTCCACCTGATCAGTGGCAGTGCAACCAGAGAGTTCAGCTGTAACAGTATACGTTGTCGTTCCTACAGATGGTGTAAAAGGTGTTCCGTCGCCAACACCATTATCCCACGTTATATTAGCTCCATCGGGATTTGCTGCCGTTAGCGTTACGTTTTCTCCTTCACATACCGTTTGATCGGGACCTGCGTCAACACTTGGTGCATTAGGTTCTACGAGCGTTAACGAAGTATTATTGGTTCCGTCGCAGCCGTTTAAAGAAACAATGAAGTTGGCAAAAGTACCAGGGCTCAAACCGGTCAGTGTGATTTCACCAGCTCCGTCACTCGTCAAGTTGAGCGGACCAACGGGGGTACCATTTTCCGTGTAGGCTATGTTGTAATTCACATTCGCCTGTAATCCACTGATCGTTATTGTGCCATCATTCGAACCGCATGAGGATGGATCTGTTCCGGTCAGTGTGAAGTTGGGTACTGGATTAATCGTGACATCAAAAGTAGACTGATCAAAGCAAGTAGGATCCGGAGTTGTATAAGTAATTGTATATGTGCCCGTAGCCGAAGATAGATCAATAGCCCCGGTATTTGCGTCTACAGTTAACCCTGCAGGATTAACCGTAAAAGTACCTCCAGGATCACCTGTAATATTTGCGATGGGATCTGTTTCATCCTGACAATAGGTCGTTGCAGGATAATCAAAACTCGCATCTTCAGTTCCGGTAAACGTGCCAGAGATTGTTTCTGGACAACCCGCGTCATCGACAATATCAAAGGAATAATTGTCACCATCCGTCAGACCAGTAATTGTCACTGTACCTCCGTTTGGTACCGTAGTTGTCGATAAATTGGCCGATGCGGGCTGCAAATTAGAAATTGTAAAATTACTGCCGTCAAAAGAAGGTTGGCCTCCATTTATCGTAATCGTTGCTTCGCCAGCCTGGCAGTCTTCGGTAATCGTTGTTGTAATTTCTTCGAGCAAACTGACCTCAAAAACCTCGCCCATATCGTAGCAGAAATCACCTCCATTGATAGAAATGGCATAAATGGTATCTGTCATGCTATACATGGTTACAGGAACCAGATAAAGGGTCGAATTATCTCCAATGTTATTGGTCAGTGACCAATTCTGGTTCTGAAAGGACGCAATTCCAGCCAAACAGGGATCAGTGTTGATGTCGTCAGGAGGAAACACCGTTGGCGGACAGGAATAGGCAAATAGAAAAACGCCGGGGTCATACGTCACTCCGCCTATGTTGAAATCATCCGATGGTTGAAAATCACCATTGCCCGTAATATCCAATTGATCACCAAAACACAATAAAAAGGGATTGGTTGTCGTCGTGTTTCCGTTGACATTACTGGAGTAGGTTCCCGCATCTGCCGTGCACTCGCATGGGTCTGGATAATCAAATGTGTTGGAAGTGATCGTGCAAGTGGCATCATCTGTAAAATAAGCCGTCACATCGCATCCTGTAAATCCATCTGAATCAATCCCTGTCAAGTTATAGTTCTGAGGACTCGAAAAAGGAGCGTTGAATGTCTGTTGGTTTCCGTTACAATCTTCTATAATGAGTTGACCTGTAGCAGGAGGGCTGTCGAATTCAACACTACCACTGATCTCAAATTCATTGTTGTTGGGGTCACAGGCAGAAATATTAACGTCGATAAAAGTGAAATTACATGGACAATCAGGGGCTGTATACGAAAGACTTTGAGTACATCCAGGATCGTCTGAAAAATAAACGGTGATATTACAGTTCGCTCCGTCGGCATTCAGTCCGGTCAAATTATAATTCGTTGGGCTCGTAAACGGTGCATTGAATGTTTGCTGATTTCCATTACAATCCTCTACAATCAATTGTCCTGTGCCAGGAGGAGAATTAAATTCGACCACACCATCGATACTATAATTTCCGTTAGCTGGATCACAAGCAGAAATGTTCGCCGTAAAATTGGTGATCAGGCATTGAGCGTTTAGCAACGAACCGAGCGACACAAATAAAAGTACCAATGCAATTCGACTATAAATCTTATTTTGTTGATTATCAATTTTCATAGTAGCGTTTATACTTCGTTTAATTTTTTGTCGCGTTTGAACATCCATATTGTAGCTCAGCACGAATAAGACTTATGTATCAGCCAACGGTATTACAATTAAAATAGTTGCTTCTCAGCAAACTAAATTAGGAAATACATATGCCAATCTTTGGGATGAATGGATAAACGGTTTTTAATCAGGATGGCAACCTACTCAAACCGATAACCATAAGTCGCTCTTATATAGTAGTATACTTGCCGATATTCGAGTTGATCGAATCGTATGCTTTTATTGTCAAATGCCGAAGTGAGCATGAGAAACCAATTGTCGACATTGTATCCGGCGTGCAGCTTGAGATCGATGCGGGGAGCGAGCCCTAAAAAACCGCGTGAATTTCCTTTCGCATTGTAAAATTTGGTCTGTACGACACCACCAACACCGGCGAGACCGCCAAACTGCCAACCATTTTTATTGGTGACATAGGCTAATCCAGGTACAATACCAAAATCGATTGCGGCAATGTTTTGAGCTTCCAGGATGGTATAAGGCTGATTCATGTACGAATAGGGTAGAATCTGGGTATTAGACGAGATTCCATGAATATTAATAGTGTATTTCGTATAAAACGATCCGGCGGAAGACAAATAGCGCCCCACGATACCTTCTGTTGGCTTCATCTTGAACGTACTGTTTTTAAACCGATAAATATTGGTGCTGAACGAGGTCGACTGTAAATCTGAATTGGGATAGGTGCCCTTTGCTGTTACGGGAATGCTGTCGTTAATTGTTGTAGCGTTTTTAATGGCAAACCCGCGATAACGATGGAGGTCTACTTTAAAATACCACCGTTTAATGCCAAATTTGAAGCCGATATCGAAATAGTTGGTAGCTCCATAGTCGTTTTCATCGCGCAAATATCCGGGAAGTTTAAAGTTGATGTTGATGGCCATCCATTTGTAGGCTATTCCGAGTCCCATAATTGCGTTCATGTTTGAACGGTAGCGCAGTCGGTCGGTATTGCCAAATGCACCTTTTAACCGAAACGGAGCGTCATTCAATCCGAGCGAGGTATGCATGACGACTCGGTTCTTTAACATTTTATAGGGCAGGTCAGCTGCAGCTGTGTCAGCATCCTGAGCGCGAACGCACAAGGCGAACATGATCGCTACCATACCTGTCATCAATTTCATAATTCAAATGTACGTATATTCGAAAAAAACAGGGCAAATTACATCAATTTCAATGCGAAAATCAATTTCCTTCATTTTTTATAGTGACGACGTTGAAAGAAATGGGAGGAGACCTGTATATTTGTAGCGATTACATTATGAAAAAACTATATAAATTCTTGTTGAATAGGCTCCCGCGACCGTTACTCATTCGTTTGAGTTATGTTTTTCGTGTTTTCGCGCCTTTAATTTACAAAGGGGATCAGGTAACTTGCCCGGTTTGTGAAAAATCTTTTCGGAAATTTTTGTCCTATGGCTCTAATGTAGCTCATCGCGAAAATGTGCTATGTCCTTATGACCTTACACTGGAGCGCCATCGTTTGATGTGGTTATACCTTCAGCGCACGGAATTTTTCACCGCTGATGCCATCAAAATGCTGCATGTAGCACCTGAGCAGTGTTTTTACGACCGGTTTAAAAAACAGAAGAACCTCGATTACCTTACCGGTGACCTGGAATCGCCCATTGCCGATATTCACTTTGATTTACACGATATTCCGCTCGATACGGATCGGTTTGACATTATTTTTTGCAACCACGTATTGGAACACGTTGATGATGCACAACAATGTATGCGCGAATTGCACCGCGTGATGGCTCCGGGTGGTTGGGGCATTTTTCAAGTGCCGCAGGATTTTTCACGAGAAGAAACGTATGAAGATTCCAGCATTGTAACCCCAGAAGAGCGCGAAAAACATTTCTGGCAAAAAGATCACGTTCGACTATTTGGACGCGATTATCCAGAGTGGCTGCGAAAAGCAGGTTTCGAAGTGGACGAATATAAACCTTCAGATTTGTTTAGCAGCGAAGAGATCGAACGTTACCGATTAATGAAAAATGAAGTACTCTATATTGCTAAAAAAACGGATCAATAAGCAACTGACGCGCTTGTGGCTGAGTTTGTGTATTGCGCTGCTCTTGCTCGCGTGTGAGTCAAATTCGGATATTTCAACATTTGAACCACCCGGGGAAGAAGTGTTTGATCGCGGATTAACCGAGTTGGGTGAGCGATTATTTTTCGATAAAAGATTGTCTGTTGATGGTTCGATCGCTTGTGCCGACTGTCACATCCCGGCACTGGTTTTTACCGATGCCAAACGCATGAGTGAAGGTATTCACGGAAGAAAGGGCAAGCGCAATTCGCCGACATTGTTCAATGCTGCCAATCAGGATAAATTTATGTGGGATGGTGGTGTCAAAACCCTTGAATTGCAAGCGCTCGTCCCGCTGCAGGATACTAATGAAATGGGACACATGGTCAGTGATTTGATCCCTGAACTCGAACAGGATGCTTACTATGACAGTATGGCGCGCACACTCTACAACCGGTCGTTTGATCCTTTCGTATTGACGCGTGCTTTGGGACATTATCAACGATCACTTTATCGGGAAGATAGTCGTTATGATCAATGGAAGCGCGGTGAAATATCAGATAAACGCCTGGAAAAAGGGAATGACTTATTTGTCAATCAGTTGAACTGTGCGAGTTGTCACACGCCTCCCACATTTACTAATAACAGCATTGCCAATACGGGCAGATACCGTCATTATGAAGATCCCGGGAGGTACCGTATTACAGGAGATGTGAGCGACAGTGGTGCTTTTAAAGTTCCCACGCTGCGCAATGTTGAAATGACCGCTCCATACATGCACGACGGCGCCATGAAAACCCTCGACACGGTGATTGATCACTATGCGCGCGGCGGCGTCGACCATCCCAATAAAGATAAACGGATCACTCCTTTTGAACTGTCCGAACAAGAACGGGCAGACTTGATTTATTTTCTGCGGGCATTGAGTGATGAGAGATATAAGAATCACTGGCAAAAAGTCTTTCGAACCGTTCAGTAATTGCTAACTTCGTGGTCATTCGATTAAAATGAGAAACATGAAGTGCACCATACATTTTTACAAGTTGAACTACGATTTTTCGCCGGAATTTGCAGAAGCACATCACGACGGAGCACCTTCTCCCAACAATCGCAAATACGACTGGGAAGACGAACTCGCCATAAAAGGCGGGATTGAGGACTATGCCATTCGCGAAAATGAGACTTATATTTTACAGGGAGAACGCGATGACCGGCCTTTCGAAGAAAAAGTGGATAAAATGTTGCTGTTCGAATTCGAAGGGAATGACGGCCAACAAACGCTATTGGCTGTCTCGATGAAGGCTGTGGACGATACAGACATTCAGGAGGATGAGAACAACGTTGTCATCAATGTCTTTCTCGATGCGCGCGAACCTGTTGCGAATCCCGTTCCGGGTGTATACATTGCCCTGGAAGATTTCCCGCAATCATTGATTTGATTCTTCATGTTGAATGCAAAAAATATTTACGCTGGATACACTGATGATGAGTGGGTGCTGGACAATGTTTCGCTGTCGGTAGAGCCGGGTGAAATTGTCGGTATCGTCGGTGCCAGCGGAGTAGGGAAGTCAACACTTCTGAATTGCCTGAACGGCAGAATTTCCTGGCAATCCGGTCAGATTAGCGTCGATGGCGAACGGCTGAAAGGTCCCCATGAACAACTCTTGCCGGGACATCCGTCAATTGCCCTCGTCGATCAGACATTTTCCCGCGATTTGCATTTTACAGTCTACGAAAATATTTACAATCAATTATTGCATTTAAAACAGACCGACCGCGAAGAATTTTGCAGGGAACTTATAGCCCTTTTCGATCTTGAAAAAGTGCGCAACCAGCAGTCAAAATACCTCTCTGGTGGTGAACAGCAGCGGTTGAGCATGGCTAGTGCGCTGGCAACTGAACCGAAATACTTGTTATTGGACGAGCCTTTTTCTCACTTAGATGCTCACCTCAAACAAACCATTGGCGATTATTTACGGGCATTGATTCAGGTACGCAAACTGGGTGTTTTATTTGTTTCTCACGACGGTCAGGAAGCTTTGTCCTGGTCGGACCGCATACTCCTCATGCAAAAAGACCAGCCGATGAAGAGTTACAGCCCCGAAAAGGCCTATCATGATCCCGATAATTATCAAGAGGGAAGGTTTTTCGGAGTACTCAATAAAATTATCATCGCGGGGGAGGAATTGATGTTTCGTCCTGCGGCATTTTCCCTGCAGTCTACTACTGACTATCGGCGTTCTTGTCCCGTTCAATATAAAAGTTCCAATTTTCATGGGCCATATTGGTCAAATCTATTTACTTTAGAGGACGGAAATGAGATCGTTCTGCATGCGGAAAAAAAACTCACAACGGTAAATAAAATCTATGTCTGACGGAAAAATCAGGAAATTATCCTGGCGGGAAATCTGGGAGCTTGCCAAGATCAGCTTCAAAGAGTTCTTCAGCGGTGATAGCTTTACGCACGGTGCGGCGCTGGCTTACTACGCGATCTTTGCGCTGGTGCCTATTATTTATTTAGCCATCACCTCTTTTGGGTTAATTGTAGGGCAAGACAAAATTATCGACATTGTCGGGTATTTGATGGAGACCAATATGGGAATTCAGGACGTATCTAATTTTACGGACCTCATGTACCAGTGGGATATCGGCAAGGGCGGTTCCACACTGTTGAAGGTGTTCGGTATTATTGCATTGATCTTTACTTCTACGGCTATGTTTAATTCACTGCGGAACAGCTTAAACACATTTTTTAATATTGACCCTAACCACCACTACAACGTCGTGCTTGAATCGCTGATCACCCGGTTAATATCTTTCGGAATGCTCGCCCTTTTTGCGATTATTATCATTGTGATCTACTTTGCACAATCCATGCTGATTTCACTGGGATCTGAATTTTTATCAGATGGCAGCACGGCGGAGAAAATTCTGCTGGTAGTGTTCGAGCATTTCACCATTTTACTCGTCAATTTCTCGTTGTTCTCCTTTATTTTTAAATACCTGCACGATGGCGTATTGCGCTGGAAACTGGCGCTCGGTGGGGCTTTATTTACAGCAATTTTGCTATACCTGGGGCAATTATTGATCAACTATTATCTGTCCAATTTCTTTTTTGCCGCGAACAGTGGAATTGCAGGTACATTACTGGCGATTTTGACATGGATTTTTTACACTTCTCAAATTATTTTTTTGGGAGCAAAATTCACAGCCGTTTATGCCCGAATGGTGGGGAAACCCATAATTGCGAAATGATGTTAATGAACCTGACATGAAAATGAAATTTTGGAATAAAAGAAAATTCTGGAAGCGATTGATCGGATTCGCCGTTATTATTCCGGTCATATTATTTACGGCATTGATTGCTATTGCTTATTTTCAACAAGACCGCATCGTTCAACACTTTCTCAAAACAACGAACGCTGATTTCAAGGGAAAAGTAGTGCTGGAGGATTCTCACATCGCGCCTTTTGCGAATTTCCCTTATATTTCTGTAGACCTAGAAGGTGTGCGCGTATTCAAAACGAAACGAGACACGGCAGCAATTGTCAATCTCGAAGATATTTACCTCGGATTTAATGTGATGTCGCTCCTTTCCGGTGATTTTAATATAAATATGATTCAGCTCGCGGACGGCTTTGTTCACGTTCATCAAAATGAACAAGGCGATTTCGATATCCTGCAGGCTTTTGAACCGACGCATCCCATTGACGATGTAGAAGAAGAATTCCACTTTGCTCTGGATGAAATTGAGCTCGATGGTGTAGATATAAAAAAGACAGATCCCGATAGCCTGACAATTGACGGTTACGTGCAGCGTGCGGCGATAGAGTTATCGAACAAGCCCGAACACTTATATCTCGATGTAGACCTGTATGCAGATATGAGTATCATAGAAAAAGGAGATACTTCTATTCTTAAAAACAAACCGACCCACCTCAAAACGCAGTTAGATTACACGAAATCGACGCAAGTAGTTCAATTCTCGGAAAGTAGCCTGGATGTTATGAACTCTTTGTTTAATGTTGCCGGAACCATTGATATCGACGATGAATTTGATCTGGATCTGAATATTGATGGGAAAAAGTCGGATTTTAGTCTGCTGATCGCCCTTTCTCCAGATGATTTAATTCCGCTTTTCAACAGTTTTGAAAATCGGGGCGATGTGTTTTTTAAAGCGAACATTACAGGAAAAGCCTCTCAGGGTCATATTCCAAAGATAACCGCAGATTTTGGCTGCAAAGATGGTTTTTTTAAGAATCGGGAGACCCAAAAAACGCTGGAGGAATTAAATTTTGTCGGCCATTTTGAAAGTCAAAAAAATAAGGGGATCGAACACATGCGATTTGAAATGACCGATTTTCAAGCCCGACCTGAAACGGGACGTTTTAAAGCAAGATTAGCCGTTGAAAATTTCGCATCTCCCGATATAGAGCTCATGCTGAACACGAATTTTGAGTTGGATTACCTCGCTGCATTTTTTAATGTTCAACAGTTAAAAGATTTGGACGGCAATGTGGAACTCGAAATGAATTTCCACGATATTATTGACCTCGAACACCCCGAAAAGAGCATCGAAAAACTGAATGAATCGTATTATACGGAGCTGCACGTCGCCAATTTACAGTTTCAAATCCCGGGTTACGCCGAACGCTTTGAAAACATTAATATTGATGCACACATGGACGGTCATGCGGCACAACTCGATCAGTTTCACCTGGATGTGGGACACTCTGAAGTGAACATTGATGGTGCGATCAGCGATTTACCTGCGCTCATTCACCACACGGCAATTCCTGTAGAAGCACGGCTAAATATCGAATCGGAAGAAATTAATTTGACGCAATTAACCGAAGCGAAAGGCGAACAAGTGGTGGACGAAATCATATCTGACCTGGCATTGAAGTTGCGGTTCAACAGTTCGGCGCGCGCTTTTACCGAATCACCGCACCTGCCCATTGGCGAGTTTTTTATCGAAGATTTACACGCCGACTTGTCCACTTATCCGCACCGGTTTCACGATTTTCATGCCGATGTATTGATCGATACCAATGACTTGAGTGTCGTCGATTTTACCGGAGAACTGGACGAAACGGATTTTCACTTTTCGGGGAAAGTCCAAACTTATCCCATGTGGTTCCAGGAACAACTGGAGGGCGATACAAAAATTGAGTACGATTTAACGAGTGAGCATTTTGCGCTGGAGGATATTTTCACTTATCAGGGTGAAAATTTCGTTCCTCCGGATTACAGGCATGAAGAAATCACCAATGCCAAAGTCCACGGTCATGCCAATTTACATTTTAAAGACCACGAATTAAAAACAACTGATATTTGGTTGACGGAGTTGAGTGGTAAAATGAAAATGCATCCGCTGCGATTCTCTGATTTTTCAGGTCGCGTTCACGTGGAAGACGAGCACTTAACCCTGGAGAAATTTGGAGGACATATCGGACAATCGTCATTTAAAACCGATTTGAGCTATTATTTTGGTTCGAGGAAGGAAGAAAAGGAGAATTACCTCGAATTCCAGTCACCCTTTCTGGATTTTGATAAAATCATGAGTTATGAAGAACGGGAAACTGAATCAACTTCTGCTGCAGTCGAACACGACTCTGTTTTTAGTATTTTCGACATCCCGTTTCCCGATATGCGCTACCACATCGATATCGGCCGTATGAATTACCATAAGTATCATGTATCTGCGATTGACGCCGATTTGCGCACGACTGAGAACCACATGCTGTATATTGACACATTGATGATGGACATTGCCAGTGGTCACATGGATATTACAGGTTACTTTAACGGTGCTGACAGAAGCGAGATCTATTTTTCACCGGATATAGAGCTCAACAACATCAATATGGATCAGCTCATGGTCAAGTTCGATAATTTCGGACAGGATGAAATCGTTTCTGATAATATCCACGGCACTTTGTCGGGCAGGTTGACGGGCAAAATTCACATGCATGCCGACTTAATTCCGATCATCGACGATTCTGAAATTCATTTAGATGCACGTGTCACCGATGGAGCAGTGGAGAAATATGCTCCTTTGCGGGCGCTGTCCGATTATTTTGAGGATGAGGCACTGGAAAAAGTATTGTTCGATACGCTGGAAAATCACATCGATATGAAAAATGGTAAGATGACGATTCCGGAAATGGTGATCAATTCAAATTTAGGTTTTGTGAAAATTTCGGGCGAGCAGGATATGCAGATGAACATGATTTATTATTTGAGCGTACCCTGGAAGATGGTGGCAAAAGCAGGAAGAAAGAAACTGTTTGGCAGCAGGAAAGAAACCGATTCACAATCTATCGGTGAATACGATCCCGATAAAAATTACCGCTACATCAATATAATCATTGAGGGCGATGCAGAGGATTATGCGATCAAAATGGGAAAACGAAAGGATTAACCGATTTCCTATATTTTTTTAATTTTAACGAAAATACGCAGATACCATATAAAATAGGTCTCTTCTATAATTATTAGAACGAAATTCCGGATATGAATTATGATCATTAGCCATAAACATAAATTTATTTTTATCAAAACGAAAAAAACGGCGAGTACCTCTGTAGAGATAGCACTGAGCAATATTTGTGGTAGTCGAGACGTGTTGACACCCATTGACAGCGAAGATGAAAAGGCAAGAGAAAAGTTTACCGGTATTTCAGCCCAAAATTATTATGTCCCACTGGGGCAATACGGCAGGAATAATTTTCTTCGGAGTATTCGAAAAGCCCGGCCGTTGCAGTTTTATAATCACATGTCGGCCAGAGAAATAAGAAACTATGTTTCTAAAGAGGTTTGGGACAATTACTATAAATTCACAATAGATCGCAACCCATACGATAAGATTGTTTCGCTTTACTATTGGAGAGGTGGAGATAAAAAATTCGGAAACATTTTTAATTTTTTGGTAAATGGCGGTTTAGAAGGGTTCAACAGCTATGATTTATATACAATCAACGGAGTTATGGTTGTGGACAGGATTTATCGCTTTGAAAAGATGGACGAGATGTGCGAAGATCTTACTAAGCGCCTGAATCTCGAAAAACCGTTTGAGCTCGTGGATTATAAGGCAAAATCCACCTATCGCAATAAACGAAATTATCAATCAGTTTTAGACCAGCGATCCAAAAAGCTGATTCGAAGAATTTTCGCAAGAGAATTTGAATTAATGGATTACGAGTGGTAAGAGATCCTTATTCTTGGCTTCTGTTCGAATTTCATGGGAGCGTGAAATCACAGAATCAGGTTATCGAATAAAGTTCCAAAAATTTACTTGAAAATTAAAAGGATGCCGGACTTTCAAAGGTGACCAGCTTTTTGGTCTTGGGATGTTCAAAAGTAATCGAATGGGCGTGCAGATGAAGGCGATCGCCCATTTTTCCGTATAAATCATCTCCTGCGATAGGAGCGTTGAGTCCTTCATAATGTGCAGCATGAACCCGCAACTGATGGGTGCGTCCCGTAATCGGATAGAACGCTACTCGCGTAGTTTGATCATTGAGCTGCAGCACTTGCCACTGTGTACTCGCCGATTTCCCCTGTTCGTGACAAACCATTTGGCGCGGTCGATCGAGGACATCCTGGCGCATTGGTAGTGCTATCGTACCGTGCTCTTTCGCTATATGACCTTCTAAATCGGCAAGGTATTTCTTTCTGATGCTGCGCTCTAAAAACTGTCGCTGGAGGAGTTTGTAGGCAATTTCGTTTTTTGCGAGCACCATGAGTCCGGAAGTAGACATGTCAAGTCGGTGAACGATGATCGGCCCTGTAGCGTTTTTAAAATGTTTCTTCATGCGTTCTTGTACGGAATCTTCAATCTGTTTTCCTGGAACGGATAAAAGTCCTTCAGGTTTATCGACAACGGCAATATACGGGTCTTCGTAGACGATAGAAATTTCCTTGTCGTCTCCATAATTGAGGAGAAGCGGGTTTTCCTCCACTTCCATACCATCGAGCATGTGGTTCAAAATCGGTGCACATTTTCCCTGACAAGCGGGGTAGAAGTGACCATGGCGGCGAATCCGCGTCTTCGGCGGTGCTCCCCACCAGAATTCTCCCATGGCAATGGGTTCCAGGTCGTTTTTAAAAGCGTATTGCAGTAATTTGGGCGCCGCACATTCTCCAGCTCCTGCCGGTGGGCGACGGAAAGCTGTCGATTCAAAAATCGGTAACAGCGATTGTTGCTTTTTTTGCTTATTCAAAAATTGATAAGCATCAAAGAGTCTGTTTTGTAGGTTAGCCGATCGCTCTGCCCGCTCGGTTTTTAACGCGTTAATTTTGTCCGTATACGTTTCGAGTTGAGATTGCAGTGCATCCAATTCTCGCTGTTGGCTCGAACGCATAGCTTTCAAATGTAGTTGATAGGATATACTTTCTTCTGCCAATTCATCGCACAACTGCTGATAATTTTCTGAATTTAATTCGTGTTTTCCTTTCTGCCTCTTGACTTTGCGTTGTGCTTTAGCTTTACGCATGACAGCCCGCTGATCGTCGATGTTTTTCTGATGTTCTGTCCTCAACGATGCAACCCGTTCCGCAAGGTCCAGGTATTCGGGTGCAGACTCATGTTTTTCAATGGTGGCGTTAATCGCACTAATTTCCAGCTCTTCTGCGCGGTAAAACCCGTCTTTCTGCAAAATATCGTACACGGGAGGAACAAAATGTGCGTGGTGATTGGATCCTCCGAGTTTTCCCGAAAATGCCGCCAGATAACCGAGCGTTCCGTCCGCATGGCGCACGACCAGCACGCCAAACATTTTTCCAATGGCATTCGCTTTTTCTGAGTTCAGTCCAAAATCGTGGTTCAGATCATTCGTTGACAGGTATTCCTGCAATTCATCAACCGCTATTTTCGTGATGCGATGCGGTTCATAGTAAAATGGAAACGTAAACTGACCGGGTAGATCAATTTCGGTCGTATCCGTCTTAAATGGATTGAATTTCTCGGGAAAATGACGCACTGAACAGCAATTTTTTCAAAAGTAATCATTATTGTCCGACATAAAGACATTCACAAGTGGAGATGAATTTATTCTCTTTTCATTTTTTTATTCACAAAGGTTTGTTTTTTAAGGTGTTCATGAGCTCGGTTAAACCTCGGTTCTTGATGAAAAACGAAACAAAAAATCAAGCTCTTTCAACATTATAAACAACTAACGTGCTGACAGCGTGTTTGCTTTACTTTTTATCGGACAGTAGTGAAAACTAATAATAAAGCCCGGTTCGCCGTCTCCGAACGACTATTTTTGGGCGCGAACGATAATTTCCACCCGTCGGTTAAACCGCTTGTTTTTGGGGTTTGTGTTTTTTCTTAACGGTTTCCACTCTCCCATGTAACGCACGTCAATATTGTCGTAATCCACGCCGTAGTGCATCAATTTGCGCTTCACAACTTCAGATCGCTTGCGGGATAGTATCAAGTTGTAATTTTCAGAGGCATCATCATCGGTGTGTCCGATCACCTCAAAGCGATAGTTTTTGCCGTATTCGTTCGCCAATTTTTCGATGCGTTCGTTGTCGGCGTCACCTATTGTTGCTTCATCTACGTTGAAGTAAATAAATGTGCGGTCGATTTTATTGCTCTGCACGACGGTGTCGATTTGTTGAGACTCCGTATTGTCGGGTTCGGGCTGCGTTTCCTCGATCGATTCGACCTTTGTTCTGGTATGGTTGGGGTCTTTTTGTTCCTTGATCCGTTGAAGTTCGAGGCTGTCGATATTGGAGGAGTCAATCGGGCAGCCGTCATTGTAGAGGGATCCCGCCACTTCAGGGCAAGCGTCCATATCGTCTGGAATCCCGTCTCCGTCGATGTCCGTGCAGCAAGCATGTTTTTCCATCGGACACCCATTGTTGACTTCCACACCAGGGACTTCAGGACAATGGTCAGCGGCGTCTATAACCCCATCGCGATCCGTGTCGGGACAACCGTAATGAATGGCTAAGCCCGGCGTATCCGGACACATATCATTCAAATCAATAATGCCGTCTCCGTCGCGGTCGGGACAACCATTGTGTTCCTCAGGACCCTGTTCGTAGATACAGTAATCTTCTTTGTCTGGAATGCCATCTTTATCCGTATCAGGACAACCGTTCAGCGAAAGCGGTCCCGGATCGTACATACAATCATCTTTGGGATCGGAAATTTTGTCCCCGTCCCTATCTTTGGGAACCGTGTAAGGCCTGGAATAACTCAAGCCAGCAAAAAAGTTTTGAGTATACCGCGAACGTTTGCCGATGAATCCAGAAATGTTATTCCCGCCGGCAAAAATACCCCAGCCACTCTTAAAACGATAACGTACAGCAGCTCCTAAGTTAACCTGGGCATTGCGTTGAAAACTGATGGGAAGCATCACACTGATTTTTGGCGTTTCATAACGTGGTGTGAGCGTATGAAGCCCTTTGAAATGAGACTTGTGTGGATCCTTTTTGCGTTTTAGCGGAATCGTAGTCACCCAGCTGGCATAGAATTTTTTCCAGATATTGTAATCGCCGCTGAGGTTCAATGTCGTCGGTAAATTCATATTAAAATTGCCTTCATTGTCATCCGTAGCTGAACCTTCTACGGCTTCGTTATCAAAACTTTTAAAGAGTGAACCACCTCCAATTTCGAGCGAACTCATCTTGTCGAGGTTCATTGGTATTCCAGTGTTTACAAAGTTGAATGATTCAGGAGCTTTTGCAAAGCGAACCCGACCGATATCATTGATAGACACACCAACCTTGTAGAGGTATTTCTTTTGATCATAACGTTCGATATCTGTTTCACCATCCATGTCATAGCGGTATTTTTCTGGCTCCGGACGATATTCATAGACCGCACCCAGGTCAAAACCAAATCCACGCTTGCGGGAAGTAAAACTGTTGTCCTTTTCCGCAGTTCCATACTCGAAGGGTACTTCTGAAAAATCACCCGAAACAGCATTTTGACCATTGAATTCAAAGGCTCCTTCTTCGGCGTAGAGGTAAGCGGCGTCAATCCCGTTAATCAATTTAAAAGCAGCGCCTGCCTTAAAAAAATGCGGTGTTTCATTTTGTATAACCCGCGCATAGGAAAAACGGTGTTCGTTGTAAATGAATTGCGTGAGATTGTAGTTGGAAAAATTGACGGGCTGTCCAACAGGATTATTTTCAAATCCTTCGTCAACGGCTTGCGTCCACTGACTCGGTAATCCATCAATATTGCCAAACTGCCGGATGCGCAAACTGTAGCCGATGGAATTTTGATGATCGATTTCATAATATCCTCCAATGACGTCGATAGAAAAATTATTCATGACATAACCCGGTCCCGAATGATCGCGATAGCGCTCTTGTTCATTGCCAAAAATTCGACTGACAAGACTCGCGTTCGCTCCCTGGAAATTATTCGATTGCACACGCACTAAGGCAGACGATACAGAAAACTTACTGGTCGTGTTGACGATTGACGCAGGATTGAGAAAAGCGCTGGTGTTTCCCAGAAAGTTGTCGGTCGAAATCCCGGTGTACTGCTGTTGCCCGTAACTGAAAAGTGAGCAACTCAACATCATAAAAATGGTAAGTTTCCAGTAGTGAATCATAAGTATCAAGCAATTGTTTTCCTCAAAATTAGTGAATTTAAATGTTCGCTGTATTCAATTCTATCATTTTCTTGCGATGATAACGGAGATGTTCACTGTGCTGTTCTTTGCTTTTTTCTATTTTTGTGCTTTTCAAATCAAGGAAACAATTAACATGAAAATATCCTACAGTTGGCTCAAACGATATGTGAAGACATCGCTCTCTCCGAAGGAGGTTGGCGAAATTTTAACCGATACGGGACTCGAAATCGAGGGTATCGAAGAAGTGGAGCGCATTCAAGGTGGTCTCCAGGGTGTTGTGATTGGTGAAATCAAGGAATGCACAAAGCACGAAAACGCCGATCGGTTGAATGTTACAAACGTGGATGTCGGCGAAAATGAACTGCTGCAAATCGTTTGTGGCGCCCCGAATGTCGCCGAAGGACAAAAAGTGATGGTGGCTACGGTAGGTACGACCTTATATCCCGCGCCGAATGAGCCTTTTAAGATTAAAAAGTCAAAAATACGCGGCGTAGCTTCAGAAGGAATGATTTGCGCTGAAGATGAGCTGGGTATTGGAACATCGCACGATGGTATCATGGTCTTGCCAGAGGATGCTGAAGTTGGGCAGAAAGCAGCCACTTACTTTCAGCTCGAAAGCGACGTAGTTTTTGAAATTGGCTTGACGCCGAATCGGAGTGACGCTATGGGACATGTTGGTGTTGCGCGCGATTTAGTGGCATACACAAAAGTACATGATGTCGAAAAGACGACCCTTCAATTTCCGGACGCGAGTGCTTTCGAAGTTCAGAATACGGGACAGAGCGTTAAAATTGAGGTAGAAGATACTGAAGCTTGCCCGCGTTACATGGGTACAGTGATTGCTGATATTGAAGTGGCTCCTTCACCGGACTGGCTGAAAAATGCGCTGCTTTCAATTGGTCTGACACCGATCAATAACGTCGTGGATGTTACGAATTATGTCATGCACGAACTCGGAACGCCGCTTCACGCCTTTGATCTCAAAAAAGTGGGCGAACAAATTGTGGTCAAAAAAGCGGAAGCGGGCACCGTGTTTAACACATTGGACGGAGAAGAAAGAAAGTTGAGTGCCGATGATTTGATGATTACCAACGGTACTGAAAACATGTGCATGGCAGGTATTTTCGGAGGTGCTGACTCAGGCGTAAAAGATACGACGCAATCGATATTCTTGGAGGCTGCTTATTTCGATCCCGTGACGATTCGTCAATCTGCCAAGCGCCATGGATTGATTACCGATGCTTCCTTTCGATTTGAGCGAGGTGTCGATCCCAACATGATTGATTTTGCTTTAAAACGTGCCGCTGCGCTCATTGCTGAGGTCACCGGAGGTAAAGTGGGCATGCAACCGATCGATAAGTATCCGCAAACGATTCAGTCGCGGGAAGTGATGTTCAGCTACGAGCGCTGTAATCAGCTCATCGGCAATGAAATTGAAGTCGAGAAAATAGGTGAAATTCTCAAGTCGCTCGATATCGAGATTTTACAGAACAACGGAGCACAGGTAAAATTAAAAATTCCTACTTATCGCGTAGACGTTACCCGTCAGGCCGACGTTATTGAGGAGGTGCTGAGAATTTATGGCTTCAACAACATTACATTGCCCGAGAAGTGGAATATTAGCCTGTCTGAGCAAGACCTCAGAAATGAAGAAAAGCGCATGAACACAGTGGCCAACTTATTGGTGAGCCAGGGGTATTTCGAAATGTTAAACAATTCCTTGACGGCTTCCCAACTGATCGAAGAACTCGGAGGAGAGTGGATGTCCAATGCGAACAGTGTGGAAATGCTCAATCCGTTGAGCAATGAACTGGACGTGATGCGGCAGACGCTTATTTTTCACGGGTTATCGAGCATTGCTCATAACCAAAACCGCCAGCATCCGGATGTGGGATTGTTTGAATTTGGAAAGGTTTACCACAAATTTGGAGATGAGTACAAAGAAAACAAACGGCTCAATATATTTCTGACGGGTAGAAAGCATCAAGAACGATGGAATACGGATGATAGTAAGACGACTTTTTACTCGCTCAAAGGATCGGTTGTTGCGCTCTTAGAGCGTTTGGGAATCGACGAAATGGTCACCTCCAAAGCGTTGAAAAAATCATTACTCGCCGATGGTATTCAGTTGTATGCCCAGAAAAATAAAATTGGCGAGATCGGTTGGACAACAAAGGAGCTGAACAAAGCTTTTGGTGTAAAACAGCAGGTTTTCGTGGCGGATCTCGACTGGGACATGCTGCTGAGTCTGGGCAATCGCAATAAGGTTGAATTTTCGCCACTTGCGCGATCTTTTGCCGTGCGACGAGATTTTTCTTTATTGTTAGACGAGGCTGTAACCTTTGGAGCAATTGAAGCAATCGCTTATAAAACAGATCGCAGGTTGTTGAAAAAAGTGGATCTTTTCGATGTGTACGAAGGCGATAAATTGCCGGAAGGAAAGAAATCGTACGCGGTAAGCTTCTCTTTCCAGGATGATGAAAAGACCTTGAAGGACAAGCAGATCGATAAATTGATGGATAAGATTTACGCGCAATTGAACAAACAATTAAAAGCTGAATTGAGATGATGAAAGGCGTTTCTATCGTTGGAATTGGCACGGATGTAGGTAAAACTGTAGTCAGTGCAATTATTTCGGAAGCATTGGGTGCGCGTTATTTTAAGCCTGCACAAGCCGGAGACCTCAATAATTCGGACAGCATGAAGGTGGATCGATTGACCAGTGATCGCGTAACCATCGCCCCGGAAGCATTTCGTTTAAAAACACCAATGGCCCCACACGGCGCTGCAAAAATCGACGGCGTCGAAATGCGCGTTTCCGATATTCAGTTTCCGCAATCGGATCAACCAATTGTACTGGAAGGAGCCGGCGGTCTCATGGTTCCCTTGAACGAACACGACGAAACTTTTCTGGATATATACAAGAAATCGGGACTTCCGGTAGTGGTAGTTTCAAGACATTATTTGGGGAGTATTAATCACACCTTGTTGACGATTGATCGCTTGAAACTTGAAGGGTTGAACATTCTCGGAATCGTTTTTGTCGGTGATGAAAATGAAGTCACAGAATCGATCGTCGAGCACAACACCGGTGTTCAGCAACTGGCGAGAATTCCCTGGGCAGAAGAGCTGAACCTGGATTTCGTTAAAACACAAGCAGAAAAATTAAAAGGATTAGTATATGAACTTAGTTGAACGCGATCGCAATGTTGTTTGGCATCCCTTTACACAAGCCCAGACGGACAGACCACCATTGCCCATTGTTAAGGCAGAAGGGAGTGTGTTGACGGACGAAGCCGGAAAAGAGTACATCGACTGCAACTCGTCGTGGTGGGTGAATGTTCATGGTCATGCTCATCCGCACATCGCACAAGCGATTAATCAGCAGTTTCAGGCGATCGATCATGTCGTACTGGCGGGAGCCACACATCCCAAAGTAGTAGAGCTCGGAGAACGGATGGTAGATGTACTTCCCGGCGACTTTTCAAAAGTGTTCTTTTCCGACAACGGGAGTACCGCAGTAGAAATCGCAATTAAAATGGTACTGCAATATTGGTTCAATCAGTCGATTCCCAAAAAGCGCTTCCTGGCGTTGGAAGGCGGTTACCACGGCGATACCTTCGGGGCGATGAGCCTTGGACAGCGCGGTTATTTCAACAAACCATTTGAGGATTTTTTCTTTGAGACCGATTATCTGCCTTTTCCAACAGAAGAACGGGAAGCAGCATGCCTGGAAAAAGCGGAAGCATTTTTTAAATCGGGTGAATTTGCCGGCGTCATCGTCGAACCATTGGTGCAGGGGAGTTCAGGTATGCAGATGTACCGCCCCGAATTTCTCAACCAATTGCTCAAACTCGCAAAACAGTACGATGTCCTTTTTATTTTCGATGAAGTGATGACAGGATGGGGCAGAACGGGTAAAATGTTTGCCATGGATCATTGTGATGACACGCCCGATATCGTTTGTTTATCCAAGGGAATTACCGGGGGAACGCTGCCGTTGGGCCTTACGGTAACCAAAGAACATATTTTTGAGGCCTTTTTGCACGACGAAAAAATCAAAGCGCTATTGCACGGTCATTCTTATACGGGGAACCCGCTGGCATGTGCCGCGGCGTGTGCTTCGCTCGATATTTTTGAAACACAGGAAAGTCGCGAAA
This sequence comes from Bacteroidota bacterium, assembly GCA_051745635.1. Classification (GTDB taxonomy): domain Bacteria; phylum Bacteroidota; class Bacteroidia; order Flavobacteriales_D; family Crocinitomicaceae; genus Brumimicrobium. Next base: position 47,438 of record JBNJEH010000003.1, read on the forward strand.
ATATTCAACGCATTTGCGATCGGCATACAACTTTTCGAGAACGGCTTTCGGGCAATTATCGTTTGCGTTCCCTGCGACAGTTCGGAACAATTTTAGCGATTGAAATTGAAGTAGGGGATGGAGGTTCTTATTTTTCTTCCATTCGTGAGGAGGCGCTGGAATATTTTTATGAACACGGCATGTTATTGCGCCCACTGGGGAACGTCATATTTTTAAATCCTCCTTATTGCACGACCAATGAACAATTGGATTATTGCTATGACAAGATCGAGGCGTTTTTAAAGGAGAAGGCGGTTTAGGTTTTTATATTGTATGTTGATCATCATGCGATTGGAGTGGTTTGGCTGAGATCGCAAACCCGTTTGATCAGTAGTGGAAAGTGCTTGGTATTGCTTATTTCTGCCTCATTTGTCAAAGTTGAATTTTGACCACTGATTTATTATTTCGCATCACTGAATCATTAAAATCTACAGATCAGCACTTTACTCTTTTTCTATCCCAGCTCCGCTGCAGGTCTTGCCTCGACGCTTACAGATCGGGACAACAGGATCTGCAGCGAAGCTGGGAGGGCAAAGTTAGATGTAACGAATACAAATAAAATCAGAATAATATGTCCCCTAAACAATCCCATAAGTATGAAGTTACTAATCTACAATTATTATTTTATTGTAGAATGAATAGATAAAGACTTGACTGTCTTGAGTAAGCCTTTCGCATTAATTGGGAACTTCATTTAAATTTCTAATTGAATTAAATGTCGTAACAAAAGAAGATTAGATAATGAAAACGATTAAACATTATTTTCATTAAATTCTATAGATGCAATTTCTTCTTTATGTCGTCTTTTAATTCGTTTTAAAAACCTGAATAACCCTATAATTGTAAAAATAAACAATAAAAACACCAAGTAAGATCCCCATGGATAAACGTTTGCTAAAAGTATAACAGATGCTGTCGAAGCCACTGTAAATAAAAGGATAAATAAACCTGTATTTACCTTTTTACCCATAATTACGAATCCATTTAAGTATCTACCCACATTTTTTAGAAAAAATATATAACTAAAAAGTAAAAGAAAAAACCCTAGACCTCTATACAGCCATATTTTAAAGATATATTCTTCGCTCATTTCTTTAATTGCTCCTTCCTGAGTACCTATAAAAGAGCGATAGAACTTCGTTCTTTTATTATAATAAGGAACAATTTGATTGTTAGTCTGGTCAAACAAGCCAAATAAAGTTACATCATTTAACGGGTTTTTTAGTACGGAATAACTTACTCTTATATCACCAATTTGAGGGTTTTGGTATGTTCCTTTTCCATGAAACAAAAATTTGCTATTGGCAATTTCAAAATTATTTCTTTTGATTATATTACCTGAACCAATTGCTAATATTTGGTGTTCGGGAAGGTCTAAAAGATTCATGTCAACATTATAGTTTCCAAGTTTTGCTTTACCAACTTGGACTTCATTGTTTTGAATTAGTTTTTCTGGATTGAAGTGATTGTCAGGGTTCTTAAATTTTAAAGAATTAGCAGGTCTTGAAGTCCATATTTTAGAATAACTATATTTTTTTCTTCTTTTTCCCCTGTTAGTTGTTTCTTTCCAAGAGTACATTTCAACTTTTCTAATAAGGGACAAATAATTTCCTGACACTAAAAAAGTATCTCCAATGGACTCTTCAGTTTTTAAAGTACCGTTCGCAAAAACGAGTTTATTATCAAATTTTTTAGGGATTTCTTTATTGGGGTCAACTTCTTTTGCTTTTCTTGCAATTTTCGAGAAATCTACTCGACTTTCATTAGAATTTAAGATTCCAAAAGCGATCATCATAAAAAAAATAGAAACTATTATCAATATAATGTTTGGATAAATGCGTACTTTCCTTTTTGATCTCATAATGTTTGGACTTGCCTAACTTTTCTGTAGACCTAATTAAGCTACATGACGAAAATAATCATCTTTATTGATTTTCTCAAACTCTTGCACTGATTTCATTCTGATAGAGCTGTGAATTCGCTTTATGTTATACCAAACTTCAATGTAATGAAACAGATCAATTTTAGCTTGATCCTTGGTTAAATAATGTGTTTGATAAACTCTTTCGACCTTCATTGTCTTAAAAAAACTTTCTGCTACTGCGTTGTCCCAACAGTTTCCTTTTCTTGACATACTTTGAGTTATTAAATGGTCTTTTAAAAGATTTCTAAACGCATTACAAGCGTATTGAACACCTCTATCAGAATGAAAAATTAGCGGTTTTAAAACGGGTCTATTACTTTTAGCCATTCTCCATGCTGGCATTATTGTCTCAATTGCTTTCATACCCTTACTGAAAGACCATCCTATCATCCCAGCTCCGCTGCAGGCTTGTCCCGATTTTGAATCGTGCCTGTCTCGATTTATACATAGAGAGTGCACTGCTGCGCTATTAAACATTAACTTAAGTCAATAGCCTTATTTCTAACTCAAAATATTTCATTAACTTCATGTAAACCAACAATAACCACCATAATGAACAAATGAGAAAAACACACCATTAAAAAGAACGCGACTAATTAGAGCCACGACCACGAGAAGTACCACGAAGTAGCACCGAAGGTAATCTCGCGGCAGGGTGGGAACTATAAAATGACGGAATTTAAATAAATTACGCTATCATAATGACGGAAATCATATGAAAAACGTATATTAGTAAAGTAAAAACGAATTCATGAAGTTCATAAATAGATCCATAGAAGACACAGTTAGAAAATCACTCAAACCCAATAAAGTCGTCATTATTTTAGGAGCAAGAAGAGTTGGTAAGACAGAATTGATTAAGAGAATTCTTCAAGATGTTGATATGGAGGTATTAAACTTGAATGGTGAAGATGAAGCGGTTCATTCGCTACTTGAGACAAGGTCAGTCCGTAATTACAAACAGCTACTAGGTAAAGCTGAAATGTTAATCATCGATGAAGCTCAAGTTATTCCTGAAATAGGAAAGAAGCTCAAATTAATGGTAGATTCAATAGACGGACTGAAGGTCCTGGTTTCTGGATCTTCAGTATTCGATATGAATAATCAGCTTGGAGAACCGCTGGTAGGAAGAAGCATTCCTTTACATTTATACCCACTTTCTCAGATTGAGTATGCTCAAAACGAGAATCTATTGGAAACAAAATCAATACTTGAGGAGCGGTTAATATTTGGAAGTTATCCCGAATTGGAACAGCTGGGGTCGAGAGAAGAGAAAGTGGATTACTTAAAGGAGATTGTTAATTCCTATTTGTTTAAGGACATTCTAGCTTTTGAAGGTATTCGAAAAAGAGAAAAGATTGTTGCTTTACTACGTATGATCGCATTTAGAGTAGGTAGCGAAATTTCGATTGAAAGCATCGGTAATAAGCTCCAAATGAGTAAAACCACAGTAGATAAGTACTTAGATCTATTGTCAAAGGTATTTATTATTCACAGGGTGGGTGGTTTCAGCAGAAACCTTGATAACGAAATAACTAAAAAGGCAAAATGGTATTTTTACGATAATGGGATAAGAAATGCACTGATCAATAACTTTAACTTGTTAAATGTTCGTGATGATCATGGTAAAATATGGGAGAATTACTTGATCTCAGAACGCCTTAAAAAACAAGCATATGAAGGCCCTCAAAGTTTGAATTATTTTTGGAGAACTCATACAAAGCAAGAAATTGATTGGGTTGAGGAAATTGGGGGTAAGCTCCATGCTTATGAGTTTAAATGGAATGCAAAAACTGCAGCCAAGACTAAAGTTCCGGCTTCATGGAAAAAAGCATATCCAGAAGCTTCTTTTAAAGTAATTCATCCGGATAACTATTTGGACTTTATCACTTAAAAGAAAGGCGAACAAGGCAACAAAGCTAAGTATAGAACCCACCTTAAGTATTAACTAAGAATGAAAAATCGAAAAAACCTCTTTACTAAACACTGGATGGCGGATAAACAGGTGAAATGGTCCCACGAACTAAACCACCCAAATCGTTCAATATTTTCTATTTTTTTTGCTGAAACACATTCCCTCAAAAACAATTACCATTGCCCCATGCGCATAACTCCCCGGCTCCGCTGCAGGCTTCTCCCGATTTTACATCGTGCCTGTCTCGATTTATACATAGAGAGTGCACCGCTGCGCTATTAAACATTAACTTTATTCAATAGCCATACTTCCCATCACGTTCGCGGGGAGATGAATAAGTAATTCTTAACCCTGACTTTACTTCTTTTTGTTTTTCATTTTCTCCTGTTGTGCTTTCTGCATTTCTTCGAGGCGCGCCTGGAACTTGGATTTCCCTTTTTTACCTCCTTTTTGCTTGTTCTCTTTTTTGGCCGCCATTTTTCCTTTTAATTTCTCTTCATCCACGAAGTAGTTTTTAATCAACAACATGGTAAGGATGGAAATTAACGTGGAAATAAAGTAGTAATAACTCAGCCCTGATGCATAATTATTGAAGAAAAAGATCATCATGATCGGGAAGAAGTACATGATAATTTTCATGTTCGGCATTCCGGGTTGTGAAGGCTGCTGCATATTACTGCTGTTTAAAACCGTGTAGAACAGCGTCGTTCCTGCCATCAACAGCGTAAACAAACTGATGTGATCACCGTAAAAAGGAATGTTAAAGCCGAGGTCGACAATGGAGTCATAGCTCGATAAATCTTCTGCCCACAAGAAACTCTCCTGTCGAAGTGTAAAACTGCTCGGGAAAAAGCGGAAAACGGCGAATAAAATAGGCATCTGGATCAACATCGGAACACAACCGGAAAGTGGACTCGCACCAGATTCGCGGTAAAGCGTCATCGTTTCCATTTGCTTTTTCATGGCGTCCTCCTTGTCGGGATATTTCTTATTGATTTCCTCGATTTCTGGCTTGAGTATGCGCATTTTAGCTGACGACGTGTACATTTTCCACTGAATGGGTGTGAGCACTAACTTTACTATAAAAGTCAGCAGTAGAATGGCAATACCCAGGTTCATGCCGTAGCCGGCCAGCCAGTTAAAAATCGGTTGAATAGCGTACACGTTGATCCATCTGAACAATCCCCAACCGAGATTAATAATGTCCTCCGAACCATTGCCGTATGCCGTGAGCAGATCGTAATCGTTGGGTCCAAAATACCAGGTCATTTGCGCACGACCATCTCGTGTATCATTTAGATTCAGGTTCATACTGGATGTGTACTTCTTAATGTGCGTTGAATCTTTTTCAGAGCCTTCCTGGTAAGTTTCAATTTTAAAGTTGGTTCCCGATTTATTAAATGATTTTTCCGGCATGAGAATACTCGAGAAATAACTCTGTTTGAACGCTACCCAATCGACATCTGTTTCTGCCGCAAATTGGTCGTCCGAGTATTCTGATAAATAGTCGTATGAACCATTTTTCTCCTTAAAGAAGACAGTCGATGTTCTTCGCTGCTCGGAGAGCAGGCGCTCCGTCTTAAACATTTCTGCGTTCCAGTTCAATTTGACATTCTCAGGCATTACTTTTCCCTGCAAATTCTTAACATAGATTTCGTAGTTAATATGATAGGCCTCCGGAGCGATAGAGTAGTGGAACTCGATGCGTTCGTCATTTTGAATCGCCGCAGAAAGGATAATTTCGTTCTCTGACTCTTCTTTGATTTCAAAAGGGAGATGACCCGTTTCTATGGTTTCGCCATCCCGTTTAAAAACGAGTTGATTCGTCGCCTGTTTAGCGTCAAACAATTGCAGCGGCTCAATCTTTTCGTTCTTATTGTCCGGTTCGTAATTATCGTAAGTCTGGTGCTTTTTGAGAAAAACGGATTTAACTCCTCCTCCTTTATTAGTCAAAATGACCTTTAAATTTTCATTTTCCAGCTCCAGCTCGCGTGGTTCGAAATTCGCTTTTTGCTGTTTATCGGCTGTTTCGACAGCAGTAGGTTCCGGTGCAAATACCGTGTCCTGACGCGTTTCTTCGTCTACGTAGATCATGCGCGAACGGTCATCTTTCACAATGTTATTCGCTTCGTCGCGGACAATTGTATATCCCTCAATGGTTGGTAGACTACTCGCGTTTTTAGTCGTGTCAGCGGTGTTTGTCGTATCACCCTCCGCAATTTCCTCTTTGCTATTCGCCTGCTCAGACGCACTATCGGAAGCGCTTTTGTTTTCTTCCTGCGCTTCTTGTTGTTCCATTTTAGCTTTCTGCGCTGCTTTTTCAGCTTCTGTCGGCTGATTGAAATAAGTAAACATCGCTAAAATAACGCCAATGATACCGAGACCTATAATTGTATTTCTATCCATTTTTCTGTTCTTCCTTTATTTTTTGTGATCTATAATTGCTTTTACGAACGCGGTAAAGAGAGGGTGGGGTTGAGCAACAGTACTTTTATATTCAGGGTGGAATTGAACGCCGACGAACCAGGGATGGTCTTGAATTTCCACGACTTCCACCAATCCGGTTTCAGGGTTAACTCCTGTGGCCATGAGTCCTGCTTTTTCAAAATCGTCCAGGTAGGCGTTGTTCAATTCAAATCGGTGGCGGTGCCGTTCTTTAATTAATTCTGTATTGTAAGCATCATAAATTTTTGAATCGGATTTGAGTTCGCATTTATATGCTCCGAGGCGCATGGTTCCTCCCAGCGCTGAAATATCTTTTTGTTCTTCCATGATACTGATAACGGGGCGCTTACTCTCCGGAGAAATTTCTACCGTGTGCGCATCATCCCAGCCCAATACGTGTCGGGCAAATTCAATGACTGCACATTGCATCCCCAAACAGATGCCTAAAAAGGGAATGTTGTTTTCGCGCACGTAGCGCACTGCACTAATCTTTCCGGTAATGCCGCGCGAACCAAAACCAGGAGCTACGAGAACACCGTCGAGACCTGAAAGTTGTTCTTCGACATTTTGTTTGGTGATTTTTTCAGAATGAATCCACTTGAGGTTCACCTTGCAAAGGTTTGCCGTACCGCCGTGAATGAACGCTTCATTGATGGATTTGTAGGCATCTTTGAGTTCGACATATTTGCCAATTAATCCAATCGTTACTTCTGTGGTTGGGTTCTTAAGATTATGGAGAAATGAATTCCACGAATTCAAATCGGGTGTCGATTTGCGGGATAAAGACAATTTTTTCAGTACTACTTCATCCAACTCTTCTGATTGCATGAGTAACGGCACTTCATAAATCGATTCGGCATCGCGGGATTCAATCACCGCTTCTGGCATAACATTGCAGAATTTGGCAATTTTATTGCGGAGCGACAGTTCGAGATCGTGCTCCGTTCGGCAGCAGAGTACGTCGGGTTGAACTCCCAATTCGAGAAGTTGTTTCACCGCGTGCTGTGTCGGTTTGGTCTTGAGTTCACCTGCCGCGGACAAATAGGGAACTAACGTGAGGTGAATGACAATGCAATCATCTTCAAATTCCCAACGCATTTGACGCAATGCCTCGACATAAGGCAATGACTCTATATCCCCTACGGTACCACCAATTTCGGTGATGATGATATCGTATTCTTCGGATTTCCCGAGTTTTTGTATATTTTCTTTGATTTCATTCGTGATGTGTGGAATTACTTGAACTGTTTTTCCCAAATATTCACCCTGGCGTTCTTTATTGATTACAGATTGATAAATTCGTCCAGTGGTCAAGTTATTAGCCTGCGATGTCCTGACGTTGAGAAAACGTTCGTAATGTCCTAAGTCCAAATCCGTTTCTGCGCCATCTTCGGTTACGTAGCATTCGCCATGTTCGTATGGATTTAACGTTCCGGGATCGATATTGATGTAGGGATCGAGTTTTTGAATGGTTGTCGAATAGCCTCTTGCCTGTAATAACTTCGCCAAAGAAGCCGATATAATTCCTTTCCCTAATGAGGAAGCAACCCCACCAGTTACAAAGATGTATTTTGTTGAATTGGACATGTTCAGATATTTTTGTAACTATGGGAGGCAAAGATACAACAATACCAAAGTCTGCGATAGCTGAGTTCAACTTTTTTTAAAGTGAAGCCGAGAATTTCGATTTTTAATCTGAAAAAGGGGAGGAGAACCCCGTGTAAATTACGAATTGTAACTTTGGTTGGTCGGGTATGGTTGGCAATTACCAAGGGAGTATTGAGCATACAGGGGGTGATACAGGATTGAGCATACAGGATTGAGCATACAGGGGGGTACAGTATTGAGCAAGAGTATTGAGCATACAGAGGGTGATACAGGATTGAGCATACAGGATTGAGCATACAGGGTGTTTGCACGATCAAAATTCTTGCTCTCTAATCTATCCTCTTGCTCTTTACTCTTGCTGTATGCTCACTACCCTTGCTGTATGCTCACTACTCTTGCTCTTGCTCCTCACTCTTGCTGTATCCTCTTGCTCTCAACTGTTCTCGTTCGTCCTCCTAAAGTCGGACTCCTATAACGCAGACGTCATCCACCTGTTCGTGGTCTCCTTTCCAATCGAAAAAAGCATTTTTAATGGCCATTTTTTGATCCTCCATGGGAAGGTGGTGATTCGAGAAAAGCAATTTTCTGAAGCGCGAAGGTTTGAATTTTTTTGCCTTTTTCGCTCCCGGAGCATAACCAAATTGGTCGCGGTAGCCGTCGCTGAACATGTATATTGAATCACTGTGGTGCACGTTCAATTTGTGATTAGTAAAAGGCTCCCGCGTCGCAAATTTACCAATGGGTTGATTATCTCCTTTAATTTCGTACAACCGCAGTGATGGGTATTCATCGAATGAAAATGTTCTGTATTCCGAACTCGTGTCTAAATCCCGATCAACCTGTGTTAAATCGCGAATGATCCAAAGTGGATTATTAGCTCCCGCAAACTCCAGCGGCAATGGTTCCTTTGTATCGGCAATCTTCTGTTTCGTATTAAAATTGAATTTGCACAGCGCTATATCCATGCCGTCCTTTATGTCGTTATCCTGTTTACCAAATTCCGCAATGACCATATCGCGCGTTTGGTTCAGTATCTCTGCGGGCTTTTTGATGCGGTACTCGCGCAAAACCATGTTTAAGGCGTTATTGCAGACAACGCTTACCATAGCACCTGGAACGCCATGACCAGTACAATCCGCTGCAGCGAGATAAATGTTTTGAATATCCGCGGGTTGTCCTTTTTTCTCGGTTGCAGCTATATCCTGATTTCCATCAGTTTGTAGCCAGTAAAAGTCGCCGGCTACGATATCTTTTGGAACATAAAACACAAAGTTTTCCAGGAAAAGATTGTTCAAAATGCGGGGAGAAGGCAGAATCGCCGATTGAATCCGCTTGGAATAATTGATAGAGTCGACGATTTCTTTATTCTTTTCTTCCAGCAATACTTTTTGATTTTCAGAAATATCGCGTTGATTTTCAGCTTCCTTTTTCTGTGCGGTCACTTCCTCTGTTCGCTGTGCAACCAGCTTCTCCAGTCGAATATTTTGATTTTTTACGCGCTTAATACTCAGCAGTGCAATGCCATATATGATCAAAACAAGCAACGCAAAATAAATAATGTAGGCCACAGTCGTTCTGTACCAGGGCGGTAAAATTGTAAATGAAAATTCCACCGTTCTGGAGGTTTGGTCGTAAACGTTGCGGGCTTTTAGATGTAAGGTATATTGTCCTTCATTGAGGTTGTACTCTTTGGTGTGTCGTTTTGTCCAATCCGACCACTCGTTCTCAAACCCTTCGATGTAATAGGCAAATTGAGTTTCTCCTTCATTTTTAAAAAAGTTGGTTCCAAATTGAAAACGAATGAGGTTTTGATCTTGAAACGCAATTTCAATTTTTTCAGGTGGAGCAACAGTTCCGTGAAACAGCGTGGAGTCGCCGTAAGCCATTTTTTGGACATAAACGTTGACAGAGTCGTTGAGCCCCGTTTTTTTATTGGCGTTAAAACTGAGTAATCCTTTTCCATATCCACCAAACCAGGAAGTTCCGTTCGAGTCGTGAAACATCGAATGAATGATATATTCTTTGTAATCAGCGAAATAATTGGAGTTCCAGACGTATTCACCATCTTTGAGCGCGGAAAAACCAATATCTGACAAGTTCGTTTGATCGTCGATGAGGACTGCCCAGATATTTCCATCGTGATCCTGATTGATGCGATGCACAACTTTCGGTTCCTTATCGCCGAACATGTTGAAATCATCACTGTAACTAAATTTTTCTCCGTCGAACTTGAATAATCCTTCGTCTGTGCCTGCGTAGATTTTATTTTCATGCTGGAACATATAAACCTGTCCTTTGGGCAAACCGTCGCTCGTGTGATAGTGTTCAAAAGAAGGATTCCCATCGTTTAACGCTGCTACGTTAATTTTGTAAATACCGTCATCGGGTTTTGTGCCGATCCAGATGTCTCCGTTCGGCTGGACGATAAAATTATAGGGCTCTCCATCTGAAAAATCCTTGATGTAGCGCTTTTTTATAAATTGACCGTTTGTGTATTGCAACAGCTGAATGCCATTATAATGCAATACGATCAGTTGATTGCTGTCGAGCGGTGATTGTCTTACACTATACGGACCTCCTTCAGCAACGGGAACAGGTGAAAAATCGTCATCCAGATAGGAAAGTCGATTTAATTCGGAAATGAAAAGGTACGATTTGTCATCGAATGTGATTTCATCGAGCCCAAAACAATCGGTATCAATACCTTCTATTCTGGAAACTTGAAATGTAGAATCAACAATATAGGCGCCACCGTGTGAACTCAAGACCAGGTGATCGCGATAAGTGTGCAGAGATTCTATGACAAAGCCTTCAAAATCTTCACCATAACTGAGCACAGGTGACTCGATATCTATTTTTGAGATTCCATTATTTGTTCCGACCCAAAGTTGATTAAATTGATCTTTAAAAATTGAACGTATCCCATTATCAATAAGTCCGTTGTCATTTTTTATTTCAAAAACGACCTGGAAGGCAGTATCGACAAGCACGACGCCCCTTGAAAAAGTCCCGATTGCAAAATAATCTTCGTTGACTTTATTCACCTCTTTGATGGTGTAATTCTTTAATTGTTTAACTTGTTCGAATCTGCCGTTTTCCTCTTGTCGATAAAAACCGGATTGCTGAGTGACAAAAAGTTGTTCTCCTTTAAAGTCAATAACTGCGCGCAAATGTTTATCCTTAAATATATCGCTATTTTTTATTTTAAAGAACCGTTCATTCGCGACTCGATAAAGCCCTGTGCGCGTATCTTGAAAATAGACGGTTTGTTTTGTGCTCGATGCACCCTGAATCTTTGCAGAACCTGTAGAATCGAGATTTGCCGCATGTGCAGCGAGTACCTTTAGTTTTTTGGATAACAGAAAAAACTGCGAAAAAGTCCTGACATAAAAAATCGAATCTTTTTTAAAAATATTGAGGATGGGTTCGTTGTTTTTAGGCAGTATCGCTGAAGTATCGATGTACTGACCGTTCCCAAATTCATCAAACTGAATCAAACCAAGCCCCGATTCAGTACCTACTAAAAAATCGTTTTCGTTGAAAGGAGCAATCGTACGAATTTGGCTGTTTTTAGGTGTATCAATCAATCTCCATGTCACGCCGTCGTATTCAATGAGACCTCTCTGGTTGGCAAAATAAAGTAGTCCATTGGCTCCCTGAAAAATATCAAATATCACAGGATTAGCGAGATAATCCCTGGGGGAGTAGTTGGTAATGCTGGGCGTTCCGAATTGTTCCAGCCTGGAGAACTGCGACCAACCCATAAAAGAAGTGCCTACAAAAAGTAGGCACATGAGATACTTCAGCATAAATATTTAATATCAATTGATAACCAGTCGTTCGACGTGTTTGATTCCGTTGTTGATCACCACGTTGTAAATTCCTTGCTCCAAACCTTGCGTCGGAAGGTCAATATTGGACTGACCTAAAACTTTCATGGGTTCTACCTTTGCTACGGTCTTACCAGAAATATCTACGATTTTGACGTCAATATTTTTCCACACAGTTGAACTGAGGGTGAGCGTTGTATTGCCATTAGAAGGGTTGGGGTACAACTTAATATTTTGAATACTATTTTCATCTACTGAACTCGTTCCACCTCCCGGATTGAATATGGAGCGATTCGATCGCGGTGTATTATAGTCTTCCTTCGTTGATTGGCAAGGCGTACTCAGTTCATCCATATCCACCATAATTTCATAGGAAAGACTCGTATCGGCATTCGTATAAAGCCAATCCGTCGTATTCATGCCCTGTGTGCTGTTAATGAGGTCTTTATCATTGGTTGAGAGATCAAAAATTTCCCAGCATCTGTAATAATTGAATGGCGTTGACCCTTCATAATCTGTCCAGTAAAGTCCTAATTCACCATTTACTTCCTCCAGGGTCAAGTGAATAGTGGATGCGCGCGCACTGAGCGGCCCGGCAACACCGTTGACATCAACACCTTGTATTTTATATGAATACGATTGCGCATTGGGGTTGGCGGAAAGATCTTGAAATTCACTTAAATTGTCATAATCTACTGTAGCGATTAGATTGTAAGTATTTTGTCCATCGTCTCGATAAATTCTAATACTGTCGATAGGGTCAGCAGATACCTGATCGTCGCGATCCCATACGATAATATTGTGAGAAGAAGCTTCATTCACTGTGGCGATACAAATTTCAGTTTGTGGGCCCTGAGCGAATAAACTTTGGCTGACAATCATCAATGCAGCAGCAAGAAGTAAATATAGATTTTTCATAACATAGTTTTTTATAAATTTACAAAAATATCGTAATCTACACATATAACGTATTGATTCGTTGATAAGTTGGGTCAATCTGGAAGTTTTGTGTAAAAAAGTTATTGATACCAGCGTAGCTGCCTGGTCTGAAACAAAAAACACCAGCAGTCAGACTGCTGATGTTCTATTTTTAATCGTCAACCTAAAAAGAAATAATGCCTTAAACGATATCAGCGATTTTTTTAAAACCTGCCTCTACGGCATTCGCTGCTTTGTCAAAATCTTTTTTCGCCTCGTTCAATTGATCTTCGGCTGCATTTTTAATCTGTTCGACCGTATTTTCCATTTCCGATTTTCTGTCATTGAGTTCCTGCAGACTTTCTTCGTATTTTTGTTGAGCTTCACCTTCAACGGCTGCTTTTTTGGCTTTCACTTCGTTAATTTTTGCTGAAACTTCGTCAATCTTCTGATTTGCTTTTGCTTTTAATTCTTCCTTGTTCATGTTTTTATAATTTTTGTTTGTCGTCTACATAACAATGCAGAGCGCTTATTGTTTTGTCAGGTCAAAAAAAAAGAGCCTCAAAATCAGAGACTCTTCGTTTACAATTGTTTCTGTCGTTTAACTATTGACTATGCGATCGTAATAATCCTGCCATTGCTCATTTTCTTCAAAATAGGGTGCTCCCATGTTCATCATTTCTTTTGCACGTTTGTCTTGTCGCGATTCTTTGAGCACTTTTGCAGATTCGTATAAACCGAGCATCATCAATTCCCGGTCTGCATTATCCCATTGCGACGGATCCGTTTCTTCCATGAGCTCCTTCCCTTGTTTCCATTTCATCCGGGCGGTAGCTTTATCCATGTTTCGATAGCGACAAACCGCTTCCAGGTATTTTGCAGGTGTGTAATCCCTACCAAATTTATAGAGTCGCATGACCCAGCCAAATGCTCTGCGGTATTCTTCATTGCCAAATTCATTCTGAATTAACTCGAGCAGGGACATCTTGACCTCTACGAAGAATTCGGCATATTTTTCCTGAACTTCTCCATTTTCATCCTTTTTGAGTAGTTTACCAATGGCTGTTAATGCATCTTTATATGCATTGTCATACTTTTCATCCCGGTCGCCGATGAATGAAATTTTGTATAGTCCATAAGCCAGATAGTAATAGGGGAGCACGTCATCTTCTGTGCGTCCGCGCATCGTGTAGCGCTCCGATTTTTTGATCAATTTCTCCCAGTCTGCATCTGCTTTTAGAAACAGTAAATCCTGGTATTCATCTTGTGCGAAGGTGGTTGCGGTAATGACGAGTGTAATTACGAGCGTTAAAATTTTCATCTTCTTTCTGTTTTTTTTCAATTCAAAGTTCAAGAACTATGCCTAATTAACTGTTTAACGAAATATTAACAGTTGAATTTGAGCTTCGGGTAAAAATAAGGAATTTGTTTCACCTGTTGATTCATCAGTACGATTTTTTATCTTCCAGCAGATAACTCCAGTGTTTGAGTTGTGGATAATGATCGACAATCACTTTAATGACGGCCAGAATTGGCACTGTAAGAATTAAGCCGATCAATCCGGATATACTTCCCAATACGACAATGCTCAATAAAATTATGAGCGGATTAATATTGACACTGTTTCCCATTATTCGGGGTGTGATAAAATTTCCCTCAGCGAATTGGACGATCACAAATATTCCGAGCACACCGACGGGGTACCAGATCGAATCTTTGGTCAGCAGTGCTAAAATAACCGGTATAGTTGCACTCACCACAACACCAATATAGGGAATAGGAGTGAGGAGTGCAGTTAAAATCCCCAGAAATAATGCATATTCAATTCCCAGAAAGAAGAGCCCGAGGCCGGTCAGCGTTCCCACGACAAGCATGACGAGCACCAATCCTTTGAGGTAATGGTACAACTGATTCTTAACTTCGTTGATAATGGCTTTACTGTCGTTGCGTTCATTTTTCTTACCGTGAAACGCTAGTACAAAGCGATACACGTTATCTCTGTAAAGCAGCATGAAAAAAATATAAATCGGACAAGTGATTAAAAAAATGAACGTGTTTTTTAATCCATTAAAACCGCCCTCGAGAAAGGTGACGATCCCGCCTTTCAGGGATTGAAGGTTTTCCTGAATAGTCTCCGAATGTTCATTGATATAATCTGCGATAGCCTCAGAGGAGATGTCAAAGCTTTTTACATTGAGGAAGTCTTTGTTTGCCTGAATGAGCTGGGGCATTTCTTCGACGATCTCCTGCGATTGTATGATAATCACGAGTAGTCCGCCCAGAATGACTAAAGTGATCAGCAAGACGGTAAACAAAACCGAAAGTCCATTATTTAAACCGCGACGTCTCCAGAATTTTACGATGGGCAAAAAGATAATTGATGCTAATCCCGAAAATAGAATCGGCATAATGATGTTACTGAGGAACGTGAGTGCAAGAACTATAATGGTGACGATGATTAAACCGTAAGCCGTTTTTTTTAAGTTGTCATCGTAGCTCTTCATTTATTGAGCGCTTTCAATGAGTAAATCGAGAATATTGATGGCTGCTTTTGAAATTTTAGTACCGGGACCAAAAACTCCAAAAACACCAGCTTTGTAAAGAAAATCGTAATCCTGCTGGGGTATAACGCCACCTGCGACGACCATGATGTCTCCGCGTCCCATCGACTCAAGTGCTTCAATTACTTGTGGAACGAGCGTTTTGTGACCAGCGGCGAGCGAAGAAACACCAATGACGTGAACATCGTTTTCTACGGCTTGTTTAGCTGCTTCTTGTGGGGTTTGAAACAGCGGACCGATATCTACATCAAAACCAATGTCGGCAAAGGAAGTCGCAATAACCTTCGCTCCGCGGTCGTGTCCATCCTGTCCCATTTTTGCCACCATAATGCGCGGTCGTCGTCCTTCAACTTTGGCAAATTTTTCAGCCTTTGCCTGGGCCGTTTCAAAATCTTTATCTTTCATAGATTCACTGGAATAAACACCGCTAATTGACCGAATTGTAGCCTGGTAACGTCCAAAACTTTTTTCCATCGCAGCAGAAATTTCGCCCAGCGAAGCGCGGTGTCGGGCACATTCTACTGCATATTCGAGAAGATTTCCGTCACCGGATTTGGCTACCTCTTCAAGAGCATTCAGTGACGCCTTTACTTTGGTTTCGTCGCGTTCACTCCGCAATTGATCTAAGCGCTCCAATTGCTTTTCGCGCACCCGCGTGTTGTCGACCTCCATAATTTCCATGGGATCTTCTTGCTCGCGCTGATATCGATTTACACCTACTAATACATCTTTTCCTGCGTCGAGTCGCGCCTGCTTTCGTGCTGCTGCCTCCTCAATGCGCATTTTAGGAACGCCTGTTTCAATAGCTTTGGCCATTCCTCCGAGCTCTTCCACCTCTTCCATGAGTTCCCAGGCTTTTTCCACGAGCTCATCGGTGAGCTTTTCAACGTAATAACTTCCGCCCCAGGGATCAATGAAATCAGTAATCCCCGTTTCTTTCTGCAGAAATATCTGTGTATTGCGGGCAATGCGCGCTGAAAAATCAGTCGGTAGCGCTATGGCCTCGTCCAGTGCATTCGTATGAAGCGATTGGGTTCCACCAAAAACAGCTCCCATCCCCTCGATACAGGTGCGGGCTACATTATTAAAAGGGTCTTGTTCTGTCAAACTCCACCCGGAAGTTTGGCAATGCGTTCGAAGTGCCAGCGATTTAGGGTTTTCGGGATTGAACCGTCTCACAATCTTCGACCACAATAGTCGACCCGCACGCATTTTAGCAATCTCCATAAACTGATTCATTCCAATGCCCCAGAAAAAACTGAGCCGCGGTGCGAAATCATCGATGTTCAGTCCGGCTTTCTTCCCGGCTCTGATGTATTCCAAACCGTCGGAAAGGGTATAGGCGAGTTCTATTGCAGCTGTAGCTCCGGCTTCCTGCATGTGATACCCCGAAATTGATATCGAATTAAACCGCGGCATGTGTTGAGAGGTATATTCAAAAATATCGGAGATAATCTTCATTGAAGGAAGGGGCGGGTAGATGTAGGTATTTCGCACCATAAATTCCTTTAAAATATCGTTCTGAATAGTACCAGACAAATCTTTTTTATCGACGCCCTGTTCTTCAGCTGCAACGATGTAAAAAGCCATTATGGGAATGACTGCTCCGTTCATCGTCATGGAAACAGACATTTTGTCCAGCGGTATATCGTCGAATAAAACTTTCATATCGAGGATAGAATCGATGGCAACGCCTGCTTTTCCAACATCTCCGACAACGCGCTCATGATCTGAATCATATCCGCGGTGTGTGGCGAGATCAAATGCGACGGATAAACCCTTTTGACCCGCTGCCAGATTGCGTTTGTAAAAGGCATTTGATTCTTCAGCAGTAGAAAAACCAGCATACTGGCGAATGGTCCAGGGGCGCGCCCTGTACATGGTCGAATACGGTCCTCTCAAATAGGGAGGAATACCGGAAGCAAAGTGGCGTTGTTTTAAATCTTTTATTGAATCGAAAGTATAAAACGATTGTAAATCAATTTTTTCAGCCGTGGCAAGCGTCGATTGCGCTGAATGTTGTTCGCGCTCTAATTTTGATGCAGGCTTGTATGTACTAAAATCAATTTTTTTCATCATTAATTGTTATCCATCATTTGTTCTAAAATACACATCGGACCCCATTGCGTTTCGGGAAGCGTTCCCCAACGAATGTCAGCGGGATTTGGGTTGAAGTAATTGTTAATTCCGACCAATGTAACTTCCTTTTTTTGAGTAATATCTATGCGATTTCCTTTCGTCTTATCAATGCGTGGTTGAAGTGCTGATTTACCATCTTTTTCGAGCGTTTTAAACAATTCCCACGCCTCGTCTTCAATAGCTTTCGTCAAGGCCTCAACGGCGTAAGCACCACCTCCCGGGTCGATTACTTTATCGAGGTAAGATTCGTCCCTGAGCAATGAGCCAATATTCAATGCCAGTCGTTGCGTATTTGTCAGATCGCGATCTGCTGCATACCAGTTATACGGCAGCACAGTAAGCACATCAACGCCTCCTATGACGGCAGAAAGCGCCTCGGTCGTCTGGCGAAGTAGATTCGTGTGGGGATCATTCAACGATTTGTTGATAAAGCCCGTTTCGGCTTCTACGAATGCCTTTGCAGAACCTTCATTTTTTGGATTGTAGGCATCGACAATAGTAAACCACAGCGTTCTGAAAGCTCTGAATTTTGCTGTTTCGAAAAAATAATTTGATCCGATGCCCAACCTGAAATAAATCGATTGAGCCGCTTTATCGACGGAAATATTGTTGTGAATAAGTTGGTAGAGCACATCGTGTCCAGTGTGAAGCGCATAGGCGAGTTCCTGCACGATATTTCCGCCCGCTTTCTGGACTTCACCGGCATCAACCAGGTGATTCCGTTCGAATTGAATAAAATCCTGATCCAGTCCGATGGCTTGACGGTTGTCGACACGAATAGCAGCGCTCGTTGAATCAAATGTTTTGAGTAGCCAGTCTGCCTGCTCTTTTGTCCGACAAATAAATTCAGTACTGATGTATTCAAAACCAATGCCCTTAATGAGTTGATCACATTCGTTACTGGAGAACTTGCCGAGATCGATTCTGAGTCCATCGGCACCGTTCATCAGATAGTGGAGCATGTTTTTGTTAGCCGTTTTAGCATTGCTTTCAGCGCTCACTAAATTGTTGATCCAATTGTTGGAGGAGTGTTTTTTACCGCGAACAAAAGGAGGAATGTCTGGCTGTGTATGTTTGGCATCGGTACTGGCCATACCGTAGGAAGAAAATGCGATTTCCTCAATCGGGTGGGTGCTCTCCAACACATCGCCGGGTGATTTTCCCTTTAAGTCTTTTTCTACCTTTTTGAGCCAATCTTCTCGGCTGACCGGGCTAAAATCACTGTAAAAATCACTCATAAACCAATTTATTGCTTTCGGTCAAAGATAGGAATAAATTTCAGTTTTTCCCCATGAAAAAGCTACGACTTTAAACGGAAAATGATCTGTCTGCGGCGTTTTTACTTACCTTTTTGATTGCTCAAACAAAAACACTTTCAGTCAAAAAATGTAAATCTTATTGCTTATTTCATCTGCGACCTGAAGTCTTGACGCTGTGAATTTAACCCACATTATTCACCAATCCTTATAATACATGTTTTTAGAACGCTAAATATCAATTGGTTTCATATGATATCTACTGTTTTAACCATACCCAGTTTTGGGGATTGAAATTTTGTCAGATTTTGATTAAATTTTGACCTATTTGTCGTTATACCGAATGCGATTATAAATGTCGCCTTAAGGCTCCTTTAAATCAGCTTCGGCATAATACCCAGAGGTTTTTTAAATGCGACATCACAAAACTAAATTGGTATTACAAACCCCGTGAAATATGCATATATTCCTTTGAGGCTTGCGCCTAAAATAGCTTCAAAATTTAATTCATGAACCGAGCTTGTCTGCTGAGTTCACCGAATGCATGCGAGCTCAACGAAGTTAATAATGCGGGTTAAAAAGATCTACCTATTGAGAACTCGCTCGTGCAGACTTCTCTTGCTCTGCCAATGTCCAGTCATCCGTAGCAGTTGTTTGAATCCAGGTGTCTCCCTGTTTTTTGTATACCTGAACGTGAGCACCGTATAACTCGGCAAACTGTGATTCGAGTGTTCGCGTTTTCAAATTGCCATGAACAGAGATAGTGTCTATGATTCCTTCTTTTCGAATGTCGCGCAGTCGAAATGCCGGATCGATTTTATGCTTTTCGGTGCTGCCTTCACCACTGCGATGAGCGCGCTCGAAAAATTCAATTTTCAAGTGGGGGAAACGAGCAGAAAATTGATCTTTAATTTCCTGAAGTGTCATAAAATCGTCGTCGATGTGAATAGTCTTTTCCATTATTCAGATTTTATTAAAAAATAATTGTATATATTCACAAAAGTCACAAGTTGCTATGATCTGTAATACGATACAAGTCAATTTTTATTATGATAAAAGTCAGTTTATGTTTAATTTCAGGTCAAATAAACTTTTGATTGTTAGTGTTTTATTGTTTTTGATAGGAGTTTGTGCTTGTTCTGATGCGGCTCAACCGTCAAAATCCGGCGATGCTCAACAATCCAGAGAAGTTAAATCAGCTACAAAGGATCAGGAAGATACAATTTTCACACCTGGTCATGCCTCCGAAACGGAATACGATGTAAGTACTTTTGCCGGCGAGGCGGAAATCGCTACGTACACACTTGAAAGAGCGCGCTACGATGGACTGCACCCTGGAGAAGCCGTCCTTATTTTCGTTTCCGAAGCTTTTTTGTGGAAGGAGCAACAGGTAAAAGCCGATGATCCAGCGGGCAAGAACACCGTCAACGTCTTAAAATTGAATCGAATTGATCGTTTTACAACGGGAATTTACGACTATTCGATGTACACTTCAGTTTTTACACCAACTGAAAAATATGATCCCGCTTACCCGATGAAGGTCACTTTCAGCAGTCAGGACTGGTGTGGACAGGTTTTCGCACAAATCAACAACGACGCTGGTTTTCGTTATCGACATTTTTCCTACTTCGAAAATGAAGGCGATCGGAAAAAGAAGGTAGAATACGCCATAGCGGAAGACAATATCATGAATATCTGCCGGATCAATGACACATTACTGCCAACAGGTGACTTTCAGATGATTCCATCGATGAGTTACCTGCGAACGGCGCATCGGACGTTTCAGTCGTATTCGGCACACGGCGCTATTGATCGCACAGACAGCGTCGTTTATTACAATTATGAAATTCCCGAACTGAAACGGAGTGTTCGCCTGGAATTAGATCCCCAGAAGAACAATCAAATTCGCTCCTGGACGGAATCTTACCCGACCGTTTTTGATGGTCAGATAAGAACTTCGACCTATCGTTTAAAATCCAGCGTAAAAAAAGACTACTGGAATTTTAACAGTCCTGAAGATGCCAAAATGCGGAATCAACTGGGTTTATAGTAGATTTCATGAGCGAACTATTATAGAAGACGATTGTTTCATTTAAAAAAGCTTAAAATGTCGTGCTGAATTAGGAGGTCAGTTTTAAATTCACTATATTGGCGAAAACTGGATCGTTCAGTGATTTGTTTAATTAAAAAGAAAAGAAATTATGGGAAGACCGCCAACAAAACCAGCGAAACTAAAAGATGGTTTTTATATAGAAGTTCGAAATGAAGGTTCGAAATCAACAGGAATTAAAATTCGTCGGGATACGCGCGAAGAGATGATGATGGCTGTAGAAGATTACAGTCGCATTAAAGATGTGAGTATTCTGGGAGAATTAAAAAATGATAAGTGGGTGGACAAAAAAGAGAAGAAGAAAAAACTCAAGAAATAAGCCACGCACGAAAGAATTGAAAAGTCCCTTTTTAAAACGATAGGGACTTTTTTTATGTTCTATAATCAATAATTAAAGGTGCTCACATGAAAAAATTAAACGCGTTTGGTCCCTGGATCTTACTGTTCCTGGTATTGCTTTCGGCGATTCCCGTCATACTTCACTACAAAGGTTTTAACATTGCGAAAATACTGGGAGTCATGGTCGTGATTGGTATTGTTGCCGCTCTCTGGGTTTGGCGCATTAATACGCGCAAGAAGGCGCCGCGCAACGAACGCATTCAAATTGATACCAACGATAAATTCTGGCTCAATGAAAAAATTTCTTTTTATCGGAAATTAAAAAAAGACGATCAAAAGACGTTTCGCGATCGACTGGGTATTTTTCTGGCTGATGTAACAATCACTGAAGTAGGGAAGGACCAACCGGAGAAATCGACCTGTTTGTATGTTGCCAGCAGTGCCGTCATTGCATTTTGGGGGTTACCATATTGGAACTATGCTGACTTGCAGGAGGTTATTGTTTATCCTTCCAATTTTGATGAGGACAATCAGCTCAATAAACGCGGCATGATCGGCGGAAAAGTTTACCACGGCGGTATTATGGATCGCACGATGATTCTGTCTCTCCCCGAATTGAAAAAAGGATTTGCCATTGATAATGACAAGAAAAATGTGGGTGTACATGAATTTGCACACTTGCTGGACAAATCAGATGGCTCGCTGGACGGTGTTCCTCCTGAAATGGGCGAAAATGACCGAAAAATCTGGACAAAACTGATGGATGAAGAGATGAAAGCTATCGACAACGATGATTCCACCGTGCCGGATTATGGAGCCACGAATAAAGTCGAGTTTTTTGCAGTCATCACTTCTTACTACAAAGAATGTCCAAAGCTTCTCAGCCTAAAGCATCCCGAGTTGTTCGAAGTACTCGAACGCTACTACGGTTCCGAACAGGCTTCTGACGAATAGATTTGACACTATAAAAATAAACGGCAATCCAACGGCTGCGCGGTTTGAAAGAGCGCACACCACTTTTTCTATTCTTGAGCTGACGGGAAAATCTTTAGGTTCTACCACGAATTTAGTGGGTAAGGACAGCGTAAAAGCATTCAAAATATCCCTTGAGTGGCTTTTTGTCACGGTTTTTGTCCTTCGACATTTTTCAAATAATTAAATTTGAAAGCTCAGGAACCACAAAAACACGCGCCAAAAAGTATTTCTTCATAATCTTGTGGCGATAGATAGGTGCCTTTCATAATTGCCCTTCCCTAAAATATAATTATCCGTTTTATACTACCAATTAAATACGTGATAGAACCAATCTTTATTGGCTTATGCCACAATTTGATGGTTGGTAAATCGGAATAGTCTCAAAAGTTGGGGAGAGCGTAAAGAGTTAAAACTTTTTTGAAAAGAATTACCGATTTAGATCATCGAATTAAGCAGTATACTTTTCAGTTCGTACAAGATTGTTTTATTTCGCACCTCCTGATGAGTAGAGCCATCGGGAATAGCAACGGAAAATGAGAGTCTAAGAACAAATGATTTAGGTAGGCAATATAGTTATCTTAAGCATAAAATTTAATAGACCGGGAGGTTGCGCATAGGAAAATCAGTTCGGGGTACCCACTACCTGAAAACTTCGCGATCTCGATACGATACTGATGCTTCGTTTCACTTCGATCAGCATCACTCGATCGCCTTGCATAATGGTAAGGTGATCGAGTGCTGCGTAATGTAATGAAGCAGAGTATCGAGAGCACCGAAATAGAGCAGATTTTCCAAGCGCTAGACTTTTTTGTTTTACTTTTTTTGGCAATGAAAAAAAGTAAAGAAGGTCAAAAAGAAAAATTACTTCGATGATTGACCGAAATTTATGCACAGTCCCCAACTTTTGGTCTTGATCCGGTAAATATGCAAATCCTCAGGTCATCAGGGTTGGTGGATAAAAAGAAAAGCCAATACCGGGTGGTATTGACTTTTCAGCGCTAAACTATACTACAAAAAACTATTTGCTTGCCTTGCAACCGTAGTAACAAGTTTGAGGGGCAAGCACCTCGTTGGACTTATCTTGGTCCATTTTAGACCTAGGTTCTGGTATATCTTGAATATCGTTCACTGCAATCTCGTTTGCTTTAATATTTTCGTCGTTCGTACATCCCGTATTCAACCAAAAAAGAGTAATTAAAAGTCCGGTATGTGCAATACGCTTTATCATGATTCAAATGTACTGTTGTATTCCGCCAATAAAAAAGGTAAAATGATGAAACGACGCTATAAATTCACGAATGAACGCTACGGATTCACGAATGACATTTATAGGGCTTGGATTTTCGGCAGAGAACTACCAGGAAGGAGGAAAATAGTCCCATCTTCGAGTGCTTCTTCTCTTCTTTTGATCAAATTGAACGTGGCACACTTACTTTACATGACCGATTCCCTGGAACATGCACAATAAATGCTCAGGTATTGGCGGATAAAAAAATAATGAATACTTATTAAAGCATACAGATGTTAGACAATTAGACAATAGATGTTAGATAACTGATATAAAGAATATCTAACCTCTCCGGGTCTAACATCTTTTATAAATCTAAGCATCCAATTTGCGAGAATGTTTTAAATTAAAATTACGACCTATCCTGGAACCGACTAAAAGGAACTCAAAGCGATGTGCTTGGCCCAAGTCGAAGTTAGTTAAACCGTAAAGATGATTCAGGTGTAGAATCTTTAGGGTAGGTTAGCAAATAAAAAAAAGGGCCGCAGCCCTTGTAATAGTTTAATTTTAGTTGTACGCCTAGAAGGGCATATTTGAGCCGGCTATACCGCCAACTACGCCACCTATAATTCCAAGAACAAACCCGATGATGGTAAGAATGACCGTTACCTTCCAGAATTTCAGGTAGTTTTCAGTAAACTCTTCCATATTGAATTGATTTCTACTCGCCGCCTGAGCCTGTTTAAAGAGAAGCAAACTGACGTAGATGTAAATACCGGCCATGATGATATAGACAATTCCAATAACAGGGAGCATAAATAACATGCCAATAGCTGCAATCACCATAAAGCCTGAACCGATAAAGCCCAAAATAGCGATCGTTTTTGCCCAACCTGAAGCCTCGTGAAGATTCGTTTTTGATTGGTTTGATAATCCGCGATCTTGTTGTTCTGCGTTATCGTCTAAATTTTCCATAATGTTTTATTTAAATAAATGGGGGTGCTTGAAATTTTATAAAATGCAATTAATAGCACCCACCTAAAAAGAAAGAGCTGAAAAATAGAATCAGCTCTTTCGGGTTGAAATGTTATTGCAATTTTAGTGGATCAGATGTTTGCGATTCGCGTTATACATAATCACAAATGCAACAGTGATGAGGATACCAAATATAGTACCTGCCCATACAAATCCACTGGCAGCACCAGCAAAAGCGTCTGCTACCTGCTCTTGATTACCGTTCATTTGACCACCAGAATTTCTGATCGCGTCAGAAACCTTGCTCGTCTGTGAGGTCATCATCACGGTACTTATAATCGACACGATGATCGATACTGCAGAACCGGCTACATAAAGCATGAAACCCGATTTTTTGAGGTTCCACATTTGAATAGCACCGAGCAGGCACAAAATTGCCGAAACTAAACCGAGGATCGACCAAATAATGGATGAACCAGCCGCCGACGAGAATGTCGAGAGTGCTGAAACGCCAGCGAAACTGAGTAGTCCACCGAGTACGCCCAGACCTGACCCAATAAAAGTGAGGATACATAGTACCGTAAGAAATTGTGGTCTTCCCTTTTGTTCCTGTGGATTGCTGTCTAAATTTTCATTTTCCATGATATCAATTTATAAGTGAATAACTTATTTGTTGTTATTATTGGCATCTTCTAAGCCTTTTTCCATTGCATCTTTAAACTCTTGGCTGTTGAAACCTTCTTCCAGTGCTCCTGCAGCCGCATCTACGAACATTAATGCCGCAATAACGATAACCAGTGCGATAATCGTACCGATAATACCTGTAATCAAACCTCCATTAGCAGCACCTTTACCACCCATGTTCGGTGTAGATTTGATTTTGTTTTTTGCAACAATAGCAAGGATAATTGCAAGAATACCAGCAATAACACCTACAACCCAAATCCAACACAATACAATGGAGATAATTCCCAATACTAAGGATGCCGTTGCCAATCCATTACTTTGTGGCGCTCCTCCTTGAGCTCCTGCATTTGCTGTTCCTTTGTTTTCTTCTTCACTCATAGTTTAACTTTTTTAAGATTTATGACTCAAACATAACTAAAAATAATTAACAAATTTTATCGTTTGCGAAATTTATTAGTATTTCCACCGTGATGATGAGCTCAAAAGCAGAATAAATAAAAGGTATAGAAGGTGACAAAAGTTATCAACATGAGGTTGATAAATAGATTCAGAAGGAAAAGTCAATCAGAAAGTTAGTGTTTTTTTGAGGAAACGAGAACGTTTGAACGCACGGCGGGGTGCGTTCAAACAACCGTTATTTCTCTTCGATAATTTCAATCTTTTCGATGGCATCGCCAACGCGTATTTTATCGACGACATCAATGCCTTCAACCACTTTGCCGAAGCAGGTATGATTGCCATCGAGATGGGCTGTATTATTTCTGCCGTGACAGACAAAAAACTGGGATCCGCCCGTGTTTCTTCCGGCATGAGCCATAGACAGCACTCCGCGGTCGTGATATTGGTTGTCGCCATCTAATTCGCAATCAATTGTATAGCCGGGGCCGCCCGTTCCATTTCCTTTCGGACAACCTCCCTGAATAACGAAGTCAGGCAGTACGCGATGCCATGTCAAACCGTCATAAAAACCATCTTTCGCCAACTTCACAAAATTATCCACCGTATTCGGGGCGTCTTTTTCGTAAAAAACAGCTTCCATATCCCCTCTATTGGTCTTTATAATTGCTTTCATAATTCAAATTTTTCGCGAATTTAATGAAAACACAGTGCTTTTAAAAGCTTATATTCAAGGAAAATGAATTTTGTTCGATTTGTTCCTCAACCGCCGCATTTTTTATTGGTTTTACCTTCGCTTTGAACAAAAGCCTTGTAACTTTGTCCTTTCAGGAATCCGTCAAATCTGATGCATGAAGAAAATTACAATAAATAGAAACGAGAGTGAACATTTTAGTGCAATTGCCAATGCATTGGTGTACGATCAAGATCAATTTAAAGCCTTTATTCATCGTCCCTTTTCGAAAGCTGCTGTTGTGACACAAACTGAGGAAAAGCAGAGAACTTATTCAGCTGAAATGCGCGAGGTTTTAAAAGGAGTTGTCAAAGAACAAATGGAGCCTTTTATGAAAAACGAAAAGGTGCACAGTATCGTTGAATCCATCGGGCACACTGATACTTTTACTGTCACTACGGGACATCAGCTCAATATATATTCCGGACCGCTTTATGTGATTTATAAAATTATGCACGTTATTAAACTGGCAGAGGAGCTCAATCGCGAGCGGAAAGATTTCAATTATGTTCCCGTCTTTTGGATGGCTTCGGAAGATCACGACTTTGAAGAGATCAATCATTTTCATCTGTTCAATGACAAAATAGAGTGGTCGAGTGCTCAGCAAGGTGCAGTGGGAAGGTTTGATTTAGAAGATTTCTCAGCCGTGAAAGATGCTATAGCCGATAAGTTTCAAAATAATGAGACCATGCACAGCTACCTCATGAGTCACTATCGGGAATCAGAAAGTTTGGCCACCGCTACGCGACGGTTTATCATGGATTTGTTTAAAGACTATGGATTAATTGTGCTCGATGCCGACGATTACCGATTGAAAAAAGCATTTGCACCGGTTATGGAACGTGAAATTCGCACGCCCTTTGCTGAAGAGTTGGTGGAACGGCAAACAGAAGCGCTCGCTGAGAAAGGCTACGATGGACAAGTTACACCGCGTCCGATCAATTTATTTTACCTTTCAGCCAATGGTCGCGATCGGATTATTCCGGAAGGAGAAGGTTATGTTGTGGGCGAGCAACAATTTACCCAAGAAGCATTATTGAAAGCTTTAAAAAATCATCCAGAACGCTTTTCACCAAATGTCGTGTTGCGTCCTGTCTACCAGGAAGTCATCCTGCCCAATGTCGCCTATGTCGGTGGAGGAGGAGAGATGGCGTACTGGCTCCAGCTCAAACCTGTCTTCGAAGCAGCAGATGTCGTTTATCCGCTCATTCAAGTGCGCAATTCTGTTCAGATCGTCGATAAGATTGCCAATAAAAAGATGAAAAAACTGGGACTTTCTATTAAAGATCTTTTCAGCGGAATTCATAAAGTAAAGAAGGAATACGTCTTAAAAAACAGTCAGGAAGAGCTGGATTTTTCTAAGCTACATCAGACGAAAGAAAAATTACAGGAGACTATAGAAAATTTCGTTGGAGATGTCGATAAAGCCCTTTCGAACTATGCGAAGAGTGAAGTGACGCGAATTGAAAAGCAAATCCAGGGCATTCAGCAAAAGTTGATTCGTCACCAAAAAAAGCAACATGACGATGCGATGAATCAATTGGATCATTTGTTTGAACGGCTTTATCCCCATCAACAATTACAGGAACGCCATGACAATATAATTCAGTTAATGGCTACGCAAGGGAAAGAAAAAATCACAGATAACCTCTATCATGCGATTGATCCATTTGAAAAGGACTTGATCGTACTCAGCGAAGATTCCGAATTGTAGTGAAACACCTTTCTATTCATGGCGAAAGCACTAAATGGCGCTGTTGTTAGTCGCCCAGACGAAGATCTAACACCATCGTGTGGTCCCAGTCGTAGCACGTTTCGTCGCAATTTTCAAAGGATTCTGCAGACAACCGATCTCCATCGACAGCGATAATGGTGTTTTCTCCCTCTTGATAACGAGCCGTGGCTGAGTAATCTTCATTGATGGGCATGAGGTAACTTTCATCAGAGGAAAGCGTTGTGAAATTTTCAATGGTATCACCTTCGTCAATATCTCCTTTAAAAAAGGTCACTTCAACCGGAGAATCATTTCCGTTTTTGGAAAGGTCCAGTTTTACAAAGAGCTCATCAGGTTTTTGCGTATAGCAAGTGATACTTTGGTCACATTCCCCGTTTCCCGTTGTTTTTCCGCAGCTCGTCACTATAAATACTGAAAAAACGGCGATAAGATTATACGTTGTTCGATTCATCATTCGTCATTTTTGTTGTTCAGGTAAATGGTTAACATGATGTCAATCATACCATTTGGAATGTCATTTTGCTGGTCAAACATCAGGTAACCGGCAGAGAGGCGTACATTTTTTGTATCCCACGCAAGTCCAGCCCCCGGTGCGATCATAAACCCATTTTTCAAACTCTCGGAGAGTCCGCGGTAATTCGCATGCATATAGCCCATTTTAGCTTTTGCATAAACACCTATATGATTGTTGTAGTCACCTTTGGCATATTCCAGAAAGTACAGCTGTTTTTCCAGATCGAGGGAAAAGAACAGCACGCGTTCCCGATATTGATAAAACAAATTTTCTTCTTCCTGAATGCGCACTTTTTTCAAATAGGGACGAAAACCAACGTTGAATGTACTGCTGAAGTCGTATCCCTTTTCTTCCAGCCCAATTCCAAAGCTCAGCATAAAGTCCTGACCATTAAAGTAGGGCTCTATGTTCAAGCCTACATTAGGCTGAAAATAAGACATTTTAAAGGGACTCACTGCGTAGATTTGTCCTTGTGCGACATGAATGCTCAGTACAAGTATAGCTCCCAGAATAGTAATGTTTTTCAACATGAAATAATGCTTTTGTTAAACAAAAATATAAAAATTATCAGAAATTAGAATGACTATTGCGGTACAAATCAGGGGCGAAGATTCAACTGACGAAATTTAACTCGCGCTCGGAATGATTCTTATGAAGGAACGAATCAAAGGTGAATGCAGGCTTTCAAGAAAAATCGCGTTCTTTCTTGATATTTTCGTATGCTTCCTGAATGCGCTGGAACTTCTCTTTGGCTCCTTTTTGATATTCATCGCCCATATTCGCTACTTTGTCCGGATGGTAACGGACAGCCATCTTGCGATAGGCTTTTTTTACTTCCTGATCCGTAGCAGATTTCTCGACACCTAAAATTTTGAAGTCACTTTCGGTATCCCGGTGGAACATATTTTTAACACTCGTAAAATCCATGTCGGGAACGCCCATCATTCGAGCAATGCGCTGTATAACATCCATTTCCGCTTTAGAGACATTGCCATCAGCTTTGGCGATACCGAATAAATAGTGGAGTAACTGGACTCTGACTTCCGTGCGCATGCGCTGACGAATGTCGTCGCAAATTTGTTGGAGTGGCAGTTCTTCTTCCTGATCGACAAATGATTTGAGTGTTTTTAGGTGGTTTTGACTGAATTGCGAACCGAATTGTTGTTGCAAAAATGCCTTCACAAACTGCAGCTCGGACTTCATTACTTTGTCGTCCGCTTTCATAATTGCAGCAGATAACGCCAATAACATGGTGGGAAAATCATAGCGTTGCGACTGTTGCTGATAAAAGTTGAAAATATCGTCGGCAGAAGTGAAACGTTGACTTTTACCGCCTTGCTGTTCATTCATGTAACGGGCGGCGCGCTGAAAATTATCAATAAAAGCACCGATGAGAAAACCGATGAATGCACCGAAAAAACGATAACCAGTAAGGTAGAATCCCAGTCCGGCACCAATCCATTTAAAATATCCAGTCATATTAAGTAAAAAGGGCGGAGAAATTTCCCCGCCCTCGTTTTTCAATTATACGAGTTCTATACTTCTGTTCACAAATTTGGTCAATGCTTCACCTTTCAGCATACCTTGCGACAACATAGCTAAATCAGTCAGCTGTTTTGCTTTATTTTCTTTTTCAGCATCGTCAGCTTTTAAGACTTCTGAAACTTTAGCGTGATTGCTGTTCACCACCAAATTGTATGTTTCGGGGAACGCCCCCATAAATCCAGCGCCTCCCATTTGTTGCTGTTCCTGCATGCGTCGAATAAATTCGGGCTGCGTCACAACAATCGGAGCTTCTGATTCGGACATGCTTTCAAATTGAATTTTGAATTTTTCCTTATCGACTACGTTTTCAAAGACGGGTTTGAGCGTTTCCTGTTCTTCTTCGGACAATTTAGAAGGAATTTCTTCGTCTTTTTTGATCAAATTGTCCAGCGTATCTGCATCGACGCGCGCAAAGCTTACGTTATCTAATGTCGTTTCCATTTTCTGAATCCAGTGCGGAATCAATGGACCCTGCAGTTCTAAGACTTTATATCCGCGATCATTCGCTGCCTGGACGAAGCTGTATTGCTCTTCCTTGTCATTGGTGTAAAGGAAAATCGTTTTGCCATCTTTATCGGTCTGCGTTTCGCCCACTTTTTCTTTGAATTCTTCAACGGTGTGGTAGTCACCTTCCGTATCCTGAACGAGGTGAAAAGCTTTTGATTTTTCAGCAAACTTTTCGTCTGACAACATTCCATATTCAGAGAAAATGCGGAGGTCTTTCCATTTCTTTTCAAAATCTTCGCGGTCGTTGTTAAACATCTTGCGCAACTTATCCGCTACTTTTTTCGTGATGTGCGAACTGATTTTCTTCACGTTGCTGTCACTTTGCAGGTAAGAACGCGAAACGTTCAGCGGGATATCCGGAGAATCGATCACTCCGTGTAATAACGTCAGGAATTCAGGAACAATTTCCTCCACATTGTCCGTAATAAATACCTGGTTGGAGTACAACTGAATTTTATTGCGCTGTACTTCAACGTTCTCCTTAATCTTGGGGAAGTATAAAATTCCCGTCAGGTTGAACGGGTAGTCGACGTTCAGGTGAATGTGAAATAAAGGTTCTTCGAACGTCCCCGGATACAATTCACCGTAGAAATTCTTATAATCTTCATCTTTGAGTTCACTTGGCATAATCGTCCACGGTGGTGTGGTATTATTCACCTGGTCCGGAACTTCTTTCGAGATTTTTTTGACGTTTCCTTCGTCATCTTTTTCACCTGATGGGTCATCTTCTTCAACCGTTCGCGTTCCAAAGATTACTGGAACAGGCAGGAATTTACAATATTTGTCGAGAATTCCACGAATGCGGTTTTCTTCTAAAAATTCTTTAGAATCATCGTTGATGTGAAGGACAATGTCCGTTCCGCGCTGTGATTTTTCGATTTCCTGAATGGTATATTCTGTGGTTCCATTACTTTTCCACTGAACGGGCGCTGCATCTTCGTATCGGGCCAAAGTGTTTATTTCCACTTGATCAGCAACCATAAATGCTGAATAGAAACCGAGACCAAAGTGACCAATGATCGATTCTTTGTTATCGGAATCTTTGTATTTCTGCACAAATTCCTCTGCGCCGGAAAATGCAATTTGATTGATGTATTTATCGATCTCTTCGGCTGTCATTCCGACACCGTAATCGCGAACCGTCAGTGTTCCTGCTTCTTTGTCTAATAGAATATCGACCTTTAAATTGTCAATTTCTTTGTCGTATTCGCCATTCTTAGCCAGTACGCGCAACTTTTGAGATGCATCTATTGCATTGGAGACGAGCTCGCGCAAGAAGATCTCATGATCGGAGTACAAAAACTTTTTGATGATCGGAAAGATGTTTTCCGTCTGTACGTTAATATGACCTTTTTTCATTTGTATTACATTTTATGATGAACACCGCATCATTGTCAAGCATTGTGCCAATAGCAAACGTCTGCCAAAATGACAAGATGCATACATTTCCTGTGGTTTTGTGACTGCAATTTGGTCATATTGATGGAAATTTCCGGAGTTGTCGAATTGACTGTGTATGTTGCCAAATCAGTTGATCACTGTGATTACGCTGTCCATCTTTTCATTGGGAACAGTTAGAGAGAGCACGTATTGTTCCAGTTTCCACTCACCGTTACTTTTTTGGAATACACCAGATCCGCGACAGGTGCCCATCCAGGTATCCAGCAATTCATGAAACCAGGCCACGTTTTCAGCATGAGCTAATTGAATCGTGCGGTCTTTTGTTGTGAACGACCACGTATTTCCCTCATCAAAATAAGGTTTTGCAAAAGATTGAAACGCTTCGACCGTCCATATTTCTGAGGGATCGGTGCCAACAAACACACCCTGATCACTAAAAAGCGAAAAATAGGGTTCGAAATGAGCCGCTGCAGCGTCCTGATGCCATTGATCCAGTCGATCATTGATTTCGGCTTCATCGCTTTCCCGATCGTCAGTATCTGATTCCGCCGGAGTACAAGCGAAAATCAAAAATGCCAGTAAAAAAAGATAATGTTGCATTTTTAGTTTGTTTAGCTTCCAAAAAACATTACTCATCAGTAGTTTTCAACGATTCTTGCAAAGTAGGGCGGGTGAGCGGTTTTACTACTTCTTTAGCATTTATGAAAGCTCCGTTTGTTCCTAAGGAAGCAAACGATGCATCAAAATTTGAAGGATTCTTTTTCTCTGCTCCTTTCTTTTTCCAATGTGGAATAAACTGATTTCTTACTAACATAATTCAACGATTTCTATACAAATTAGCAAGAATGATTCCAAAATTTGTTTCGAACGACTTTGCAGCGGTGAAAGTTGATTCACCTGTGCAGATCAGCTCCTGAAGTGCATTTTAGTCTTCACTGAACACGACGACGAGAGCTGCTAACTGATTGTTGAGTCCCATGACAGGTGTTGCCGCGTACCAGGCGTCCTCTTTTTGCTCCGTCGTAACGTCCTTCGCAGAATAAAGCCCTTCGTGCTCAAATACAGCCGTTTCATCTTTTTTATTCGTGCTGAGTAATATTTCACCCGATTCATGATTGATGAGCATGACCTTTTCAACATTCGGCTGCTTGAGAATCTGCAGAAAATACTGATTGACCTGATCATTGTTTTCATCGATCAACTCACTCCGTACAGCGAGAGCCAGTGTCTGCGTAACTTGTTTATTCTTCAGCGTTCGCAATTCCTGAAGCGTTGAGCGGTGTGATTGCTCGAGCTCGGTTATTTGCTCCCTGTGTTCCTTTCGCAACTGATTATTGGCAACCCAGCCCCAAATGACACTGACGATCAATAAAAAAGCCAAAAATAGTTTGACAATATGCTTTTTCCAGAAGGGTGTAGTTGGATTCGTTTTTTGTTTGGCGTCTTTTTGAGAAGCTTCGTCTTTTTTTGCGGGTGTATTTTTCTTCGTGGTCATCTTGTCAATCTACTTTTTTTAATGTTAAACTACCTTCACGCGATTCTAATATGAGCTTATTTTCTTTGAAAAAATAGTGCACCGATTGATTCCGCAACACAGATAAAATTGTTTTTTCGATATCGGAAGTTTCGGCACAATACATTTTCGTAGCACCCAGCGGATCCGCCGTAAACGTGTTGTAGGAGAATTGAACGGGCGCCGTCACTTGATTGCAACCTGCAAACCCACTCAACGATTTTTCTTTTAAATTAATCTCAAAATGAGGAATATCTTTCGGAAATTTTTCGGGGTTTAGCGCTTTGTTATTGATCGCTTCAACAGCCCAGATATCGTGCAGTTTGGGATTGCCTCTGTAAAATCCGCACCCCGCGAAGTTCTCGCCTTCTTTTTCTTTTTCCGGCCGAATGAGTACATCTACTTTTTTTCCGTTCTTCTGACAATCGACAATATCGATACTTACGCGCACGTACAAGTCAGAATTAGAAGCAAAAATGGAAACGACATCGGCACCCTGCGCCACATGGGTTTCCTGTATTTCTCCTTTGAATTGAATCCCTTCCGGAGTACTGAAATAAAGTGTTTCGTCCCATTGAATGGACAATTTCCACGATGCATCCGTGCCTTTTGCATGAAAATCAACTAAATTCCTCGAGGGATGTTCGATTTCTTTGTCTGATAGATCTTCCATTGAAGTATTTTTTGAATTACTGCACGCCATCATAAATACTGACAGCATCACAACAATAATTCGCGAATAATTTCTCATGTTCTTTTATTTATTGTGTTACTTACTTCTGTTCGATGCTCTTAAATGTAGTTGTTTTTATCGAGATTGAGCCATTCTAATGTGGAATTTGCAAATATATTTTCGACAGTAGTGGCTGATAAATCGCTTTCTTCAATGAATTGACCGATCGTTAGATCACCGAGGGGAAAGGGATAGTCAGAACCGAGGCAGACCCTGTTGCTTCCCTGTGCGTTTAAAATATACTTTAACATGTCGATATCGTGCGTTATGCAATCGACCCAGAATTTGCCGAGATAATTGCGCGGATTCACATCATTATCCACAGCGACGAGATCAGGTCTGCAATTAAATCCGTGTTCTATACGACCGATCGTAGGGATAAATGATCCCCCCGCATGTGAAAAACAAACCCGCAAGTTCGGCAGTCGTTCCAATGTCCCGCTAAAAATGAGTGAACAAGCCGCACGCGAAGTTTCTGCAGGCATTCCAACCAACCAGGGTAGCCAATATTTGCGCATGTCGTCAAAGCCCATCATTTGCCAGGGATGAATCATTACGGCCATTCCCAGTCGTTCACATGCATCGAAAATCGGAAAGAACCGCTCCTCGCTTAAATTCTCATTGTTGATATTGGAACCAATCTGTACGCCGACCATTCCCAATTTGTGAATGCGTTCGAGTTCGCGAATAGCCAAATCAGTATCCTGCATTGGAATAGTGCCCAAACCGATATAGTTTTTGGGGTAGCGCTGCATTAAATCGATGATGTGGTCGTTTAAAAACTGACTGACTTCGAGGCCATGTTGCGGTTTTGCCCAATAACTGAACATTACAGGAATGGTACAAACGACTTGAACTTGAGTGTTGTGTTGTGAATACTCATTGATGCGCACTTGTTCATCCCAGCAGTTTTCTTTTATAGTTCTAAAGTATTGACCACCTTGCATCATATCGGCTGATACTTCATCTTTTTCTTCAAGAAAAATAAAATCTCCATAACCGAACTTTTTTGTCCAGTCTGGTAACTTTTTAGGTATGATGTGCGTGTGCATGTCTATCTTGAGCATAAACCGTCGTTTTTAAGTTTGTGGCGTGAAAATATAAATTTTTGTTGAATTATTTGTTAATCGTGGAACTGACAATAGATGACAGGGAGGACTTTGCTGATAAACTTATCGCCCTATGATTTGTACAGGTAGATGTTCATAAAAAAGTTAAGGGAGAGGAAGTAGCAGCACTTTTTTCTCTTAGATTTGTTAGTATGAAGTTTTTAAATGTACTGATCTTCAGTTCGCTCCTGTTGAGTGCTTGTGGACCGGCGCGCCATGTCGTTCCGCTTGAGCACAAAGAAAATGCTGTAAGCGCCAGTTTTGGAGGTCCGCTCGTCGATGTTCCCGGAATCACCACACTTCCTTTGCCGTTTACTTCAGTAGGCTATGCGCGCGGATTAACCCCAAACATAACTGTTTCCGGGAATTGGTATTCAACCAGTGCACTTTTTGGTGTAGCTCAGTTTGATGCCGGCGCGTCAATACGCATGCTCGAGTCGGTTAATCACCGTCATGGATTTTCCACTTACATCGGTTCAAACTTAGCTGTTGACGCAGTTGAAAGTAATAATAAATTGTGGCCTCAACTGGATATGCATTACTACTGGAAATACAGTAAAAAAGAAGAAGTTCAGTCGGATATGTTCAATAAAAGTAACCGTCCGGTTGCAAACGTCATTTATGCGGGAATAGGAACGTGGTGGGAATTGAGCAGTACAAAAGCGCACGGTCAGAAACAGGGAGATTTTGTAGTGCCGATGCTGAATATTGGACACAATTTAAACTGGAAGCGGTGGTCGTTCAAAACGGAATTCAAATTGATCGCGCCTTTTTCGACCAACAATAAACTCGTAGTAGATTACAAAAGTTTTACAGGTGACCGCGGGGCTACGGGGATTTATTTAGGTTTAACCAGAACTTTTTAAACAGCACGTTATGAGATATTTTATACTCTTTATTTTAATAGTTACTTTAATATCGTGCCGCAAGCGACTGGACGGTTTTCTATTTAATAATAGTGAAATTTCAACCTATGAACTGGATGAATATACGGGAGAAACGAGTTTAACTTTACCCGACGGCTATGAAGTGCCAGCAACGTCTATTTACCAATTTCAATATGCAATTGATGACCAGGGCGAAAATTTGTCAATTCAAGCCAGATATGTAGGAGATACATCGACGATTGATCAGGATACGGTTATTCTCTATTGCCATGGGAATCGCGATCACATGGATTATTATTGGTCGCGCCAGAAATTGTTGAGCCATATCGGTCAATTCGGACGATATGGTGTATTGATGTTTGACTATCCGGGCTACGGGTTATCCGAAGGCGAACCAACCGAAGAGAACATGTATGCATCTGCTGCCGGAGCGCTGAAATGGCTGAAGAAGAAAGGCCTGGAGACCGAACGACTCGTGATGTACGGGTTTTCACTGGGGAGTGCACCAGTTTGTGAAGTGGCGAGTGCGACCAATTTCCCGTTGCAGCCCAATAAAATCATACTCGAGGCGCCTTTTGCGAGTAGTGAAGTCATGGTGCAGGACGCGTCGGTGGTAGCCATGCCGGGAAGTTTTTTTACCGATGCTAAAATAAATAACGCCGATAAAATAAAACAGAGCAATGTTCCCTTACTATGGATGCATGGAAAGGACGACGACTTTTTATCTATTGAAACACACGGGAGTGTTGTGTACGATCATCATCAAGGTCCCTGGAAAAGTGATGTCCGCGTCGATGGTGCTGATCATGAGGGTGTTCCTGTTTTTATGGGCGCAGCGGAATACAATGCGCTCATTCTCGATTTCATAACAACGCCCAATTAATTTTGCACAATATAGGGTTGAAATAAGCAACCTTAACAGAATGTGAAGCGTCTGTTAAAAAGAAAACAAAAGCACAATGATGAAACGTATCTTACTATCAATAACGCCGATATTCTTAGCATTCTCTTCTTTCGCACAGAATATTTGCCTGGGTACCGATGAAACTATATGTGCTGGAGATCAAGTGACCCTTGAAGACTGTGGCAATTTTGGTGCCGGATCGACTGGGGTTCCTTACACGCTGTCTTCAATTTCTTACAATCCCGATCCTTTTAATACAACTAACACGGTAAACCTTGGAGATGATCAGTTCAGTGGGATTATAAACATAGGTTTTAACTTTTGTTTTTACGGTCAAACCTATAATCAACTGGTTATAAGTTCGAATAATTATATTTCTTTTGATCTGGCGAACGCTGGTGGTTATTCCCCCTGGAGCACTGTGGCAATTCCAGACGCTGGTGCAAATCAAGCTCAGAATGCTATTATGGGACCATGGCAAGACGTAAACCCTTCGTTGGGAGGTACAATCAGTTATGAGACGTATGGTACAGCACCTAATCGCCGTTTTGTAATTACGTGGGACGCTATACCAATGTTTAGTTGTACTGGAACATTATATTCCAGTCAAATTAAGATTTTCGAAGGATCCAATGAGATTGAAACACACATAGTAGATAAGCAGGTCTGCCCTGGATGGAACGGGGGGCTGGCAGTTCATGGAGTTCATTCACCGGGAGGTACAGATGCACTTACAATCGCAGGGCGCAACAATACCCAATGGAGTGTTGCAAATGAAGGTTATTTATGGACGCCACAACTGAATGTAGAGTGGGTTGATACGCAAGGGAACACCTGGCCTTATACCGGTCCTACTTTAACTGTTACGCCCGTTCCAACACCTCCTTCAGATTCAGTTGGTTATTTTTTACAAGCTACAGATAATTGCGGATCAAGCGTTGGACAGTCTGACACTTCATGGATAACCGTTAACCAGGTTAATTTGGCTGTGAACGGAACCGATGATCTATGTACACAAGGGGCTGGTGAGGCAACTGCTGTATTTACTGGCGGATCGAACCCTTATTCATATCAATGGGATGATCCCGGTAATCAAACAACTCAAACAGCTACAGGACTTTTCGCAGGAACTTATAACGTTACTGTCACTGATGCTATAGGATGTCAAGCAAGTGCTTCTGTCACTATTGGCGATACTCCAATGTCATTAAGCACGACAAACACCCTCGTCTCATGTCCGGGTGGGAGTGATGGTACAGCAACGGTTACGATTACTCCGACGCCTGCAAGTGCTACCTATGATTGGTACGATGCGGGAAATCAAGCCACGCAAACGGCAACTGGATTAGCTGCAGGTACATATAACGTCGCAGTCGAGACTGGTGTGGGCTGTCAGGATACGGCAACTGTAACGATTGATGAAGTTCCGCCTCTGAACATTAGTGTTGTGAATACTTCTGATGCAACTTGCAACAGCGCCAGTGATGGTAGCGCAACAATCCAAGTAACTGATGGAACTCCTCCTTACACTTATGATTGGACTGGTTCATCTTCTACAACGGCATCGGCAACTGACCTTGCTGCCGGTACAACTACGGTAACTGTTACAGATGACAATGGTTGTGCGGAGACAGTGGATATAACAATCGATGAGCCTGCAGCATTGCAGATTACTGCGCTGACACAAGACACAATTATCTGTGAAGGTGATGATGTAATGCTGGAAGTATCAGGTTCAGGAGGAAGTAGTGCTTATGATTTTACCTGGACAAATAATGGTGCAACGGTGGGGACGGGCAATTCGATCGTTACGACGCCTTCATCAGACAATGCGGAATATTGCGTCACACTGAGTGAACAATGCGGGTCACCTTCAACGGATTCGTGTGTGACCGTAGGTTTCCCCGATCCTGTTCCTCCATCACTTTCTCCTAGTACCACTGGTGGTTGTTATCCCGTAGAAGTCACCTTTGACAATACGACAAATACCAATGAAACGATCGATTATACCGTTTTTGACTACAATGATGGTACAGTTGACACTATAAGCGGACTCAATTCAGCCACGCACGAATTTGGCAAAGGTTTACACGATGTTACCATAAACCTCGTATCGGACCGCGGATGTTCTTATAAAACTACTTTTACCGATTTTGTGGAAGGGTTTGATTATCCCGAAGCTGCATTCTATGTGAATCCTAATCCCGCGACAGTGTTCGAACCCACAGTTGATGCTTTCAGTCAGTCGGGCAATGATATTATCAGTTATCAATGGATTGCAGATGGAGCCGAGCCTTCTGCGAGTTCAGAAATGGATCCTTCTTTCACTTATCCGGAAGAAGTGGAGGATCACGATTTGTTCCTAATTGTAGAAAACAGCAATGGATGTACGGATACGTTGAAGCGCACTGTTCGTGTACAAAATGACGTCATTCTTTATGCACCCAATACTTTTACGCCGGATGGAGATGCGTTTAACGAAAACTGGCGCGTGTACATCGAAGGAATTGATGTTTACAATTTCCAGCTGGAAATCTACAACCGCTGGGGAGAATTGATTTTTGAATCACATGACCCCGATGGTTCATGGGACGGAACATATGGTGGAAACCTCGTCAAAGACGGAACGTACATCTGGAAGATTCGCGCAGTCGATCAGGAAAACGACAATAAATATGAATTTAAAGGATTTGTGAACGTATTGAGATAATCGCGATTTCGAAAGAAAAATATTAAAACAAAGGCTGTTTGCACGATGCAGACAGCCTTTTTTTATGTATTTTTAGTTTTACTCAATGATAAAAGTTTAGTATGAAGGATGCCATAAAGAATCAAGTTGTTTCCAATCACTACAAGAAAAGTGAGAATTTCTTCACCAGTGATCTTATTTTTCGAACGTATCTAAAAGAACAGCTTTCAGCTGATGCCTTTCAAATTATAAAACCCTATCTCAAGTATACGGGAAGAAAGGCAGCTTTGGAAATGGATCAATTATCGCTTGATGCTGATAAAAATCCGCCCGAATTAATTAAACGCGATTTTTTTGGTACGACGCTCAATCGCGTGAAATTTCATCCTGCTTATGACCAATTAATGAAAATTGCCGTTGAATCGGGGATGTTTTCTTTAAAATGGCAACCTGAAAATCGTGAAAAGTTAAAACAACAACGGCATCGCGCGGGTTTTGCATCGGGATACCTATACGCGTTATCCGAGTTGGGACAATATTGTCCACTCTGTATGACAGACGGCGTAGCACGACTGATCGATTTACACATGAATCAGGAAGACCGGGAAAAATTATTGCCCAAAATAGCGACCACCAATGTAGATAAACTCTATACCGGAGCGATGTTTTTGACTGAGAAATCGGGTGGTTCCGATGTGGGGAGAAATATTGTCAAAGCCAATAAAATCGAAGGTGATCGCTATGCATTGCACGGTGAAAAATGGTTTTGCAGTAACGTCAATGCAGATTTGATTTTTGCATTAGCTCGTACGGATGAAAATAAAACCGGAACGCGTGGATTATCGATATTTTTAATCCAAAAGTCAACGGCTGAAGGTGCCGATAATCCATTGCCAATCGTG
Organism: Bacteroidota bacterium; assembly: GCA_051745635.1. GTDB lineage: Bacteria > Bacteroidota > Bacteroidia > Flavobacteriales_D > Crocinitomicaceae > Brumimicrobium. The sequence continues at coordinate 87,955 of JBNJEH010000003.1, forward strand.
AGGTTGAAAGATAAATTGGGCGTGCGATCAATGGCGAGTGCCGAATGTGTAATGGAAGGTACTGAAGGGCGATTAGTAGGAGAGGAGTTCAATGGTTTCAAAATCATGACCGATATGATTAACTTATCGCGCCTCTACAATGCTGTTGCTGCCATTTCCGGTGCTCGACGTGCGCTGGTAGAAGCTTACACCTTTAATTTATACCGCACGAGTTTTGGAAAAAATGCGATCGAACACGCTTTGATTCGGGATAAATTATGGGAGTTGGGTACGCTTCATGTCGCCGGGTTTTATCTCACCTGGAATACGATTGAAATGCTCGATCGGGCGGATAATGGCGACGAAAAAGCGCAGGCACTCAATCGCTTTTTAACGCCGATGACCAAAAAATGGACGGCTGAAAACAGTGTGTATATCGTGCGGGAAAGTATGGAGCTCATGGGAGGAATTGGGTACATTGAAGATGGAGTGGTACCAAAAATCATGCGCGACGTCATGGTCCTGCCGATTTGGGAAGGAGCGGGAAATATTATGACGCTCGATATGTTGCGCGCGAGTTATAAGTCGAAAGGCTTAGATGTCATGCTCGGGGATATTCGGGAAATTGCCGGAAGGAGTGAAGAGCACAACGCATTTATGAAGAAAATGTTAAGTGAAGTAGAGCGGGAGATGAAAACAATTCAGTCAGGTGATCAGGAAAGTATAGAACTGACCGCGAAATACCTGTTCGATCAATTGACAACGCTTTACCAATTTGCATTACTTGTTGCGCAGAATAATGAAGACACCAAAAACTGGATGCAGCCATCCATCGAATATCTAAAATTAAAATTGAAGAAAGAGAACCCCGGGAGGTGCTTGACGCAAGAGGAAATTGAAGGATTGATGGGTTGGGAAATCGATTAAAAAAGTGGGGTAAGCTACTTGCATCGCACCGCTACGACCTCTTACCCTTGCTACGTTCCCGTCCTGGGGGATTCAGAGGGAGCTGGTCGTACAAGACTTACCCCGCCGCAAAAGTAATAATTAGATTTTGTTTAACAAGCAATGGACGCCTTATTTAGCATTTTTTTGAGCAAAATTTTTCAATACGTCACTCACCGAATGGGTGTTTGAATAAAAACTCAATAGTTGATGCAGTACCTGATCTACGGAAGCATCTGGACATGAAGCTCCTGAAGTAATAATGACCTTGTCTTTCGCTTTGTGGGGAAGAAATGCATCCTTCGTAAATTCTCGTTTTTTATGAATGTCGAACGCCGTAATTTTCTCTCCTTCCTCAATTTTATGAACGCCTTCGATAAAATAAGTGGTAAATTTCTCTTCGAGCAGCTCGACCAGGTGCGTTGTATTGGAACTGTTGTAACCACCGACGACGAGCGCCAAATCTGCCTCCGCAGCCATCAAGCCGTACGTTGCATTTTGATTGTCGTTGGTCGCATAACAAAGGGTATCCCGCGTGTCGGCAAAATGTTCTTTTAATTCATCAGTACCGTACTTTTCAATCATGACTTGTTTTACAAAGTCTGCAATTTCCTGCGTTTCAGATGCCAGCATGGTTGTCTGGTTGACTACACCGACCTTTTTCAAATCCCGTTCCGGGGAAAAACCTGCAGTGTAGCGTCCTTCAAAATCTTTAAAAAAATCTCCGGCTGGTAATTCCTTAAGAATATACCGAGCGAGCAATTTTGTTTCTTCCAGGTTTTTGACTACAACCGAAGGGGCATTGGCAGCACTGTGCGAAAACGTAGCCCGCGTTTCTTCGTGATTGTGTTTACCGTGAATAATGATCGTGTGATCATCTTTACCCAGTTTTTTCGATCGGTTCCAGACTTTCTCGACAAATGGACAAGTCGTGTTGTAGGCTTGTATATCGACACCTTTTTCATCCAGGAGCTGCTCGATTTCCAGTGTCGTTCCAAAGGCCGGAACAATGACGACATCGTCTCTGGAAAGTTCATCAAATGAAATCAACTCATTTCCTTCAGTGTCTTGCAAAAATCGAATACCGTGTGATTCCAGGTCTTCATTTACGGCTGGATTGTGGATCATTTGACTCAACAGGAAGATATTTTTACCCCGATTTTCTTCTAATGCTCTGTACGATATTTCGATGGCATTCTCTACGCCATAACAGAACCCAAAATGACGGGCAATGTAGATTTCAACGGGACCGAAGTCGAGAACAGTGGGCGTGAAATCCTTCTTTCGGGGATCGAGTGTTTTACGCACTTTTTTCACTTCCGAAATGATCGGAGAACGATAAAATGTCGGTATATCAAATTGTTTCATACTTCGGTACTTTAATACTACAAATTAAACCAAATTCTGGCACTTTTGTTTTTGACGAGCCCGATTAATCGTGTGGTGCTATGTCCATATTTTCATCATGAATCGTTATAAAATGACTCCCGCGGGGAATAAAACCATGGTTCATGTAAAACTTCTGAGCTTTGTAGTTTTCGTTGTAGACGTCGCAGGATAAAAGTGCACAATTTTCTTTCCGACTCAAATCGTAAATATAATTCAGCAGTGCATCGCCAATTCCGCGAGATCGATAATCAGGATGTACGATGAAGTTATCCATATCCATGTACTTGCCACACCATAGTTTTGTTCCTGTGCTGATCCCAGCTACAGCAATTACTTCATCTTTATCGCAACAGGCGACTTGTCTGTAATGAACGGAACGCATTTTGTGCAATAAATTCATATAGTTATCCATTGAAAAATTAGAAGGGTAGAGTCTGCTCAAGAGTGCGTGCGACCGCTTCATGTCTTCGATTTGGTCTAAAACGACGATGTTGTTCTCCATTTTTAAGAATCCGTTAAATGTTTTTCAAAAAGGTTTAAAATTCTTCGGTATTCGTCCGTCCAGGAGGAAGCTGATTTAAAACTGTGTGGTTCTACGGGATATCCAACCATATTCCAGTTTGTTTTGCCGAGTTCAATGTAGCGTTGACTCAAACGAACTACGTCCTGATACTGAACATTATTGTCTTCCATGCCGTGCAGCATCAAAAGGGGATCGGATAACTGATCAGCAAAGTATATGGGACTGCTTTTCTTATAGGCCAAACTATCCAGCTCGGGCGTGTTCAGTATATTTGAAGTATAGCCGTGATTGTAGTGCGCCCAGTCCGTCACAGATCGCAGTGCCGCACCGCATGCAAACGCACCCGGATGCTTGTGCAGCGCCATTAACGTAATAAAACCACCGTAAGAGCCACCGTAAATGCCGATGCGATCGGGATCTATATCCTCTTGTTCAATGAGCCAAGATTTCCCGTGTAACTGATCTTCTAAATCTGCTCCTCCCATGTGCCGATAAATGGCCGTGCGATGGTCTCTTCCATATCCTGCCGACGCACGGTAATCAATGTCCAGCACTGTAAAGCCTCTCTCGGTCAGTAAGTGGTGAAACATGTATTCGCGATAATAATTACTCCAGAAGTGATGCGCATTTTGGAGATAACCTGCTCCGTGTACGAAAATAACTGCCGCACCATTGCGAAGACTGTCGGCGGGTCTGTAAATACGTGCATTCGATTGCGTAGAATCTGAAGTGGGAATAGCAACAATTTCAGGAGCGATCCATGGATAGGACGAAAAACTCGAATTCAGCGATGTGGTAATGCGATGAAGCGCTGCATGCTCTTCATTTTTGGTATAATAAAGTTCCCATGGCGCATTGCTCTTTGAATAACGCACTGCGAGATATTTTTCATCCGGACTGATGTGTACTTCATGTGCTCCGCTATTCGTGAGAATGGGTGTCCATTTCCCCGATTGAATAGTGACGCGGTGAAAATTGCGATCTCCGGGATGTGTACGGTTGGAAGTGATATAAAACGATTTTTCGTCAGCACTCAGCTGCGCGTCATGTATTTCAAAGTCACCTTGCGTGATGGCACGTTTTTCATCCGTTTCCAGATCATAAGTATAAAGGTGAGCATATCCGGAAACTTCACTTTGAAAATAGAGTTTTTTTCCACTTTTAAACCAACCAATTGTTCCACTTGAAGCGTTCCACGAACTGATACCGGGACCACCTATCCAGGCTGAGTCGTGCTGATGGTCGATTTCAACGAGTTCCTCCTTTGGATAGTCGTAAACAGTTAGCCAGCGGTCTTTATTATCGAAACTTCGAATGACAAAAAGTGCCCGATCACCATCAGCGGAAAACGAGGCATCGTGGATATGAAGACTTTTTGGATCGTCCAATTGCATCTCGCGGTCATAAATGGAATAATAGGACGGAGCAAGATGTAAACCTGTAAGATCAGAAAAATCCAGCTCCAATGTCGTATCCCGCTTAATGTCGTGGAGAAACACAGCTTCTTTGGGCGCATTAACAGTGCCCACTTTTGGCCGTGCTTTTTTGACCTGCGCATAACCGGTCCGATGGATGAACTCCATATAATTGGTGGTCTGTGAGCGCGATTGTTGAGCGGTTCGGTAGATGATATACCGTTCGCCGGGATCGATTTGTACGCTTTTCAATTTCTGATTGCCGAGATCGAGCGCTATTGGAAAGAGTTCTGAACTTTCGGTTTCTTCAGGTGATGAAATATGGTCAAAGAGTTGTGCTTCCTGCCGCTCCAAATAACTTTTTTCTGATGCACTTTCCCGATTCGAGAATGCAGTGACTTGTAATAACTGTGCCTGACTTCGATCAAATTTGTACAGCTGTTGATCCGAAGTAAAATAAGCAACATTGGAGTTGTTGACGTGCTGGAGGTTCCACTTTCTTTCTGCTGAAGCGAGGTGTTTCCGTTTAGTATTGCTTTCAGCTTCAATACTGTATAGCGTATTTGATTCCAAACTGAAAAAATTGGTTTTGCGATCTTCGTGCATGACCACTCTTTCATTTTTGTGACCGAGTGTATCTATCGCGTGTGTTGAAAGGTGATATTGAAATTCCGACTGTTGTCCGTTCTCTTGCTGCTGCGAAAAATAGATCGAATGGCCGTCTGCCGACCAGGCAATAGCTGTGGGCGGGTGACCGATAAAATCGTAGCCTTTCATAATTGACTTCAACTCAAGCTGACCGACTACCTGGTGCGCTGTACAAATAAAAACAGCCAAAAATACAACAACTCTCATCCTTAATTTTTATTACGAAAATAATGAAAGATTCAAGGTGAGTCGTAAAAATTGGATCGTATCATAAATATTTACAACTCTTTAGATGGTCAAAACGAATGGCAATAACCTGGCAAAACTAAATTTAAGAGCTCTGGCGTAAAAAAGTTCCCTGCGAAGTGTCGTCGAGGCGCTCAATAGGACGGATATGTTGACGAATGAGCGACCACCGATCGGGGAATTGCTTGAGGTAATACCCGATTTTTGATTTGTTTTTCTTCACCGCATCTGTTATTGCAGGTGGTGTGACGGGCGTTTCGAGTGATCGTGCAATATTTTTCGCGTTGAGTATTCCACCTTGTTTTTCTACGCGGTTTGCCGCTGTTTCATAACGATCCAGTAGTGCTATAACTTTATCGGTCTCGCGCAGATCAGGTGTACTTTGTCGTGGCGGATTCGGCGTATCTTTGATCAACGCAGCAGCAAATGCCTTGGTCAATTCGATTTGTTCGCTTTCGAGGTTGACGTGATAAGCGACAGTGACCATTTTCTCCAGATAAGTTTTAATGCGGTCGATACTGAGTTGTTGTTTGGCGAAATAATGTACCAGTTCATCATGAATGATAATCGAACGTTCCATCTCGCGCTCGTACGGTTCAATAAATTCTTTTAAAATACTTCGGATTGCCGAGCTGTAAAGGCGTTCAGAAGTAGCCAATCGCTCTTCGTAATCAGCGATTTGAGTTTTTTGTTCGCTGTGCTGAGCGGCTATTCCACCTACAATCGTTCTTTCGTCTGAAACGCGTTCGTGTTCTGCGTGCAATATCGATGAGAGCAGATTTTGCAATACCTTTTTCTCCTGCGTGCTGATACCGGAAAATGCCGCATTGATGCTTTTCAGAAAAATATGTTGCGGGAACTCAATAGCGACGACATCCCGTAGCTTATCGTGAACAGAAGGAAAAGTCAATACCAGCGTATTCAATTTCGTCTCGTCATCAAAAGACAACTGATCAGTTGAGTGCTCCGGAGCATCAAATGGATAAAAATGATCCAGCCAGAAGGCGCCTTTGGATTTTCGACGCCACTTCTGAAGAAAGAGACGCTGCTTCTCCCGTTCAAGTTGACTGGAACAAGTCGTGTGTAATTCGCCATCCGTATCTGCCCATATCCCGTGGAATTCCGTTACGCCCGGTAAAAAGTCCGGTAAACGACTCAATAAATAGGGTATGGGATGATATGTTCCAGCTAAACGAATCACTTAATAGTTCAGTTTAAAAAATTAAGTTACTTAATTAAGTTCAAATATACAACTTAATCAATCAATTTTACTTAAATCGACTTTAAACCTCGTATTATTCCAACAAATTTGTAGTCAAACGAAAAGTTATGACATTTACATTATCAGATGAAGATCGCAGTATTTTAAATGAATTGTATCAAGAATTCATTGAAATTAAGCAGGAAATTATTGAAGAGTGCTTAAAAAGCTTAATTATTAGCTTTCACCATACCATTGCATTCGCGAAAAGTTTTGAAGATTTTTCACCGGCGAATGTGCGTCGTCATGGTTTGATTACAATTTTGACCAGGCGTGCGTTGCGCTTTTTCGGACTGCAATTAGAGGAGAAGTCGACTGAAAAAGTCAGTAGACGACACAAAAGACACCGAAGTCCGGCAAGTTCATTTTTAACGAGAAAAAATGGCTATCGCTTTTGCCGCAACGGTATAAAAGTTGTGGTCTTTCCGTTGTATCTCCTTTTATTATTGCTCGTTTATCTGAGAAAACCTGAAAAAAATGTAAAAAACAAGTATTGTCCGTAAATAATTAGTTATGAACATTTTAAATATCTTGTTATAATTAGAAACTTGATGTTTTTGTTGAGAGATGTGATTTTTTTTACAGAATTTGAAACCTATTGCTAGTCAAGTCGTAACACCTTCAGATTTTAAAATGAAATGGTCATGATAGGAACTACGAATTTTATTGGACATGATGCCGTTCAACTGGCACAAAAGCAATTGGAACGTCACATGGAACGGGGCGCATCCAGTCGATTAAGTATTTTTGAAGTAGCCCAACTGATGGATGTTGTTCGAAAAGCACCACCCCAAAAGAAACGACATAACGAGTCGCTGTTCTTTGGTTTTTCTGAAAACTAATAGAAATAGTGAAATATTAAAGACGACAGGAGGTAACAGCACCTCCGTCGTCTTTCTGGAAGTAGAAGTACAGCGAAAAATCTGTCTAAAGACTTAAATATTAGTTCTGAGTTATCAATCGCTACTAAAGAGAACTGAAAATGCAGGAAGTAGTAAACGTACTCTTAACTGCTCACCAACTTCAGTTGGTTGACTACTGATCCCTCCAATGCAAACCGATCTCCAGCATTACTCTAAACTTCCCTTTATGCTTTTAGAACCTTTCTTAAAGGAAGTCACATCTTGTCCCATATAGTTAATCCTTTTGCATGGTCAAAGTGCGTATTTTCAATTTGAGAAACCGGGTGCCATTTCCGTGGTAAACCATTAAGACACACTTTGCGTTCTCCGCGAATTCATCGCGCTCTTTACTTACGCTTTTGGTCAGCACAGGTACGGTTAATATATCACAGTCATTAATTTGTCTTGAAGAATGACTCGTCTGCGAATCTTTAATCGGTTGGAGTGGTGGTGAAATTGAGAAATTGCCGGTAACCCTGGTGCCATTTCCGCGGTAAATCCATTACGACACACTTTGCGCACTCCGCGGATCCATGGCGCTCTTTGCGGTTAATATATCACAGTCATTAATTTGTCTTGAAGAATGACACGTCTGCGAATCTTTAATCGGTTGGAGTGGTGGTGAAATTGAGAAATTGCCGATAACCCTGGTGCCATTTCCGTGGTAAATCCATTACGACACGCTTTGCGTTCTCCGCGAATTCATCGCGCTCTTTACTTACGCTTTTGGTCAGCACAGGTACGGTTAATATAAGACAGTCACTAATTTGTCTTGAATAATGACACGCCTACGAATCTTTAATCGTTTGGAGTGGTGGTGAAATTGAGAAATTGCCGATAACCCTGGTGCCATTTCCGCGGTAAATCCATTACGACACACTTTGCGCACTCCGCGGATTCATCGCGCTCTTTGCTTACGCTTTTGGTCAGCACAGGTGCGGTTAATATAAGACAGTCACTAATTTGTCTTGACGAATGACACGTCTGCGAATCTTTAATCGGTTGGAGTGGTGGTGAAATTGAGAAATTGCCGGTAACCCTGGTGCCATTTCCGCGGTAAATCCATTACGACACACTTCGCGTTCTCCGCGAATTCATCGCGCTCTTTGCGGTTAATATATCACAGTCTCTAATCAACGTCAAATTAATCTATATAATTCAAAACTGATAGTAAAACGAATCGAAAATAGTAATTTACAAATATAAACCATTCCTTACCGTAATATGTTACAAAAGTGAATTTAAAATGCGTTAATGTAGTTGTTTTATTTACATAATTACATTATATTTACATCAAAATTAAACACAAATGTCAATTAAAGAGCGGTTGCAAATGGTGATGAAGATGAATAATCTATCGAATGCTGCATTTGCAGATCAGATTGGCGTTCAGCGTTCGAGTATTTCTCATGTTATTGCAGGACGCAATCGTCCGAGTCTTGACTTTCTGGAGAAGACCTTAAAAGCTTTTCCACGCGTGGATGCTCACTGGCTCATAACGGGAGAACAAAGTAAATTGAAATCTGAGCAGGAATTATCGTCTGCTCCTGCCCGGAAACCGCAGACGGACATTGAAGCGCCACCACAAAAGGAAACGGCAAACACAGCGCGCGAAGTCAAAAAAATCATTGTTTTTTATTCCGATGGTACGTATGATGAGACCTATCCTAAGACGTGATTACGCCAGATCCGATAAGTTGCTCGCCATCGTAGAAAGCACAGAACTGTCCCGGGGTGATTCCGCGCTGTAATTCATCAAACAATACGTAAATACCCGTCGGTTTCGAGATCAGTATCCCGCTTTGTAATGGTTGCCGGTAACGGATGCGAAATTGGTAGTGACGCTGTTCACCCGGCGTTATTTTGTTTGCATCCAGCGTATATGTAATCGTTGAAGGATCAATTTTTAAGGCAATTCTATTTAAAGCTTTGTGTGAAGATTTTTGTCCGGAATATACAATGTTTTTATTCGTATCTGTTTGAATCACAAATGATGGGTGAGGCCGACCACCTATGTGAAGTCCTTTGCGTTGACCGATGGTATAAAAATGAGCGCCGCTATGCTCAGCAACCTTCGCTCCATCAGTTGGTTTAAATGTAAAGGGAGTGGCCAGCGCTTCCACTTGATCGGCTGAATGAGGTAAAGCGTGATAATCCTCTAATAAAGAATCATTTTCGGGTATTTCGATAACATCTCCTTTTCGCGCTGCCAATTGCTGCTGCAGAAAATCGGGCAAACTTATTTTACCGACAAAACAGAGCCCCTGAGAATCCTTTTTGTCTGCCGTGATCAATCCTTCTTTTCGTGCTATTTCCCGCACCTCCGATTTTTGAAGGTGTCCTATAGGAAAAAGGGCTTTTTCAAGCTGTTCCTGCCGCAATTGACATAGGAAATACGATTGGTCTTTGTTCTGATCTTTCCCTGCCAGGAGTTGGACTGATCCGTCTTCACCTTTTGCAGTTCGGCAATAATGCCCGGTGGCAACATAGTCGGCACCCAGAGCCAGTGCCTGGTCCATAAAAACGTCAAATTTGATTTCGCGATTGCATAAGACGTCTGGATTGGGCGTGCGCCCGCTCGCATACTCATCAAACATGTAGTCGACAATGCGCGTTTTGTACGCTTCACTCAAATCAATGACTTGAAACGGGATATTTAAACTATTAGCAATCAGTAGCGCATCGTTGGAATCATCGATCCAGGGACAGTCATTTGAAAGCGTTACACTCTCATCGTGCCAGTTTTTCATAAACAGACCAATCACTTCGTATCCTTCTTCTTTCAAAAGATAGGCTGCGACACTTGAGTCCACTCCTCCCGATAAACCTACAACCACTCGTTTCATACAGCTATTAATGAAGCGCAAAAATAGCGAACTTTTGAATACGAACAAAATCAGGGTTTTTATTACATAAGTAAATATATCGACCGATGGTTTATTGAATTTAGATACACAAAAGTAAATAATAGTGTTAATATTTATTGCTATAACGTTCACAAAAGTAAACTAATTCGATAACGAGGTAATAGTTGTCACAGTTTATCGACTTGTCCTAAAGATGAGCCATTTACCATACATTGTGAGCGTGTTAAAACACAGTATGCCGGATTTTACATTTCTTCATCCACGATTATCTTCAAAAATCAGGCTCATCATAATTAGATTTACTATTTTCGTAATGAATGATCGGGAAATGTTACATAACGGCTGTACTTTTTGCGCTCTGTACTGTTAATGTTCAGGGGCAGTGCGATGAGATATATTTGTCGGGACGCGTATCGGATACATTGAATAATCAGCGCTTTTACAATTTGATGGTCATCAATTTAACGACGCAACAAGGGGTTTTTGGACGGCCTTCGGGGAAATTTGGTGTTTATGCCAACCCTGGTGATCAAATCGCATTTTCAGTGGAAGGTTATGATCGCGTTACGATAACAATTCCGGAAAGCGATAGTTGTAATATCGATACCAACGTCGTTTTACCTAACCGCGTTCAGGAAATTTCGAGTGTGGAAGTTCGCCCGATAAAGTCGCTGGAAACGATTCGCGAAGAGCGCGAAGAAATAAGTATGCGGGAAACGCGCACTGTGACTGGTGTTGACGTGTTGCAAAGTCCGATAACGGCACTGTACGAGCGTTTTAGCAAAAAGGCGCAATCGAAAAGAAAGGTTGCGGAAATGGAGCACCAGGATAACATTAATGCTGTGCTCAAAGACCTACTGCGTTTGTATGTTTCCTATGATGTCGTTTATCTCGAGGAGGAAGAGTTTGAGTCCTTTGTGTATTTCCTCAATATCGATGAAGATTTTCTGCGAACCGCGACGGACTATCAGTTGATTACCTATATCAAAGATAAGCTCGAGCACTATAAATCTATGAACCCTGAGATATTTCCGAAACAATAACGCTGTACTAATCGTCTTTGTTGCGCTTTTTGCGCGGACGGAGTACACGTCTTTTTACGACATTTGCATCTCTAACGACCTTTTTGGGAGCTGATTTACTGCGCTCGGAAGGACGATCTCTTTTGGCGCTGGAGGAATTTTTTCGATCTCCTTTGGGTGTTGCGATTTTCACATCTAATTTCCGTCCCTTAACTTCAAATCCGTTGAGCGCTTCAATAGCATTGAGGGCTTCGGTATTATCCTCCATCTCTATGTAGCCATAACCTTTTGAACGCTTCGTGTCACTGTCATAGACTACATGGGCATAACTCACATCGCCGAATTGAGAAAAGGTGGTTTTAAGATCATCCGAGGTAATGCCAAAATCGAGGTTGGCAATAAAGATATTCGTCATAATGGTAACTCTAATAATGTAATCGTGACAAAATTAAAGGTTTTAAATCAAACGAAAGATAATTGTATACATTATTTCTTTCAAACCGTTGATTCAGAATTGAAGGTAACGTTTTTATTGGCTTAGTGACTCGAACGATTAATTTTACGCGTTCGTCAACGCTATCAGTACTATTTGCAGTGAATGCTGGGGTGTATCAAATAGACATAATTTCCTTAAACCGAATCGCCTGTCTCCGCGATATTTCAACAGATTCATCTTCGTTGATAAACACCTTCAGTCCTCCATTGAACCAATTTTCGATGCGATCAATCCAGTCTAAATTGATGATGTATTTGCGATTGGCCCGAAAAAAGTCTTCGGCACTCAAACGTTCTTCCAGCGCATTTAAGCTTCTTAAAATCATGGGATGATAATCGTTGAAATAGACTTTTACATAGTTTCCCTGACTCTCGAAATAGCGGACGTCTGCCAGCCGTGGGTAGTAACATTTTTCACCATCCTTGATAAAAACGCGGTCCGCATTGGTCAGTTTGCGCTCCTTCCTTTCATTTTCGACACGCGATTCAAATTCTTCTTCGCGCTGCGCAGTCAATTTTTCGACAGCCTCTTTGAGTCGTTCCGGGTCGACGGGCTTCAGGAGATAATCGAGTGCATTCACGTTGAAAGCTTCGATGGCGTGTTCGTCATAAGCAGTGACAAAAATCACCTTTGGAATTTCTTCCAGGCGCTTCAGCATCTCAAAACCATCCATTTCAGGCATTTGAATATCTAAAAAGATTACATCGGGCTGGTGTTCACCAATGCGCTCAATACCTTCCTGTGCGTTGGCCGCTTCGTCAACAACTTCGATGTTTTTGGCGTGTTCACTCAACAAATGCCTGAGTTCAGTCCGGGCAAGTCGTTCGTCATCAATTATCAGTGCTTTCATCATCTCTGTTTTTAGTTTCCATTTCGTTGATCCAGACAGTTGCTACGACATATTTACCGTTATTTTCTATCGTAAATCCGGCATTTTTGCCGTATTGAAGTTCCAGTCTTCTGCGCGTATTCTCGATGCCCACACCGCCCAAATGGTCTTCGTTGTATTGTGCACCCGTATTGATTACCTGAAGGTAAACCCTTCCGCGCTCGCGAAAAGTTTGCACGATCACTTCACCGCCTTCTGACTTTTTTGATATGCCGTGTTTTATTGCATTTTCTGTCAGTGTCTGAAGAATAAACGGCGGGATGAGCAGTTGAGAACCGAGATGGTTTTCAACGTTGTACTGCAAACGTTCTTCAAATCGAATTTTTTCCAGTTTCAGATAAGAAGTGACCAGTTTCAGTTCTTCTCCCAGGGGAATAAATGATCGTTTTCCCAGCTGAAGGGAGTCGCGCAGAATCTTGGACAAGGTGGTAATAGCAGACTTGGCAGTAGCAGGATCTACTTCTATCAGAGCGCGTATGCTGTTGAGCGAATTGAATAAGAAATGAGGATTCAGTTGATCCCGCAACGTCTTGAGTTCAATTTCGCGATTACTGGCGACGAGCTGTAAATTGTACAGCTCCTGTTTTCGGGACTTGCGCAGCAAATGATAGGTCAGGTAAACGGCAGACCAGAGCACAAAAAAGATGCTGTAGAGCAAGACATTAACAATCAGTTCGACGGGTCGACCGAGTGGTTCCTCAAAAATGAGGTAATTTATGATGCCACTGAGCAGCAATAATACAGTACCTGCAGAAATGTTTAAGAGGAGCACCCGGGGGATGAGGGGGACTAATTTTAAATTGAGCCAGTCCAGCCGGATGAGTAAATAGCGCATGCCGTGTGTGACCAAAATCAGTAGCGTATACAATTCGAGGAGTCTGTAACGCGTCTCCTGGTCGAATTCATCTTGCATATAGCTCGTGATGGCGATTAATCCACAAAAAACACCCCAACCGGCAAGTTGCGTCATCCAATATATGGGAGATGCCTTGAACATGTAACAAAAATAGCACTTTTGACCTATCGCCGTTCCGTCAGACCGCTATTATTTAAAGGATTTCTTATCGACGTTTGCACGTTGAGGATAAACGGATACGATCGCAGCTGAATGGAAGGAGTACTGAACAAATATGTACACAACTCAACACAACATGAATTTTTATTGTCCCAATATCTTAAGCATCAAGGGAAAATGTGATCTACAACTGTTTACTTTGAAAATAATACCCTGGTAAGTATATTTGCGGCATGAAAAGAATTGATGAAGAGCTCAATGCCAAATTTAAAAGTGAACATCATCAGGCAGTCGTCAACGTCCGCTATACTTCCAATTGGATTGGCGCTTACCACAATCGCCAATTGAAGCTGTTTGATTTGACATTACCTCAGTTTAATATCATGCGCATCTTGCGTGGAGCGGGAAAACAACTGAGCATTAAGGTGATCAAAGATCGCATGCTCGAGAAATCGCCGAATACCACGCGTCTCATCGACAAATTAATCGATAAAAAGTTCGTCAAACGTATGCGCTGCGATGAAGATCGGCGCGTCGTTTATGTAGCTATTACGAAAAAGGGAAGGAGCGTACTGGAGGAGATTGATCAGGTTTTCGACGATATCTACAATGCGCAAAATTTTACACTGGAAGAAGCCAGGCAATTAAATTATCTTCTGGATAAAATGCGCGACAGCAATGAATCACCCTCCAGGTAAGTTCATGTTAAGAACATTTAACAGTCGGCACTGTTGTTGAAACATCAGTGCGCGGCATAATCGTTAATTTCGCACCCGTAATGAAGCAAATAGCATCGATCATATTTTTATTCAGCCTTTCGTCTTTCAGTATATCCTGGGGACAGGGAAGCTTTAATATCATTGTTGAAAATGAGCAAGAGAAACCGCTGGAATACGTGAATGTCAGATTGTTCGATCTGAAGGATTCCTCTGTTGTTGCAGGAGGATATACGGACGATAAAGGGCGGTTGCGCATCACCGATATTCCTTTTGGAACTTTTGCGGCCAAAATGACGTTCTTCGGCTTTCAGGATCGCTGGTTGAAAGGACTGAATTTTTCTAAGAAGAATCGCAAAATCAATCGCGGAACGATCACATTAAAACGGAAAAGTGGTAAAGATTTTGACGAAGTGGTCGTTGAAGGTAAAACGCCGTTGATTGAATCGAGCATTGATAAACGCACTTACAACGTCGAGGAAGATATGACGACCATGGGTGGCGGTCTCACGGAAGTCTTGAATAATATCCCTTCAGTCGAAGTCGACAACGACGGAAATGTCTCGCTGCGCGGAAATGGCAGTGTGACAATCCTCATTGACGGTCGCCCCAGCGCCATGTCCAGCGGTGACGGAGCCCTGGATGGTATACCAGCGAGTGCGATCGAAAACATTGAAATCGTCACGAATCCTTCCGCAAAATACGATCCCGACGGTATGGCCGGTATCATTAATATCATTCTTAAAAAGAAAAAGTTGCGCGGACTCAACATCAATACAAATATTACGGCGGCCAGTGAGGAATTGTACAATGGCAATATAGGAGCGAATATGCGGAACGAAAATGTGAATGTCTATGCCAATTACGCATTTCGCTACCGGGAAGGTTATCGAAATAATTTTAATGAGCGCACTTCAAATGTGGGATCCGACAGTACAGAATTCCTCGATCAGGACCGGCTCGGAACTGATTTCAGAAGATCGCACACAGGAAAAGTAGGAGCCGATTTTTTCATAAACGAAAATCAGGTGATCGGTGTTTCTGCCAGTGGAACCTACAACGACCGCATCCGACGGGGGAAGCAAACGAATGCATTGAGCTACAATGATGAACTGTACCAATTCTGGGACCGCATTGTTTACGACCCGCGCAATCGACAGTCCATCGATCTCAACGGAAATTACAAGCTGGATTTCGAAGAAGATAAAGGCGATTTTACCACTGCATTGACTTATTCAGCTACGGATCAGGAGGCCATTGGTCGCTTCAGGGAATATTATTTTGAGCCCGACAGCAGTAAATCGGATCAGCATTATCGCTATCAAAATCAGGAGCGCGAGAATAATCAGCGAACATTTACGGCCAGTGCAGATCTTGTCAGAAATATATCAAAGAATGTAAAGTTGGAAAGCGGACTCAAAGCAATTATCAACCAGCAAAATGAGAGCAATTACCTCGAATTTTACGATACCATTTCGGAATCGGTAATTCCCAATGAAAATGTCAATAATGCCCTGGCTTTTGACGAAGATATCTATTCAGCTTACGGTATCCTCGGGCACCAGCCTTTTGAAAATTTCCGCTATCAAATCGGACTTCGCGCCGAACAAGCGTTGACAGAACCGCGTCTCGTCGGTACAAACGAAGCGTTTGAAAACGATTATTTCAGTCTTTTTCCGTCGGGACACTTTGTATTTGGCAATGATACCACAGGAGAAGTGTTTTTGAGTTACAGCCGTCGCATCAACCGTCCTGGTTCCCGCCAATTGAATCCGTTTCCGATTTACAGCGATCCGTTGAACTTAAGGCAGGGTAATCCTTCGCTGCAGCCCGAGTATATCAACTCGTATGAACTCGGTTATGAACGCTTCTGGAAGCCAATTACACTCACGGCGACGGCCTATTTCAAACAGACCGTCGATCGCATTCAGCGCATTCGTCAGTTTTACGATAACGGAAGAAGTGTGACGACCTATGCCAATGTCGACGAAAGTTATGATTATGGTGTGGAAATCATCAGCTCTATTTCTCCATTTGACTGGTGGAAAAATACGCTGTCCATCAACGCCTACGAGAGAAGATTGTCCGCTACAATTAACGGAACTAATTTAAATAATCGCGGAATCAGCTGGGATGCTAAACTCAACAGTACGTTTTACTTTTTTGACAAAACAACGACAATTCAAGTGAATGCGCAATATATCGCACCGCGTTACACTGTTCAGGGTGTCTATCAGCGGAATCCGGGAATTGATGTTGGATTTTCCCGACAGTTGCTCGATAAGAAACTCAACCTGGGAGTGCGCATAACGGACATATTCGATCAAAAAGGCTTTTACTTTGAAATCAATGATAACGATGTGCGTCAGACGACGCGATATAAATGGACAACGCGTCGTTTGTATCTCACACTTTCATACAAATTCAACAATATAACATCAGATAAAAAAGAATTACAGAAGAAAATCGAAGATGCAGTGATTGATTAATTTCAACGAATAAAAGCGGGTTTGTTACTTTTTAGTTGAACTGTTATTGAGCTGTAGTTTTTCTTCTATTTTTGTAAAAATTTCAGGGTATGAAGATAGGCATCATTCGAGAAGGAAAGACTCCACCAGACAAGCGCGTTCCATTGACGCCGAACCAATGTCGTTTAGTTGAGGAACAATATCCTCATGTAGAAATTTACGTTCAGGAGAGTCCCATTCGTGCATTTTCCGATGACCAATATCGCGAACAGGGAATCGAAGTTGTTAAAAATATTGACGACTGCGACGTCATCATGGGCGTCAAAGAGGTGAATATAGAAGATCTCATACCGGAAAAGCAATTTTTCTTCTTCTCCCACACGATAAAGCGGCAACCATACAACCGCGATTTATTAAGAGCTGTGGTCGACAAACGCATACAATTAACGGATTATGAAGTGCTTACCAGAGAAAATGGCGTTCGATTGATTGGTTTCGGCCGATATGCGGGAATCGTTGGCTGTTATAATGGATTTCGCACCTACGGATTAAAAAATAAATTGTACGACCTCAAGCCAGCGCACGAATGTGACGATCGCAAAGAGATGGAAGGTGAGCTCAATAAAGTTCAACTCCCGGAGGATACCAAAATTGTTCTGACAGGATTTGGCAGAGTAGGCTACGGTGCGCGCGAAATAATCGATTTATTGCCCATTAAAGAAGTGACCCCTGAGGAATTTACGGATGAAACGTTTGATGAACCCGTTTATACACATCTCAACCTGGACGATTATGTGGAGAGATCCGATGGAAAACCATTTGATAAGAAGGCCTATTTCAAGGATGGTTCCGGGCATGTATCGACGTTCCCCAAATACCTGGAGCATGCGGATATGTTTATTGCCTGCCATTTCTGGAAAGAAGGATCGCCGTATTTATTTACGCGGGAAGATCTCAAGTCACCGGCGGTGCGAACAACTGTAGTCGCCGACATATCCTGTGATATTGATGGTCCCGTAGCCTGTACTATCCGGCCGAGCACGATAGCTGATCCGATTTATGGGTACGATCCGCAAACGGAAAAGGAGACAGCCTACGATGAAGATGGCGCGATAGCTGTTATGGCAGTCGACAATTTGCCGTGTGAGTTACCCAAAGACGCTTCTGAAGATTTTGGAAACGAACTCATCAAACATATTTTGCCTGCGTTACTCTCCGATGATCCAACAGATATCATTGGACGCGGTTCTGAAACCACGCTGGATGGTCAATTATCGCCACATTTTTCTTACCTTTCCGATTATCTCGAAGGAAAAGCGTAAAAGAAAATAGGATTACCAATGTAAGTCGTAAAACAATAATGAATACTTTTAAAGATACAGAGGATAGAGCGTTAGACAATAGATGTTAGATAGCAGAGATTAAGCATATCTAACATCTAACATCTCCATGTCTAACATCTTTTGTAAATCTAAGCAACCAATAGGAAAGAATGTTTTAAATTTACGACCTATCTTGATAATCCATAAAGAAAATAAATAGACGATGTCGGCAATAATAAGTGAAATACCAATTTGGGGAATCATCTTATGGATGTTATTTGCCGCTTTTCTTACCTTTTTGTTCTACAAGCGAAAAGGCTGGCTCAAAGAACTCAAAGGTAGAATTAGGCTGATATTAATGGCACTGCGGTGGTTAGGACTCTCGCTGCTCGGTATTTTAATCGCCCACATCATGTTGAAAAGTACGACCACCACTACGGATGACCCGATGATCATTTCCGTGATGGACAATTCATCTTCGATGCTGAACCACAAGGATAGCGCTGCCGTTCCTGCCGCTTCAACTGATTTTATGACTGAACTCGAAGGGGCGTTATCCGCCAGCTATCGCCCTTTATTCTTTTCTTTAGATGATGTGATTGAAAGTTATGATAATTACCATTTTAAAAGTGAAGAAACAAATATTTCAAGTGCTCTAAATCGGGTCTACGACAACTATTACGGACGCAATATCGGCGCATTGATTTTATTTTCTGACGGGAATTACAATAAGGGTTCTAACCCCGTTATGATAGCAGAGAAATTCAATAATGTACCCATTTACACGGTAGGCGTAGGTGACACCATGATACGCACCGATCAGAAAATTAGCAATGTAGAGGCCAATGATATCGCATTTTTAGACAATGATTTTCCCGTTGAAGCGACGATTGAGGGAATCAAATTACCCGGAGAAAAATTGCAAGTGCAACTCTATGAAGATGGTGAATTGATTGAAGAACGCGCATTGCGACACGATTCTGTACAGCAAAGTTTATTGAAAACAAAATTTGTTGTACCGGCCAGCGAAGTAGGTATCCACGAATATCGCATGACCATCAATCAGCACGAAAATGAATCGAATATTGCCAATAATACGGCGCGATTTTTTGTTGAAGTGTTGGACGATCGCAGTAAAGTACTCCTGGCTTACGAGGGATTACACCCCGATGTCGGTGCTATTCGGTCAGCCCTTCAGTCTGAGAACAATCTCGACCTGCAGGTGGCAGGACCTGGAGATTTACCAGAAAAACTGGAGACGTTCGATTTGGTGATCTGGCACAACCCGGGAGTTAGCGGAAACGCGAATGCACAACAACGTCTGATGAACTTAGAAAAACCCTTTTGGTACATTATTGGTCCTGCCACGGATCAGCAAACCCTTGACAAATTAAATCTTGCGCCGAAATTGAACACCACGGGCAAAAGCGATGATGTCAGTTTATCTTTTAACAGCGCTTTTAATCTGTTTGAGCTCGACGGAGAATACGTTCAAACACTGAATGATTTACCTCCACTGCAAGCGCATTATGGAGAGCTGGAGTACAATCAGTCGTCTTCAATTCTCGGTTATCAAACGGTGGGGAAGGTCGCCAAACCTGAACCGCTGTACTTTTTCGGAAAGCGTAAAGAAAAATACGCGTGTACCTACGGGAATGGTATCTGGAGATGGCGAATGGGCAATTATCAGTCAGCTTCCAACCACAAGGCAGTTGATGCACTCATCAAAAAAACAGTACAGTATTTAATTCTCAAAGAAAATACTTCGCGGTTGCGCGTTGAAATTCCGGATCAGACCACTACATCCGATCAAATAGAAGTGAAAGCGAGATTTTACAATGCCAATTTAGAACCGATAACAACTCCGACCATTGATTTTCAACTCAAGGATGAATCAGGAAACGAGTACGACTATTCATTTCTCCCGCAAGAGAACAATTACAAATTATCTCTGGGTAAACTGGACTATGGACGCTACAACTGGCAGGCGACGACGACTTATAATGATGAGACATTTGAAAAATCCGGATCTTTCGCAGTAAATGCGGTTGAAATCGAAAAGCAATCATCGCGGGCTAACCACCAGTTACTGTATCAGATGGCCGAGAACGGAGGTGGACAATTTGTAACGATGGATCGTGCAGACGAAATAATCGATGCTATTCAACAGCGCGAAGACATTGCACCAGTAGCCTATGAGACGCATGCCTACAACAAGTTAATCGATTACCTGTGGCTGTTTTTCATCGCCATTTTATTGTTTTCACTGGAGTGGTTTCTCAGAAGATATTACGGCGGGTATTGATGCCAGCTTTATCCAAAAAAACAGCCTAAAATTTGGAATTTCAAAATCGGGAGAATAAATTTGTTTTCTAACACTATAAAAAAGAACCATTTATGAAAAGAATAGATTTAACCACCTGTGTGGTATTTTTCATCTTACTATTTACAAATCACAATTTTTGGGCACAAGGCAACAATAACGGAAATACCAATCCCAACAACAATGCCAACGGTAATGCCTTAAAATGGGAAACCCAGGGGAACAATGTCGACACGAGTCATTTTATCGGAACGACGAATCCCACAGCTTTAAAGATGCGGACGAACAATGTGGAACGGCTGCGGTATGGTTAAGAAAAAAAATGATGGTACATTAAGGTATAAGCCCTCATATCTTGATGATTGTATTCGTGATGACGAATTAGCTGATGTTGTTTATTTGAGATCAGGTGACAAAGAAAAAGCACTGGGTGTCATTACCAATCGAAGGGCAAACTATTTTACGCTTGGGAGTGGCGATTGTATTGAAGACTCTTTAATAACTGATCCGGCATTTGAAGATACTATAGATCTTGTTGCCCCTAAGCATTCAACTAAAGGGAGTCTTGATGAAGATGAATTAGAAACTGCAGACTCTCTATTACAAGTTTATGGAAGTCTTGAGCCAGGTTCGAACGAGAACAGATTAAGAGTCAGGAATATGGATTTGGGCTTCCTGGCGACACCAAAGAGATATACTATTAAATACTATAGCCCATACGATCAACAATATGCTTTAAAATCAGAAACACGCTGGGCACCAATTTTAACACTTGAATTTCCTGAGTTTGATACTTTAGATATTGTTCTATTTGAAGTTTTCCAATATAATGGTAGTTTTAAAAATAATGACACAGACAACTCTAGTACTGATACAACATCAAGAAGTAATGCTAATAGTATAGATTTGGAGGATGAAATCAGTATTTTCCCTAACCCTAACGATAGTAGCTTCAATGTCTTCCTTCAAAATCATAAAGCTTATCGATCAATTGAATTATTTAATTCAATGGGAAAAATGGTTTATTCAAAAGAAACTGTTGGCGGACAAAATAAAATAAATGTAAAAAACATACCTACAGGCGTTTATTATTTACATCTAATAGCTATAGATGAAGTCGTTACCAGAAAAATTATTATTGAATAGAATGCATGTACAAAACTATATATTGTCTATTTTTCTACTTCTATTATGTTTTAGTAGTAGTTTTTCTCAATTCAATTTGCAAGCGGGATATAAGCTTGGTTTTTCTGACTTTGAATCGTTATCTCAAGGGAAAATGGTTCATCGTTTTGACATTTTAGGAGAGTTTAAACTGAAAAACAATATATTGTTAGCTGTTGAAACGGGAAGGCATTATTATATTATTAAACAGAGTAGTAGCGAAGTAACCATAAACAGTAATACCACAACATATCATCAATCAAGTTTTATTGAAAAACGAATTGCTAACAGTTTAAATCTATCAGTTGGCTATTTTTTTGAAATAAATCGTAAAAATGCGATCCTAACTCGCTTATCAGTCGGAATGAGCAGTATACCAAGAGTTAGAACACTTGAAGCATATAGTGAATACAGAACTGTACAAAACAGTGATGGTAGTTTGGTTAGCTATTATAGAGAAGATTGGTGGAACACCAACATAAAAGAAATGTTTAATTTTCCCAATTCTACTGTCCCTCCATTAAATAAGCCAACTCTTTCTGTTGAATATAGATACATGCTAAGTGATTTTTTCTTAAACGCGGTGTTTGACTATTCTCCATATAAACCTTTTATTCTTTATGCGAATTCAGGAATCAATCACTTTTTTCAGTTTGGCTTCAGAATAGGCTATAACTTCTCAAAAAAAGAAAAGTCCGATGAATAAAAGTAAATATTTATCGGGATTTAACCTTTTACAGACATCTCTGGAATATAGGTATTATTTTAGTGATTGGAGCTGTATCCTTTTTTTAGGTTATACGCCAATTCAGAAACAAATTATTCAACGCTTCAATAATAACAATCTCTTTCTTTTAGGAATTCGCATTGGATATTACCTTCACAAAAAAAACCAAAAAAATGAAAAATGATTTTTTGTTCGTAACAGTGATCTTTGTTTTTATAACAGTAAATAGCTGCCAAAAAGATCTGACTGGAAGTCCAATTTCGATAGAAGCTAGAACTAATTATACAATAACAGATTTAGTGGTACATGGCACCAATCAAACCCATTATTGTCCTCCCCTCGCTTCTCCTGCCGCTACAGCTCATTTTTATGGATTCATTCCTTATATTGGAGGAGGACTTTATCAGCTTGATGTGGATGAAGACGCTTCTGTTAATTATTGTATTACGATTAGAGGAACTATTCCGGCAATTGAAGACACTACTGGAACAACTAAAGTTGCTATAAATGCTTTTTTTACCAAGCATGGGAATGTTTTTGGTTTTCATGAACTAGAACTTAAACGCCCTCACGATGAGCATCATATTGTTCATCGATGTAGACCAGATACTTACATTGAATAATGAACATTAGTTTTCGCATCCGAAATATGGCTCTTGGTTCTTCAGGGTTTCCTATAGAATACAAAATAAAATATTACAGTCCCTACGATCAGGTTAATTCCATTAAGGAAGAGACCAAATGGGGACCGAAACTGACGTTGGATTTTCCTGAAATGGATACATTAGACATTGTGCTCTTTGAAGCGTTTTTGATGGGAGATGATTTTAAAAGTATGTCCAATGATTCAACCAATAGAGAAGTAAAAACATCAAGCCCCTCCAACTATCAGTCGACTGAAAAAGTTCTTGTTTACCCCAATCCCAATGACGGAAGTTTTACGGTGAAACTTCAAAGCACAACAGATGTAGAGAATATTGAAGTTGTTGACCAATTAGGAAATCTTGTAAAAACAAAACGCGATATTCAGGAGGTAAACCATTTTAATAATCTCAACCTGTCCAATGGGGTGTACTGGGTCAAAGTTGTATTTCATGATACCATTACTTACAAAAAAGTAGTCGTTCACTAATAATTGATAATGATGAGATTACACTGTTTATTTATACTCGCTTTTATATTCACTGCTTTTTTTAGTTATGGGCAGTGGAATGTTCAGACAGGGTATGATTTTGGGACATTTACTATACCAAAAACTCAAAGGAAAAATTTTAATAATCTACACAGGTTTAGTTTAATCGGAGAATATATTTTTTCGAATGAAATTTCAGTAAATATTAATACAGGAATTGATCTACATAAAATCGATTATCAGGCTGTTAATACAATCGAGCCCACAAGCAACTACTCAAAAGAATTTATTACTCACAATAATATTAACATTCAAAATTTTAAATTTGGGCTTTCAATGGGATACAATTTCATTTTAAATAATAATTCAAGTATAAAAGTTAGTTTGAATTATGACCATTATTTTGTTAATCGTTTAACGATTAAGGAAAGTTATTCAATAATTAACTCCTACAGTGTGCCGACTGATGAAATAGAGTCTAATGAACCCTTGTCTAAAGTTCATGAGTTTTCACCGGAACTAGACTATGAGAGGTTTGGGTATAAAAATACTTTTGTTTTAAGCAATAATAACGTTTCTTTATCTATAGGTTATCGTTACCGATTAGGTAGCGTTTTTATTAATTCCTCTATACGTTTTTCTCCACTGAACACTGGATTTGTACTTTTTAGGAGGCAAAACCTATTCCTCATTGGTGTAAACCTCGGCTACACCTTCCCACAAAAAGATGGAACTGATGAAAAATAAACACTTATATTTAATTGCTGTACCGGCTGTTTTATCAATATTCGGCTGTCAAAAGGACCTTACGGGAAATGCCATTTCTATTGAAGCACATAGTAATGTGAAAGTGAAAAATTTTCACCTTTATTCGACTTGTCGGGATGGTCCTAACCAGTTGCCCCTTGGGAATTTCGATCCGCTCAACGAAATAAGCAACGGTTACTATACCTATCAAATTGATAAGGGATATGAAACCGAGTGCTTTACAGTAACGGGCACAGTTCCCGAAAACACAGATAGCACAGGAGAAACAACGGTAGATATAACGGCTTTTTACACCGATGCAGGCAATAAAACTGGATTTCAGAAGATTGAACTGCAGCGCCCGCATGAATCTTATAAAATTCGTTATGAATTTCGACCAGATACGTATATTGAATAACGAACAACAAAAGAAGGATTTTCTGCTCATGTTGCAAACAATTCTACTTTTACCTTCAGGTACTGAAAATGTTGAGGCGATTCAATCTCGAGGACTCGACTTTAAGGCTTCAACTGCCTTTCCAATGCCATCAATGGTCAGCGGAAACATGCGGTCCTTCATGATTTTGCGGATCATTTGAATCGACTCCGTGTACTTCCATTCTGATTGCGGGACGGGGTTTAACCAAATGAAATGGGGGAACTTACGAATCAACCGCTGTAACCATACTTTACCCGATTCTTCGTTGTAGTGTTCGACGCTGCCCATCCGCGAAAAAATTTCATAAGGAGACATCGATGCATCGCCCACAAATATTACCCGATAGTCGTCGTTAAAGGTATTGAGTACTTGCTCCGTCGGTATTTTCTCATCCCATCTTCGTACATTTTCTTTCCAGACGTTTTCGTAAAGACAATTGTGGAAGTAAAAAAATTCGAGGTGTTTGAACTCATAGCGCGCCGCCGAAAAAAGCTGTGAACACAATTCGATATGGTCGTCCATAGAGCCTCCGATATCGAAAAGGAGTAGTACTTTAATCACGTTTTTCTTTTTGGGAACCATCTCGACCTCCAGCATTCCGCCGTTTTTTGAAGTCGTTCGTATCGTTCCGTCCAGATCGATCTCTTCACTTTTTCCTTCGCGACTCAATAACCTCAGTTTGCGCAGTGCCATCTTCATATTGCGGGTATTGAGTTCGACATCCTGGCTTAAATCTTTGAATTTGCGTTGGTCCCAAACTTTTACAGCGCGTCGGTGGCGACTCTCATCCTGACCAATGCGAATACCTTCCGGATTGTAGCCGTACGCTCCAAATGGCGACGTTCCACCCGTACCGATCCATTTGTTCCCGCCCTGGTGGCGCTCTTGTTGTTCTTTCAAAAGTTCCTTTACGCGATCCAGTAAATCGTCCAGATCTCCGTGTCGCTTAATTTTTTCGAGTTCCTCTTTCGAAAAAAGGCGTTCTCCGTTTTTGGCGAGCCAATCGTCGGGAATGTCGTAGAGGTCAGCCGTCTTGATTTGCTCAATGCCTTTAAAATAGGTCCCAAAAAGAGCGTCAAAGGCGTCGATGTGTTTTTCCCGTTTCACGAGAATGGCGCGGCACAAAAAGTAAAAATCGTCTACGTTGTACGCCACGACTTCGCGATCGAGTGCCTCGAGTAAATCCAGGTATTCCCGGAGCGTGACGGGTACTTTGTGTTCTTTGAGTAAAAGGAAAAAGTCTAAAAACATAACGATTAACGCACTACGTGTTTGTCGTGCTCATTTTTGAGCAGCGCCCCAAGGTAAGGCGTCGACTGGTGACCACTCATGACTTCATCGAGTTCGTTTTCGTTGATTTTTCCCACCATTAATAACTTGATCCAGTCGATCAGTTCACTGGTAGAAGGTTTTTTCTTGATGTTGCGCTGATTCCGTATGGAATAAAAAACATCCAT
>JBNJEH010000004.1:0-88065 GCA_051745635.1 Bacteroidota bacterium
GCGACTCTTGCGCACTTTCAGGTTATCAAACCGCACCTCGGCATTGCCATTTCGCATTGAGATATAACTCCCCGAAGTCAGCGGAGTGGGGTCGATAAACGACGCCACGCGCTCATTATCTACAAACGCCGTTATTTCACCGGAAACAGGATCAAAAGTCACTTTGTAGTCGTACCACGTTCCCGCGTCAATAGTGTGCGGAATGCTCTGTTCTAAGTTAATGTTATTGTTGACCACCGTATAAATCTGAACGGTATTGTTGTCTGCTCTGAAATATACGAGATAGGAATTCCCGCGATTGGATTGCGTTGGAGCATCTGCAAAGAAATGCATTCCGGAACGACGGTTGGATCCCGTACCATCCATGCGCGCAGACCACTGATAGAGGTAAGCATATTCATCCGTTTGCGTCAGGTTCGTATAAAGATTGGTATTGCCGACCGTCTCATCCGATTGGTACAGACGATTATTGTCTATACTCCAGGATCCTGCTACGCTCGTCCAGTCACTGTGCAAGATGGAATTAAAATTGTCGTTAAAAAAACCGCTATCCGGGTTGGCCCGCCATTCGTTACCGTCGTAGTCCAGCACCTGATAATACTGTTCCTCAACTCCAGAGCCTCCGGGGTTATCCGTGTCATCAAAATCCACCCAGAAATGGTCTCCGCGCCACTCGTAAGTGCTGTTAACAACCGTAGTTGGAGGATCGCTATCTGTACCCTGATTATTACAATTGTCGATTACATTTTGCGTTTCCTGGCGTATAGTGCTCATCCGGGAGTACATATCATTTCCCGGGCATGATGTATTGCCGATATCGCGATGGCAGGTGATACGTTCCATATATTGAACGCCATACGCCTGAGTTTGCATGTTGGCAGAAGCGAGTGGACTCAACGCTTTGTAATCGAACCACCAGGCCATCACCTCGTATAATTTGCTCAACTGAGCGGGAGTCGCCAGCGTCACATCGAGGTTTCCTAAAAAGTTGATCCCTATTGAACCGCTGTTTGCTGCCCCAGCATGTGCTGCACGCACGTCAGAAGTAGGTAAATTGGGGTTGTGGCGCCCTTGATAAAAGTTGCCATATTTATCAATGAGATAATTGTAACCGATATCTGCCCACCCCAAAGTGTTGACATGATAATTGTAATAGGAGCGAACAACTGCTTCACCGTCAGAATACGTATTCGGCGATGCTCCGTGATGAATAACAATATGTCCTGCATTGATATAAGTGGGAGTATAACTCGTATTTACCTGCCAGCAAGGAGCAGAACCACCGCACCAGCTACTGCGCGGAATAATCGTCGGGAAGTTGGGGCAGTTGGCACGCGAACCACTCTCAGACGCACCTTCCTCCTGAATTTGCATTTGTTGCTTCGAAGCATGATTTCCAGATTTATAGTTTCCGTCAAAAAGATCGACCTGAACACTGTTCACTTTAACCGGAACGGTCAATCGCAGCTCCAGTTTCTCCTGACTCGTAGCATCGAGGGTGAATAAGGCTTCAGTCCAGAATTTTTGTGTGGGTGTTTCGCTCGGGTGCACTTCTGCCCCAGTCTGATGCCATTCGGACCATTCGCCATTCGAACGTTGTGTGCGATAAGATACGCCAAAACGATCGGGGTCCAGTGTGTGATTATCCGTATCGAAGCCAACGCCAAAGCAAGAAAACAAATGATCCGGATCGATAGTAAAAGTATGTGTTTTTTCTGGTTGCAGCGCACCGGGATAATTAGCAGAGGTAAATGGCAAACCGCTCTTTCTGTTATTTCGCTTTTTTAAAGCTTCATCCGAAGGATTATCTGCCTGGCCAAAAACAAAAAATGAACCAATACCTATGAGCAAAACGAGTAGTAGTCGCATAAAATCAGTAATTTAGATTCAAATATAACCGTTTAATTGCTAACGAAGAAAACTGAGCGCGTTATTTTTTATTGTAAAATTTGGAAAATGCTGTTACCTTTGCGGCTTTTTTCCGAAATGAAGAGCTGTTAAATTATTAGAATATGAATTATATCAACGAACTGATTAGCGGATTCAATTTCAATGAGATACTCAAAGCAATTATGGTCTTGTTCGCCGTTATTGACATCATTGGCTCCATACCGATCATTATTAAAATCAAAGAAACATCAGGAGATATCCATGCAATGCGCATCACTGTGGTTTCTTTAATCATCATGATCGCATTCCTGATTGCAGGAGAAAGTTTGCTCAAACTATTCGGGGTTAATCTTCAATCATTTGCCGTTGCCGGTTCACTGATTCTATTTGCTATGGCGATTGAGATGGTCATGGGCATTGAAATATTCAAAGAAACTCCAATAAAAGGGAAAAGTGCAGGAATTGTACCCCTTGCCTTTCCAATTATCGCCGGGGCGGGATCCATGACTTCACTTATTTCGCTGCGCGCAGAATTTGAGATGGTGAATATCATTGTAGCCATTCTCGTCAACATGATTATTGTGCTCACTGTTCTCAAACTGACCAGAAAAATCGAGCGCTTACTCGGATCGGGTGGCGTAGCGATTCTGAAAAAGGTGTTTGGTATAATACTGCTCGCAATATCCATCAAGCTTTTTGCTTCGAATGTCACGAGTCTGTTTTAGCAAAAGAAAAAATGGGTCAGGATCAAAAGTTGGGGATATAAAAAAAGGTGAAACCAACCGGCTTCACCTTTTCTCATAAATACTATGTTTCTTATTTCGCAGCTGCGTATCGCTTCGCTACTTCATCCCAATTAATCACATTGAAGAAAGCTTCAATATAATCGGGACGACGGTTTTGGTAGTTCAGGTAATAAGCGTGTTCCCAAACGTCCAATCCAAGAATAGGCGTACCTTTGCAACCTTCTCCCATAACAGGGTTATCTTGATTTGCCGTTGAACATACTTCCAACTTTCCATTCGCTACACACAACCAGGCCCATCCGGAACCGAACTGTGTCGCTGCAGCCTTGGAGAATTTCTCTTTAAACGCCTCAAAAGAACCGAATTCTTTATTGATTTCGTCTCCGAGTTCTCCCGATGGAGTTCCACCACCATTTGGTGACATCACCTGCCAAAACAATTTGTGGTTATAAAATCCTCCACCGTTATTGCGAATTGCTGTCACACTTTTTCCATCCACTAAAATATCTTCGATGGATTTTCCTTCGTGTTCTGTACCTTCAATTGCTGCATTCAACTTCTTCGTGTATCCCGCATGGTGCTTTCCGTGATGGATTTCCATCGTCTTCGCGTCAATATGCGGTTCTAATGCATCATGTGCATATGGTAAATCTGGTAATTCAAATGCCATTGTATTTGTTTTTTTAATTAATAAATCTGTTCTACCAAATGTAACATTTAAAAGCTATTTTTGATTACTTCAACCCTTAATTTTTTTTAAAAAAATCGTTAAATCTACGATCGCGTCGACTTCAAGGCCGCACACGAACACGAGAATTTTATCACAAAAAAACATCACACAAGTCGAATTCCCATGAAGACTTGAACTGCATCCTTCTTCTATGGATTGAAACCAATCCATTTTTAAGGCACAATCAACTATTTCATGGTATGTTATCCGTTGTCAAATAATTAAATGTGGTTATATTTATGCAAAAATAATTGATTATGAAAAAATTGACATTGCTATTATCAGGAGCGATCCTTAGCGTTTCGCTTGTCGCTTGTAACGGTGAAAATGGAGAAGACGACTCAAAAAGCGAGGTCGACAAAGAGATGAATGACGCCAAAGAAGCTACTAAAAAGGCGGTAAAAGAAACCGGCGAGGCTGCTGAGAAAGTGGTTGACGAAGCCAAAGAAGATGTAGAGACAACGGGAGACGCCGCCAAAGAAACCGCTAATGAGTTAAAGGAGGAAGGCGAAGAACAGCTGGACAAAGCCGAAAAAGAAACCAAGGAAACGGTTAAAAAAGGAGCTGAAACTGTTGAAAAAGAGGCGGAAGCCGTACAAAAATCGATGGATCAGTAGTTACTGTTTTCTTTACTTTGAATTGGCTCAATTCTGTAAAGTAAAAATGAACTATCCTTAGTTTGAAGTGGAGCGTTCGTTCGTCGTTTGTTGTTGTGCGATGTATAAGTTACATTGAACATTCGTCAATGAAGAAATGAGAAGGGTGAACCAACGTTCCGTTTTATATTGTCAACCAGCGTCGGCAGAGGATATTTTCTCTGTTGTCGCGTTTTTTATAAAACGCTCTGACTTAATAAAACGGCGAAATCATCAAATAGACCACTACTCCGGTTATGGCAACGTATAGCCAGATCGGAAAGGCAAATTTCACCCATTTTTTGTGTTTTTCATAGTCCCCTTTCCAGGCGTGCAGGTAGGCAAAAAGTACGATCGGAATGACGACAACACTCAAAAAAATATGAGATATCAGGATGAAATAATAAAGATAGCTCCATTCACCGCCATAGGGCGTGCTTTCCGAAGTCATGTGATAGAGCACATAAGCCACTAAAAACAAAAGAGACAGCACCAGCGCAAATTGAATAAGGCGCTGATGTAACCGTATATTTTTTGCCTTTATCGCTACGAGTGCAACAATGAGTATGACTGCAGTTAGTCCATTAATTGTAGCGTAAATAGGTGGCAAGAATGAAAAGTCAAGGCCTTCAATCCGAATGCCAAATAACAGTGCGACTGCGACGGGAATCACAATCGATAAAGCTATTATCCATTTCCGAAATGATTGCACTTTTTGCTCAGCGGGAAGTTTTCTATTCATGACTCAACAGTTTTTTGGCATCTTCGATCAGTGTCTTTCGACTTTCAGGGTCCAGACCATCATAAACACCCCTGATGTGTTGTTGTTCGTCTACCAATACAAAATTAGGACTGTGTGCGAATCCACCAGGCGCATCTTTATCTGCCGTAGCCAGTAGTTGAAATCCTTCTACTCCTAAACGGTGTGTTGCTGTTTCATCACCAGTGAGGAAATACCAATTGTCTGCCCGAATATCGTGGCGCTCCATATACGTTCGCAAGCGGGAAGGGTCATCGCGATCCGGGTCGATAGAAAAAGACAAAAAGACAACTTCATCCGAATAATCGTTCAATGATTTATTTACTTTTTTCATCGATGCCGTCATTGGCGGACAGATGGTTGGACAATGCGTGAAGAAAAATTTTGCGATCCAAACCTTATCATCTATGTCCGACGTTGATAAATATGTGCTGTCGTGCATCAAATATTCGAAATCAGGAACGGTGTGGAACATGGTGTCGCCCGCATGATAATCACCTGTATCCTGATAAACGACATCGTGTTGACCAATGTAAGGGAGTCCGGTAGCATCACGGTGGGTGTCATTTTGTTCGCCCTGACAACTATTCATCAAACCGGTCAAACCGATGAGCAAAGCTGCGAATAAAAAATCCATCTTATTCATGGTCGCCTTCTTTTTTAGCCGCAGCCTTGTCGTACTGTTTCTGGAGCAAGGCCACGTGCTGTTTAAAATCGCGGATTTGTCCTTCGGCATTCCCCCGCCGAATCAACCGCAATTGATTTTTTTTGTCTACAATCATCATCGTTTCTAAAAATGGACGTCCTGCAAAAGCGGTATCCGACTCCAACGTATAGAGATTGACATCATTATTCTCAATGTCGTAAATTTGTTTGGGATCTCCAGTCACCAGCTTCCAGATTTCGGGATCGTAACCCTCAATGATGTCGTTCATGGTATATTCGATCGATTCCAGGTCTTCTACCGGTTTACCATTTTCATCCGTGACAATCGAGACAAATTTCACATGTCCCAGGTTTTTTTGATTTTTGCGATAATCCTGATAGACCATCAAATTGAGTTTCGCGAGGTCAATGGCACAATTCTCAGGGCAAGAAGTCTGGAGCGTCGTGAACAGCGTGACTTTACCGCGCTGGGTTTCCCTATTAACCAGCTCGCCGTTGGCATCGACAAATTCATAGTCACCGAGTTCACCATAAACGGGCAGTTCTTCGAATTTATGCTCGCATTTATTCACCCCGATAAAAATCAAAAAAAGAGCCGGCCCAAAAACCAACACTAAAAGTAGCAAAGGTTTCGTACGACCGGCTTTCTTATCTCGTTTAGCCACAATCTTTATTTTTTTTTAAATCCTTACATTGCTGGAACCACTGCCACCGCATCGGTAAAGGCAATGAACATCAAGTAGACGATAAAAATGAAGTACGGCAGCAAAATAATCCATTTCAGTACTTTCTTCTCATCCCCGAGGTGCATAAAAGTGAGCACGATATAGCCCGCTTTGAGCAGTGTGAGCAAAATAAACAAGACTTTAACCGTGGTCCAGGCACTGCTTCCTTGTTTTACCATAGCTCCCAGCACTACCTCTACGGCCGTTACCACTGTTAAGATCAGGGTCACTATCCAAATTTTCTTTCTTATCTTTTTGCCTTCTTCCTCAGAATGATGTGTATCCAGGGAATATTCGTAAACGTCGTCTCTTTCCATAATTCGTGTTTATAATATCAATATAATAGCTTTCAATACTTGTGTGTCCGCAACCTATACGAGGTAAAAGAAAGTAAAAACAAAGACCCATACTAAGTCGA
This sequence comes from Bacteroidota bacterium, assembly GCA_051745635.1. GTDB lineage: Bacteria > Bacteroidota > Bacteroidia > Flavobacteriales_D > Crocinitomicaceae > Brumimicrobium. Next base: position 6,571 of record JBNJEH010000004.1, read on the forward strand.
CAAAGTGCCAGTAGAGTCCTGTCTTTTCAACCATTTCATAATGACCCCGCTTATGGTAGATGCCTTTGAGGACGCCCAGAAATATAATAATATTGATGATGACTCCTGAGAATACGTGAAAGCCATGAAAGCCTGTAATAAAGAAGAAAAACTGTCCGTACTGTTGCGGTCCGTACTCGTTTTGTTCCATATTCGCACCGTAAACCACATCTCCGCGGGTTAAAGCGGCGTAATACTTGTCTACAGCACCTTCATCCTCTGAAATGCGTGTCTCGGGATCAGCGGGAAGTGAAACGGCGTGTTGTGTACCTGCTTCTTTTACGAGCAATTCGAGGTTTTCATCTTTTGCTTTATGCACTTTTGCTACTGTACCATCGTGCAAGTGAATTTTCAAATTTCCAGCAGACCCTTCTAGATGACCTTGCTCTGCAGCGTGGTGAAAAGCGTGCATGAGATCTCCGTTCTCGGAAGATATATTCTCATTGGTAATCATTTCACCTTTCTCAGGGCTGTGCGCACCAGGCTGAATTACCTCAAACCCTTCGATTTCACCAAAACTGCCTTTTACAATCGCACTTGAACCATCTTTGAGTTCGACGCTGCCAAAATGCGTTCCGTGAATGAAGTGACTCCACTCCCATGCCTGTGAAGCCAAGAAGAAGAATCCACCGATGATTGTAGCAAGCATCCATTTAATAACGCCTTTTTTATCCATACGGTGTCCAGCCTCAACAGCTAGAACCATAGTTACCGAACTCACGATCAGGATAAATGTCATCAGGGCCACATAAGCCAATGGATAACCATTCCCCAAAAAGGGAAGCGCCTCAAACGTTTCCTCACCAATCGGCCACTGACCAGAGAAGGTATAACGCGTGTAGCCGTATGAGACGAGCAATCCACCGAAAGTCAATGCATCCGATACGAGGAAAAACCACATCATTAATTTTCCATAACTCACGCGGAAAGGAGAAACATTCCCACCCCATGGTGCCGCAGTATTCATTTCATTTGAAGCGTGTCCTGACATCTTTATGATTTTTTTGCAAGTTTAATGAATAAAAAGCAAAAATAGTAATAAATATATCCATAAAACACCTAAAAAGTGCCAGAAAATAGATCCCGCTCGTAAACTGAGGGCATTTTTATCAAAAATTTCACCCGTAAAAGCGCGTTTTGTCATTACCAAAAGCATAATAATTCCTGCAACTACGTGTAATAAATGCAAAACAGTGACAATGTAAAAGTAAGCCGTGCTCATATCCTTATTTCCACGCAATAATTTATTCTGCAAATTTGCACTGAGGGGCTGTCCGTCATACATCAATGTTCGCTCTTTATAGTCCAGGGGCTTGCCATTGTAGAGCAATTCAAAATCTTTACCCATCTCTCCACTCATGAAAAAATCCGCGCGATTATCAACGATATTGCGCGATAACAGTCGCAACCTATCCAAATCGAGTAATTCCAGGGGCTTGCCATTTGGTCGCACGAGTTCGCCATCAATATACGCCAAAGGCGCTCCTTTGTAGTAAAGTTTAAATTCGCTGTAATCCAAATTTTGGGGAACGCCATCCTGATCAACATCGAGAAATTGACGGGCAAAATCTTGCAGTTCTTTGAGGTCGTCTCCTTTTAATTGCTCACCATTGTACGTATACTGATTGTTTTCAACCGTTAGATAGGAGCCTTGCTTTTTTATTTCAAAATAATCACCATACCGCCCTTCTGAAACGATAATACGCGTTACCCAGTGGGCTCCGCGATCCACCAGACTGGAATAGCCCTGGAATTGAAAAACACCGAATAATACGCCGAGCAGGAGTGTCAACACAACAAAAGTTCGGGCTTGTGGTTTATTTTTCTTACGTGCAGCGCGCATGGCGAGAAACAGGGTCAGACTCGACAGAATAATTACCGCCGTACTGATGTAAAAAGCGACGGGCAAGTCAATTTTAATCCAAAAAGTATCACCCATAGAAACGATATATGCCGAAGTAAAGCCAGCAAACAACATGGCAATACTAAAAACGATAATCCAGACCAGATTCTTTTTGGTTTTCTCTTGTGTTTCGACGCTGTATGCGTTTTTAAATTTTTCTTTCATCACGATTTTATTTTCAGCATAAATTTCTTTTAACTATTTAGTAAAAACAAAGAACTAAGGCGTATAAAAGAAGTATTTGTCAATTACGTACACAAATTGGATCAAAGGAAGATAAATAAACGATGCAAACATTAATCTTTTAGCGTAACGATCTTCAAGCGTGAGGTAAAGTTTGTAAGCAATCAGGAAAAATAAAAGCCCTAAAACGGCCGCTGCCATAACGCTAAAAACACCTACCATATCCAACACCCAGGGAAAAAGGGTGAATGGAATCAGCATGAGCGCAGAAAAAGCGATGCGAAATGCCGAAACTTTTGATTTACCCGTGCGCGATGGCAAAAGATAAAACCCTGCCTTCTGATAATCTTCGTGGGAAATCCAGGCAATCGCCCAAAAATGCGGTAGTTGCCAAACAAATTGCACAAAAAACAACGCGCCGGGCATCGCTCCAAATTCATTCGTGACGGCAATAGCACCGAGCATTGGGGGGATCGCTCCCGGAAACGCACCAATTATAACGGACCACGGCGTCACGCGCTTTAAAGGGGTATAAATAAATGCATACGATACAAAAGCCATCAATCCCAGCAGCATGGCGTTAAAATTGAGCTGGTACAGCATCCAACTTCCCACGGCAAGACTTATGATAACGACAATGACGGCTTCAGCAATAGACATGCTCTTGCGCGGTAAAGGACGGTTTTTTGTTCGGTCCATCAGAATATCCAAATTGCGTTCCCAAATCTGATTGGCTCCGTTACTCGCTCCAGTAACCAGCAACCCTCCAGCAAGTAAGTAAAACGCCTCCAGCCCCGTGCCTCCTCCAGCAAACAAAAATCCCGAGAGCGCCGACAGGATCACCGAAAACGACAGCCGAAACTTCGTAAATAACACATAATCTTTAACCTTTTGCCCGATACTCATAGCCCTTTTTACATTGGAATCCGACCGCTATGGTCTTGCCTCGCAAAATTAATGATTATTTAAGCATACAATAGTAATTTCAAAATTATGTTTTGCTTTTTTAGGTGCAATGCTCATCGGGTTGACAAAAAGCTGAATTGTCGAGGAATAAGGGGCTGTTGAACTGGGGAACTGTGGAACCGTGGAATGTAGAACTGCGGAACTGTAGAACCGTGGAACTGCTGAATTTAGAACTTTTGATACAAATCTAAAGGATGAATATTGAACTGTGGGACTATTGGAATTCGATCTCCAATATTCTTTAGAATCCAAGACGGACACCAATTGTCTGTACCGAATTGAGCGCGTGCAATACAGCTTTTCCTTCCGGAACGTATTGCGCAAAAACGCCGGGCTGCGCTTCCAGAAAAACATCGAGCCGGCGAATGCTTTTATCCCAGGTTCCCACGGTAAAATCGACGCCCAGGGGTACAAAAGCTCCAAAAGAAAAACTCGTTTTACTGTCGTACGATTCAGCGATCACATTAGACGCATCCACCCGCACATGTCCTTGTGGTGTACTCGTATCTAAACCCTGTACATCCTTGCGACTGGCTTCCAGATAAGTAATATCGACCCGGGGACGTACGGCAACTCCCACAGAGCCGCCCAGCCCACCATATAAGCTCCAGCGTTCGCCGACGGATTGGTGAAAGCGATAGGACGCCATTAATCTGAGTACATTCGAACTATATCCTGCGATCATATTTTGGGTATAGGCAGAATCCACGGGGTATTGTGCTCCCGTATTCTGACTCGTCAGCGTATCGATGGTTGTCATGTATGACACTCCTTGAGTTGCTGCCCGGCTCATTTTTCCCTGATAAGTCAACCCCAATTGCAAGTGCTGACCAGGGTGATTGGTATTGCGGAATCCAACATTCAACTGAACTTCCCGGAGGCCGTTCGCGTAATTTCCACTATGATGCTGCTCAGGTTTAAGGAAATGACCATATTTCTCAATGAGCGCTGAATTTGGAGCTAACGCCTTCAATGTCGCAATCGGCAAATCCGGCGTTTGATTAATACTATAGCCTATTGAAGCACTCGCGTAGTCCAGTTCAAACGTGTTTTGGGTTTCTTGTGCGTATAGACCTATGCTTACTACTAGCAGGGGAAGAATGACTAATTTTTTCATGGTAATAAGTTTGCCTTCAAAACGCTTCAAGATCAACCATATTGTATTTTGAAGATTCACTACCTTTGCAGAAAAAAATGCAGATGCATCAACATTGGGTTAAACGTTCGGACGATGAAATCAAAAATATCGTATTTGAAGCGCTGGATAACAACATCAATTACGAGGATAAAAATGTGATTGGTGTCCCGGCATCGTACCTCGACGATAAAGTTTTTTCTCAGGATGCCAGCTTTTTGAGCGACGCTCCGTTTTTGTCCACCTTAATCAAAAACCCCAATCATATCGGGTGTCATACGCGCGGCACGTCAGAGTCGTTCTTTGCAGGCACTCAGGCGATAGAGCGCGAACTGATTCAAATTTGTGCGCACGACGTTCTCAACGGATCTGAAAAAGATCATTTTGACGGTTACGTGGCGTCTGGAGGTACAGAAGCCAACATGCAGGCGATATGGATTTATCGAAATTATTTTAAGCAGCAAAAAGGACTGGATTATGCTGAAATTTGTATTCTCTGTTCGGAAGACAATCACTACTCCATGGATAAAGCGGGAAATGTCCTCAACGTTTCCGTACAAAAAGTTAAGGTCGATAAGGACAATCGCTCCATCAATCAGGCTCACATTAAAGATGCCGTGAAACAACAGCGCGAGAAAGGCATTAAAGGATTTATTGTAATAGCCAACATGATGACCACAATGTTTGGATCGGTAGACGACCCTGAAAATTACAGTGCGGTACTCGATGATATGGATATCCCCTATTTCATCCATGTTGATGGCGCTTATGGCGGATTTTATTTTCCGTTTGCTCAAAAAGAACACCAGCTGGACTTTCGCAACCCTAAAGTATCATCCGTTACGCTGGATGCCCATAAAATGGCGCAGGCTCCCTACGGTACGGGATTATTCATTGTGCGGGATGAGCTCATTCAGTATGCCAACACGAAAGAAGCGAGCTATGTGGAAGGTGAAGACTATACACTCATTGGCAGTCGTTCTGGTGCCAACGCCGTTGCCGTCTGGATGATTTTATCCAAGTATGGGCCATTCGGCTGGATGGAAAAGATTTTTGTTCTTCAGAAGCGCACGAGCTGGATGTGCGAGCAACTGGACCAATTGGAGGTAAGCTATTTTCGCGACCCTTCGTCGAACATCATAACAATTCGAAGTGAACACTTGAACCCCGCTATTGCTAAAAAATATGGGCTCGTTCCCGACAATCACAAAATCCCCAATTGGTACAAAATAGTGGTGATGGATCACGTGACCATTGAAAAGCTCAGTCCGCTCGTCGAAGACCTAAAGGTGGATGCTTAAAATGGTTTTCTCCACAGCAGATAACCAGTGGCGCTGACTGCATAGCATAAGATGTCATAGGGATCGAAGACAGCATAATCTCCCACTGCAGGTTGAATAACCTCAAAAACAAGGGTGATGATTATAAAACTCAGGAGAACCATACCATTGTGTAATTCATAGTCGGGTATTCCATACCATTTGCGCAAAAAAAATAGTGCGATGGTGTTTATGATGAATAAACTCAGTAAATCGGCCAGGTAGCTCGTTATGAAAGAAGGCAGAACAACGCCCGCATGCTTGAGGAGGTAATATACCACATAGAGCAAAAAAAACGCGATAAAGAGCGGATGTCCAATTGTTCTCATCCCGATGCAGCTGCGGCGATATACATTAAAATGACCACCATAGCTACGTACACACCCCAGATACTCATGACGAGGAAATACGCAATTTTGACCAATGGATTCTTCGATTTTTGCGCATAACTGAAAAACTGCTGCAGCTTGCCGGGTGGCTCCGGGGCGCTCACTTTTTTCTTTCCTCCGCTTTTGGCTTCTTCGCGTTTTTCCCTGCTGATCGGCTCACAACAATGATCGCAGATATCGGGATCTGAAGACCATTCGTGACAATGCGGACATTTGACTTGCTTCATGAAATTCGATGCTATTTTCGATCAAAATTAACGATTTATTCGATGATTTTTTCTCAATACCCGGGGCTTTCCTCCTTCTTTTCCTATTTTAGGACAAAATTTTATTCCGATGCCGCAAAATAATACTTCATTTCAGTTTATCAGTGAACCAACCGACGTCAATTTTGGCGGAAAAGTGCATGGTGGCGTCGTGATGAAATGGATTGATCAAGCGGCATTCACTTGTGCACGAACATGGGCCGGAACATACTGTGTAACTGTTTATGTCGGCGGTATTCGTTTTTTAAAACCCGTGAGTATCGGCGACATCGTCAAGGTCGATGCTACGGTTATCTACACGGGCAATTCGAGTATACATATCGGTGTCGATGTCTATTCGCGCAGTTTTGATAAGGAATTTGAAAAAACGACCCATTGCGTCATTGTTTTTGTATCTGTCGATGAAAATGGCAAACCTCAAAAAGTGCGCTCCTGGGAGCCCGGGACGGAGCGAGAGAAAAAACTCGCAGAATATGCCCGCAAACTGAAGTCATTGCGCGAAAAGATTTCTGAAGAGATGCAGCCCTTTCTGGAACAATGACCAACACGTTTTATGTGTGCCTTAGTGCATCTTTGTGTTGGATAGTTCCAGACATTTTAAAGTTTTAAAACCGATACACGACAGCATTGATATTCATCCCCGCGCCGACACTGGCAAAAATAACATGATCGCCCGGCTCTATTTTGTGTCCTTCCATTTTCGCTTTCAAAACGAGATCGAGTAATGTTGGAATAGTGGCAACGCTGCTGTTTCCGAGTTCCCCAATACTCATGGGCATCACATTTTCAGGTATTTCGCGATCGTATAGCTTAAAAAAGCGTTGGCAAATCGCTTCGTCCATTTTTTCGTTTGCCTGATGGATAAAAACTTTCTTGATTTGATCGATGGAAACATTGCTCCTATCCAAACAGTTTTTCATAGCTAAAGGCACGTTCTTCAGTGCAAAATTGTACACTTTTCTACCGTACATTTTGATGTAGTGACGGGTGTTTTTGTCCTGCTTTTGATAACTTGTATCGAAGTGAATAAAGTGCGCCTCTTCTTTGGTATGCGTTTCTGTGGCATGTGCGATAATTCCTCCCGTATTTTCTGATCCCTGCAGGATAGCTGCTCCTGCTCCATCACTATAAATCATGGAATCCCGATCGTGTTGATCGATCACTCTGGAGAGTCCTTCCGAACCAATAACCAGGCATGTTTTTGCCATCCCCGATTTGATGTATGCATTCATTTGAATGACAGCTTCCAGCCAGCCCGGACATCCAAAGAGGATATCGTAAGCTACACAGCCCGGATTTTCAATCTGCAACAAGTGTTTCACGCGCGAGGCCAAACTGGGCACCATGTCGCTTTGCATAGAATCAACCTTCACATCGCCGTAGTTATGTGCCACGACAATGTAATCAATCGATTCCGGATTGATAGCTGCACTCGCTATTGCTTTTTTAGCCGCAGCAAAAGCCATGTCGGAGGTCACCCACCCCGAATCAATATATTTGCGCTCTCTGATTCCCGTTATCGCCGTAAATTTTTCAATGATCGCCTTATTTGATTCTTTGATCTCAGCACCGTCAATATTGAAAAAGCGATTCGAAATAAAAGATTCGTTCGTCGTCGTATTTTCTGGAATGTAGCTTCCCGTACCTGTAATATTTACGCTTGTCGACATTTTTTACTTTTTAGGTATACTAATCAAAATAGTCCAAATAACAATAATATCAAAGCTTTTCGTCACATTTCACCTCATCAATGCAACAATCGCGGCAAAGTTATGATATCATGCCGTAGAAATGATACCGCACGCAAGATTTTTTTAACAATTATTTGATGTCGTAGACGATGCGACTAAATTGGGTTAGCGCCTTTTAACACAGCTGATCATCCTACTTTCTTTTATATATAGAATCGGGGTATAAAGTAATAGCCAGTTATAAATTTCGGGATTCTCCCTACCTGAGCAGTTGAAAAGCTCCTTGATAGCGCTTCTCGCCAGTACCGTTAAAGGTGACTTTTAATTTATAAAAATAGGTGCCTGTACTCGCTGACTTTCCTTTATGATCACCTTTCCAGCATTCATTCAGACCAGTGGTTGTCGTGTGTAAACTTCCTTCTTTCATCACATTTCCCCAGCGGTTCAGCAGTACGTATTCCATTTTTACTTCCCGGTTGGTGTGCACACCAAAAATATCATTCACATCATCATTGTTCGGTGTAAAGACATTGGGGATAACGATTTCAAATTTATCATTTGCCTCTGGCTCATTTACAAGTGTATCTTGATCGCAATTCATCGAGGGGTCTATAAGAATGTCTGCCGTATCTGAACTGCATTCGCTGGTGCCAATTACCGAGAAAATCCCGGCAGTGTCGGCAACGATAAAATCTCCCGTTTCGCCCGTACTCCATTCGTATTGATTTGCACCACTTGCCGTTAACAGCACTTCATCGAGCTGACAACTGTCCATGGATAAAACGGTTGAGTCTATGCTTACTGATGGATCACTCAATACCGTAATCAACATCGAATCACGCACCGTTTCCCCGCATCCGTTTTCCGCAGAAAGATAAATGTAATAACTACCTGAACCGTTGGAAGTATCCGTAAACTCCGTTGTCAAATCCTGATCGTCGACGAAGGTCCCACCCTGAGTCATCCACTCATAAATGGCAGTATTGGTCACGGTACCTGATAGATTTATGGATTCTCCGGGACATAATACGCCGTCGCTCAACACCAATTCCATGTCAACCTCAATAGCTTCAAATGGAATCGTGCACCCTTCATTGGCGTAAGATGGGGTTCCATTGTTGTCAAAATCGACGCGTGCACCATCGCGATCTGCCGAATTTCCGCCAATACCGCCCGACTGATTCAATAAATCACATTTGTTGTAGGTGACTGTTTGCGCACAGCCGTTTCCAAAATCTAAGGTCAACGTGCGATCCCCGGAATTGGGGTCACATCCATTGGTCCAGTTCGCAAAATGTCCCTGCGTGTTCCCCGCACATTGGAAAATGACATGCACCGTATCCTGTAGTCCATTGTAAGCATGTGATGTAGCGTCAAAGTTTGTGCTCGTAATGAGCAGCACCTTGGCATTGGCGGGAAGAACGCCCGCCGTTGGTTCGAGAAAATAACCGCAGGATTCGATTGTTGCATTCATATCACTGACAGTATTCTGGGTTGTATTGTTCTGGCAAAACCCCTGAAATGCATTGTTCGGCCAATTTGCAACCAAATCATTGACATTCAAACTATTTGCACCCACTTCAAATCGCACCATTTCATTCTCACCTTCAGGGCTTCCGCAGGCATCCACCAAAATACTTTGAACCTCAAAACAACCGGGCACCTGACCCCATAGATTCCCCATGAAACCCAGAAGAACCATCAAAATTGCTACACTATTTTTCATTTCGTATCTTCTCATTACAACCGCGAAGGTACAAGTATTTAGCTTTAGCAGCTTCCCCGTGTAAGTTAAGTCTATGTTGTGATTGTTTAAATAATCTGAGGGAGGTAGAAGTTTTGGGATTTGGGTCAGCTAGTTGTTCGATTGTCATAATCTCACGCTTATCACACCTCGACATTTCGGCATACTCAGTGCATCTCAAGCTCGCCACAAATACCTCGACAAGCTCGGCATAAATACTACAATGCCTGCAAAGCGATTGTAAGTTCCGAGAAACAGCATCGGAGCGTCATCCATCCCGACGAATCATTGTTACACATAAAGGCTTTGAAATGATTGTCGGGATGATTCCGTCATCCGTTATCGTTCGTCCTCCTAAAGTCGGACTCCTATAACGCAGACGTCATCCACTTGCTCCAGACCGCCTTTCCATTCCAGAAAGTTTTGCTCGAGTACCCTGGATTGCTCCTCCATTGGCAGGTGTTGTATTTTTCGCAGTAGCGTTCTAAACCCTTTTGATTTTAATTTTTTTCCTCCTTTTTGGCGCTTTTCTTCAGTTTCACCGCCAAATTGATCTACATAACCATCTGAAAACAAATACAATTGATCCCCTTTTTGCAACTCGACAGTCACTGTGTTGAAAGGAACCGCATGAAACGATTTACCAACGGGCTGCTTATCAGGTAAAAGCTGCAGAAGTAAACTATTTTCTTCAGTGTTCACTTTGACTTTATCGTTGTCGGGTACTTGCACATTGTGCTCTTTTCTGAAAATCCAAAGTGGATTGTTCGCGCCCGCCCAACTGACAGAAGGTGGTTTTCCATTTGATCCAACGTTTACAGCTGCAAGCGAAATATCCATTCCGTCGCTCACGTTTTTTCCGCTCTTTTCGAATCGTTCAATAATTGTTTCTCTCACCCGGTCAAGCATTTGTCCGGGGTCTTGTATATTTTCTTCCACCAGCGCTTTGGTTAATGCACTGCTGCACATCACGCTCACCATTGCACCCGGAACGCCATGTCCCGTGCAATCTGCAGCGGCAATATAGTGGACATCATCGACTCGTTCAGACCAATAAAAATCACCTGCGACGATATCCTTCGGTGCGTAATACACAAATGCATCGTCGAAAAGTGGTTTAATTTGTTCATTTACAGAGGGCAAAATAGCCGATTGCAGTCGACTGGCGTATTGTATGGAATCAATGATCTCCTTGTTTTTTTCCTGTACGATTTGGCGTTGGTTTTCTGCTTCCCGCTGCTTCTCGCTGGCAATATCGCGCTGTCGTTCGACATCCTCTTTTTGTTGTTCTATCGTTCCTTTTTGTCGTCCAATGAGCCGGTAACGATTGTAAAGAAACACGGTGAATACAATGACGAGCGCTCCTCCCCCAAAAAGGGTGTAATTCATTCGTTCAGCCCATTCCTTTTCGGCGTTGAGCACTTCTTTCTCTTTCTGAACGCGTATGCTGTCCTTCGCCGCCTGAAGTTCGTACTGGTGCTGTACTTCGAGTCGCGTGGTCTCTTCTATGTTTTCATCCTTTCTAATACTATCTCTGTATTTGACAAACATTTTGTAATAATCAATTGCTTTTGAGGTACTGTCCAGTTTTTCATATACTTCCGAGAGTCTTTTAGTACCGAACTGCATACCATGAAAAGACTTAATCTTTTGTGCAATTTCAAAAGAAGACCGCGCATAATACATAGCGCTATCGAGGTTCCCCAAGGTATCGTGATAGATGCTCAAATTTTTATAATTTGAAATTAGACTTTGTTTGATATCGTGTTTTTTATCAATCTTTATGGCTCTTTGCAATGATTGATACGCTTTATTATAATCCCCTTTCTCGAGAAGTAGTGCTCCAATCCCTCCATAAATGGCGGAAGTCAAAATCATATTGTTCGTTTCATAGCCATCGATAAGTTCGAGCGCCTGATGATAATGGTTCAGCGCCCGGTCATACTGACTGAGACTGAAATGGCAGGAAGCCTGGTTTTTTAGGCCTTGCGCCATACCAATCGTATCTTTCAATTCCAGATCGTATTCATAAGATTCCTTAAAAAATCGCAGCGCCACTTTATGTTCTTCTACCAAATAATAGATGTTTCCGATATTCATGACTGTGGCACTGAGGCCTTGTTTGTCTCCATTTGCTCGTAAATGGATTTTGCTTTTTGATGTTCTTTGATCGCCTTTTTATACTCGGCCAACATGATGTAGCACTCCGCTTTGGTCGAATGTCCATAAGCTTTAAAATGGTCGAGACCTGCCACCTGCGCCGAATCAATCAATCGGTTGGCGTACAAAATTCCGGCGTTTGCATCTTCTGTAATCAGGCTCCAGGAAACATCGTAAAGGCTCCTCAACTTCTCCTCCTTCGAATGGTCTTCCAGCGACCAGATACTATCGACTTTAACCGCTTTACCCATTTCGCTTTGTCCAACTGCAAACACGGGCAGCAACAGTACAATCAACAATTGTATTTTCGTCCCTAATTTCTCCATTCAATGACATTTGCTCCCTTCGCTTTAAACAAGTCGCGGGTATGTTCGTGGCAAGTAAAAAGAATCACCTGGCGATCACGCGCAAAATCGGTCAATACATCAGCGAGGTTTTCGGCGCGATGCACATCAAAATTCACCATAATATCGTCGAGTGCTACCGGCAGCGGTTCGGCGTTTTTTTCGTATTCTTCGATCAATCCGAGTCGCAACGCCAGTAAAAGCTGCTCACGCGTTCCACGACTGAGTTCTTCTACCGTTTTAGCCGTTCCACGGGAGTCAATAATACTCACATGTTTTTCGCTCAACGAAATTCTCAGATCTTCATAAGCATTTTCGGTGATCGCCTTGAAGTATTCGCGCGTCTGTGTGATCACCTCTGGTTGACGTTCTTCTTCGTAGCGCTGCTTACTTTCATTCAGTACGTTCAATGCCATTTTAGTAGACAACCATTCGCAGGTGGCATCTTTTAATTGCTGATGCAAACTCTCCCGCTCATTTTGCAGGGCATACATTTCATCCGGTTCGAGAATGTGACGAATATCGGCGGAAATTGAAGCGAGTTCCCGGTTCATTTCATCGTACTGCTCCTTCACCGTTTCGTATTCGCTCTCCGTTGCCTCTTTCTTGGTCGCCAATTCAGACGGGGTAAATTTATCCAGCGCCGCGAGCGTATTTTCTAACTGATCTGCTCCGCAAATTGTTTTAATCGTCGCCGCTGCATTTTCTTTTGCTTTTTCAGCTTCCCGATGCCTGATCTGCTGGTCAAAATGCTTATAAAATGCCGCCTCATCAACCGCTCCGACCTGCTTCAAACGTTCCTCCTGTGCTTTTTTTACGGCTGCTAGCCGCTGTTCAACGGCTTCCCGCTCCTGAATTTCTTTGTTGAGTTGCCCGCTCAGTTGTTCGCGCTCTCGTGCAGCTTTTTCATTCGCCTCGAGTTGCCCGATCAAATCATATATTTCTGCAGTATCAAACGTCTGTTTTTCGGGCTCAATTTCTTTCAACTTCTCTTCAAATGAATGCATGCGCTTTTCATGTGTCCGAAGTGCCTGATCAGCTTCTCGTATCGCGTTGTGCTGGCGTTTAAAAGCGTCAACGTTCGTCAGGAAGTCACTCATGCGTTGAGGTGTCAGCGTCGTTGGCAGCCCGCGGTCTTCAAGTGCTTTTTCCCATTCTTCTTGGTGGGCTGCAAGGGCTTTTTTCAGCGTTTTCACCTGTTCATTGACGTCCTCAAGTTCGCGGCGAGATTGATTCCGTTCCTTCGTCACCTGATCGACAGCTTCCTGTAGTTGGTCATATTTTTCAATGGCCGTTTTCAACGATTCCAGCTTTTTGTTAATTGTCGCGGGATCTTCTGAAACGATGCCGGTGTTTGTATTTTTAGACAAGAACAAAACGACCAGTAAACTCACGACAGCCATTCCGGTAACGATGGCGGCAGCCATAAAATGGATGGCAAACAACACACCACCCGCAACCAAAAAAATAAGCGCTAAGATCAGCGGGAGTTTATTCGATTTTGAGGTGTTGCCCTGGGATTGCAAGGCTTTCTGGAACTGTGTATCCCATTCGATCCGTTGCTCTTCAGCTTTTTTGCGCGCCTCTTGATCTTCAATGGAAATGTCCTTTTTCTTCTGTTCGATTTGTCCGAGGGATGCCTCCGATTGCTGCAAACCTCGCCCCAGTCGTCGCTGTTGGTCATTGGCCGCATCGAGTTGACGTTGCAGCCGCGACGTTTCCTCCACCACAGCACTCGCATCAGATTGTAATTCAAATGTGCCCTTCAGTTCCAGTACAGCTAATTTTGTCAATCCATGCCCGAGCTGTTGCAAAATGGTAGCGGCCTCTTTTTCAGCTGATGCGCTTTTTTCCAGCGCCTTTGAACGATTTGACACCGCTTCTTCATAGAGTTTGCTGTTCGATTTTAAATAGTCCAGCAGGTGTCCGTGTTCCGCCAAACCAGCATCCCAGCGTATTGCTTCGCGTTCGCTTTCCAGCTGTTCCACTGATCGGTTTAGTTTCCGCAGCAGCTGCTCGTCCTCAGTGATCCGCTTTTTTTGGTGCGCATAAGCGTCTTTCATCTCGAGTGGATGATAAGTGAAATCCCCCATCTCAATCAGTTGCTCCCGCGCTGTTTTATAATCGACAAAAGCCTCGTAAGCCCTGGAATAATCGGCAAATTTATTTTTTTCCCTGCTCCATTTATCGCGCAATTGACTCAACTCTTCGAGTGCGTTCTGCAATTGTTCTTTTTGTTCGGACAAGTGGTTGTAATCGTCGAGTTTATTGCTCAACACCTGGATGGCTTCTTCTTTTTTATGGATATCGTTGACGCATTCGACCAATATCTGCGTACGTCCTCTCGCTTTGAAATAACTATCGGCATGCTGGACGAGTTCATTTTCAAATTGACCAAAATCCACCCCGGAAAGTCCCATTCCCATACTGAAAATGCGGTCTTCCATACCCGATTCATTCAACTGATCGACGTGCATCAATTCATCCAGTGTAATCGCGTAAACATTTTTATACAAATCGATGGATGCATTTCCAATAAGCTGCCGGTAATGCTGTAAATTTTCAGAAACCTCGCCGTTGTATTCGAAGCGCACATCTTTCCCGTCGCCGTTGCGGTAAATCGAAAAAGAGTGGTCACTGCTGCCTTTTAGCGAAAGTTTACCTCCGTGGTTTCCACCGTTGAGTGGGGGACGCCGTTCGTCGTGAAAGCGCGGATATTCAAAAAGCGTAAACCGGATAAAATCCAGCAGGGTCGATTTCCCGGCTTCATTCGGTCCGTAAAGAATGTTGATTCCGCTGGTAAATCCCTCAATATTTTTATCGTGAAAAACGCCAAACCCATCGATATGTAAACGGTCGATTTTCATGATTCCCGTTGATTTTTCAGCAGTCCGTCAATGGCTTTCCATTTGGCAGAAGCAATGAGTGCTTGCACTTCAGTTTCCAGTTCTTCTGTGATATCGGCATTGTTCAACGCGCGACCGACTTTGGAGCTCGCCAGTTCGTCCAGGAGCTCATCTTTTAGTTGCTGCAACCGCGAAGGGTCTTTTTCATAGGCTTCAAAACGATGAATGAGATCACCAATAAAGTCAGCCGACGCTTTTCGGGCTTCCAGGTCAATTTCGGGCAGCGTCTCATTAATGCATTTATCGATAAACACGAACCGCTGTCGGTAATTGTTCTCATTGTTCAGTTCGTCGATGAGCGACTGCATTTCCGAAAGGTTCGAAAAACTGCTGTGTAAATTTGTTTTTCCCTTCAATTTCAGTCGCAATAAATAAGACTTCGCGGGATCCAGGTTTTCTTTGAGCTGTTCCAGTTTGGAGACAAAATCAGCAAAGCTCTCGGCTCCTGATACATCCAGCGTTTTGTATTCGTAAACGATATCCGAAAGCGGAATGAACGAATGGTCGGTAATTTTTCCGCGATCGATCTGAACGAACGAACATCCTTTTACGCCCGTTTCATTAAAATGACGTCCCTGAATATTACCGGGATACACGACCATCGGACGTTTTTCCTGCAGGACCTCCCGTTTGTGAATGTGCCCGAGTGCCCAGTAATCCATATTCGACGCCCGCAACGTATCCAATTCAAAGGGGCAATAAGGCGTGTGTGCTTCATTTCCGGCAATCGTTCCGTGCAGCATACCAATTGCAAAAGGCGCATCATCGTCGCGTTGAAATTCCCGGGCTCGATTGTCAAACTCCTCTTTTTCTCCAAAACTCACCCCGTAAATTGCCGCGATTGTTTTGCCTTTTCGCTCAACGGGGAAATGTTGTACTTTTTGCGCATCAAACCGAAAGACGTTATCCGGCAACTCTAAATGACTGGACCAGCTGTTCAACGGGTCGTGATTACCGCAGATGATATATACCGGAATTGCTGCCTTTCTCAGCCTTTCCAGGCCGCGAACGAATCGATACTGCGCGCTTAAGCTCCCCGACTCACTGTCAAAACTATCGCCGGCTATCAACAGAAAATCCACGGACTCTTTCAGGGCGGTCTCTATCAATTGTTCATAAGCCTGAATGCCGTGTTCCACGAGCGATTTCCCGAGCGCGTCATTTAAGCGGCTCACACCTTTGTAAGGACTTTCGATGTGAAGATCAGCAGCGTGTATAAATTTAAATTGCGACATGGAAGCGATTTGCTCAAAGGTAAGAAAGATTCGTTAATTTCACCCACCGTTGAATCGCTTCATCTTCAGGTGATTTATTTGCGCGAAAACCTGAACTTCTCTGAAAGTAGATTGTTCTCAGCAATAGCATTATCTTTAAAAAAATACTTATTATGAATACAACGAAATTTTTTATTCTTCCCTTGCTGACAATTGGTTTGTTCGGCTGCAACAACGAAAGCGATGAAAAAAGCGACACGAAAGTCAGCGATCAGCAAGAAGAACCAGCTGAGGAGCAGGAAAAAGGCATCACATTGACAAAAATCAAATCTTTTAAAAAATTCCCGGATGCAAAACTAACGCTGGAACAGCCCCGCGAACAGGAATTGTCTGAAGGTGACCATCAATTTCAGTTCAATGTTGAAAATTACACATTAAAAGAACAAACGACAGATGCCGATGAGCACGGGTTGGCAAATTCCTCCAAAGGACAACACGTTCATTTCATCCTCAACAACGGGCCCTATGGTGCCAAATACGATAAAGCCTTTACAAAAGAACTTCCCGTGGGCGATCATGTAATGTTGGCGTTTTTATCGCGCTCCTATCACATGGCCGTAAAGCATAAAAATGCATATACCTTGAAAAAGTTGCGCGTGGGGAAACCGGCAGAAGATGAGCAAATGAGCGTTGATTTTGATGCTCCTCACCTTTTCTACAGCCGACCAAAAGGAACGTATTCTGGAGAAGATACAAAAAGAGTGCTGCTGGATTTCTTTTTAGTAAACACCGACCTTTCAGCAGATGGTCATCATGTCATTGCAACGATCAATGGCGAAGAATTCATCCTCGACGACTGGGCTCCCTACGCCATTGAAGGGCTCCCAATGGGCGAAACTACCATTTCCCTGCGCCTTGTGGATAGTGAAAAGAATTTTATTGACGGTCCTTTTAATGAAGTTCAGCGCACCATTACGCTGGAGGAATAGAATGTTGCCGGACGCATTCGCTTGCCGCTTTGAGGTGAGGTCGTTTAGGTTTGGATTTAGGTCGAACAATGGTTTTTGGTCATCTCGCGCAATTGAATTCGTCCGCTTAATCAGTGATTTGTGGGGTCATTAAACATCATTTTCGTTTTTTCTTTAAAAGATGAACACCTCCGAAAATGATCATTATTGTACCTACGAGAATTTTTGCGTAATCCATCCTCGCCAAAAGTTCGATATCACTTGCTACTCCGGCAATTATTAAGAATATGCCTGCAAGTATCAGGACGTAGTACGACCATGGTTTAATATTGAATATCATTCTGTTTTATATTTTTCTGGTGGATAAAAAAAAGCTTGTCTTTCAGTAATTTAATCAACAAACTTTACTGATTGTTCTGACGGTAGTATTCCCTTCCATTCAGGATTCGATCTGTTTATTAATACATCTTTTTTTTGCCGACGATATTTTCCCATTTCCAAAAAAGCATAAACTTCGTTAAAGGTTGATTGCCCGACCTGTGTTAGTAGCTGCCTTGCCGGCGACTCATCTCCATATACTGACGTGCTGTCATAACGGGTATATTGGATTTTTTAAAGTCTTTTAAGTTTCTGGTGACAATGATGTCAACATGAGCAGCTAAAGCAGAATAATATTGTAAGGCATCTTCAAAATCTTTAAATTCAGCATTCAACGATTTATCGAGCGTTTTCGAATCCAAAGCTACTACATTCACTAAAACCTTTAACTTTCGCAATATCTCTCTAACCTTATCCTCATCAAGTTGACGACTCAAAATATAATGTGCGTTAGCAAAAGAAAGTGAGCACATATATAATTCGACCTCTTTCTGATCAGCAAGTGAAAAAAGTTGAGCTGCTGACTCGTAAAACGCTTCTCTTTTAGCCAGTAAATCGAGCATTATATTCGTATCAACGAGCAGCCTTTTCATTTATATTTTTTATTTAAATAATCGGCGTAATCTTTTTTATAGTCACTTTCTGCAAAATCTATCACTCCGGATAAGCTTTCTACAAAAGGGGTTATCTCACCTTTCTCGTCACTTTCTGTAGTGATAGACTGAAGATAGGTCTCTATCATTTTTGAAAGACTCATTTTCTTTTCTTTAGCATATTTTTTAGCATTTTCAATGATACGCTTGTTTAACTTTAATGTCAACTTAGTGTCCATAACAAACTTGTTTACGTACAAATATATCTAATTTATACGTAAAACAAAAGTCAATTTATTTTCCGAGCGATTTTGGAGCAATGTAAGCCATAATCTATACCGATTAAAAAAAGTAGGCCCAGGCCGATGAACTAGTTTTCCCCAATATTCTCTTAGTTAGAATAAAAATCCCTGCTGCCACCTAAAAAGTGTTTGTCTCAGGTTGCGATCAAAATGCTTCACTATTATTCTAACGGCGATGCTTACCGTGACCATTTCGTGCAGTAGCCAAACATTTTAACAGTATGTTTTCACTTTTTTGCAACAATAGTACACGGCTGTAAACGGTCTTCACAAGACCTTTGTAGTGAATCAATAAAAATTATCATTATGAAAACGATTACACAAACGATCGCTACATTTTTTGTAGCCACTTTTATGAGTTTAACGAGCATTGGTCAGGATATTGACCTGGTTCAGGGATTGAACTACGCCTACGACCCCATTGATGCGCAAGGGGTGCTTAGTATCGATTACATCGACATCTGTAACAACGGCAGCGACGCTGCAGATCCATTTGATGTAACGGTCTACCTCTATGATGAAAGTACGCAGGATACCTATTTTATAGGTACAGAACGTTTATCAAATGGCCTTTCGGGAAACACATGTGTTTCTATCGAAAACTGGGATATTAACGTCAATAATACGTCAGGTATTCCCGCCGGAACTTATCGAGTGGGAGTATGGGTAGATTCGGATGAAGAAATCTCCGAAACAGATGAAGACAACAATACCGGCTTGATGACGGGAGATAACACTTACGACCCTTCAACATCCAATTTGGAGGAACTCGACAAAACAGCTGATTTCACAATCTACCCCAATCCAGCAAGTGAGTTTATTCATCTAAAACCAGTTTCAACGGCGAACATCACGTCTTCAGTATCTATAGTTGACCTGAACGGACGCGTAGTTCAAACGCTGAATACTCAGGAAATAGCAAAAGATCAAGCAACAACCCTCAATTTATCCACCTTGGATAAAGGTGTTTATATGTTGCGCTTCGCGACGAATAAAGGGCGTTACAGCGAAAAGATTATCATTGAATAAACGCTAGTTTACGTTGCTTTCAGGGAGTTCGAAAGGACTCCCTTTTTTTATTGTTTTTTTATGGAGGACGGACGCTTGCCGAAGTACGATTTAAAAGACTTCGTAAAGTAGGATTGGCTGTTAAAGCCGCACATATAAGCGACTTCCGTAACATTTCCGCTACCACTCTTCAGTAAATCTTTTGCTTTTTCCAGCCGTATCATCTTGATGAAATGCGTTGAACTAAATCCTGTCAGTGAACTTATTTTCCGGTGAAGCTGACTCCGACTCACGCAAAGCGCTTCGGCGAGTTCATTAATTGTATAATTAGAATTATCGATATTGTCGATCACGCACCGCACTGCTTTGTTTACAAACTCATTTTGACTCTGAAGTCGCTCATCAAAGGGGAGATCCAATTGTATATTTTCCTGAAACTCCCGTTGATTTTGTTTTACAGTGGTCAGGATATTTTTAACGATCAGTTGCAATTCATCGGGTGAAAAAGGTTTCGGCACGTAAGCGTCAGCGCCATGCTCCAGGCCCTCCAGTCTGCTCTCTAAAGACGATTTCGCGGACAGCGCAACAATGGGAATGTGACGGGAAATTTCAGCTGCCTTCAGTTCCTTTATAAGTGCTATACCATCTTGAACGGGCATCATAATATCTGTTAGCACAACATCCGGAATGCTGGATTTAGCTAATTCTATGCCTTCCTGGCCGTTATAAGCTTGCATGATTTCAAACGAATCCCGGAAAATATCGGCGACAAATTGAACGATTTCAACATCATCATCCACTACTAACAGTGATTGTAGCGATCCTGCTTCAGTTGTTTTCAGCTTTTCAACCGGTTTTGATTGAAGCGGAATCCGGCAAATAAACGTGGTTCCTTGCTGTTTTTGTGTAATCAAATCAATTTCCCCTTCGACTAATTCAATCAGGTCTTTCACGATCGCCAGTCCAATACCCGTTCCTTTCTGGTTGTTCTCATTTACGGTATAAAAGCGATTAAAAACCTTTTCCTGGTCCTTTTTTGCAATGCCCGGACCATCATCTTTAACAGTCAAAAGCAACATTTTATTCTCAATGCTTGCTGACAAGTGCACCTTGCTATTTTTCGGGCAATACTTCAAGCTGTTAGACAGAAGGTTATTGACGACTTTTTCAACGACATTGGCAGGAAAAACGAGTTGCTTATCGTCGACTTCCAGTTGGGTTGTCAATCGTATATTTTTCTGGTTCGCTTCATTTCGAAAATGCTTGTAACAGTTATCGAGCAATGCATTAATGTTTCCCTGCGCGTAGTGTGGCTTAAACTTACCTTTTTCAAGTTTCGAGGCGTCCAGCAATTCGTTTACCAGGCGCACCAATTTTTCGGTGTTGCGTTCAATAAGGTCGACCTGTCCTGCAAGCTTTTCATCCGTGTGCATTGTTTTTTTGACCATTTCCAGTGGTCCCGTGATTAAGGTGAGTGGTGTTCTGATATCGTGCACGATATTTTCAAACAACTTGGTTTTTTCGCGTTCCAACTGTTGAACGACGCGCCTTTTTTGCCAAAAGTATACAGCAATGCCCGAAATAACGATCATGAACAATAACCCAGCAAACAAAATGATATAGAACTTCTTCTCGGCTGCAGCAGCTTCAATTTTAGATTGTTTTATTGATTTTTTTTGCCGTTCAATTTCTCGTTGTTTTTTAGCTGTCTCGTACTTCATCTCAAGATCGGCAATTTGTTTTCGCTTTTTCAAATTGAACTGTTGCGTCTCAAGTTCCTTCGCCTTCCTGAAATAAATCAATGCTTTTTGGTGATTCTCAAGAGTATCATAAACATCACTCAAACTTTTATAAATAGCGATGTCCAGCTGGTCAAAGGGTATGTCTAAATCGACATCCTTTGCTTGATTTAATTGATTCACTGCTGTTGAATAGTTGCGTCGCGAAGCTGCAATGTTAGCAAGATTGAGTAGTCCTGCTTTCAACACTTTTTTTTCGTCATGTTCTTTGGCGAAGGCAATTGATTTTTCGTAGTAATAAGCGGCCGAATCCAGATTTTTAACGCCCGATTCATAATTCGCTCCAATCGACTGATAGATATTCGCCAAATAACCGGTCTTTTCATTTTCCAGCAGGACTTCCTCGGTGGTGAACAAAATTTTATTGGCTTTTTTAAATTCACCATTCCGTGTATAAATTACCGCCAGATTTGACCGAATAACGGAGTAGTAGAGGTAATCGTTGATCGCTAACTTTTCATCAGCAGCTTTCAACGAATATTTTTCGGCTTTTTCCATTTCCTCCATGGCGTAAAAAGCCATGCTTAAACCGTTATAGGCATTTGCCAAAATACCGGGTATTGAGTCTTCACTATTTAATGCTATAGCGCGAAAATAATGGCTCACAGCAGATTCATAGTCTTGCTTATTCTGAAAAGCATCACCCAGGATAGAGACAGCTTTTATTTTACTGCTCAACTGATCAGTGGACTCCACCGCTTTCCTGGCAAAATAAATACTGGAATCGGGTTTTTTATTCAAATGACTACTCGCCAACTGAATCAGGCTATCTACATGCTTTGCCGATGAAGAAAAGGTAAAGAACAGCAAAAAAACAACGATCAATTCAAAACGACTCATCTCTAATTAGTTTCTTTTCATTCTGGTAAACTTCTGCCAATCAATAAATATACCAGAAATAATACAAACCACACCTTCATTGTGCTCACACCCGCCCTTTTCTATGGCTAAACAACAGATAAACAAAAAAGACGGTCGTGAGTGAAAAAGCAATCCATAAAAGGGATGTTTGTTCATTTAAGAAAGTGCTGAGTTCTCTGCTATACGTTTGAATCCAGTCGAAATCGGCATCCCATTTAAAAGCTGAAATGATTGTAATGAAGATGATCAAACCGAGCGTTACTCCTGCAAAAAGCCACTGCTTAGGGCTGATCAACGGTGCTGGCCGAGCGGGTTGCTGCTGCCTTTCAATATTTTGCATCACATCTTCTGTAAAGCCCTGGTGTGTGGGTTTTTCAAAATTATGGAGTACGGCTTTCTTCCACTTATTATCCTGCTGCTTCATAATATTCTTTTTTGATCCGTTGTTTCAATTTCTTTTTGGCGCGGTGTACGGTCACTTTCACGTAAGATTCGGAGATGTTCATGATGGCGGCAACTTCTTTTACCGTCATCTCATCCAGGTA
The DNA here is from genome assembly GCA_051745635.1 of Bacteroidota bacterium. Taxonomy (GTDB): domain Bacteria; phylum Bacteroidota; class Bacteroidia; order Flavobacteriales_D; family Crocinitomicaceae; genus Brumimicrobium. Next base: position 29,284 of record JBNJEH010000004.1, read on the forward strand.
AAATAAAGTGATAGCAGTGCGTTCGAGCGGCTTTAGTTCATGGATACATTCGGAAACATGCTTTTTCATCGCATCGACATCCCAATCCGTTTCTACATTCACATCGCTTTCTACCTCAACGTCATCAAGGTTGTCACTGTTCCAGCGTTTTTGCCTGCGCAGGTGGGAGAGACCTTCAAAATAGGCGATTTTGTAAATCCACGTCGACAAGCGAGCATCTCCTTTAAATTGTCGCAGTTTCCTGTACACCTTTATAAACACTTCCTGAGCGAGGTCGTTGGCTTCTTCGTGATCATTCACCATCCGAAAGAGTATGCTGTAGACCATGTTTTTGTGCTCCTCGATGATCTCAGCAAAACGACTTTTGTTCCCGTCGATGACGGCGCGCACTAACAACGCTTCTTTGTTGGCTTTTTCCCGCATTATTTACCAATCTTTGTGATAAAAAGTTGTAATAAACTATTAAACAACATATTGACTAAATGTATGTAAAAAAACTATAAAAATTTCCAGAACCCTTCTTTGGTTCTCGTGCCTAAAATAAATTCAAATTAAATTCACAAATAATCCCAACTAAATTTTCGTAAACAACAAATATCCCAAATATTACAACTTGTTACTCATTCAAAATCTTACTTTTTTGCATCGCTCCAAAAAGTAACAAAAAGATCTAGCGCTTGATATTTGATTTCGGTTGCTCTCCTGAAAATTGATGATGGCGTACCCTGCACTTACGTTTGGTCTTCAAAAGCAGTGCTTTTTCTTCTCCTTCGGCAAGCTACGGAGCTTTCACCATCATTTACAATTTCCAGTTCGTTGCTCCTTCAATAAAATATAATGCGCGTCCCAAAAAACTAACCTTTTTGATGAAATTTTACGTTAGTGTAGTAGTTCCACATTTCTGAAATCTTGCAATCCCCGTTATCCTCCACCCTTTTGTTGCTTTTTTTCATTCTGACGACGGGCAATCAATAAACCGAGACCACCAAAGAGAAATGCTCCTAACAAGCCCAGCTCCGCTGCTTCTAAAAAACTGGTGAAATATGCCAAAACATTACCAAGAATGATACCGATGGGCACAAATATAAAAAGGTATCCGCTACTCCAGGGGCTGTTATCGTCGTCGTTTTTATCCTTAGGATTCATGCCCGCCTCGATCATAGCCATCTTTTGTCGATGACTGGCCGTAATGACGACGTAAACAATTCCGAAAACCATGGCAAATAATGCAATGGGAATTAATAATGATACTACATCCATCTCGTTTTGTATTTTAATTGTTTACTGGTAAGATGCAATGAAACGGCAATAGGTTACAAAAAATCTTCAAATTCCATCAAATGAAATCAAAATCGGGGTGATCTAACACAAGTTCTTCCTTTGTTTTGATGACCAGATCGACATCGTGGAAGCCATTGATACTGTGGCGTACCCCGCTGGAGCCCAACGTAACCGATTATAACAAACGAATGATCCTCCGTTCGGCTTATCTGAACCCCTAAACGGTTGTTCTAAACCAAATATAACACTACATACTCATCTCCACAATGGACTTCGCTTCTGCCGGCGTGAGGTCGCCGCGCTCACCAATTCCTTTCCAGCCACGTTCCAGGAAACGATCCGCAATGATCTGAGGCGTTTTTTCGGCAGCATCTGTATACGCAGAAATCTGTGTTTCTATGCCAAGAGATTCAAAGAATGTTTTTGTGCGCAGAATAGCTTCTTCAGCACAAGATCCGTCGAGGCCAAAAACGCGCTGACCGTATTGAATCAATTTATCCTTTTTGTTTTCGAATTTCACCTGATAGAGATTCGGAGCAATGATCGCCAGCGTTCGCGCATGATCGATACCGTGCAATGCCGTCAATTCGTGGCCAATCATGTGCGTAGACCAATCGTAAGCGACTCCCGCCCGCAGCGTACCGTTCAAAGCCATCGTTGCGCACCACATCAAATTACTGGCAACCTTGTAATCCGAAGGATCATTTAACACGCGGGGAGCGATTTCGATCAACGTAGACAAAATCCCTTCAGCTATTCGCTCCTGCAATAAATTATCAGTTGGATACGTCAGGTATTGTTCCAGGGTGTGCATAAAAGCATCGGTAATTCCATTTGCCAGTTGACGTTGCGGCAAAGTAGCTACAACTGTCGGGTCCAAAAAAGAAAATTTCGGAAAAGCCTGAGGTCCGCCCATGGTTCGTTTTTCTTTCCGGTCACTTCTCGAAATAACGGCGCCCGAATTCATTTCTGAACCCGTTGCAGGTAAAGTTAGCACCGTACCAAAAGGCAGCGCGTTTTCAAATTTTGCATCTGCTTTCTGCGTCAGGACATCCCAGGGTTCACCTTCATATTTTGCAGCACTGACAATAAATTTGGTACCGTCAATCACAGAACCACCACCAACTGCGAGGACAAAATCTACCGGTTCTTCTCTGGCGAGTTCCACTGCTTTCATGAGTGTATCGTATTCGGGATTGGGTTCTATTCCTCCAAATTCGACAATTGTATAATCCCGTAGCGCACTCACAACGCTATCGTATACACCGTTTGTTTTAATGCTCCCGCCGCCGTACGTCAATAAGACTTTCTTTCCGGTGGTATGCTGCGCAATTTCTTGCGGCAACTTTTCGTGCGTTCCTTTGCCAAAAACTACTTTGGTCGGGTTGTAATAATCAAAATTGTTCATCAATTGTCTTTTTATCGTTCTTCTATTAATTTATTGAGCGGACGGCGTACTTTTTTCACTTCGCTGTATTTGTCTTCCGATGACCGAAACCCTACGGGACACATGACGACAGCATTGAGGCCATCGTTTTCTAATCCGAGTAATTCATCGAGTTTCGGGCGATCAAACCCTTCCATAGGACAGGCGTCGATGCCTTCAGCTGCGCAAAGGGTTAAAAAGTTCCCAAGTGCAATGTAGACTTGGTTTTCCATCCATGTTTTTTGCTGTTTTTCGGGTAAATCCAGACTACTCGACAGCATTTTTTCAAACCCGACCATTGTTGGGCTATCGGTTTCTATATCGCGCGTAGCTGCGGTATGATCCACAAAACTCGAAATATCGCTTTCCGTCACTGTATTTTTGCGACAGAGCACAAAAAGGTGCGAACATTGCTCTACTTGTAGCTGATTGAACGCAATCGGTTTGATTTGTGCCTTGAGTTCTGGGTTCTTGATGACAATAAATTTCATCAACTGCAACCCCATTGACGTTGGTGTGAGTTGCAACCCTTCCATCAGTCGCTGTAACTGCTCGTTCGTTAACTTTTTCGAAGCGTCAAACTTTTTAACTGCATAGCGCCAGTGCAGTGCTTTGATAATATCCTGGTTGTTGCTCATCATAATCGTTGTGCAAAAATACTTTTTCCTAAATCATAAAAGGTATTGAATAAAAACGAAATTCGATTATATTTGTTCATTCTGATTTTAGATACAACAAACACCTCGAAGAAGATGGCAAAAGAAAAAACAAGGTATTCAGATCAAGAACTGCAAGAGTTTAAAGATATTATTACGTCAAAATTAGAAGAAGCACAGGAAGACTTGACCTTGCTCAAAAACTCGTTATCCCACAAGGATGACCATGGAACAGACGACACCGGACGCACGTTTAACATGATGGAAGACGGTTCAGAAACGCTTTCTCGCGAAGAAATGGCGCAACTGGCTGCACGTCAGGAGAAATTTATCAAGAGCCTGAACAATGCGTTGATTCGTATAGAAAACAAAACGTACGGCATCTGCCGCGTGACAGGTAAGTTAATCCGCAAGGAGCGTTTAAAGCTCGTTCCTCACGCTACGTTGAGTATCGAAGCCAAGAATGAACAAAATTCATAAGCAGCTACGAAATTGAAAAAGCGCTATCTCATCACGTTTGGAGTCGTACTTTTAGTATTGATCATCGATCAGGTCTTAAAGGTATGGATCAAGACGAGTTTTGCTTACGACGACCCGAGTGTCTCCATTTTTGGTGACTGGTTTAAACTCAACTATGTAGAAAACCAGGGGATGGCTTTTGGTGCTACGCTCGGAGGAGGCATCTGGGGAAAGCTATTGCTCTCCTTATTCCGCGTAGCCGCTATTATTGCGATTACTTATTACATTGTCAAACAAATTCGCGAACGCGTAAGCATTGAGTTTCTGGTAGTCGCCGGACTTATTTTGGCAGGAGCAGCGGGCAACCTCATCGATTCCATGTTTTACGATTTCATATTCTCCGATTACTTCGATCCCTGCATTCCCTACAATCAACTTCAGGGTTCAGGAAACTGGATGGATTGTTCCTACTACGGTTATACGGAAGAAGTAGAAGTCCGAAATACCGGTTTCTTATTCGGCAACGTAGTAGACATGTTTCAATTCGATGCCACCTGGCCCAGCTGGGTGCCTTGGCTCGGTGGATCACAGGTTTTTCCTGCTATTTGGAACGTAGCAGATGCGGCTATTTCCGTCGGTGTCATCCTGGTGCTCATTCGACAAAAAAAATATTTTCCAGCTAAATCTTCCTCAAAAACAACAGATCAAGACGAATGATACTCCGTTCATAAATTTATGGAACGGTTAATCAAAAAATAGATGGCTTGAGGAAGCTTACTTTGTAATTTGGCAGCAAACCAAATTACTATGAAAAAACTATTATTTATTCCACTATTTATTTCAACGCTAGTTTATGGTCAGGATGTATCTGATATCGAACGCTGTATGTCGCACAAAGCGATCGAATATCAAGACGAAATCACGCCTGGTTTTGCTGAGCATGTCGACGAGCAGTTTGAAATCGCCAAACATGCACCACTGGCAAAAACAGAGAAGTCGACACTTTACACGATTCCCGTGGTTGTTCACGTGGTCTACAATACGCCGGATCAAAACCTGGAGGACAGTGTCATTCTGCGCCAAATTGAAACATTAAATGAGGATTTTCAACGTCAGAACCCAGACACGTCGAATATGCGATCGGATTTTGACATTGTTAAGGGCAACCCCAACATTGAATTTCGACTGGCTCAAATTGATCCTCAGGGAGATCCATCAACGGGCATTACCCGTACAGAGACGTCCAAAGAAACATTCGGTGATTTTGGCTTGATATCGGGCGATTTTAGTGAGCTTGAAAAAGTAAAACAAACGGCAGAAGGTGGTCACGACCCTTGGGATCAGGATCGCTATCTAAACATCTGGGTCTGCAATATGGAAGTTATGAACACCCCGGCTCTACTGGGTTATGCTACCCCACCCGCAGGTTTGCCCAACTGGCCTCAAGGAAGTACACCAAACCTCATCGACGGTGTAGCCATTCAATATCAAGCTTTTGGTTCGAACAACCCCAACACGCTGGACACAGGTGGAGGTCCCGTTACCGTTATGGGGCGCACAACAACACACGAAGTCGGTCACTATCTCGGATTGCGACACATCTGGGGTGACGGTGATTGTAATGAGCAGGATGGTATCGACGATACACCGAATGCTGAAGATCAGTCTCAACAGGACTGTGATGACACCAAGAACACATGTGTTGACACGATTCAGGGACAGGACTTGCCCGACATGATAGAAAATTACATGGATTACTCCGCAGAGACCTGTCAAAACAGCTTTACGCAGGGGCAAGTTGATCTTGTGCGCGGCGTTTTGAATAATCAGCGCTATGATTTGGTTCACGAAAATCCTGCATCTGTGGAAGTTGAAGTCCTCGAGGCGGCAATCTATCCAAATCCGGCATCAACTTCAATCAATATCGCTATAGCCAATGGCGTTGCTGAACAAATCAAAGTCTATGGTACGAATGGTCGACTGATCCAATCCCAAAAGCCGAATGGCAAGGTTTCCACCGTCGATGTTTCAGCACTGGAAAATGGCATTTATTTGATCCACATCACTGAAAAAAGTGGACAAAGAACCGTGAAACGATTTGTAAAGAAATAGCAGAAAAAATAAATTGAATTTAAAAGCTGACCTGAGAGGGTTGGCTTTTTTTTATATAATCTGCCATTTCTCCTTCTACCTTATTAAAATAAATTAATCCTGTGATGAAGAGAATTATAATCATTCCAAAAGAAACAAAAAGCAATGGACCTGGAGCTTCTCCTCCAAACATGGGCCACCGAAATCCTTGTACTACACCTGTCAAAGGGTTGAGGTAAAATACGGTACTTGCCCATTCCAGCGACAGTAAATAAAATATGTGGCACATCTGTTTCAACGCCAACAAAACGGCCAAAAACCAATGAGAGGATTAAAAGTGTTACGACAGGCTGAAGAATAGCCCACACAAAACCAATGGTCGTTTGTGCATAACGCACTCGAAAATCTCGCCAAGTGAGAGTGAGAAACAAATCCCTATATTGATATAACTCCCGAAATTTGGGGAGTATAGGGTTTTTGTTTGCGTCTATTGTGGTTTTGTGCATGGGGTGAAAGTAGTAAAAAAGGAATTGTTATGCAGGAGTTAGTTTATTAAGTATTAGAACTTAACTGTGTCTAATTATGTTTTTAGGTTTAAAGAAAGAGGTGTTTTGTTCATTTTATCTAAATAAATGAACATAAGGCTTTGTTTTGTCCAATTTATGAACAGATTAATTTAAAATGTTCAGTAGTTTAAAAATATTGGACACATATAAACTTTATCTATAAAATTGAACGTATATTTGCTATATGTCCATAAAAATAAAAAATGTGAACAAATATGGAACTAGAAAAATTTGATAGGCGAAAGCCCTACAATGGATTACCACTTTTACCACCAGATAAAGATATAGAAAATAATCCTGCTATTTTAAAGCGTTTGGTTGCTGCGTCAAGAGCTTTAGCAACTGTAAATGGTAATTTAAATCGATTACCCAATCCTCTAATGTTAATAAATACATTGGCACTGCAAGAGGCTAAAGCATCAACAGAGATAGAAAATATTTTTACAACAGAAGATGAACTCTATAAAGCAGTATCCGAAACGTATAAAGAAGCTAATGTTAACCCTGCAATCAAGGAGGTGTTAAAGTATAGAGAAGCACTTTGGGCAGGATTTAAAGAATTACAACTAAACGATAAGATTGATGAACAATTAATTAAAAAAATCTTTAATCAAATAAAGGAAACTTCTAGTGGATATCGACCTCCTCAAGCTCAAGTTGTTATAAAAAGGGGCGAAAGTGAATTTCGTTCGGGAGAAATAATTTATACTCCTCCAAGAGCAGAAGGAGTCATTAAAAAATTAATGAAAAATCTAATTGATTATTTAAACAATGATGATTTGTATCCCACAGATCCACTTTTAAAAATGTGTGTGGCACACTATCAGTTTGAAGCAATACACCCTTTTCAAGATGGAAATGGTAGAACAGGAAGAATTTTAAATCTTCTCTATTTATTTAGTAAAGGACTGTTAAGTCAGCCGGTATTGTATCTATCGAAGTTTATCATTTTAAATAAAGAGGACTATTACTACAATTTAGGAGCGGTAACACAGCGAAATGCTTGGGAATCTTGGATTGAATTTATGTTAGAAGCAACAGAAAAAACTTCTTTATTAACAAATAGTCGCATTAATGATATTTTATCACAAATGAACTCAACGTTGGAGTACGGTAAAGAAAAAATTAAGTGGTATAATAAAGAAGTAAATGAAGCTGTATTTAGTCAACCCTATATTAAACCAAAAGTGATTGGAGAAATTTTAGGTAAAACATCAAGAACTACCTTAACCAAATACATGAATGAACTCGTTAACAATAAGATTCTTAGTCAAAAGAAAGACGGAGTAGAAGTTTTTTATGTAAATGATGATTTAATTAGGATATTGGAGGGGTAATAAGGGTTAGGCTTTGAAAATCCTAACAGACTGTTTTGACTTTTTCAAACTTATATTTTTCATATAATTTCTTATATTGAATCAAGTTTATTAGCAGTTTATACTGCGCTTTTAAACCCCAGTTTTTATTGTAAAAAATAGTTCCCTCACCTATTTCTGATTGCGGAATATTTTCAGCGCTGCTGGTGCAAATGTTTTTTATTGCACTAATGTACAATTCATGAGCATGCTCCATCACTTTCAAATGTATTTCAAAGAAGTTTTCATTCCCATTTAAAGAGGTTTGTTCGGTTAAGATTAAGTTTCCAGAATCAATCCCTTCATTGATCCACATAATAGTATTACCAATTAAATGCGTATGACCTTTGGACAAACACCAATTGGTGCAATTTGGACCACCTTTAACATAAGGGGACAACCCTGTATGTAAATTAATTATACCGAACCTTGACGGTGTTAGCAAGTTTTTGCTTTTTATTAGGCTTGTTCCTGAGACAATGATTAAATCGGAGTCCAGTTCTGATGAAAACTGTTTGACCTTACTATCATTTATGTTTTCCACCTCTAACGAAGGAACTTGATCCAACATACTGAATTTAGTTTCATAATATTTCTGCAACTTGTTCCACGTATTGGGGATAAAACCAAAAAACAAACGTGATAAAACTTTTTTAGTCAAAGCTCTTAATCCATATGATTTGATGCTTTTTGATGACCGGTTTTCGTAGACTACTCCCATGACATCAAAATGTTGATCCAATTTATTAATCAAAGCTATTTGATTGGGTTCTTTTCCTATCCAGGCTATGACCTTCATCTATACCGAATTATTTTTTTTATTTTTTCCAAACGATTAGTGATTCGAAGTTTAGTTTTCCACCACGACTCATTGTAAAGTTCTATACGTTGAATTTCGAATAAATTGTTTCTTTCCGGAATATATTCATCCTGATTAACCACTAGGCCTAACATATATCCACTTTCTTTTGACAGCTTTTGAACTATTTGGTTATAACTTCCAACTGGATAAGAAATAGATATTGGATCTTTTTCTAACTTATCTAAAATTCTTTGTCTTGAATCTACTAATTCTTTTTTAATAAAGCTTTCATTTGATACAGTTCCCAACATTGCATGCGAGACTGTATGCGACCCAATATGATGTCCTAATTTGGACAGTTTTTTTAAGTGATCCCAGTTCATCATAATTTTTGGGAACTCTACATCATCAAACTGAAGTTTTATTTCAGATAAAACTTCATTTCTTTCAGTATGGTTAATTGTTTTCAAGAAAGGCTTTAGTTCTTTAGCAAAACTTAAGAGGTCTTCTTGCTTTTCAGCACTTAAGGTTTGTAATTCAGTTGGTAAAAAACCAAATTTTAAATTTAAGACTCTGTTTTTTGTGTTTTGAAAGAGGTGCTCTAACTCATGAGTCCAAGTTGGTATGTTTTTATCAATACAATCGGTAACAACATAAAAAGAAGCTTTTATATTGTATTTTTCTAATACTGGGAGTGCGTATTCGTAATTATCCAAATAACCATCATCAAAAAGAATAGTAGCAATATTTTTGTGGTTCGAATAATCCTCTTGATTCAATAAATATTCTTCCAAAAGAACGGTGTTATACTTGCGCTTGATAAACTTTATACAGCGTTCAAAAAGGACTGGATCCATGGGATCCCATAAATCATCTCTTTGCGGATTCACTCTATGGAAAAGGAAGTTTTTCATTGGGTTAGTTCATCTAAATATTTAGCCAGCACTTTCGTCTGAAATTTTCTAGAATAAAAATAAGCATTTTCTTCATTTCTGGGACCAATTAACGGCTTCCCTTCCGTTTTAAGCTGAATTAACTGCTCTAAAATTGCCGTACACTCCTCAACGGTATTTGCAATGTAACCCGAATTTGTTTCTTTGATGAAATCTTCCATTAAATCTTGATCGGATGGACATAGGAGAATGGGTTTATCGGAGTTGTAATAATCGAATATCTTTACTGGTAAGCATCCTTTTAAGTTTTTATATTCTGTAAGAAATAGTAAATCACTTTGATGAATATAATTCATTACCTCATCTTGTTTGACTTTTGGTATCAGTTCAACGAATTTTTCATAGCCCTCTATTAATTTATTTAGCTTCTCTAACTCACTCTGATTAGCATAGGAGCCCAAAAAGGTTAAGTTTATTTCAGTTTCTTTCTTTTCATTTAAATCCTTTACCGATGTGAGTATTCTATTGAAGTCTTGGTATTGATATATTGAACCAACATATAATATTTTCAGCACTGCTTTTGTTTGACCTGCATCGTTCTCGTAAGTTTTAACAGTATTGTTTTGATCGTGACCGTTTAAAATTAATTTACCAGGTTTTTCAACCAAATTTCTTATGTTTTCTATACAAGCTTCAGAAACGCTGATAAAAAATGTAGAGTTTGAAACCCATTTCTTTTCACTGCTCTTTTCAAGGGCGGCAATGCGTTTATGGATAGAAGTTTGATCTTTATTGGTTTTCCTTGTGCTCCATTCATCCCTGTAATCAGGAACCCAGTGAATCCTTGGAAAATCTTTTTTTAACTGATAACCAATAAAAAAGGCTTGAAACGGCCGACCACTGGCGATTACAATCTTTATTTCTGAATCCTTTTGGATAAGCTTTTTAGAATAAGCGTAGAAGTTTGAAAAGGGTAATTGCTTAATGGAATAATTCGAAAGCACTAACTCTTTTAAAGTCAATGCTTTTTGAAAGACTTTTAATGCCGGATAATTTGCCAAACGATCTCTTAACGAGTACTTGTAAGGCAAACGATGAACTTCGTGAGTTTGGTTCTTTTCTACTTCAAGTGTATTATTTTTTACGGGGTCGACTAAATCAGTTTGACCTTCATTCCATTGGCGGGTGATGATTATGGGGTAATATCCATATTCGTGAAGATATTTCGCCCATGCAGCTGTGCGTTGCGCTCCAACAAAATTTGCTGGTGGATAAAAATAAGATATGATTAAAAGTTTTTTCAATCTATCAAGTATTTTTCTTTACAACTACCCACTTTCCTGCCTTAGAAGCTCCTTCATATTTAATTAACTTTTTAGCTTTTAAAATTCGAATATGATACCTTACACCTTCTTCAGAAATGTTTAACCTTTTTGCTATTTCTTTTTTTGTAATTGTAGGCCTTTCCTTTAATAGATCTAAAATTTTATATCTCGTTTTACTACTTTTTTTAGGGGTAGTTTTAGGGGTGGTTTTGGGGGTAGTTTTGGGGGTAGTTTTGGGGGTAGTTTTAGGGGTAGTTTTAGGGGTAGTTAATGGTATTAAAACTTCAAAAGAATCCTCTTCTTTAAAAACGGGTAATTCACCTGAATAAAGCTTACTGAAATGGAAAACATTGCGAATACCTGTTCCTAAATCCTCTGCACGAGCCATTTGAACAAAAAACTTTGCAATGTGCGGGTTTTTAGGATATGCTTCATAGTTCTCAGGTGAAATCAAACCATATAAATGTGGTTTGTTAGGGTTCTTAATAATACATTTATCTTTAAAAATCTCAAAGGTTGAAGGGCTTGGGTTGATAAATTCTCGATGAATTAAAAAATTCGCTACTATCTCCCTAAAGATATTTTCTCGAAGCGATATTCGCTGATCTCCTTGTAAATGAAATTTGTCAGGTAAATAATTTGCAACAAAACGCATTATTTCTTCATAGGCTGAAATTAAATTACAACGCAAAGTGATTCGATCATCATATCTATTGGTATCTATTCTTCTTAATAAAAGTTCTGTTTTATAATGAGGCACAATGCTTAAAATAGCCTCTTCTTTTCCAAAAAGCAATAATGCAGCGAGTGTGAAGCCTTTTGAATTTGAGATTAAATCTTCTCTGTAAAGGCCAGCCGCTTTATAAAAACTCAATCCGTCTAAATCTAACCAAGGATGCACCGGACGGTTTACCCGAATGAGAGATTTTGCTTTTTCAACTGTTTTTAATTCAAAATGCTCTTCCTTTAAATAGGGATAAATTGTATTTTCACTATAAATACTACTTTTTCTGGCATATAACTCACTGATTTTAGCATGAGTTGTCACAACAAAGTCTCCATCTACACTTCTGTCGTAATACTTGCTATTTGTTTTGTGAACTTGTGAACTTGAAGGAACAAAAACATGAATAATTTTCTTGCCATCAAGTTCTACAATAGTGGGTTGTAATAAGAAAACAGGGGCTAATTTGGAAGGGTTATTACTTAAATTAGCAAAGTTTTTACAGATTTGATCAACTTTATTTTCGTCTATACCTAAAACTTTTCCTTCATCTGAAACTCCTAATAATAGTGTACCGCCTTGCCTATTTAAAAATGCACAAACTGTTTCAAACAGGTTTCTTGGCAACTCCCTGGAAGCTTTTTTAAACTCAATAGTTAAACCCTCTCCTTTGCGTAATATATTTTTTATTACCTCAATGTGCATACAATAAATTTAAACATAAATATAGTTTTGTGCTTGCTTCCTTGAATAATTCATTTTCCCTATTTTAAGCGCACTATTTTTTAATTGACCCACTAAATCTGTTTGACCTTCATTCCATTGGCGGCTGATGATTATGGGGTAATAACCACATTCGTGAAGATATTTCGCCCATGCAGCTGTTCGTTGCGCTCCAACAAAATTTGCTGGTGGGTAAAAATAAGATATGATTAAAACTTTTTTCATGATTTAATACTGAAATCCAAATAACCAAAGGGGAATAGTGTTGAACACGCCGGTTTCTATATCATCTCGCACTACAAAGGCATTTTCTTTTCCCTGGATTTGTTTCTTGCTTTTGCTTTTTCCTCCAATTTCAAAAAGATAGTAATTGTTTACAATAAAATCTCCTTGATCGGGTAAGCTGAGTTGATATTCTCGAGGCATATTTTGCAAAAAAAAGGTTTCTCTTATGGTTCCTTTGTTAATTTGCTTATCTGAAATGGCATACATCAAATTGGTGTTTCCCATCCATATTTTATCCGGTTTATTTAAGCTGCTGATACTTTTGCTCTGCTTGTATAAAGTATGAATTAAGGAGGCTTTACTGAGAAGTTGAAGCAACCTTACTAAAGTATTGCGATTCAAGTCAATTTGTTCACTAAGCTTGTATATATTTGGTGTGAAAGGCACATTGCTCGAAATCACGTATAACAGGCGTTTGAGTTTGGCAATATTGTTAAAATCAATGTTTTCTGCAATTTGCACATCCACTTCTAAAATCAGGTTGATGGTATTGAGAAGCTTTTGGTAGTATTCGTCTGTATGGCCATCAAAATAGGGATAAGCACCAACTTTAAGATAATCTGAGAAATACTTAAAAGGGGTAAATTGTTGAATGAGCTCTGCGCTGATCTCCTGATGCCTCTCAACAATTTCAGTCAATGTGTATTGCGGCAGTTCAATTTTTTCACGAAACGATAAATATTCTCGAAAGGATAATTCTGATAAGGTATAGCTTATTGCTCTACGACTTAAGTCCGACTCGCCTTTGTAAATTTCGAGAATGGACGATGAGGTGAAAATCACTTGTAATTTTGGAAAATCGTCATAAATAAGTTTGAGTTCTCTCGACCAATTAGGGTATTTATGCACCTCATCAATAAGCAATAGGCCTCCACCCAATTTGTTGAATGCATCGGCTAGACTGTGAAGTGTATTGTCTGAGAAAAATAAATCATCTAAAGCCACGTAAAGTACTTCATCGGCGTTTCTCTCTTTACCAAGCTGCAATAGTAAAGTGGTTTTCCCAACACCACGTGAGCCCTTGATGGCAATCATTCTGGCTTTTCTATTGATCGCTGGATGCAAATACCGCTTGTGGTCAATAGAAACTTGACTGATTTTTTGTTGTGATTTTATAAGTAGCTCCTCCATTTTGCTATTTGTTGAAGCAAAAATAGGTATATTTTGCTATTTAAAAAAGCAAAAATGAGGTTTTTTGTTTTGAGGGGGTGTAATAGTTATTTCTGAATCCTTTTGGATACGATTCTTTGAGTAGGCGTAAAAGTTTGGATTTGCTTGCGGACAGAAATATATTTAGATTAAATTTCATTTTTTTGCCCTGTATTTACAAACGGGTAATTATTTGTCGATTATGAAATCTAAAATCGGAATGCAGTACCAAAATTTAGAAAACCAAGAATCAACATAATTATACCGTAAATCAGAGCACATATGATCAGAACGAAAAAGAGATCTTTTATGAATGTATGAACCTTTTTTTGATTTATCATTTCAATCAACTTTATAATTACTTTTTTCATTAATCTGATTTAAGAGTCCTCATCAAATTATTAGCAAAATTTAAATATAAATACAGCTATGTGTTTTCTTCTTCAAAGAAATACTTTTTTCAATTATTTCTATTTCAATAATTTTATGAGTTACTTTGAACCACGAAAGTAAAGAAATCTCGCCGAGAATGAAAGAACTAATTTTAGTGACTGCTGGTTTTCCTTTTGGAATGGGGGAAACGTTTCTGGAAACGGAGGTGAAATACTTGGCTAAAGGGTTTGACAAAGTAACTATTTTAGCCATCAATCCTTCGTCTGAAACACAGCGCTCTTTACCTGAAAATTGCCACGCGACTCCTTTACATATCCAAGTTGGAAGCAAGGAAAAGCTGCGTGCACTTCGGTTTTTGTTTACAGGGTTGTTTTGGAAGGAACTGAAAGTGATTCACAAAACGTATAAGATGCGCTTGACTAAAGGCATGATCAACACTATGCTGATTTCGCTTTATAGGGCTTCAACAATTAAAAACTATCTCGAAAACAGTGTCAATAAGAATGAACAGGTGTTTTATAGTTATTGGTGTGATGACGCTGCGTTGGCGTTGGCGTTATTGAAAAAGAATCTCCCTTCATTCAAAGCAATTAGTAGAATACATCGATGGGATGTGTATTTTGAGGAGAGTACGTTGAGTTACTTACCTTATCGGCACTTCATAACAAGACAACTTAATAAAATATTTTCTATTTCTGAGGATGGCATAAATTACGCTGTAAAAAGGTGGAAAGTAGATAGAAAAAACTTTAGCTTATCTCGTTTAGGAATTGAATCAAAAGGGGAGATTAGCCATCTAAATAAAGAGTGTTTTACAATCGTGAGTTGCTCAAACCTTATTCCTGTAAAAAGAGTTGATTTATTAGCAAAAGCAGTTGTACAACTTAAAGGTAAAGCTAAATTGCGATGGATTCATATTGGGGATGGTACCGAAAGATATAAGATTGACAAAATTATAAAAGATGTAGATGGATCTATTTCTATTGAAATGCCCGGAAGATTGCCAAACCTAGAAGTTTTTGAACTTTACCGTAAAGAGAGACCAGACCTGTTTGTAAATGTAAGTTCTTCAGAAGGTATACCCGTTTCTATAATGGAAGCAATGAGTTTTGGAATTCCTTGTATTGCAACGAATGTGGGGGGAAATAGTGAGATTGTAAATGAACGAAATGGGAAGTTATTAGCAGAAAACCCAACGCCTCAGGAAATCGTTGATGCTATTTGTGCGTTTTTTGAAACCACAGTTTTTCAATTAAAAAGTGAAGGGGCGTTTTTGACTTGGGAGGAGAAGTATAATGGGGAGAGGAATTATAGTGATTTTGTAGGTAAATTGAGTCTATTCTAGACTTCATTATTATAAATATCAATTAATCGCTCAACATATTTCTCAATACCAAATTCCTTAGCATTTTCAATAGACTGTTCTGATAACTTCTCATATAAATGTTTGTCAGAAATAATTTTTTCAATTGAATCGGCAAAATCTTTTGGATTTTCAGATGAAACAATAATACCATTTTTTCCGCTTTCTAAAAATTCATTGTTAGGCATGCAATCTGAACTAACAATTGGTACCCCATAGGAATTTGCCTCTATAAACACCATAGGCAGTCCTTCATAAACAGCAGTGTGAATCATAAGGTTTGCTGGAAGGTATATTGTATTCATTTTATTAACTAAACCCATCATTTCAACGTAATCTTCAAGTTGATGTTTTTCAATGAGGTTTGAACATTCTTCTGAATTAATACCATCTCCTACAATCTTGAGTTTGAAAATTAAACCTTTACCTTTTAGCTCTTTCGCAATGTTTAATGCTAACTGTGGTCTTTTTACGTTTGTTAGACTCCCAACCCAAATAAGGCTTATACAGTCGCTATTTAGTGTTTTATGTGAATAGTCTATTTCTGGAAGTGGAACAGCATTGGGTAAGGTTATGATTTTTCCAAATCCAATTTTTTTGTCTATCATTTCAAGAGTACCAGCTGAACAAGCGATAAAGGTTGTTTGATGTTTTTTAAATTTATTTTTTAGCCAAGAAAATTCATAAAAATCACTCCACATTCGTTTATTTAATAGCTTATTCAATGAAATACCATTATATACTTGAACCTCGCTGTTATGTTGATGAGAAAAATAAAAAGCTTCAGGGTAATAATATGAATGAGTGAGTAATTCAGCGAAGAACAAATGACTGTGGATAATATTAGGTTTAAAGTCATTGATAAAGTTAATGTAGTCATCATTATCAACTTTATTCTTCCTATAAAGTGAAAAACGAAAAGAAATAGCTCCTCCATAAATACCAACTCTTGGGTCTAGAATATCTTCGAATTCGTTGCCTTGATTGACAAGATATATAGCTACCTCAAAATTTGGTTTTCTTACTAGTTCATTCGATATATTTACCAGCATGCGTTCAGCCCCTCCTCTACGAAGATTTGTTATCACAAACAAGATTTTCATTTTCCTGGACTCTTCCTGCATATTACAAACTTTTAATCCCTTTTAAATCTATTTTTATTGTATCATCAAAATCTTCTACAGCATAATCAAAACCATCTTGCCAAGGAGCTTTTGTTCCATCAGCTCTCCAAGTACTTGATTTAAAATTCATCAAGTGAAGGTAGATAAAGTTCTTACCCTCGTCCCTGCTGTTCGTAATAGTGCCTTGATCGTAAAACCACTCATTGGGTTGGTCGCTATTCAATGTGCCATCTATCCAAGGGATGGGAGTAAAAGGGGTGGTATATTGCTCCACAAAATAATGTTTTCTGGTTTTTAATTTTCGCATCACAATCAGCACTTTATTGTTTTTTGAAAAGCGTAATTTTTCCGCTGCTTTATCAAAAAAAGTCATTTGTAATGCGTTAGTAATACCATGCTCATCAATTCCAACAAATTCTGGATTTTGAAGAGCCTGTCTCCAATTATAAATTTTGTATCCGATTGTTTTGTGGTTTTCAGTATTTCGTAATAGTGCGAGGTGACCAGATAATCGCGTTTTATGAGTAGACAACACATCAAATTTGGTAAGAATTTTATTCGTATAAAACGATCGGATCGCTCCAAAAAAAAGATCCACATCAGTCCATCCAAAAAAATCGTAACCACTAATTTCTTTTTGATGAACTAAACCAAAAAATGGCCGCAAATCACAAATTTTATAAGCATTAGGAATTTTAATGTCTTCTCCTAATAAGTCCTTATATCTTCTGATGTATTCCTCAAACGTTGTCTTTTCAAATGAGATATTTTTAATTCCATCTAACATCGATATATCACAATCCGTGATAAAGAAAAAATCAATTGTTTCATTTCGTTTGATGGAATCAAGATACAGCTCCATCCAAATTGGCCATTTACCGAAATATGGTATGATAAGGACTATTGATTGCATAAAATTTTGTTTACGCCAATTGTCAATTCGCCTGAATAGGTTATTTCAAACCCGGCATTAATCAAACTAGCTTCAACTTGATTTCTACAGTTGAATTCATCGTGTATTTCAATTGCTATTACTTTTACTTTCTTTAACCAACTTAAATCAGAAGACCCTTCAAAAATAGTTTTCTCGCCACCTTCTATATCCATTTTTAAAAAGTCAATGACACCTATTCCGTATTCCATTAAAATTTCGGGAACAGTAGTTGTTTCAAAGAGGACTTCTTCTTTTTCATTCGCTTCAACAAGTCTAAATGACCAATCTTGTCCATCTCTAAAAGTTCTATCTTCTTTGAGTCTTGTGGTTTTGTTCCATAGACCTTTTTGAAGAAGCGTAACCCTTGATAAATCGTTCTTCTCTATATTTATCGAAAGTCGTTTAAATGTATCTTTTGAAGGTTCTAATGCAATTATTTTTAGGTTGGGATAATATGCTTTGAAGTATATAGAAGTTAATCCAATATTAGCGCCTGCATCAATCATATTGTCAAGCGATATATTCTTTTCATTGAAAAGATCAATCAATGAATCGTACTCCTTTTAGAAAACAATTTGATTAAAGACTAGGGTGTCTGATGAATCTTGAGCTACATAAAAATCAAACACTTTCTTATTGACGGGGTATTGAAAACGAAATAAATTGTTTTCCTTTTTATAGTTGACACTCTTCCTTTCAAGCAGCACAATAAAGTCGTAAGTGCTTTTTAAGCCCTTAGGAACTGAATTAACCAAACGACTCCCAAGACTATATTTTAATAGTTTAATCCAATGATTTGAATTAAATCGCTTTATAGTTGATAATCCCATAGATTATAACAGTTTAAGCATTTTCATAATTTTTAAATAGATCAGAATCAAATTCTTTCAACTTGTTTAATAATTCACCCTTAACTTTTTCGTTGAACTGATATTTTGGTTGCTTAACTTTATTTCTCTTAACCCTTGTAAGATAAGGTCGTGCACGATAAACAATCCCTTTGATAAATTTTATATTTCGTGTATTATTGTATAACCTTAAATAATATACGCTTCTACTTCCCAAGTGTTTCTTGATAAGGTTTGAATGTTTATTTAACATGCTTTTTAACTCCTTTTCAGTTAGTAAAAATTCTAACTTACTGAGCATATAATCAGGAAAACTGCTTTCTAATATCGGGCGGTTGTTTTCATTGGTTAGCCAATTTTCGTAGGTGTAAAAATTACTTACCATCTTTGGCAGAACATTATTTCTTGAAGTAATTGCATTAATATCACTGTCTTTTCGAAGAAAGTAATCGGGTAATATTGAGCACCATGATACATTAGGGCTATATGAAAAAGCCTGTATAGCAAAGTCTACGTCTTGCCAACAAAGAAGTTTTTCATCCCATCTGATGTTATTGCTCTCTAAAAATGTTCTTTTCCATGTTGGAGAACTTGTCTGAAATACAACCTGCATTTGAAGAAAAAGATTCAAAATTCTATCTGCATCAAAGATAGTTGTGTAATCAATTAGTTCTAGTTTTTGGGAGTTAAACTGTAGACCATTTGAAAGCAAAACATCCAAATGAGGGTTCTTACAAGCATATTGGATTCTTTCGCTTAAAGCCCAAGGCGCAAGAAGGTCATCGCTGTCTAAAAATATCAGGTAATCACCTGAGGCTTCATTCATTCCTATATTTCTGCAACTTGGTGCCCCTTTGGGTTCTTTGTGCCGCTTATATACTTTTATCTGTTGCTCTTTTTGGGCATAAGTTTCCATCACATCCAGTGTTTCATCAGTAGAACCATCATCAACAACAATACATTCCCAATTATCATAAGATTGGGCAATTATAGATTCCAAACACTCAGTAATTAATTCTGGGCGATTGAAAACGGGTATTATTATGGAAATTAGAGTAGCGTTACCTTTCATGATTAATTAACAAAAGCTATTTCGGCTTAATCTAATAAATTATGGTATTTCATCTTCATAGCCTTCTCTCCAAAAACTTCCTCTATACCCTTTTCATTTTCTAAATGCGCTGTAAAATCACTTGAATCTTTCAACCAAACTTGTATAAGCAATAAAAAGGTTGACTACAAAAAGTATTCTGCCATTTATTTTAACTTATTAAAGCTACTATCAGAGGTTAATTCGGATAAAAACTGTTGTCCTATCATTTCACAAGCGAAATGTTTTGAAAATTCAGCAGCATTGTTTTTAGCTCATTTTGCCTTCTTTCTGAATGATACTTATCAAGTATTTTTTAATACATCGAATAAAAAAACTGTTTACACCAGGGCTGATTAATTCGGGTGTTGCTTCACTTCCTCTAACAAAGACAATACAACCAGGAGACCCTCGCTTTCGTTCCGAGACTACCCAACTTGGGTTTGGTAAAATGGTGACCGAATAAGTGTCTTGGGAAGTAATTTGTCATAAAAAACCAATTAGAACCAGGCAACACAAAACTGACCTGATACATGCCCCTAATGCCTTAACTCATTACTTAGCATGAATATGGATTGTTGTGCACACTAAAAAATATGATGTGTGAGAAAATACGTTGAAATTCATTTTTTTGAAAGCAATGATTTAAAGTATGCTTTATTTATATAAACAAAACGTTTTTTATTTATCAAGTTTTTAGTATTGAACAAGCTTATAAAATAATTTTTAGTTTTAACTATTGCCTTTTCGTTGTTCATAGAGTGATCAAATTGTTTCATTTTATTTAGATGAACCTTATGAGTATAATATGACACCATCTCGTTGTCACCTTTTTGTTCATAATAATTTCTCAAAGCGATGAATGTTGCCCTTAACTTTAAATATTTGGTTTTTTGGTTTAATGAGCTCCATACCCCACCACTATGAACCCGATATACAGCAGGTTTAATATCCTGATGGTAGTGATATTTCCCGTAATTACCTAACAAACTAATTAAGCATGAATCTCCATTAGAAGTGTTTGATAATATTTCGGGGAATTCTCGCACACCTGGAATATTTCGAAAAACCATTGTTAATGTTAGAATATCATAGATTCTCTTCAACTCCTCACAAGTGGCATCTTTTTGATAAACTTCAGGTAGTTTAGAGGAACTTAAGAAATTATTATTTTTATCAATGATTTTAGCATTATGACCACTTATAACATACTCCTCATTCTCTTCCAAAAACTCCACTTGCTTTTGTAGTTTGAAAGGGTCTGTCCAGTAATCGTCGCCATCACATAACGCAGTATATTTTCCTTTAGCAGAATACAAATTATATAGAAAATTAAAACGACCAGTCGGTTTTCCTCCAATACTAATATTATTTTCTCTATGATGAAGAAATAATCTAATCTTTTCAGGATATCGATTAGCGTAACCTATGCAAATTTCACGTGTACTATCTTTGGAAGCGTCTTCACCCAATAAAATTTCAATTTCAAAGCTAGTTTTTTGCATTAAAACACCCTCAAGACATTCCTGTATATAATCAGCATGTTGATACGTCTGAATACATACGGATACCATAGGTGTTTTGATGACTTTATTTTCATTCTCAACCACCTTTTTGTTTTCGTATATTTTCTTGAAATCGTTTATATCCATTTAAAATGTTTGTTGAGTTTTTTGAAGTCTTCGTCTTCTTTTATGGTTTTTTCAATAAAACGCGGTAAAGTTTTTTTCCATCCATTATCATTTTTTTTCTTTTTAAATACTGAATAGGCATCATTAGATTGAGAAGAGGTTGAGTCTTTTAAAAAAGTATCTGTTTGTTGTTTATATTCCAGATTACAAAATTCAAAAAGCTGTTTTATTTCATTAGTGGTATCAGTTAACAAATCGTCATAAGAAATAAGGTAAAATTGATTCGGATAGTTCTTTTTTAGTCTTAAAAAAAGAAAACAGACTTCTTTCCATTTTTCATAACCGTTAAATTCTTCTGGTTTATTCATATTTTTTTTTGGAGCATATCTCCATTCTTCTTGTATTTTCCAATCTAAATCTATCCTAAATTCTTTTGGGGCATTCAACCAAGAATTGATTACAGCAAAAGGGCTTCTAATTAAGCCTATAACTTTTATTTCTTTTTCTTGAATTAGTAAGTTTTCTAATATGTGATGATAACGTACTTCTTTATAAATTATATGTGTTTTATTATTCTTTAAAAACGTTGGTACTTTATTGTCTTTTTTTGCAGTTTTTTGTAAGACAAAATTATCTGATGTGTGTAATATTTGATTAAAATAATCTTCAATAGCAAAGTTTGACGATGCTGGAGTCAGCATACCTTTATGAGAGTAAGAAAAAAGAGGCTGAAATCTATATGCCACATTAGGATGGGAATCAAAAATAGAACCTAACCACGAAGAACCTGATCGGGGGACGCTATGTACAGCTATCTTTTTCAAACCAACTTATAATTATAAAGTATGTCTTTTTTATATGCCGACCTATCCTGCGCACTTTTAGAAATGGTACTCATAATCAATCTATAAAATTAACACTTTTCATTCTCATCCTCGCCTCCTCCTTTGAACAGTGCATTAAAACATCTATAATTGACAAATAAGGTATAAATTCTTCAAGACCCTGATTATATGGTATCTGTTTTGATTGAATAAACTGCAGATCAATATTATTCTTGTAAAACTTTTCTTTGGAAAAAAATTCCAAACCATTTTCTGGATTGACATACTTATCAGCACCGAGAGCTTTTGTAATATTTAAAGCCCACTCATCAGGTTCGTTCGCTTTTTTAATTTCGACATTCATATCCGACCAAATTGATATTTGCGTTTTTATATCTAAATAATTGGAAATGACGGATAAAGAATGGTAATTCAACTGTGTAATACTTGAGCCAGAATATTCTAATGCCTCCAATAATAAACTTTTAACGCTATGAAAATTTCTGGCTTTCTTGTAAGCGTTTATCTGCGCAATAATCTTTTCTTTCCAATTAACTGACTGATTAATGTTCATTTCAGCTATTGACGTGTCTCTAGGTTTTTTTACAAGCGGAACTTTTATATACATCGGTCGCCCCTGACTACTGATAACTCTATTTCTTTCGATCCAACCATGTCTAATGAATTGGGGGGTATCGAACAAAATAAAATGATCAACATGATCTATTAACGAAAAATACCCTATATAAGGGAGAAAATATGGCTGCATTATACCTAACTTCATAAACTTTTCATTATCAGTTTTACTATATGGTCTTGATCTGATTTTTCAAGACCTGAATACAAAGGCAAACAAAGAACTCTGCTTGAAACATCCTCTGAAATATCGACTTTTTCCACGTTGAGGTAAGGCAACTCATTTAAAGAAGGATAAAAGTAGCGTCGCGGATAAATATCTTGTTTTTCTAATTCTTTCTTAACTTTTAGAAGAATTCTCTCATCATTGAAAAGTATTGGGAAATAGCTAAAATTCCAATCCGTTTTTTGATTGATTTTCAACAACTGAAGATCAACACCTTTAAATTGCTCTTCGTAGTACAACCACAAAAGTTTACGCCGATTTAAAACTTCATTCATATAGGGTAAAACAGCTAGTCCCATTGCGGCGTTCAATTCACTCATCTTACCGTTGATTCCTGCACCATTAAATTTTAAAGGTCCATCGTGTCCAAAATTATGAGCCAAAAATAATTTATGAAATAATTCTGAATCTTTACAAAAAATAGCACCGCCCTCTCCGGTGTGAAATAATTTGGTAGCGTGAAAACTACAGGTACTGATATCACCGTACTCGAAGATACTTTTACCCTTATATTTTACGCCAAAGCAATGTGCCGCATCGTAAATGATTTTTAAGTTGTGTTTTTTGGCTATTCGTTCGATTTCTTCTATGTGACAAGGGTTTCCAAAAACGTGTGTGGCAAGAATGCAGGTTGTTTTGTTGGTAATTGCTGATTCAATTTTTGTTTCATCAATCGTGAAATAATCGGGATGGATATCTACAAAAACCGGCGTACATTTTTCCCAGACTATCGCTGCTGTGGTCGCTACATAGCTGAAAGGGGTCGTGATGATTTCTCCTCCGTTACCTATTAGCTTTAATGCGATTTGTAAGGGCACCGTTCCATTATTGGTGCAGAGGATTTTACTTTCTTCCAGTTCCAGATAATCGGTGAGTTTGGTTTCTAGTTCACGTACGAGTTCCCCACGATTGGTGAGCCAGCCATTATTAAAGGCACGCTGCACTTGGGCGGTGTATTCTTCCATGGGGGGGAGAAAGGATTTTGTTACGGGGATCATTTTGTTTCTTTTGTTGGGTAATATTTCACAGTTTTTCAAGGAGATGGTCACACTTGCGGCGATAAAAATCGTCAGTAGTGTAACACAGTGAAAAAAACCTTTGCTTTACTGGGTATCTATTTTACATATAAATTTTGAATCGATGAGAAGAATTTATTTTTTCATTTTCTAATCATCATTTGCTCTTATTTGCATGTACGTCATAATTTTCACTGATTTCTATATCAAAAAAATCGGCTAGCAGACTCCATTTATTTTGGTCTTCTAGCTCACAATGGATGAACCTCTCATTTAAAGGATCTATTGCATTAAAGAACTGAATGGCGTGATAGTTTCTATTTACATAAGTCTCTATATATTTTTCCCGATGCTCCTCACTTAAAGGCAGTAAATTATCAATCTCACTTGACAAGAAGTCGATTTCACCTTGAAAACTTTCGTAAAACTCAGTTTCTCTGCCATATAAATAACAGTGTCGAAAAGTATTGCCGAGCGTTTTACCGTTTGAGTGACTCATCATAGAGTCAAACCATTTATCAGGGTCTCTTGTAAATAAAACAAACTTTGACTTTGGAAACTGATGATATAAAACCTTGTAAAAATGCTCTAAGCTCCAAGGACCATCCTCAAAAACAGTGTTTTGTTTAAAATCTTTAGAATCAAATATTGCGTTGTAGTCTCCTTTAAAATATTGGAGGTTCCAGTCATTACGATGCGTTTCACTCCAGCCTGCCCTTTTATACCCATGTTCTTCAAAGAACTCTCCAACAGAGGTCGTTCCTGTGCGTTGGAATGAAATGCAGAATATTTTATTTCTCTTAAATAGTCTCATTTTTTAGATTAAATTGTTCTCCATTTAAAACTAGGCTTTAATGCGCCTACGGTTCTTCCATTCCAGGAGCCTAGCTTTTTTTCTTCAATAATATCAAAGGCTACTGCGTTTTCCTTTCGGTATAGTATACTTCGACCATCTGAAATCTGCACATCCATATAAAAGCGGCCAGTATTAAAAAAGTTTTTGGGTATGATCATTTCTGTTTTTTTTAATGTTTGTGTTGAGTCTAGTGACTCCGGGCACCCAGTTACAAACAGAAACCCACCACTTGAGTCTTTAAATCGAAGGCTAAGGAAAAGGTTTCTCTCACTATTTATATATTCGCATTCTACAGAACTCTCGTCTGAATGATAGAGGGTTTGATTCACTGTCTTACCTTTTCCAGATATTTTTAAAAACGATAATTTAAAGGGCAAGTTTACAAACTCTTTCCCAGAGAAAATGTGTTTTTCTTTAACAGATTGTTCTCCCTCCCCTTTTAGGTATAAGTTTATTATAGTATCTGTGTCTGCAATACTTTCAACTTCTCCATTCTTCAAAAGCAGGGATTTATGACATAAGCTCTTTATACTTGACATATTGTGACTAACAAATAGGACTGTTCTGCCACCCTGCTCACTAATATCTTTCATCTTCCCTATTGCCTTTTTCTGAAACTCGGCATCTCCAACAGCCAATACTTCATCCACAATAAGAATTTCAGGTTCAAGGAATGCAGCAACCGCAAAACCGAGTCGCACGCGCATACCGGAAGAAAAGCGCTTTAATGGTGTGTCCACATACATCGTACAACCCGAAAAATCAATAATTTCATCAAACTTAGCGGCTATTTCTTTTTTGGTCATTCCGAGAATAGCGCCGTTGAGGTAAATGTTTTCGCGAGCAGTCATTTCGGGGTGCATTCCTGTTCCTACTTCAAGGAGTGAGGCAATGCGTCCTTTAGTTTTTATTTCTCCTGTTGTAGGGCTGGTAATTTGCGAGAGTATTTTGAGTAAGGTTGATTTTCCTGCTCCGTTGCGACCTATGATCCCTAGTATTTCGCCTTGTTCTACTTCAAAATTGATGTCTTTTAGTGCCCAGACGTAATCGCTTTCTGCTTTTTGTGAGCGATCGTTGGTTTGGCCTACAATAGCATACGGATCTTCTTTACCACGAACGCGTGCCCACCAACGGTTGAGGTCGTGGGAAATGGTGCCGGTGCCAAATTCGCCGAGGCGATAGAGTTTGGAGAGGTTTTCTACTTTTAATACGGGCATTTATGTTTTTTTTGTTTCACAGTGTTTCACTGAGTTGGTCACGGAGTTTCACGGTGTGTCTTTTTGTTTCACGGTGTTGGTCAAAGAGTCTCACGGAGTTTTTTCACGGTGTTACTCTGTGTAGTACTCTGTGGTACACTGTGGAATAACTTACAAGATGAGTCTTTTAATTCCATTTTTCAAGCTCTTCGTATGGAAATTCAATAACAGTCCAACTTTGCAATCAGATAGTTTTAAATACGTCAATACTTGCGCAGTGTGTACATCTGTAAAGGCTTCTACTGTTTTTAATTCTATTACTACTTTATTTTCAACTAATATATCAATTCTGTAACCACATTCTAAATTTACTTCTTCATAAATGAGAGGTAAGGCTTTTTCGACTTCAACTTTTAACCCTTTCTTTTTGAGTTCATAAACTAAGCATGCTTGGTAAGCAGACTCAAGTAATCCTGGGCCTAATGCGGTGTGTATTTTATAGGCTGAATCTAAAATTTATTGGGTAATGTGATTTATTTCCATAATGGGTGTGATTTTTTGTGTCACGGAGTTTCACGGTGTTGGTCACAGATTTTCACAGTGTTACACTGTGCATTACACCGTGAGACTCTGTGGAACTAAACTGTGTCCATGAATGTTTTCTCTGTTCTATTAAATATAATCGTCCCCACAAAGAGCAACACCACCATAAAAATAAAACTATATGCGAGTCCGAGAAGCGAAATCGTCCCTTCACCAAAGAACATATATTTAAACCCTTCTAAAATGTGAGAAAATGGATTTGCAGCCATATAAATATGGTATTTTTCTGGAATCTCACTCATTGGATAGATTACTGGTGTGGCGTACATCGCTAATTGTACACCGAATTGAATCAAGAATTTTAAGTCTCTGTACTTGGTTGTTAAACTACTAAATATAAGTCCAAACCCCAGTCCAAACAGTCCCTTCATGACAATAAGAAGCGGAAGCAATGCCAACGTCCAGTTCGGCTCCATAGGAGTGCCAACCACTAAAAAATAGATATATAAGCCCAAAAATAACCCGAATTGGATCAAGAATTTTAATCCATTTGAAATCACAATAGAAAGCGGCGTGATCAATCGAGGGAAATAGACTTTTCCAAAGACCTGCGCATTTGCGGTAAATGTGTCTGCTGTTTTAGTGAAACAGTCTGCAAAGAAGTTCCAGATTACGATTCCAGCCATATAAAAGAGCGGTTGTGGGATGTCGTCTGTTGATATGCCAGCAATGTTTCCGAAAACCACCACGAAAATAAGCGTGGTTAAAATCGGTTGAACAAAGAACCATAGAGGACCTAGAATCGTTTGTTTGTAGGTGACTACGATGTCTCTTTTTACGAAGAGCACCAATAAGTCGTAATAACGAATGAGTTCCTTAATCCGAAGGTCAAGTAGACTTTTTCGGGGTTGTATGATGTTATCGTATTGTTCGGTGTTCATTTGTTTTTTTTAACCGCAGAGGCGCGAAGGAGGCGCTAAGTTCGCAAAGGGTTTTGTTTTTTTTATTAAATCGCTAGGCTCTTTTTTTTAATATAGTCACAACCAAAAAAATTCTCAGTGTTCTCTGCGCCTCCTTTGCGCCCTTTGCGGTTCCTCTTCCGCACGGCTTCGCCACTGTAAGTCCCATTAGAAACTCACTTTTCATCACTAAACACCCTTGTTTTCAGTGTTCAGCGTCGTAAATTAGAAATGCCGTATTTTCTTTATT
Source organism: Bacteroidota bacterium (assembly GCA_051745635.1). Lineage (GTDB taxonomy): Bacteria > Bacteroidota > Bacteroidia > Flavobacteriales_D > Crocinitomicaceae > Brumimicrobium. Next base: position 56,908 of record JBNJEH010000004.1, read on the forward strand.
TTCAAGAAAAACAGCAGCTTCTTTGGGAGTCATTGCCGAGCATTTAATTTTTCGACTAATTTCCGACTCCATACGATCAATTAAATTAGACAGGTAATCCAGTTTTACATTCCCCGTCATCAACAATTCAATATTCCCCGAATCGTGACCATTTGCGTAATCTCCCACGACGTACACACGTTTTAAATCACCTAAATATCCGACCACCTCATCGAGTAAACGATCGAGGCCAGTGTACTTGGTTACAATACTCCGTAAGTCCTGGAAAAAAGTATGTTCACGGTTGGCACGATAGTAAACACGATTCCCGTCTCGTTCCGAAAGTAAAATATTCGCTTCGGTTAAGCGATTTAACTCCACCCGAATAGCATTCGTATTCTCTTCTAGGTCAGAAGCTAACTCTCGCAAATAAGAAGAGGTGTCAGGATTAAGAAAAAACTTAACCAGTAGTTTTACTCTCGTTTTGGATGTAATCAGTGTTTCTATCATAACGAGTAAAATATTTACTCGGATACAAATATGTAGGGTGTTTCTGGAAATACAAAATTTTTTTAAAACTTTTTTCGAATCACTGTGCTACACCGTGTCTAACTCTGCGCTACACTGTGAAACTGTTTTTGTAGTTGCTTCTTTTTAGCTATCTTTGTTTTAGAGATTTTTTTATGAAAAAAAACGTACTTACTTTTCTCATCGTATTTTCAGTGACATTGATATACAGTCAGTCGTCGCTTTACTTGAAGCGCCCTTATGATGCTTCCGTCTTTTCGGTTGATGCCGCGGAGGTTATTTTTTCCTGGAATCATGACGGTTCTGTGAACTACACTTTAGAAATAGCAGATGATCCTACCTTTTCAACTCCAATTTCGTTTAATACGAGTAACAACCAATACACGGTTGCACAGTCAAACTTGTTTTCAAACGAAAATTACTGGCGTGTTACGGGTAGCAATGGTACTTCTGAGGTGCGAAGTTTTGAAGTTATCGATTTAAACAGTTTTGGAACCATCGCTTATCATATCGATGCTGAATCGAATATTGTTCTTTCATCAGGGAAAGTTAGTGCTTGGGGGAATAAGATAAACGCTTCGTATGAAGCATCCCAAAATACAGGGTCTGTACGTCCTGACTACAAAGCAGATGAAATAAATGGTCACAATACTGTCCATTTTGGTGGGATATCAGGCGCTAGCGCTGACTATTTGAGTCTGAATGACTTTGAAATCAATGATACTAACTTCACTTATTTTTCGGTAAGCAGGCAAGAAACACTTAATTCAGGATTGTCTTATTTACTTGGGAGAGGAACTCCTCTTTCGGGAGTACTGAGTGGAGGAACCGCTGGAGGAGGGCGTAATTTTGGTATAGTAAGCGCTCCCGCAACTGATGTTATTCGAGTTCCTGGAACAGCCCACTTGAATTGGTCTGTTCGTACTGCAAAGTTCAAATCACTCTACGAAAATGATGTGAAATTTTCAACGATAGTAGGTGATAGCGTAACGGGTATTCAGTTCAACACTATTGGAGTTCGCCCTGATCAATTAACCCTGAATTTTCATGGGGATTTAGCAGAAATATTGATATTTGACACAAGCTTAGTAGAAGCTGATCGATCTATGATTGATAACTACCTCCTCACCAAATACAATCCCTACCCGGACCTGGGAAACGACATGGACACATGCACGTCTGAAGTAACTCTGGGCCCCATAGATGATCCAGCATTTAACTCTGTTGTTTGGTCAACGGGTGATACTGATGTTCCCACAATAACGGTCACTGATAACGGCTGGTACTGGGTAGAAACAGAAGCATTTGACCGAACAGTTCGCGACTCGATTTATATCGAAGGCATGGTTCCAAAACCAACACTGAACCAGGTAAATGACACCACTATCTGTCTTTATGATACAATTTCAGTCGGATATACAAATACATTACCTGCAGGAATTTCAGCCGAATGGCACAACGGGTCAACAGGAACTTCTGTCGATATTTTTGAGGATGATACCGTCTATGCTTTGTTTTCAAATACCAGCGGGTGTACTATTTCAAGTGACAGCATAATTACAGAAGTGAATCAATTTCCCGCCACAAATGGGCTTGGTTCAGATAGAACTGTATGCTTGAATACGGAGCTCTATTTTGAATATGGTAATGCAAGTAATGGTCCTTATACGCACCTGTGGGGAGATGGATCAACAAATCCGTCTTTCGAACCAACCACCCCTGGAACACAGGAATACACCATAGAAGTAACCGACGGAATGGGATGCACCGCTTTTGATACAGTGGAAATTACATTGACAAATACGGACGGTCCTTTAGTTGATTTTTTAGTTGATACCGTTTGTCCATATTCGGCTCATCAATTTTTGGATCAAAGCTCTCCGGTTTCAGGTGACCCCATCAGTCAATATGTTTGGAGATTGCCGGATGATACTTTAAATGGCTCATCCATAACATACGCTTATTCCGACACTACATCGTATATTGTAGAACTGGAAATTATTACAAATTCGGGATGTAGTAATGTTAAAAAAGATACGGTTACATTCTATCCTAAGCCTTCTCTTTCTTTTACTTCGACTGGTGAATGCGAAAAGCAACTTATCCAATTCAACGGCGGTCAGTTAACACCCGCAACGATTACGACCTGGGAATGGGATTTTGATGATCCTTCGAGCGGAGCGAATAACACCGCCAGCGGTCCCAATGTCAGTCATGTCTTCGACAATTCGGGGCAATACGATGTCACGCTTATCGGTACAGACAGTAACGGTTGTCAGGATACGGTGGTGCAATCCAAAACGGTTGCCCCTTCACCACAAGTGGATTTTACCTTTGACGAAATTTGTGAAGGCAACAACGTCAATTTTCAAAATACCACTACAATTGACAGCCCTGGTTCAGTCGCGGGATATAATTGGTCATTTGGAGACGGCACCAATTCCGGGCAGGAGAACCCCCAAAAGCCCTATAACACGTATGGAGACTACAGCATCAATCTGATCGTGACGAGTGACAACGGTTGTTCTGGTCAGCGCACCAAAAACCTAAAAGTGCACGCTATTCCCTTTGTCGATCGAAATTTCGTTGAGAATTGTGCCGGCTTGCCCACGCAATTTACTGACGCTTCTTATGCACCCAACGGAAGTATCGCCGAAGCAACTTGGTCCATCGACAATGGAGATGAACTCGAAGGATTGAATGTCACCAATAGTTTTGACGCGCCGGGCAATTATACCGTAACCCAAACCATCACTTCTGCTTTTGGTTGTTCGAACTCCGCAACTTTTCCCCTCGACATTAGCGACTTCCTCTCTGCCGGATTTGAAATTGACCCTTCGGTATTCATTGCGGACTACCCTATTCAGCTGGTGAACACTTCGAATGGAGCAGACAGCGTCCAGTGGTATGTCGATGCACAGGCGTATAGCAACAACGGAGATACCTCGCTCACTGTCGACACTAGCGCTATAGGTGATTCCATCACAATTTTGCAATACGTGGAAAACAGTTTTGGTTGCATCGACAGTACTCAGCGGACCTATGGTGTTGTCGAGCAGCGCACCGATCTCGCCGTAGAACAACTTTTCCTCGAAACGTCCAACGGTTACCTCACGGTGGGAGTACAGTTACACAACCGGGGTACAACGCCAATCCATGCTGCCGAACTTGAGTTGAAAACCGCAAACGGCACCTTAAAAGAGGTTTGGCAAGGCGATCTGCGCGAAGATGAATCCGTAATTTACGTTTTTAATGCTACACCATCGAGTACCGTTAGTGCGGAAGACCTCGACAAAAACAGCTTGTGTGTGGAGGCGCGTATTCAACTACCACAATTGTTTGAGGATGAAGATTTGTCCAACAATGAACAGTGTTTATCCCGCGAGGAAACATTCATTGTGCTGCAGCCCCACCCGAATCCGGTGAATGAATTTTTTACGGTGAAGATTATTGCCAACGATGCACTGACGGGCAGTATCCACATCATTGATGCTGAAGGTAAAGTTGTACGAACTTTGGCGCGCGAAAAAGCATTTGAGGAAGGTTTGAACACTCTGGAAGTTGATGCCACATCATTCTCCAGCGGAACTTATACGATCGTTTTCGTGAATGATGAACACACCAAAACAACGCGTTTCATTAAATTGTAACGTTGACTCCCAAAATGTTTTGATGTGGTTATTGAGCACATTCGTTTCTCCTGGAGTTGATGTTCTACCCCCGTTCCATCTAACTTTTTGCAGACAACAGTGATTCAGTATTGCTAGCGTGCTGCAAATAGTGAGTACGTCCTTCAAAACTCAGTGCTGTACATTGGCAACTGTACTTTGGTTTTCATACTTGATGTACCAGAATTCGGGGATATAGATCCCGTTCATTGGCAATATTGAAAATCGAGGTGATTGTGTAAAATCTGCAGGTGATTCGCAATCGCTTTAAACCAAAAAGAGGCTGCCCGATGGGACAACCTCTTTCTCTTTCTTATCCAAAGACTGGAGTAATATTAATCAATTCGTTGATATACAGTTGTTGAAGAACTTGTAGTTGACTCAGTTGTTCCACCGTCCTGTTCAGATGAATTCGTTTCATTCGTAAAGATCATCTCTTTGTGCTTGAGTTGATCAATATAGAACACACCTTCGTTATCGAGAAGAACGCGACGCTTTTTCTTCGCATCATCCAGCCAAGACCAACGACCACCAGATTCCGATACTTCTCCGTCTTCTGTTTCTTTCATCGTGTAAGTACCGTCTTTCTTCATTGTCAACGTTCGACTATAAGAGATAGATGAAGTGTTTCCATCTTGCATCGTAGTCCAAATATCGTCTTCGAAAGTTGTCGTGGTTGTCGTGGTAACTGTATTACTTCCGTCCGATACAGTTGTAGTCGACTCACTATCATATTTTGTAAGCTCCCACTCACCCGTAATACGATTGTCTCTCGAGCGCAAGGAAAGGAATGGATCATTTTCACCTTTTTTACAACTTTCCAATACTAGTACACCGACAAAAAGTGCAAGTACCAATCTAATAGCATTCAATTTCATAACTTTTAATTTTTTTAAATGCCTATCGGATACTTTACCAGTAGAACGTAATTACTTTACGTAATGAGACATGATCTTTGTACAAAAAATAGCAGTATGAAGTTAATAGATTTTTCTAAACATTACCCAGATGAGGCCAGCTGTAAAGCAGAGTTTAAGTTGTATCGCGAGAGTCAAGGAGTCGTTTGTAAGAAATGTACAGCCAAAGATCAATACTGGTGGCTTGCCTCTAAAGAGCAATATGAGTGTAAAAAATGTGGGTTCAGAATGAGTTTAAAGTCTGGAACAGTTATGGAAAACTCAAAGTTACCTTACCAGTTTTGGTTTATAGCATTTCATTTGATGACATCTACAAAAAAGACGATTTCCGCATTTGAACTTCAACGTCAAATAGGTCACCGATATTATGAACCAATTTGGGCAATGATGCATAAAATCAGATTAGTGATGGGTAAAAGAGACGATCTTTATGAATTAACAGCAGATATCGAGACCGATGAATCGTATTATTCAACACGTTACGTACAAGAGGAAAATGAATTTACAGGTCGGAAAGAAAAGCTGAAAAGAGGTAAGGGATCCCAGAGAAAAACAGGTGTTTTAGTAATGGCTAGTCAGCAACGAAAGATGCATTCAAAACTAACCAAAAAAAGAGGGGCAAGTTACTCACAGCCAAAACATTTAAAAATGAAGGTTGTTGAAAATGGAACTGCCACTGAAATTAAAAGTACAGCTCAAAAAAATATAGATGAAGAAGTGTCTGTAAAGTCTGATAAAGCAAAGGCATATCCAAAAGCTTTTGAGAACTTTAAAAAACTTGAAATGTTCGATATGTCAAAGTTCGATCCTGGTAAAATATTACCATGGAGTAGCAAAGCTATTACCAACTCTAAGAATTTGATAAAAGCCATGCATCATGGAGTTGAAGAGAAGTATTTACAGAATTATCTTAATGAGTTTTGCTACAAATACAATAGAAGATATTTTAGTGATAAAGTCTTTAACAGACTGCTAATATGCGCTGTAACCTCAGTTTGGTTTTAAATACTGGTAAAGTATCCGATAGGCATTTTTTTTTAAATTCAAAGCAAATATAGGTAAATCTGAACACATTAACGAAAAATAAAATGTTAACGAATTGGTAATTCTTCCAAAACTTGCCTATCTGCCTATCTTAAAATCAGATTGCAGCGTAATTATTGCAAGACGAAATTAATTGGGATGCGGCAATAAGCGCGCACCACTTCACCATCTTCTTTCCTGGCCGGCTCCCAGTTGGGCATTCTGCGTATGGTGTGCAATGCTTCGGCATCAATCTGTTTTAACCTCATTTTACCCTATTCACGGTATTGATTGTCAAGGTGAAATACGCGTACTTTGAAAAAAAGATCCGTTATGAACAATACATCCAACGAAAAATTTTACGAAATTTTAGGTCTGCTCCCCGAAAGCTTGAATGCAGAACCTGCTTCCCCCCGCGATTTGATTCAGACCGTGGCACAGCACCTCATTCAACCCGAGCGATTTGCTGCTGCAGATTATCGCGCTTATGATTTGAATAATGTACTTGCTTATCTTCGCAAAAGCCACGTGTATTATCTCGATAAAAAGTTGCCGGAAATTGATCAAAACATGCACCATTTGCATCAAATTTTTCCAAAAGAGCGGTTATTTCACATTCTTAATGCCTTTTTTCAGCAGTACAAAACTTTATTGATCGAACACATCGACCATGAAGAAAACACCGTCTTCAATTACGTAGACTACTTATTAACGTATCGTCAGTTACCATCGGAGCAGGAATTAAAAACATTTCTTCTTGGCAACACATCACTAAGCGGTTTTCTCGACAGTCACACGGATACGGAAAATGACTTGACGGCTATGCGCCAACTTTTGGGTGACTCTGATCAATACAAACAGTTACATCCCATTTCATTGTTATTGAACCAAATTGCGTCACTGGAAAATCACTTGAATATCCACGCGCGCATAGAAGATGAAGTATTTATTCCTAAAGCGATGGAACTGGAGGATCAATTAAATAAAAAACACAAGTCCACTAGCACTTGACCCGTATTCCAGGACTTCATAAATGTAGAACTACTGAGCTAACATTAAATTTCATATTTCACTCGTCCATCATTCATGCAAAAGCGGCTTCCTCCCAGCAGAGAAAGCCGCTTTTTAAGTTTACCCAGAATTCGAAAGTTAATTCATTACAAAAGACTTGTGAATAGCTGGTTTTAACAAACGCAAACTTATAACTTGATCAACAATCGCACGAGGAAGTTTCTTCCTGCCTGCGGGTAATAGAAGTTTTCTTGAACGCGTTCACCGCCGAATACATAACCGTACGTATAGCCGTTGTTTTCATACATTTCATTGAAAAGGTTATTCACCCGCAATCCAACGGTCATCTCTTTAAACAAAACATCTTTTAGTGTATAGTCAACGGTCAAATGACTGATAAAATAGGGATCCAGTGTACGATCTTCATTTTGCGTATTGTCCAGGTATTGTTTTCCAACATATTTATTGATCAAGCGAATATTCACTGATTCAACCGGTGCGAAATTCACAGTTGCTCCGGTAATAATGTTGGGTGAAAATGCCAGGTCGGTATTTTCGTGCTCGATTTTATCCTGACCTCCGACGTCGTAATTATCCACATACTCGGTAAATGACTCAATCTTGTTCTGACTCAACGTCAAATTACCCGTTATTCCCAGCTTGTCAAAGATTTTATAACCGCCCTCAAATTCTACGCCGGCACGATAACTATCCTCCACATTAGTGCGGGTATATCCACCGACATCATTGATTTCTCCTGTCAGCACGAGCTGGTTCTCATAATCCATGTAATAAACATTTGCATTGAGAAAACCACTATTCTTCTCGAGTTGATACCCGGTTTCTACATTGTGTAACGTTTCATGTTGCGGGCGGTTTTCGGGCGTGCTTTCGCGAAAATCTCTACGTACGGGCTCGCGATTGGCAACGGCGTAAGAAGCGTAAACAGATTGATTTTTATTTATCGTGTAGGACAATCCTGCCTTCGGATTGAAGAAGTTATAATCGACAGTTTGGCGCACATTTTCCAAAGATCCACTCACATCATCCACTCCCAGAAAGGTGTATTCGATATAACGAAACTGAGCATCGCCAAAGAACGTAAAATCGCTCAACTGATAGGTCGCCTTCAAATAACTGTTGGCGTCTACTTTAAACGCATTGTTTTCGTAATAACGGTCTCCTTTCTCATTATCAGGCATGAATTCCGCCCAGATAACTTCGCCAAAATGGTCACCGTCGTAGGCATTTGCAGCTCCGCCCAGGTTCACTTCAAGACCTTTTAGATTATTGTAATTCAAACTAAAAACACCTCCATAAAAATGATTGTCGAGCCATCTTCTGCGAATGAGGTCCATATTGGAAGTCGTATCCCCATTTACAACCAACGGATCGTAGTCATACGTTGAAAAAGGATCGCCTTTCCTGTACTGCTCGTAATAACCGCGACCGTACGTGTAATGTCCAGCAACCTTCATGTTCAGCTGACGCGAAAACTGATGCGCAAAATGAAGCTGGTAGTGGTCCTGCTGATAATTATCGGTTTCGTTTTCATAGGTGTAAAAATTGTAGGTACGCCCCGAATTGAGCAGATTATCCGTATCGTCCTGCGACAACCCGTTGCGGGCGGCATAGTCGAGCATCGCTTGCTCATCGCCATCTATCCTGCTTTCGGGAGTTCCATACCAGGCCTGATACGTTTTTTCTTTACCACTAAATACATTCAAACGAAGCGTGGACTTGTCTCCGTGATAAGCACCGGATAAATAAAAGGATTTGAGGTTGGAACTCGCCCGGTCAATATAACCATTAGAGACAATGCGCGAAAGTCTTGCATCCACTGTAAATTTATCATTTATCAAGCCCGTTCCAGCTCGCACAGAATTCCGCAGCGTATTGAAAGATCCACCGGAATTATCGATAATCGCGTAGGGCTCCTTCTGGAACTGATTGGTGCTGATGTTGATACTGGCTCCAAAAGCTCCTGCTCCATTAGAAGAAGTTCCAACACCGCGCTGCACCTGCATACTTTCAACCGATGATGAGAAATCGGGCATGTTCACCCAAAAAACACCTTGTGATTCGGCATCATTCATGGGAATGCCATTGACAGTAACGTTGGTCCGCGTAGGATCTACCCCCCGAATACGAACCCCCGTATATCCAATACCTGCACCAGCATCAGAGGTGACGACTGTCGAGGGTGTTGACTGCAATAAAAACGGCAAATCCTGACCGAAATTTTGCGCTTCAATATCTTCGCGATCGATATTGGTGTATGTCGTCGGTGTTTTTTTATCTGCACGAATGCCATACACTTCCACGCCTTCCTGCATAAAAAATGAAATGCCCAGTGTAAAATCCAGGTTTTCATCGTCATTGTCAATCACGACTTCTCTGGAAACCGACTTGTGTCCGAAATAGGAAGCTTTGATAACGTAAGCGCCATTTTTTAACCCATCGATTTCATATTCTCCATTCCGCTGGGTTGTGGCACCTTTGTTTTTAGTCATCACTTTGACGACAGCACCAGCGAGGTAATCCCCGTCTTCATTTTTTACTTTTCCTTTAATAGAGAACTGACCATACAAGCCGAAGGACAGCATCAAGGCCGCTGCGAGCGCTAATAAACCATTTGTTTTCATGTCTTGTAAACTTTTTACAAGAACAAGGGGCTAATTCTTGGAATTAATAAATCAATTAGAATTAACACTATGTTAGTCATCTTCCCGCCGCAGGTACTAACCTGATCCGGTTCAATGGGTATAATCTCAGTCCCGAAACTAATCGAGACACCCCTTAAGAGACGCCACAAATGTATATCGAAATTTTGAATTACAAAACAGCAACAGTAAAAAGAAATCCTTTTTTTGTGTTGCAGGTAACATTCAAGGGTTCATTGTGCGTTGATTAAATCCAGATGATTTATTCTATCCCTCATCAGGCACTTTAGTTATGTATATTCCAGGCGTTATTCAGAAAATCATATCCACAAAAATTGCTAAATTTGCGGCTCGATAAAAAAGCATTGATTATGAGCGCAGCATATCCTGAATACAAGGGTCTCAACTTGCCAAATGTAGCAGAACGAGTCATGAAGAAATGGGAAGAAGAAAAAGTCTTTCAAGCTTCTATTGATTCTCGCGACGATGACAAACCCTTCGTGTTTTACGAAGGACCTCCATCAGCAAACGGACTCCCGGGAATTCACCACGTGATGGCGCGCTCAATTAAAGATATTTTTTGCCGTTACAAAACGCTGAAAGGTTACCAGGTGAAACGTAAAGCGGGTTGGGATACACATGGCCTTCCTGTCGAACTCGGCGTTGAGAAAGAACTCGGCATCACCAAAGAAGACATTGGTAAAAAAATCTCCGTTGAAGACTACAATAACGCGTGTAAAGAAGCGGTAATGCGCTACACCGACGTCTGGAACAATCTCACCAAAAAAATGGGGTATTGGGTAGACATGGAAAACCCATACATCACCTACGAATCCAAATACATGGAAAGCGTTTGGTGGTTACTCGGTCAGCTCAACGATAAAGGACTTTTGTACAAAGGATACACCATTCAACCCTATTCCCCAAAAGCAGGAACAGGACTTTCTTCTCACGAGTTGAATCAGCCCGGGTGTTACCAGGATGTGAAGGATACATCTTGTGTAGCGCAGTTTAAATTAACGGAAGAATCGAATAAGAAATTTGTTGATGAGATTTTGGGTGGTGACCATGCCGTACGGACGTATGGCCATACGTCCATGTTGGCATGGACAACAACCCCATGGACCCTCCCATCAAACACCGCCTTAACAGTTGGCAGAAAAATCGAATACGTCGTTGTCCATTCATACAACCAGTACACATTTGAACCCATCAACGTCCTGATCGCAAAAGCACTTGTTGGAAAACAATTTTCTAAAAACTATTTCCAGGTTGAAGATGCGAGCGAATTAGACAACTACGAAAAAGGTGGAAAGAAAATTCCATTTTATATCGGAGCTGAATGCAAAGGCGCTGATCTAGTAGGATTACGCTACGAACAATTATTACCCTACGCTCAGCCGATGGAAAACCCAGAAAATGCTTTTCAAGTGATTGCTGGTGATTTCGTTACGACGGAAGATGGTACTGGAATCGTTCACACGGCGCCGACATTTGGTGCTGATGATGCGATGGTTGGAAAACAAGCGGGAGTTCCGGGATTACTCGTGGAAGACGAACGTGGAAACCCTGTTCCATTGGTGGATTTGCAAGGGCGATTTCGTCCGGAAATGGGTGAATTTGCCGGAATGTACGTGAAAAACGAATATTACGACGAAGGAGAAGCGCCTGAAAAATCAGTGGATGTATTGATTTCCATCAAACTGAAAGAAGAAAATAAAGCATTTAAAGTTGAGAAGTACGAGCACAGTTATCCACATTGTTGGAGAACGGATAAGCCTGTTTTGTATTATCCACTGGACTCTTGGTTCGTAAAAGTAACGGACAAAAAAGACCGTATGATGGAACTCAACAAAACCATCAACTGGCAGCCAGAATCTACGGGAACGGGTCGTTTTGGAAAATGGCTGGAGAACTTGAACGATTGGAACTTATCGCGTTCGCGTTATTGGGGGATCCCCATTCCAATTTGGAGAACGGAAGAAGGCGACGAGCAGATCAACATTTCTTCGATTAAACAATTGAAAGAAGAATGTCAAAAAGCAGTTGACGCTGGCGTGATGGACAACAATCCGCTCGCTGATTTTGACCCTTCTGATATGTCGAAAGCAAACTACGACAAAGTAGATTTACATAAAAATTACGTGGATCAAATTACTTTAGTTTCCGATTCAGGAAAGCCCATGAAACGCGAAGCCGATCTCATCGATGTTTGGTTTGATTCGGGTTCTATGCCTTATGCAAAGTGGCATTATCCTTTTGAAAACAAGGAAATGATCGATGATCAAAAAGCATATCCCGGAGACTTTATCGCGGAAGGTGTCGATCAAACACGTGGGTGGTTTTATACGTTGCACGCAATCGGAACGACTGTTTTTGATTCTGTAGCTTACAAAAACGTGATCTCAAATGGATTGGTCTTAGATAAAAACGGTCAGAAAATGTCCAAACGCCTGGGCAATGCCGTGGATCCATTTGAAACCCTCGAAAAATACGGTCCTGATGCGACGCGCTGGTACATGATTACGAATGCGGCACCCTGGGACAACTTAAAATTCGATACAGCGGGCATCAAAGAAACGCAGCGCAAGTTCTTTGGAACGCTTTACAATACCTATTCGTTCTTTGGTTTGTACGCCAACATTGACGGATTTAAGTACGCCGAAGACCGCATTGCCACTTCTGAACGACCGGAAATTGACCGTTGGATTATTTCTAAACTCAATTCCCTGGTAAAACAGGTGGACGAAGCGTTTGAAACTTACGAACCGACACGCGCCGGACGATTGATTCAGAATTTTGTAAACGATCAGCTTTCAAACTGGTACGTGCGGCTGTGCAGAAGACGTTTCTGGAAAGGCGATTACACAGCGGATAAAATTGCAGCTTACCAAACGTTATTCGAATGTTTGGAAGCAATTGCTATTTTGAGCGCACCGATCGCACCGTTCTATTCGGATGAGTTGTTCAGTGATTTGAACAAAGTAGCGAACCGTCACAATGTAAGTTCTGTACATTTAGCGCATTTCCCGGAAGTAGTTGAGTCTGATATCGACATCGAGCTCGAAGCACAAATGGAAATTGCACAGCAAGTGTCATCAATGGCATTGAGTCTGCGAAAAAAGGAAAAAATCCGTGTGCGTCAGCCGTTACAAAAAATCATGGTTCCGATTTTAGACCCAAGTTTTAAATCGCGCATCCAACACGTACAAGATTTAATTCTTTCAGAAATCAACGTGAAAGAATTGGAATTACTGGAAGAAACAACGGGCGTGCTTACCAAAAAGATCAAGCCCAACTTTAAAACAATCGGTCCAAAATACGGCAAGCAAATGAAAGCCATCGCCAGCATGATCAAAGAATGGGGCGACGAAGAAATTGCATCCGTTGAGAACAACAAGGGCTGGACAGGAGAAGTGGATGGCGAACAGATCGAACTGGAATTCAGTGATTTTGAGATCGAAACAGACGATATTCCAGGGTGGCTCGTAACGTCCGAAAACGGAATCACCGTAGCCATGGACATCACTATCACCCCGGCATTGCGCCAGGAAGGAATCGCCCGCGAAATCGTTAACCGCATCCAAAACTTCCGTAAAGATGCCGGATTTGAGGTAACGGACAAAATCAATGTTTCCATCGACACCAATGAAGAAATTCGAGCGGCTATTGAAGCGAATAAAGATTACATTTCAGCAGAAGTACTCGCTGACGCGATCGATGTTGGTAGTATTGAAGGAACGGAATTCGTGGCAGATATCGAGAGTGAAGGTGATACTAAAGTTGGATTGAAGAAGGTTTAAGGGTTAACCGCAAAGAGCGCGAAGGAGGCGCGAAGGTCGCTGAGGAGGATATAGCGTGCTTGGAGATTTGTCCGCATGCTTAGTGGGTGTATTGTGGGAAGTTTAACCCCAAAGAGCGCCAAGTCCGCTGAGAAACATTGCGTACTTTGCGACTTCTTAGCGTGCTCAGCGGTTAATAAAATTTAAGAAAATATTGGTGATTTGTAAGTTTTTATTACCTTCATTAAGGTAATTATTAAACCTAATCACCATGACAGAAAATCAATTAGCTAAAAGAATTATTGGCTGCGCACTAGAGGTACATAAAGCACTTGGACCTGGGCTGCTTGAAAGTGCTTATCAAGAATGCTTGTATTATAAGTTGAAACAAGAGAATTTAATTGTAGAAAAGGAGAAACCAATGCCTTTAGTCTTTGAAGAAGTTCAGCTTAACTGTGGGTATAGAATAGACTTATTAGTAGACAACAAAGTAGTTATTGAATTAAAAAGCGTTGATTCACTTAATGATGTTCACTTAGCTCAAACATTAACTTACATGAAGTTAGGAGATTATAAATTGGGTCTTTTAATAAACTTTAATGTCAATTTACTTAAGTTAGGAATTAAAAGGGTGGTAAATGGATTTTAGGGGCAACCGCAAAGAGCGCAATGGAGGCGCAAAGGTCGCTGAGGTGGATAGATATAACGAGCTTAGTGGTTGTGTTGTGAAGGGGTACCGCAAAGAGCGCTAAGGAGGCGCCAAGTTCACTGAGGAAACATTGCGTACTTTGCGACTTCTCCGCGTGCTTAGCGGTTAAGTTGAGGATGAAATAATTTCTTTTTTCGTAACTTAGATCCTATGAAAATCGCATTTCAAACTAAGGAAGAGAGTAAACGCCAGCAAGAGGAAGCGTTTTTAAAGCTGAGTCCTTCTGAGCGAATGCTATCTTTTTTGGTGATGCTGAAGAAGATGAGGGAGTTTCCTACAAAAGCAGAATACGACACAAAAGATAATTTTGTCATTGAAATAAAATCAGAAAATGATTGATGCCTGGGATAAAGATTTGATTACGAGTAAAGTGAAGTCCAGCCGTCCAAAGGATTTACTCGATGTCCAGGAGTTGAAGAGAATTCATGGGAAGTAAATGTAACTTTAGTTGGGCTTTATGCTGATTCCACCGGGAAAAGAGGAACCGCACAGGTCGCATTGCGATACAATGTGATACATCGAGCTTGCCGAGATGTGATACATCGAGTTTACCGAGATTTGATATATCGAGCCTGTCGAAATATGATATATTGAGTTTATCGAAATATGATACATTGAGCTCGTCGAAATGTGTTATATCGAGCTTGCCGAGATGAGTTCACCGAAGTAAAGGCGCTAAGTTCGCAAAGTTTAATCATGGCGTACTTTGCGTAACCATTGCGCTCTTAGCGGTTAAGAATTCCTTAGCATATTATTGGAAGTACGCACGATTTTCTTTATCTTCACTTGGTGGTTTAACCAAAACACCTAATTATTATGACCGAAAATCATTTAGCTAACAGAATTATTGGATGTGCCTTACACGTTCATAAAGCTCTTGGACCTGGATTACTTGAAAGCGCATATCAGGAATGCTTACATTATAAATTGAGGGAAGAAGGATTAATTGTAGTTCAGGAAAAACCGATGCCTCTTGTTTATGAAGAAGTTAAACTCAATTGTGGGTACAGAATTGATTTGTTAGTGGAGGACAAAGTATTAATTGAACTCAAAAGTGTGGAATCACTGAATGATGTTCACCTGGCTCAAACCTTGACCTATATGAAACTTGGAGGATACAAATTAGGTTTATTAATCAACTTCAACACTAACCTTCTCAAACACGGTATTAAAAGAGTGGTAAATGATTTATGATTAACCGCAAAGCGCGCAATGCGATGCACTGAGTTCACCGAAGTGAAGGCGCTGAGATCGCAAAGTTTAACCATGGCGAACCTTGCGCAACCTCCGCGCTCTTAGCGGTTAAAAAATTTTACACCTCAACTACCCCCACAATGCTTCTTGTGAATATTCTTTTCCTCCCGTTTCCCAGAATGATCCGTCAACAAAACGAAAGTTGTAATCAATTGCATCGATCTTTTCGATAACCTGAGCATCTAATCGCAAACTGCACTTGTTGGTACTCTACTGCTAAGCGTTCAATAATCACTATACCTCAAAACAAAAAGAGGAACCGCAAAGCGCGCAATGCGATGCACTGAGTTCACCGAAGTGAAGGCGCTAAGTTAGCAAAGTTTAACCATGGCGAACTTTGCGCAACCTCTGCGCTCTTAGCGGTTAAATAATTTCACACCTCAACTACCCCCACAATGCTTCTTGTGAATATTCTTTTCCTCCCGTTTCCCAAAATGATCCATCAATAAATCGAAAACTATAATCAATTTCGTTTATTTTCTTCACGTCCTCATCATCTAATTTCATTGAAGCCGCGTCCAGGTTTTCCTGAATCCTTTTTGCATTAGTCGATTTAGGAATAGTAACTACACCTCGGTGCAACTGCCAGCTTATTAATATTTGAGCGGGTGAAGCGTCATGCTTGTCAGCAATCTGACTAATTGTTTCGTTTTCCAACAAAGTTGGTTCATTATCCTGCTTCATTTTTTCAGATCGATCAGCGGAACCGAGCGGAGAATAAGCAGTCAGATGAACATCATTTTCCTGACAATAGCGCATTGAACATTTCTGTCATGTGAGTTCTACCGCTGCCGTTGGGGATAAAGACATTCCATCGAATGAATTGGTTGATGAGGAGGGAAAATGGATTTTAACCGATGAAACGAGTGGTTATGCTATTTCCAAATACAGTGCTGAAAAAGAAGTCTGGCGCGGAATAGAGGAAGGACTTAAAGCGGTAATTGTAAATCCATCTGTGGTAATTGGTGCCGGAGACTGGAAAGAAAGTTCAATGGTTATTTTCCGTACGATTGCCAAAGGATTACGCTTCTACGCTCCCGGGGCAAACGCTTTCGTAGATGCCAGAGATGTAGTGAAAATAATGGTTTCACTTGTCGATAAAGGAATTACAGCTCAACGCTATTTATGCATTGGAGAGAATGCTACTTTTTTACGTTTGTTTACGCAAATTGCGAAGCGACTCAATAAAAAACCACCAAAATACAAAGTAAATTACGCTTTAATGAGTGTTGTGTGGCGTCTTTCTGTATTCTGGAGTGCGATTACATTTTCCTCACCAACCGTCACAAAATCTTCAGCATTAAGTGCATTTAACGTTAAAAAGTTTTCTAACAAGAAAGTCGTTAAGCAACTAAACTACACCTTCTTCACTTTAGAAGAAAGTGTAGATAATGCCGTTCGCGGAAGAATTAAGCAATAACTAACTCTTTATTCGCAATCTGGAGTTAGTCCGTGATCTTGTGCCAGGAAATGTGCAGATACTGATACTTGTTCACCATTTTGAACAAATTCACCGAGTCCTTTAACATGGCTGTCAATTGCTTCTTCTACAACAAACTCTTCCCCTTCAAAGGTCAACTCTCCTTCTAAATCTGCATTTTCATCCGTTGCAGAAAGAACGAGCGATCCTTCGGTTGCTTTTACTTGTTTTATTGCACCATTATCGTTGAAACTCCAGTATGCATGAATCCAGTTTTCTGATAGATCATATTCATCTCCTGCAGTTACGGGAACGTCAGTTAGAAAAAAGATATCTACATCAAAACTTACTGTCTGGTCTTCAGCATTAGCATGTCCCATGTGAATCTTATAGTAAGCGGTATCTGGCACTGAGCACTCTGGGTTTGCATCTGATTCAACAAGTGTAGCACTACCGATTTGATTGTGATCATAATATGAGGTTGTTACACAAGAACTCCCAATCGTGCTGTAAAAATTTTGATGCTGTTCGTCTGCAAACTGTGGAAGATTATCGCATGAAGTTACGTTATTTCCTCCACCAGAGCCCTCTCCAGATGGATCAGGATCATTATTCTCATCTTTTTGACAACCTACAAATAAAAACGTGGCTGCGATTACTGTATAAAAACTTAATTTCATCATAATAAATTTTTCCTTTGCTTTCAAAAATAGGAGGCTTACCTTGGAATTTAAAATAAAATCTGTTAAACCTCTTTAAAACTAGGGTTTTCCCTAGGTTGTGCCTGTTTATTTGAATGTGGAATTATTATTTTAAACCAAAACCTTGTACATTTGATACTATGCGATACACCTTACTCATATTATCCAGTTTTGTATTCTTCAGTTTAAGTTTTGGGCAACAGAAAACGGCAGTATATTTATTTCCCGGACAAGGAGCAGATGCACGCCTATTTGGAAAAATAGAGGTCGATACCAGTGTTTACGATTTGCATTATTTCGAATTCGAAACTCCAGATAAAAAAGAGACTCTACAGGAGTATGCCTATCGCTTTGTGTCTGCAATAGATACCACACAAGACTTTATTTTACTCGGCGTATCGATGGGAGGGATGATTTGTGCAGAGCTTAGTAATACTTTGAAACCAAAACAAACAATAATTATATCAAGTGCAAAACACCGAAAAGAACTCCCAGCTCGATATCGCTTTCAACGAACGATTCCTTTATTTCGCCTGTTTCCAAAAAGAGCGTTATTGGGAGGCGCCAAAGTGATGCAACCGCTTGTCGAACCCGATAGAAATAAACACAAAGAAACCTTCAAAGCAATGCTCGATGCCAAAGACCCGCTTTATATGAAACGCTCCATAGGAATGATTATCAACTGGGAAAAAGAATCGTACTCAGAGGATATTGTTCACATCCACGGTACCGAAGACCACACAATTACCTTGCGAAACGTAAATGCAGATTTTGTTATTGAGACGGGTTCACACATGATGACGTTAACGAATAGTGAAGCGATTAATGCGATTTTGGATGAATTGTTGTATTAATCAAATCTCAGATTATAAATATTAATGACTAATATATTCTAATAATCTTTAATGCATATTCGTTAGTTTCCACCATGAACATCAGTTAAGCTTATTTAGAGAAAAGATAAATAATTTTGAATTTAAGGATTTAGTTTGGCCATTTTGAATTTTTGAAGTTGGAGTGAACTGAATGGCGCAAATGATTGAGCTAGCTCCGCAGCTTGTCGGAGGAGATCCGCGACATCATCGCCATTCAGGAATGGAGACTTTGAAAATTTAAGAAGGCCTAGATCTTTTTGCTACTACCTCATTCCAGCGGCACTAATGCTTCTTGTCATTCGTCTTCAAAAGCTATCGCTTTTTCTTTACAGCGATGGTAAAAAGTAGTTAATAAAGATGGATTAGCTTCATATTGCAGGAATAGATTAAATAGAGACAGTATTAACTTAATCAATACTAAATCAGTCATTTATAAAATACAGAAGACAATATGTAAATATTTTGGGTAAAGAAACGGATAAACATATAATCTTTCAAGTTCCTTAAAATTATGACTCCACTCCACCTTAGATTCTTTCATTATTTCTAAAGTATACTCATCTCTAACTTTAATTAGAGAGTCTTGATTTGTAATAAATTGTTTTAACCATTCTTCAGACGGAACTCTATCAAGGACTCCACTCATTTTTGGCCCGGTTAAATCTTTTTTATACGAGTGGCAGGTTGCACATTTAGCTTTGAAAACCAATGGTTGTGTGATTTGTGATTTCTCATCATCTACGACGCCACAAACTCCTGGCGGTTCGTTTTTTGACGTATTGATGTTAAGACAACCAGAACAAATTATTAGAAAAAAGATCAGAATGCGTCTTGTTTTGTTGAACATTGCTTAAAATGAATGCATAAAGACTAGTTTAACTGATAGTTTATAGGAATACGAGCACGCGTTCGAATGGGTTCCCCATCTTTTTCACTTGGGATCCAAGCAGGCATAGCGCGAACAACACGTTTGGTTTCTCGATCTATTTCAATTGAAACGCCCCTTATGATTTCAACGCAGGTTAATGAGCCGTCTTTTTCAATTATAAACTGAGCAAATACTCTACCTTGGTCACCCATTTCTATAGCAATATCTGGATAAATTATTTCATTCCCTAAAAAACTTTTCATTGCTGAAGCACCGCCCACAAATTCAGCTTCCTTTTCGGGATAATCATATATTACAGAACTACTGTCTTTTTCTTTTTCACTAGAATTGCCACAGTTTTGACTTTCATAAAGCTCTTTTTCGTACTCTTTTGTGGGATAAGCAAAAATCGTATAGCTCTCTTTTAACCCCGATGTGTCGCGTTAATCCTTCCTCCATAGCGTGCTGCATTCCTTTCCACGTTTCTGTCAGCGGAACGTCTTTTAACGAAAGAAAATCATCAGGCTTCTCCGGAAAAGTAACGCCTTCTTTAAAGGCTTGTTTTAAGGCCTCACCTACCTCTTTTTCATTGTTGTAGATCGAAGCACAGTCAATATGTCTGTACCCTTCTTTTATTGCTGTAAGCACTGCATCTTTCACTATTCCCGGTTCTGATTTCCAGGTTCCCAGTCCCAGTGCAGGCATTTCGTCTCCATTCTTAAATTTCATTGTCTTCATCTCGTCTCTGTAATTTTTAATCGTTGTTTGTAACTTTTCTTCATGATTTACTACAAATTCAAGTGGGTTATTGTTGTCATTGAAACTGATTTTATTCATTATTCACTTTTAGAAAAAACTCATATCTTCGCAGTAGATTTTGAATCTATGAGTAAGAAAAGCTGGGCTGAAAAATTAACGAATTATGTCAACAAGAAGGCTACATTTCAATCGATTGGACGCGCCACCATGTATTCTCCAATGCTTGTTACCCAGCAGGGAGCCAATTTCGAGCTCGAATGTTCAGGTTCTATGGAAGAGCCCTATCACATTTCCATTTGGGAAACAGAATCGAACCAGATAGCATCTGATTGTTCGTGTCCCTATTCCCAAAAAGGTATTTGCAAACATGTGGTCGCATCCATAAATCTAATATTGGAAGGAGATCATCTGGATAATATTGACGAAGACGAGCAGAGGAATTCAACTACAACTGAAACGCTCATACCTTGCAAAGATGGTGTGCTCATAGAAAAAGAAATTAATAAAATTCCTTTTAATTCATCGGCTAGTCGCTTTAATCCTGTATCCATCACATCGATCAGTAAAAGCACCATAGAAGGAAATTATGACGACTTTCGCCATTCTTTTGATATAGAGCTACGATATGACTCATCCAACGACAAGGCAGTACTCAGCTGTTCATGCGATTTTCACAAACCTTGCGCGCACAAAGAACGTTTTATCGACACTGTCATTCAACGGTTTGGCACCGCTTATTTCAGCAAAGATTACCGAAAAGAAGTTAAAAAAGACATTCTTCAACGCAAAAATTTAGCGGGAAAAATCGACTTTGATAAAGTCTTTAAACTTGAGGTCACTCCCAACGGCATCAGTTTCAGTGAAAAGGTCACCAATGTCCAAACTGCAGACGCTCCGCTCCAACTTATTGATGGCGATAAAAATGAATTTTACGTACCGCATACGGGTAAAAAGCAGCCCAAATACGGTGTAGGTTTCTGTTTCGAGCTTTACAACAAAGAACTACAGGACTTTTATCCATTCACCGGAAAAATGAATAAGGCTCAGACCCGTTTATCTTCGCGATTTGAGGAGGTTTTCCCGGAAACGGTGACTGACGCACTCGACCAGGTCAATTCGACGTCTGATAAAAACTTTCTCCTCGCAGCCGTCCAGGCCTCGAGCACTTTTGAATGGCAATTTGAATCAAGAATGACAGTTGAAGATTACCGGGAACTTCACGAAAAAATGGCGCAACTCATTCCATACCTAAGTCAAGTTCCTTTGTTTCTGAAAAACGGCGCCGGATCCTTCGTAAGACACCGGATGACAGAAGTTCAACTGGCTGAAAAAAGATGTATTCCAACATTAAAAATTACGGAAAAAGAAGGCTTTTATGCGCTTCGATTCATGCTGAAGATCGGTACTAAAAAATACGAGATTAAATCCGATAAGCTCACCGTTACGCCGATTGGCATTTTTTGCGATGATCTATTTTATCCTTTTCATTCAGCTGAAGAGGCGGTGCACGTAATGTACGCGCTGAATAATCCAGCAATGCACGTCATCAAGGACGACGATCAAAAATTGAGAGAAAATATTATCCAACCGCTCGCTGCCATTTTCGAAATCGAATTTGAAAAACTTCAAAAGGTGAAAAAAGTAAAGGAACAAGTGGATGTAGAAAAACAACTCTATTTATCTGACCTCGAAGAAAAATTCCTCGTACTTCGACCGATGATGAAATATGGCGATCAGATTGTTCAGCCCGGAAGTAATGAGAAATTGTGGGCGGATAGAACGGGATTCAAACATATCGAAAGACGAACTGATGAAGAAGCCGATTTTTTAAACTTATTGAGCAGCCTGCACCCGAATTTTAAACACCAGCGGAATTTTTTCTACCTTTCACTGGAGGAAGCCCTCGAATCAATGTGGATCATGGAGACCATCGACAAGCTCCGCGAAAAATCTATTGCCGTTCTAGGACTCAACAAATTGTCTTCCATCCGCTACAATCTCAACAAACCCAGTTTTTCAATGAACCTCAGTTCGGGTACTGATTGGTTCGATATGGATGTAGAAATCAAATATGGCGATGAAACCGTGGATCTGAAAAGCCTGCAAAAAGCCATCGTCAAACAAAGTAACTATGTCGAGCTGAGTGACGGTTCTTTAGGATTGCTGCCAAAGGAATGGGTCGAGAAATACAAAAAGTATTTCAAAGTGGGTCAGGTGAAGAAAGATAAAATTGAGATTTCCAACTTTCAATTCAACATCATCGATGAGTTGTATGAAGATTTGACCAACAAGCCTGTA
Source organism: Bacteroidota bacterium (assembly GCA_051745635.1). GTDB lineage: Bacteria > Bacteroidota > Bacteroidia > Flavobacteriales_D > Crocinitomicaceae > Brumimicrobium. Next base: position 79,363 of record JBNJEH010000004.1, read on the forward strand.
TTTCTGGAAGAACTCTACAAAAAGAAAAAGCGGCTTCAAAATTTATCTGAGTTAAAAAACATCCGAAAACCCCGAGGACTTAAAGCCAAGTTGCGCCCTTATCAAAAACAAGGACTCAATTGGATGGCATTTCTGGACGAGAACAAATTGGGCGGATGTCTGGCCGATGATATGGGGTTGGGAAAAACAATTCAGACCATCGCATTTTTACTGTACCTGAAGCATAAAACGGATGCCGATGCGCGAAAACCGTCAATCGTCGTAGCACCGACTTCGCTGATGTTTAACTGGCAGGCCGAAATTGAAAAATTTGCTCCCGATTTGAAAACACTCGTTTTTACCGGACCAAAACGAAAAGCATTGCGCGACTCGATAAACAATCAGGACGTGATTTTAACCACTTACGGGTCATTGATCAAGGACATTACCTATCACAAAAAAAACCACTACGCTTACGCTATACTGGATGAGAGTCAAGCTATAAAGAACCCGCAGTCCCAACGTTTCAAAGCCGTTCGCCTGTTGCAGTGCGACAATCGACTGGCACTGACCGGCACCCCGATTGAAAACAATACATTTGATCTGTACAGCCAGTTTAACTTTCTAAATCCGGGTATTTTTGGAAGCATCAAGCACTTTCGATCTACTTTTTCCGATGCCATTGATAAAGAACAAGATGCAGACACTTCAGACTTGCTGGCCCGCATGATTGATCCTTTTATTTTGCGGCGTACCAAGGAGCAGGTGGCGCACGAACTCCCCGCCAAGACGGAATCTGTGCTCTACTGCGAAATGGGACAACATCAGCAAAAAGTGTACGATGAATTCAAAAAGTATTTTCGGCAAAAGCTCATGCAACAAATTGAGGACGAAGGTGTAAACAAATCCCAGATGTACATTTTGCAGGGCTTGACAAAACTTCGTCAAATTTGCAATTCCACGGCGCTGGCCGACAAAGAAAAAGATTACGGAAACGCATCTGCCAAATTAGATGAACTCGTCAGGCACCTGAATGAAAAAGTGACAGATCACAAGGTCCTTGTTTTTTCACAGTTCGTCGGCATGTTAAACCTCGTAAAAGAGCGACTGCAGCAGGAGAACATTACATTTGAGTACCTGGATGGGCAAACGGGAAACCGCGAACAGAAAGTCAATCATTTTCAGGAAAACGATGATATTCGCGTTTTTTTAATCAGTTTAAAAGCCGGTGGAACGGGACTCAATCTGACCGAAGCTGACTATGTGTACCTCATCGACCCCTGGTGGAACCCAGCTGTCGAGAGTCAGGCAATCGATCGCTGTTATCGCATCGGTCAACACAAAAAAGTCATGGCCTATCGCATGATTTGTAAAGGAACGATCGAGGATAAAATAGTAAAGCTCCAGGACAAGAAAAAATCCATCGCCAGTGATGTTATTCGCGTCGACAAAGAGAAAAAATCGTTTAATAAAAAGGATGTAGCATTATTTTTTGATTAGTCCTGGTTTCATCTTCCCAAAAGAGGATGCTTTGATTCAGAGAATATGGTGAGACTTGATTAGATTTTAGTGGTTAAAACACGCGGACGCGGTCAAAACGTATCATTTTTCCAATTTCTCGCGAAAAAGTTTAATTTTAGGCTTTCAGCATGAAAGAGACGCGATTCATATCGGAAAACAAGAATAAATGGGCGAAATTTGAACGCTCGCGGCAAAGCAGTGAAACCGATCCGGATGAAACGCGGAAGTTGTATACAGAAATCAACAATGACCTGAGTTACGCTCAAACTTTTTACAAAAAACGAACCGTTCGCGCATACCTCAATTATTTGGCTCAGGAAGCGCACCGCAGGCTCTACAAACAAAAGAAAGAACCGTTCAGCAGTGTCTGGAGTGCCTGGACCATCGAAATTCCACTCGCCATATACCGCGCACGGAAAAATTTACTTTTTGCGCTGGTGCTCTTCATCGTTTATGCAACTATTGGCGCCTTTTCAACGCATCAGGATGTAAATTTTGCACGATCAATTCTGGGCAGTAATTACATCAACATTACCGAAGAAAATATTGCGAGCGGCGATCCACTCGGCATTTATGGCACGGGCGGTCAGAGTTCTATGTTTATTCAAATCACCTTAAACAACATCAAGGTCGCATTGATGTGTTTTTTTGGCGGCATTTTATTTTCGCTGGGTACCCATGTGATCCTCTTTAACAACGCTGTAATGGTCGGCGTCTTCCAATACTTTTTTAAGCTAAAAGGGCTGTTGCTTACCTCTTTTCTTACAATCTGGATACACGGCGCTTTTGAGATATCGGCAATCGTGATTGCTTCAGGCGCCGGTTTTACACTGGGGCACGGCCTGTTATTTCCGGGAAGTTACACCCGACTGCAGGCGCTACAAATGAGTGGAATGCGCGGTATTCGGATCATGCTTTCCTTGATTCCCATTTTCACCCTAGCAGGATTTTTAGAAAGTTTTGTAACCCGCAATTATCAGGTGCTTCCAGAATGGTCAAAATGGCTGATCGTGTTGTTTTCTTTTGGCATTGTCCTGTTTTATTACGTAGTTTATCCGATGCTCGTGGCGCGCAAGTATCCGGAAAAAATTCACGAAACACCCAAGGTTGAGCCGTTTAAAAAACAGCATTTCAATTTGCACAAAATTCGGAAAAACGCTGAAGTCTTGCGCGATACGTTTCAACATTTCAGGGCACAATTCTATTCTTTTTGGAAAGTGACAGCCCCTTACCTCTTTCCTTCAATCGTGCTCATTGCTATTTATCAAAACGTGGTACACTGGAACGACCTTCAGAGTTTTTACTACTTCGACTGGGCGACACAATGCTCCATTTTATTTGGAAATCCCTATTCACAAGTATTTAACGGAACTTCAGATATTGTTATTTCATTTCTGTGGCTCGTCCCTTTAACATTTTGTGGTGCCGGTGTTTTTTACACCTTCGATCGCACTGAAAAAGCGCAGTCGTGTCGCGGTTTTTACGAATTTCTCCGTCGAAAAGGTGGTTTCATTTTACTGGGCTTAATTCCGCTCCACCTCATTTTCTTTTTTGTCCCCTATTATTTCCAAATTCCGTTGATTTTTCTTTTGCCCCTGCTCTTTTTATTGCCTGCCAGTGCAGCGTATTCCAACAACAAAAACACGCTTTCAGAAGGATTTAATTTCGGCGCGAAACACTGGACCAACGGCTTTATTGTATTATTGGTTTTGTCGCTCGGCGTATTTTTTATGGCTCAGCCTTTCGGTTTTGTTCTATCGATTCACGAGAATGCAGGAACGTCGATTATGCGCGATGTCCTCGATTGGTTTCTCGATTTCTTACAACCTATATTGATGGAAATCACCGAATATCACACCGCTGTCATCAACTTACTGCGACAACTGGTTTATACGGCATTTTTTATCTTGCTTCTTCCGCTCTTTTTTATTGCTTCTTCATTTATCTATTTTTCCGCCCGCGAAGAAATTCAGGCGACGGGACTTTACAAGCAGTTTAAGCAATTTGGAAAGCGTAGTAAAACACAAGAATCGCCAGCAGACTATGAATAAGACAGTTGCATTAAATAGCGCTATTCTGGTCATAATGACGGTTTTTTGCTTTGCGAGCCGTGCACAAGAAAATGATCCGGTCGATGAACGCTGGGATCAGATGGAGGAGCGCATCAATTATCAGCGTTCAAACCAACCCCAGGGACCGTCCAACCAGCCTTATTACCCTCCACAATTGTCGGACAAGCCCGGTTCATCCAGTGGTGGTCAGGCTCCTTTTTCAGGTGCCAAAACTTCGGAAGAAAAAATCAAATATTCACGTGAAAAACTATACAATGAGGGGAGCGACAACGGGGTCAAAAAGCGCATCAAAGACGAGACAGATGATGATCTCGAAGATCTCGAAACACCCGACGCTGAAGCGCCGGACTACGGATCATCGGAATGGGAAAACGATGCTCTCGAGCAAGGAGACGGTGGGTTTTGGAAAATTCTATTCATCGCCATTGGAGTTGTTTTACTGGCGCTGATTTTATATCAATTATTTTTCAAAAACAAAGCAAAACCCGAACAAAAAGTGGTGGCTCCACAGGGCTATCAGGACCACGAGGAAATTAATCCGGAACAAATCGAACAAGCGCAACTCGAATCCGATCTCGAAAAAGCGTGTCGTCAGGAGAATTACCGTTTGGCTACGCGCATCCTCTACACTTCGCTATTAAAATCTTTTATTCAAAACAAGTGGATCACGTGGGAAAAGAAGAAAACCAACTATCAGTATTTACTTGAATTCAGGGAACGCGGGGAGCGCTCTAATTTCGAGAAGAGTATCCGCCTTTTCGAATGGGTCTGGTACGGCAAACACGAGCCTGAAGCCGGAGAGTTTGATAAAATTCGTCGCTTTTATGAACGCTTTTTAAATCGAGTCGATCATGAATAGAAAGCGGCTCATAGCGATCATTTCGACCATTGTGGTGGTTAGCCTGTTACTGGTGTTCTTTCTCAACTCGGAAGCGTCCGACCCCAAGGAAAACACTTCCAATCCAGAACCACCGTACACATCAAATAAGTGGGAACCAAAACTCACGCTGGACAACCGGGATCCCTACGGCCTCTACGTCATGAGTGAACTGCTCACTGCCGATTCTTCGTTTACCGCTTTTAATGAATTTACTGATTACAAATTGCTGGACTCACTGGCTAGCCTCGATTCTTCGCTTTACATGTACGTGGGCATGGATTTCACCCTAACCGACGACGAAATGGATGTTTTGCTGGAAGGTGTCTCGCGGGGCAATGACTTATTCCTCAGTGTAGAACGCGTTCCTTACAACTTTTTAGAAAAAACATTTAATAAGAATCCACTGACATTTCACGCCGCTGAAAAGGCACCCTTTAAATTTGATGGAGCAGCCTATCCGATGTACTACATTTACGAACAGGACACACTAACTGAAAAATGGGAGCTACTCGACGAGCAATTCGATTATAAAAAAGTGTTGACTACAGCATTCGATCACCCCGTTTACGTAAAGTTTGAGTGGGGGAATGGACACATTTTTTTACACATGAATCCCATTACATTTACCAATACCCAGCTCCTGCGACAACCGGGAAAAGATTACTTTAAAAAGGTCACTTCCACATTTGAGCAGTCCCGCATACAGTGGCTGACTTTTGCGCGCTATGAACCCGTTCCTTACGATATCGATGCGTCAGATGCACCAAAGGACGAAAATATACTTTCTGAGCTCTTTAAATTCACTGCTTTTCGCTGGGCTTTCATCCTCGCTGTTATCGGAATCATTTTATACTTCCTGTTCAGAAGTAAGCGGCGAAGACCGATCATTCCCGCCGTTCGTGAGACCAGCAATGACGGCTTTTCCTACGTCGATACACTGGCGGGAATTTACTACGAAAAAGCAGCGGCGTCCAAAGTCTTGAAAATGATGCGCAAAAACTTTTACGATGCGGTCGAGCGGCATTTTTATATCGATCTCGCCCACCGTAAAAACCAGCGCCCTGTCGTATCTCTGGCTCAAAAATCCGGCGTTGCGCTGAAAAAAATTGAGCGGTTGTTATCGCTACTCGAGAAAAAAGCTACTATCACGGGTAATTACCTGTCACAGGTGAACCGTTTACAACGCGAATTTTACTTTTTCTCAGGTATTTGGGGAGATGACATCAAGGCGCAACTGGCACAACAGGATATTCAAATTTATCGCTCCAAATCACAATCAATCGGTATACTCGTGGCCGGTATCCTTATTATTATATTTGGTTTTATATTTTTATCCGCGGGAATTGGCTGGGGCGTATTGCTATGGCCCGCAGGTATTTTTATTTTATTGCTGGCTTCCCGTATGCTGCGGCAGCCCATTTTGATATTGCGCGAACATCAGATTGTTTATCGACCGCTGCTGGGAGGTTCCACTTCGGTGAAAAAAAAAGAAATTTCCTCGGTGGTTCAGGATGGAGGAATCATCAAAATATATGCAAAAGAAAAGAAAATTATTCTCAACTTAAACACGATAGAAGAAGCCTATCATCAAACGATTAAAGCATTAAAAACACAATAATTTCTCAAGTTATGGAAGAAAATCACGAAAAATACAAACCCGGCGAACGACGCGAAGAAGATCAACAACCGAAGGAAGAACAGCCGTCTCGCGATGAAAAGTCAGTTGATCAAACACAGGAAGACGTGCTTCCCGAAGCCTCATCCAATGAAGAAATTGTCTGGCTTTCCCAAAAGGTGAATGCCATACGGCAAAAAATGGGCGACTATATCGTCGGTCAGGAAGCCATGGTCGACCTCATCATGATCGGGATTTTCTCTTCGGGACATATTCTGCTCGAAGGCGTACCGGGAGTTGCGAAAACACTATCGGCGAAAGTAATGTCGCAGGCGCTCGACATTGATTTTTCCCGGATTCAGTTTACACCCGACCTGATGCCCGCCGACGTTATCGGAACCTCGGTTTTTAATATGAAGGAAACTACTTTCTCCTTCAAAAAAGGTCCTGTCTTCTCGAATGTTGTATTGATAGACGAAATCAATCGCGCACCGGCAAAGACGCAGGCTGCATTGTTCGAGGTAATGGAAGAACGCCAAATCACCTATGATGGAGTGCTTTACGAAATGGAATTCCCCTTTTTAGTCATTGCCACTCAAAACCCGATTGAACAAGAAGGCACCTACAGCTTACCGGAAGCCCAGTTGGATCGCTTTCTCTTCAAAATCAATTTGGACTACCCGAATTTTGATGATGAAGTGCGCATTTTACACCGTTACAAGGATAATATACGCACGCCTGTTTTAAGTGAAATTCAGTCGGTTTTGACGGCAAAAGACATTCGCCGCGTTCAAGAACTCATCAAAGAAGTTGTCATTGAGGACGATTTGGTGACTTACATCGCACAATTAGTTGACAAAACGCGCAATCACGGTAAAATTTACCTGGGTGCATCACCTCGGGCTTCGCTGGCATTATTGAAAAGTGCCAAAGCCATGGCCGCCATTCGGGGGCGCTCTTTCGCAACACCAGACGACATTCAATTTGTTACGCCACATGTGCTGAATCATCGACTGATTCTCACGCCCGATGCAGAAATGGAAGGAATGACGACAATCAGCCTCATCGAAACGATTATTGAAGAAGTAGAGGTGCCGCGCTAAGCATGTTCAAGTCAATTTACATATCGCGCGGATTTTTTCTGGGATGGGCTGTATGTACAGTGTTTATACTTCTGGGCTACTACTTCACCTGGATGCTGTATGTCGGTCAATTTGCCATTATTATCCTGCTTACGCTGACCGTATTAGATGTCCTCATTTTATACGGAGCTCACAAGCACATTTCGCTGCTCCGCGCAGTCCCTCAACGACTCGACCTGGGCGATGCAAGCACTATTCGGCTTAAAGTAGAGAACCAAAGTGTTCAGCCCCTGCGCGTTACTATTTTCGATACGCCACCACACGAAATGCAGGCGCGCGACTTGTCTTTTCATCAACTGGTGATGCCGCAACGCGGGAGTGAGTTTAATTACGAATTTATTCCGCACCATCGCGGTGAATACGAATGGGGTACAACGATTGTATTTATCCGCTCTTTTCTGAGTTTGACGCAGCGAAAAATTGAATTTTCAAAGCGTGAAAAGGCCATTGCCTACCCTTCTGTCCAGCAAATGAAACGCTTTGATTTCATACTCTTTAACCAGAAAAACCTCGAACTGGGCATCAAAAAGATCCGTCGTCTTGGGCACAACAACGAATTTGAACAAATCAAAAATTACGTACAGGGCGATGATATTCGCACCATTAACTGGAAAGCGACATCCCGAAGATCCGAATTGATGGTGAATCAATACCAGGCACAACGCACACAAGCTGTTTTCTCGATTATTGACAAATCGCGGTCCATGGAACATCAATTTGAAGGACTGACCCTGTTGGATCACGCCATCAACACAACATTGGTGTTTTCAAATATTGCGCTGCGCAAAGGGGATAAAGTGGGGTTATTTACCTTTTCTGACAAACTTGGTTCTCAGGTGCCGGCACAAAAAGGAGGGCGTCAGTTGCAGCGCATTCTCGATGTACTTTATGCCCAGCAGACCCATTTTCTGGAATCGAATTTTGCCCTGTTGACCCAGCGAGCGATGAGAAAAATTCCTTCGCGCTCACTATTGATGATTTACACCAATTTTGAAACCGAGCTAGCCATGCGCCGAGCGCTGCCCATGTTGCGGCAACTCAATAAAAAATTCGTCGTGGTGGTCGTCTTTTTTGAAAACACCACCTTACAATCCATTGCGACGCGCGAACCTTCAACCGAACGCGATATTTATCTCTCCACGCTCGCAGAAGATGTCATCAACATTAAGCGACGCATAGCGAGAGAATTGAACCGAAATGGTATTCAGACCGTTTTAACGAAGCCCGATCAGCTATCTGTAAACACCTTAAACAAATACCTGGAGCTCAAATCGAAGGGTATGATATAACCTGAGTGGGTTATCAAGATAGGTCGTAAATTTTAACTTAAAACATTCTTTCTTATTGGATGCTTAGATTTATAAAAGATGTTAGACTTGGAGATGTTAGACTTGGAGATGTTAGACTTGGAGATGTTAGATGTTAGATTTCTTAATATCAACTGTCTAACATCTATTGTCTAATTGTCTAACATCTGATTATTTATTGTTTTAC
>JBNJEH010000005.1:0-76720 GCA_051745635.1 Bacteroidota bacterium
AACGGCGATTATGCCCAATCTCATTTATCAATACCAACAAGGTTTTATGGAATTGATGCTCGGTACTTACATTAAATACGGTGCGTTTCAGGCAGGAGCATGGTTCCGCTCCAGAGATGCCTTTATACTTTCTCTGGGTGTGAATACCGGAACCATTCGCGTAGGTTACAGTTACGACGTTACCGTTTCGCGATTGAACAACGGCGTTTCGGCAGGATCGCATGAAATTTCACTCGGACTGGATTTAAATTGTACGAAAAAACAGCCGAGCTTTAGAACGGTTTCTTGCCCCTCTTTTTAGAGAAGTGTAACTGAAACAAACGAAAGGCGTTATAGAAGAAATTTGTATTAGAATATATGAAAACAAAGACCAAAAATATGAGACGATTTACCAAATGGATGATGGCCATTGGAGCTGTAGCATTAGTCTACTCTTGTTCAAGAGAAGTCTCTGATTCTACTGGTTGGGATTACAACAACCCTGGTATGGGAGGATTCCAAAAAGTGCCATACGTAGATCAGGAGACAGGTCCGGGACTCGTGTTAGTTGAAGGAGGTACCTTTACAATGGGACGCGTTGAAGATGACGTGATGAAAGACTGGAACAACCGTCCGAGAAGAGTAACGGTTTCTTCTTTTTACATGGATCAGACAGAAGTTACGAACTTCCACTGGCTGGAGTATTTGTACTGGATCAAGCGCGCTTATCAAAGTTACCCGATGATCTACAAAAACGCCCTTCCCGACACATTGGTATGGCGCTCAAAACTCGGTTTCAATGAGAAGTATGTCGATTATTACTTACGTCATCCAGCCTATCGCGATTATCCGGTAGTTGGCGTTTCGTGGCTACAAGCTAACGACTACTGTAAATGGCGAACAGACCGCGTTAACGAATATATTCTCATTCGTGAAGGGGTCTTGAATTTCAATATTAATCAGGCGGATGAAGCGACATTCAATACTGAAGCCTATCTCGCTGGTCAATATGAAGAGGAGGTCAGACAAAATTTAACAGATCTGGATCCTTCTAAAGCGACAGGTAAGAAAGGTAAAGATTTAGGAAAACGACGCGTTCGCATGGAAGATGGTATTCTATTGCCGCGTTACAGACTCCCGACTGAAGCTGAATGGGAGTTTGCCTACTATGGCTTGATCGGTAATCTTGCTGAAGGAAATTCCGAAGTGATCGATGAACGTCGTCGCTATCCATGGGATGGGCACTATGTGCGCCAGGACAATGAAGAATTTCAAGGTAAAATTCGCGCCAACTTCGTTCGTGGTCGGGGTGACTACATGGGAGTTGCCGGTAACTTGAATGACGGTGGTGACGTAACAACGCCCGTTGACTCATACTGGCCAAATGATTACGGACTTTATAATATGGCTGGTAACGTAGCGGAATGGGTACTGGACGTTTATCGCCCGCTATCCTCAGAAGACGTTGACGAATTTCGCCCATTCAGAGGAAATGTATTCCAGACCAAAGTATTGAACAACGCAGGTTCGGTTGCTTATAAGAATTTCCAGGTGCAGTACGATGTGCACGGAATGAAGGAATACCTCAACGAATTCGAACGTAAGCGTTACCAACGCGTATCAGCTCAAAAGCACGATCCGAACGACACGGTAATAGATAAGGGTACTCAGAAGCACAACGAATCGAAACAACCTGTAAACCGCGGGTATGAACCTGACCCTTATTATGTTTCGCACGGAAATGTAAAGGACTCTATGGAGTTGGCGATTATTCGCAATTTGAATGAAGTGTTGGATGAAGCGATTCAATACAAAAATGACAAATACGATTCTGAAGCTTCAATGCTCATTCAAGACCGTATTTTTGATGGTATCTTTGCCGATGAACTTCGCATCGGACCTCTGGGTGAGGAATATGCCTTTGAAATTATTTCTGTACTTCGCGAAGGATTTAACGAGTTTATCATTGACACTCCCGGTAAGTTAAAATACCGCGATGTAACGGAAGAGGAGAATATCGGTAGGCTCAACTATCGCCGTGCGGATTATGTTGATTATGAAGATGGCGATATCGAATCTTCTATCCATTACGACAATACGGATCGCAAAAATGCCATTAACGAAGCGACACGTGATCCTGACCTCGTTATGTATCAGGATAAACACGAAGAATACGACTTAAAAGGTAATCAGATCAAGCCGGGAGGGGACGACCGAACAGCCTGGCCAACGACGTTAGTTTCTGATAAATCCCGTGTTTATAAAGGTGGATCCTGGAAAGATCGCGCCTACTGGATGGTTGGTGGTAACCGCAGATTCCTGGACGAAGAACAATCCACTGATTACATTGGTTTCCGATGTGCTATGGATCGCGTAGGAAGTCCAACCGGGATCAACTACAACAGCAAGAACAATAGAAAGTAGTTTGTATTTCTTTATATTAGAGCCCTGATAATTTTATCAGGGCTTTTTTTTGATACTATGGAGCAGTTTTATCAATTATTTAATCGTTGTTCTGGTGTTTCCACCGACAGCAGAAATATTTCAGACAAGTGCCTTTATATTGCGTTAAAAGGTGAGCGGTTTAACGGGAACCAATTTGCCGCTGAGGCGATTGAGAAAGGCGCTAATTATGCCATCGTCGACGAACAGGAATATGCCGATGGAGATAAAATCTTCTGCGTTCCAGATGGATTGGTATTCTTACAACAACTGGCTTATCATCACCGGATGAAATTTGATATTCCTGTTATTGGCATCACAGGATCAAATGGAAAGACTACGACCAAGGAGTTAATCGCAATGGTTCTGGAAGAAAAATTTGAAATTCTCTACACCAGGGGAAACCTGAACAACCACATTGGCGTTCCGCTGACACTCTTGCAACTGGGGAAACAACATGATATCGCGATCATCGAAATGGGCGCCAGTAAGCCTCACGATATCGCAGAACTTACTGCTATTGCTCATCCCACGCACGGTCTTTTAACAAATATAGGAAATGCCCACCTGGAAGGTTTTGGTGGTCGCGAGGGCGTTATTAAAACAAAAAAGGAGCTCTACGACGCCATCGAAGAAAAAAGTGGCACGCTATTTCTCAATAGTGACGACGAAGTGCTGACGGCAATAATCCCACAACATGTGGAGATTGTAACTTACGGTCAAAACAATGAAGCTCAGGTACAAGGAAGACTGTTAGAATTCATTCCTGAAGTATTTTTTAAATGGCGTTTATCAGCTAACTCGTGGCGCGAAGTGAAAACACAAATCATTGGAAAATATAATTTTTACAATATGATGGCAGCTGTCGCTGTCGGTACTTATTTCAATGTGAACCCTGAACAGATTGATTCCGCTATAGCTACTTATTCACCGCAAAACAATCGCTCTCAGATTCAGAAAACCGAACACAATACGCTGGTTCTCGATGCTTATAATGCGAATCCGACAAGTGTTCAATCCGCCATCGAGAGCTTTTCGGAAATGCCTTACGCCGAAAAATTTTATATCCTGGGAGATATGAAAGAATTAGGTACTAAAGAACGTGAATTTCACCAGGAAGTGATCGATCAAACACAAGTTTTGGGATTACAGGGTATTTTTGTCGGTTCCATATACAGTGAAATGGCTCAGGAAAACGAAAAAATAATGGCTTTTCCGAATATCGATAGTGCAGCATCTTTTCTGCGAACGGCACGACCAAAAGACAATTTGATTTTGCTGAAGGGCTCGCGGTCCATCGGTCTGGAAAAGCTCGTAAAAGTACTCTAAATCTTTTGACGTCGTTTCAAAACCGCCTTCACCCGAGTACGAAAAGCGACAGTTTTACTGAATGTCAGGATTCGCTACTCCCCCACTTTCCTTTTTAGGCATCTTGTCCTAAAAAAAATGAAATGCATAAAAAAAGACCGCTCATTGGCCGGCGATCTTTTTTATAAATTTCTGTAAATCTATGAATTAAGACTTTTCATCATCGTTGACGAGTCCAATTTCCCGCAAACGTTCCATGAGGTATTCTCCAGCAGTAATGTCTTCATACGCCTTAGGATGCTCCTCGTCGATACAGGATGGAAGACAGTTCAGCGGCATTTCCGAACGCGGATGTAAGAAAAATGGTACTGAATATCTACTCGTACCCAATTGTTCTTTCGGTGGATTGACCACGCGATGCGTTGTAGAATTTAATTTGTTATTCGTCAGGCGTTGTAACATGTCTCCTACATTCACGACAATGTGATCCTGAATTTCTGTCACTGCAACCCATTCGTTGTTTTTATTCAGCACTTCCAATCCATCTGCGGAAGCTCCAACCAATAATGTTATAAGGTTAATATCTTCATGAGCTCCTGCACGAACGGCACCATCTTCGACTTCCCCCGTTATCGGTGGATAATGAATCGGGCGCAAAATACTATTTCCATTTTCAATATGAGGGTTAAAATAGTCCTCATCCAGATTGAGGTGAATAGCAATCGCTCGCAATAAATGTCTCCCGGTATCTTCAAATGTTTCATACGCCTTTTTACCCGTAGGTAAAAAATCAGAAAGTTCCTCAACCGCAACGTTGTCGGGATATTCTTCTTTAATAGGGTCGTCGTCCTCAACAAATTGACCAAAGTGCCAGAATTCTTTTAAGTCTCCGGCCGATTTCCCTTTAGCATGTTCCTTACCGAAAGGTGTGTAACCGCGCTGTCCGCCTATTCCAGGGATATCGTATTTTTTCTTCACTTCTTCCGGTAAAGCGAAAAAGCGTTGAATTTGATCGTAAAGATGATCAATCAGTTCTTTTGATATTCCATGGTTTTTCACAGCTACGAAGCCTATTCCTTCGTATGCCGCTCCTAGTTCATTTACAAACTTTTCTTGTTTTTGCGGATCATCTGATAAAAACTCAGACAAATCTACTGATGGGATGCCCTGGGGTGTACTCATAATTTTCACTTTTAATTACAAACAAAAATAACAAGATTTTTAGTGATTCCCATCAGATGAAGGATAATGCTCGGTGAAAAGGTCAATTTGTATAAAATTACTTTACATTTGCTCAACAACTACATTATGAACAAGATGCCAGGACTCAAAACAACTCTCAAAGTTCTCAATTTTTGGACAAGGGATTCAGAAATATTAATGCTCAAACGCTACCCTATAATTTTTCAACATACTGATATTCTGTTTTTTAATATAATATTATTTTTATCTGTGCTTTAATTTACAAATCATGAAAAAAACGTTCGCTTTCTTACTGATTCTTTTATCAATAACTGAATTAAATGGACAACACTTACAGGATAAAATCGATAGTTTACATTCCAACTTCGATCAACTCGAAAATGATTCTCTGCGCATCAGATCACTCAACTTCCTTTCATTTTATTATGATCGTTTAGACACCACTTACTCCAGAGATAGTGCAATTGCAACGATCAAAAGAAGCTATAAACTTGCGACACAAAAAGGAAACTATTCCTACTCCAACTACCCATTTATCCAATATAGTGAACTCAGCTCAGCATCTAGTAATTACGATGTTGCTTTAAAAATTCTTCTCAAGTTTCTTGATATTGCAAAAACCACTTCAAATATTGAATGGGAAGCTCTGGCTCTGAGAGAGATGGTGATATTATTTAATACTATTCAAGATAAAGAGCGAACCGCACAATATATAGACGAGCTTAAAAAAACAACCCATAAAATGAAGTCATCACTCAAAAAAGCTCATGCATTTAATGCTATAGGTAGTTATTACAAAGATAAAGAGCTTAGTGATAGTGCGCTATTTTACCACGAAAAGGCACTGAAGATACGATTAAATAAAGACGACTCCTTAGGAATATCTTTTTCATACAACAATATTGGGTTGGTTTATAAAAATCAAAAAAAGTATGATCTCGCTCTTGAATACTACAAAAAATCGCTAAAAATTAAGCAAGGACTGAAAAATACAAAAGGTATGGCTGGATCAAACATAAACATTGGTCAACTATATCTTTTGAAAAACAAATATCAAAAAGGAATACCATACGTTGAAAATGGGATAGAACTTACTAAAAAAGTCGAAGCAAAAAACTTTCAACTCGCTGGATACAAGGTTCTGTATAAACTACATCGGAATCTTCATGATTTTCAAGCCGCGCTTAAAGCTCTGGAGACAGTTCGACAACTCGAAAGCGAAATTCATAACAACGAACAAATTAAACTCGCCAAAGAACTCGAGCGTAAATACAACGCCGAAAAACTTGAACAAAAAGCAAAAATAAATGAACTGGAGTTGGAGAATAGTAAAGTAAAACTTTCTCAACAACAAAATATTATATGGTTTCTTGCAATAGGGGTAGCCATTTTTATACTGCTCATCGTTCTTGTATTTATTAATTACCGTCAAAAGAAAAAAATCAATCAACAGCTCGAAGAGAACAATGTTCTTCTCCAAAAGCAAAAAACAAAAACAGACGAACAAAATGTTCTTTTGGCGCGTAAAAACAAGGAGATTACGGATTCTATCAACTATGCCAAACGCATTCAGGAGGCTATTCTTCCTTCGCGTTATAAGATTTCGGAGAACATCCAGAATGGATTTATCATGTTTCAGCCGAAAGATGTCGTTTCAGGTGATTTTTACTGGATAGAAGAAAAAGATAACAAGCTTTTTTTGGCTGCAGCAGACTGCACGGGACACGGCGTTCCCGGGGCGATGGTCAGTGTCATTTGCTCCAATGCGCTATCCAAAGCCCTGCTCGAAGAAAACCTCGAAGATCCAGCGGAATTACTCAATCAAACCAGAGCGATCGTCATCAATCAATTTCAAAAAAGTTCAGACCACGTCAATGACGGTATGGATATTAGTTTAGCTGTCATCGATCGAGAGAAGAATATGATATCATGGGCAGGTGCTAACAATCCGTTATGGATTATACGACACGATCAACAACAAAAAATAGAAGAATTTCGCCCGGACAAACAGCCCGTTGGAATTTACCATCAATCCCGCGATTTCACATCGCATCAAATCAATATAGCGCAAAAAGATCGCATCTACCTATTTTCGGATGGTTTTGTAGATCAATTTGGAGGAGCTTCCAATAAAAAATTCAAGCCAGCTCAGTTTAGAAGACTTTTGATCGAAATTCAGGAACTTCCGATACAAGAACAAAAATATGCGCTCAAAGATGCCTTTAAGCAGTGGAAAGGCGATCATGAACAAGTTGACGACGTCTGTGTTATCGGTTATGAAATTTAGCGTTGCCTCACGTTTTCGTACTCCTCTTCCGAGCAATTCTGATACATTTCCCCTACTCCATCGAGCATTTCCTGAATTCTGAGCTGCTCAAAATACTTTTCGGCACGAATAGCGTGAAGAAATACTTTGTCGCCAATCAACTGAACTTCTTCAAAGCTCCGTTTGTTTATTATTTTGTAGTAAGACTTCTCGTCAAATCGTTTTCTATATTGGGGAAAGTCCATAATTTTGAACATTAATTCTGATAGACAAATGTATATAAATTCTCATCATAAAAAAGCGCAGGAACTGCTCGATAATCAACAGGCAGAAGCTGCACTCAAACAGTTCAACAAAGCACTGAAAGCTTCCCCTGACCATCCGGATATTCTTTCTCATCGCGGGGTCGCTTACCTGCATCTCAATCAAAAGAAACGGTGCCTGGATGATTTGGAACTCAGTTTAAAATTAGAACCTGATAATGCTTATCGCTACGCATCACTGGCCTATGCTCAGGACTTTTTTGGCGATCTGGACGTCGCTATTTCACTCTATGAGAAAGCCGTCGAAATTGATCCCGACGATGCCGTAGCTCACAACAATTTAGGGCTGTTGATGGAGAAAAGAGGCTACCAACAAAAAGCGCAACGCAATTTTGAAAAAGCTGATAAACTGTCGCAGATTGAAAATGAAATGATGGATAAACTCGACGAAATGGAGGGCAAACCAAAGACATCAGAATCGACTGATTCATCTTCGACACCTCCAAAAGGTGAAAAATTACAACCGCAAAAACTTCAACCGGATGAAAACCCGTCGCGCAAAGAAGTAGTTCGCGGCTTATTTACAAAACGAACGGTATTCAATGAGTTTATTCAATTTATTAAAAATGGATTTCAACTAAAAGACAATGACGAAAAAAGAAAAGGTTAACTATCTCATCGAGGAACTCAATAAGCTCTACCCGCAAACCCCCATACCACTGGAGCACGAGAGTGCCTATACGCTTTTAATTGCGGTGTTGTTGTCTGCACAGTGCACAGATGAACGCGTCAATAGAATTACGCCTGAATTATTTGACAAAGCGAGCACACCTGAGGCAATGGTCAGACTGAACGTCAAAGAAATCGAAACAATTATTCGACCGTGTGGGCTTGCGCCGCGCAAATCTCAAGCGATCTACGACCTTTCGCATCAGATTATCGATGATCATGACGGTGAAGTACCGCGCAGTTTTGAAGCGCTGGAAAAACTTCCGGGCGTCGGACACAAAACGGCGAGTGTGGTAATGTCGCAGGCTTTTGGAGAACCCGCCTTTCCGGTAGATACACACATCCATCGTTTAATGTATCGCTGGGGACTCAGCAGTGGGAAAAATGTCAAAGCCACCGAAAAAGATGCGAAACGCTTATTCCCAAGGGAACTGTGGAACAAACTCCATCTTCAGATCATTTTTTATGGCCGCAGCCACTCTCCTGCGAGAAACCCGAGACTAAGCGTCGACTATATCACTCGGGAAATTGGCAGGAAATCCGTCATTAAAGCATACAAAGAATAAGTTTTTCACTATCTTTCGAACTATGGGAGAAGCGATTGAACGCGAATATTTAGAACGATTTGGTAGTCTGGAGCTACTCGCCAAATCTGTCGTAGAAGGTTTTATTACCGGACTTCATAAGAGTCCGTTTCACGGTTTTTCTGTTGAATTTGCCGAACATCGCCTCTACAATCCGGGAGAATCTACGCGTCACGTCGACTGGAAACTCTATGCGCGGACGGAAAAGTTGTTTACTAAAAAGTATGAAGAAGAAACAAACCTCAGGTGTCAGCTCGTGCTGGATTCATCCAGTTCCATGTACTTCTCCAACAACGATTTTTCAAAAATAAAATACAGCATTTATGCCATTGCTTCGCTGATGGAATTGCTCAAAAAACAACGCGATGCGGTTGGACTGTCAGTATTTAGTGATAGCCTTGAAACGCATACAGATACAAAATCTTCCGTTCGGCATCATCGCTATATCTACAGTGAACTGGAAAAACGGCTGCACCAGTACGATAAAAGTATACAGCGAACGACTTCGGCAACATCGACTTTGCACGACATTGCAGAGCTTTGCCACAAGCGCAGTCTCGTGATCATTTTTTCCGATATGCTCGACGATCCCGACCACATGGAAGGGCTTTTTGAAGCGTTTCAGCATTTAAAACACAACAAACACGAAGTTATTCTTTTCCACGTCGTCGACCGGGAACAGGAGGTACATTTCAACCTGGAAAACCGCCCCTACAGTTTTGTGGATATGGAAACGGGAGAAAAGATGAAACTCATGCCTGCGGAAGTGAAAGAGCAGTACGTCGAACAAACGCGCTCCTACTTTCGGAATATCGAACAAAAATGCGGTGATTATGGCATTGATTTCGTGACAATGGATATTAATCAGTCGCTTAACCACGTGCTGCTCCAATACCTGACCAAGCGGCAAAAAATGAAGTAGACCAAAATGTCCGTACAGGCCAACCGAAATTCGCGCGCACTGAGGTCGCTGTGATTAATTTCTATATAAGCTTGCTTTTACTGCTTTTGCAATGCGCTCAGCATTTGGCAGAGCTTCTTCAATCAACGTCGGCGAATATGCAAACGGCGTATCGGTCTGCGTCACGCGATGAACAGGAGCATCTAAGTAATCGAATGCATAGCGCTGAATGTGGTAGCCCAATTCTGACGAAATAGAAGCTAAAGGCCAGGATTCTTCAACCACTACGCACCGGTTCGTCTTTTTGATCGATTCTACCACGGTTGCGTAATCAATAGGCCGAACCGTTCTCAAATCGATAATTTCACAATCGATATTGTCTTCTTTCAATGCTTCTGCCGCTTTGTGCGCTTCTTTGATAATTTTACCGAAGGATACGATGGTGACATCGGCACCTTTTCTTTTGATATCTGCCACTCCGATGGGCGTCAGGTATTCACCTTCTGGTATTTCCCCTTTATCGCCGTACATTTTTTCAGATTCTAAGAAAACAATGGGGTCTTCATCACGGATGGCAGATTTTAACAAACCTTTAGCATCTGCTGGTGTTGAAGGGGTAATCACTTTAAGTCCGGGAACGTGCGCATAAATCGCTTCGAATGCCTGCGAGTGCGTTGCTCCCAACTGTCCGGCCTGTCCGTTACCACCGCGAAACACAATCGGAACATTAAACTGACCACCAGACATCTGCAACATTTTGGCTGCACTATTGATGATTTGGTCTGATGCCAACAAGGCAAAATTCCAGGTCATAAATTCAACGACCGGACGAAGACCATTCATGGCTGCACCCACTCCAATACCGGCAAAACCAAGCTCGGCAATCGGCGTATCAATGATGCGTTTTTCACCAAATTCTTCCAGCATACCTTTCGAGACCTTGTAGGCGCCGTTGTATTCGGCAACCTCCTCTCCCATTAAAAATACATTCTCATCGCGACGCATCTCTTCTGACATCGCTTCTCCTAAGGCTTCTCTAAATTGAACTGTCTTCATCCTTTAGCGTGTATAAAATTTTTACTGCGGTAAAACTAAGAAAAATTGCATTGAACTCGACCGTTCAGCCATTTTTTCTTACTACTTCAACAAGGAGCTTGAACGATTGTTTTACTATATTTGATCACAGCTTTAAAAACGAGGCATTCACGCAAATTAAATGAGATAAAATGCAAAAAATTGGAATTTTCACTTCAGGAGGAGATGCACCGGGAATGAACGCAGCAGTGCGGGCTGTCGTTAAAACGGCGCTTCACTATGGAATAAGTCCGGTTGGGATTCTCGACGGATTCGACGGAATGATCGAAGGAAAATTTCAACAACTCCATTACGATGACGTAGACAATATTATTCAGTTGGGCGGTACGATTCTCGGTTCGGCGCGTTCTGCAGCATTTCGAACGAAAGAAGGGAGAATCCGGGCGGCCCGCGAATTAGAACAATCAGGAATCGAAGGACTAATCGTTGTGGGAGGTGACGGTTCCTTTACCGGAGCACAAGTACTGTATGAAGAACACGGTGTGCCATTCATCGGTTTACCCGGCACCATCGACAATGACCTCTACGGAACAGAAGCTTCTATCGGTTACGATACAGCGCTCAACACTATCGTTCGTGCAGTAGATCAAATTCGCGACACCGCAACTTCCCACCACCGCATTTTCTTCGTCGAAGTCATGGGACGCAACGCCGGTTTTTTAGCCTTAAATTCGGCCATTGCTTCAGGTGCAGAATCAGTGCTGATACCTGAATCAATTACAAATATTGAAGAACTTGCGAAAGAAATCAAGCAGCAGAACAAGGGTAAACGAAGCAGCATTATCATTGTTGCGGAAGGTGACGATGCGGGAGGAGCGATGGATATTGTAAAAAAAGTACGACCTTATCTGGAGGATTTTGAATTGAGAACCACTATTCTCGGCCATACGCAACGCGGTGGAAGTCCGAGCTATTTTGACCGCGCCTTAGCTACCCGTTCCGGAATTTTTGCCGTTGAACAATTGCAAGCAGGAACTACGACGCTCATGATTGGCATCCAAGCCGACGAAATGATCACTGTTCCGATTAGTAAAGCGATTGAGGCATCAAACACCCCTAATTTAGAAAAGGCAGCACTCCTGAAGAAGTTATTGACGGGTTGAAAAGTTAACTTATACGATTGATCGGCTCAATTTTTATGCAACACCTTATAAGATACAGATACTTTTCAGGGCTCTACCCGTTCTTTTAATTTTGCTCAACTAACTTTTTTACTACATACTTTTGATGGTTCCACTAATTTTGCTTGAGAGAAATTCACACACTATCTTCTAAATTTAAATACTTAAAATACTCATTTTCAACAACCGAAATTTGAATAGTTTATTTTTTTTTCATTATTTTCGTAATGTGTTAAAAACTACAGTGGGCAATTATCAATCCTGTTGATTGATACCGTATTCATTTTTGGTATTGCAATTTCGGATAGAATGCTGCTGAAAAATTAGATTATGTTAAAACTAAATTTAAAGCAAACCTTTGGGTCTGTGTTGGTAGTGATGTTGCTATTTGCTACTTCGAACAGTTGGTCCCAACAAACGGGTGCAGATGACTCAGATGTACCGAGAACTTCCTTCTCCATTCTAGTTGAGAATTCTAAGGAGTTCAAGGAAGAAATTAACATTTCAACTGAGATTTTAAATGAAATAGCCGCTCTTCGCCTGGAAAATGAGGACAGAAGAGTAAATATTGGTGAATTCAACATCCTCATCATGTCTCATGAGAAGATGGAAAATGGGGTTGAGTGGCCCAAGTATTCAATTTCAAATAAATAGACTATGAAGCAACTACTTACGATATATTTCACGTTTTTCACAGGTTTGATGTTATTAGCCCAACCGGCGAATGACCTTTGTACCAATGCTGAACCAATAAATGATTTGGACGGTACTTGTAATGCATATTCCAATGTGGGAGCAACTTCCAATAATCCGTACGTTCCTCCATGTTTTAACTATACAAATATTACTTGGTTTAGTTTCGTTGCTGATGGATCGAACGCCGATATTACTGTCAGTGGGGTAAATAGACCAGAAGTAGCAATTATTGGTTTGGATCAAGCAGGAGGTACAGATCTCTGTGATATAAACGATGTCGCATCTTATGGTTGCGCGACTGATGGTGGAAACTATAGTACGATTACGTTAAGTCTTAACAACAATTCACTTATCCCTGGTGAAACCTATTTAATAGCAGTTGTTAATAACACTGGTGGAGGTGGTGGCGCTGGAACCTTTGATTTATGTGTAGACAACCCAGAAAACACTTCTCCTTCTACGTGTGCCGATGCCCAACCGTTCTGCACTGCTGACGGTGATGTAACATACGACGCAGGTGTCGACGACGGCACGGCCGAACCTGGAAATGATTACGATTGTCTGACTACACAACCGAACCCCGCCTGGTTTTTCTTAGAAATCGATGATCCGGGAGACCTGGACCTTTCATTCACCTCTAATCCTGCTGAAGATATTGATTATGCTGCCTGGGGACCGTTTGCCGATCAGGCAACAGCATGTGATAATTTGACCGCTGGAAATGTGGTTGGTTGCTCTTTTGCCGCGGCTACTTCAGAATCATTGTCGCTTACAGGAACACAAACAGGGGAAGTATACACTGTTATGATAACGAACTACTCGAACAATCCAACTGAAATTACATTTTCTCAAACAGGAGGAGGAGCAACAACGAACTGCGGCATAGTTCTGCCCGTTGAACTCAATGATTTTCAAGCTGAAAAGCTCAATAACGATGTTGAGATAACATGGCAAACGGCCTCAGAGCTAAATAACGATTATTTTGTACTGGAACATTCTATAAATGGTTCTGCCTGGAAACAAATCAATAAAATTGATGGTGCGGGATCAACTTCCGAGCGTCAAACGTATTCAACATTACATAGAAGTGCCCCGAAAAGAATTAACTACTATCGTCTAAAGCAAGTTGATTTCGATGGTACAATTACTAATCACGGTATTGTTTCTGTCGATAATGGTGTGGACAAGAAATTGGTAAAACGACTAAATACCATGGGGCAAGAAGTCGACGAAAATTTCAAAGGAATTGTGATTGAATACTACAGCGACGGAACTACGCGCAAGGTAATGCAATAATTTGATCTGATCACAACATGAACTGCAGTACAACGTGATTGCAGCAGCAGGTTCATTCTTGACTTGAAATGACCCGCTTGAAATAGGCAGGAAGCGAAGGCTGATCATTTTCAGCAACACTTTCTAAAGCACTACCTTCTTTTCCTGCATATTGACCAATTTTTACAATAAAAAGTTGTAACAGATATACGCTGTATCTTATGTTAATGAATCGAAGGTTAACCTGCATAATTGCACATTAACCATAGTAGGTAGCAGGGATTGAGGCGCTTGTATTCACTTTTAACCCGTACTATTAACTTCGTTGAGCTCGCATGCAATCAGTTAACTCAGCAGACATGCTCGGTTCATGAATTTAATTTTGAACCTATTTTAGGCACAAGCACCAAAAGAATCTCATCGCATTAACGCCAAAAACGCAGACTATTAAACCCTTCGTGCTCCAGAGGCTACTTTAATAATGAGCAAATATAAGCAGTAATTTATATTCAATAAGGTTAAGTTTAAGTTCTTACTGTTAATTTGAGTTTTTGTAACCTGGTAGAACCATAGAATGCTGAATATGCCAGATTGTGGTTGTTCTCGAGGTGAATTGGAATATGTAGGGACGCACGGCCGTGCGTCCCTACATATTCCAATCTACCTTTTCACATTCACCTTCTCCCCTCCACTATGGGCAACAAATTCCGGAGCATACATGCATTGAACCGTCGCGTTTCCGGCTTCAAATTGTCCTGAATTTGTCACGAACACATCGTAATTCAACACATGTGTTCCTTTTGGAAGTCGATCGATAAAATAGTTCATAGAAACATCTCGTGGAGATTGATAGTACCATAAGCCATTTTTCCATTGGTGCTGACTCAATGCCATTTTTGGTTCAAAACCGGCTGGCCGCAAATCTTTGATGTGGACATACTCCATGTCTTGCGACACCGTTACGACCAATTCGATATTTACGCGATCTCCAACTTCAAAAGTGTTAGAAGTAACATATTCATCCCCTTTTGAACCGGCATTTACTTTTCTGTACGTTTTCTTAATTGAAATATCGGCATTTGTTGAAGCTTCAACTTTACTCATATCCTCAAAATAACTCCAATATAAAGCACCATAACTCGGTGTTGAAGTAGGTTTGTCAATTTCGACATCTCCCAAACCAGGATCAATCGCATTTCCAGTCCAGCTTGTTTTGAAATGACCTAAACCTGGCGTAGCTTTTACAAACTTTTCGTTTTCCTGCGCATTCTGAGAAAAAACAATCGTTTCTTTCCCCACTTTAATTTCAGGGTTTTCATCATCAACCAAATAATCGGTTCCATTCAACAATAAAGCATACGTCGCCATTGCTGTTGCTTTTGTACTTTCCCAGGAATTACTGCGTTTTTGTAGAATCAACCACAAGCGCAGTGCATCAATTTCAGCTTTTTTGGCTTCTACATCGGCAAAAAACTCAATAATCATCGCCTGCGTTTCAATTTTAGCTTGATTCCAGTAGTACCCTCCATTGTTTTCGGGAAAATACATGCCTTTATCTGAAACTTTTTTTGCACGATCTCGCAATGAAGAAAGGATTATTTTCGTGTATTGCTCATCATTTACGCGGTTGAAATACAGTCCTGCCATGGCTTGCTGTTGCAATCCGAAATTCGACCAGTCTGATTGTAGCTTCTGGTGATAATGGTCTTTTACATTTTGAATAGCTTGACTCGACTCATTCGAAAAATACGACGAAGCGTACAACCAGTGCAATGTTATTGATGAAACGCCGATTTCTTTTCGCTGCTTCTCCGTCAACTTGTTGTATTGCCTTAAATGATAACTATCCATATAGCTCAACGCTTCGTTAATCATATTTTTTGCTTTCAATGGCACATCAATCCCCAATTTTTCGAGGTGACCAAATCCAGCAACGATGTGTTGCGTGATGTAAATATTGGATCGTTTTCCGCCAAACCATCCAAATCCGCCATCGCTGTTTTGCTTTTTACTCAGTAAGTGCAATGCTTTTTCCTGACTTCTCGCCAATTGGTTCACTTCAAACAGTTCAGCGATTCTTCGTTTTTGTTCAGATTCATCGTTGGCGTCTAAAACCCACGGTGTTTCTTCCAGTAAAATCGTTTTGAGTTCTTCATTTTTGCTCAGTTCACTCATAAACACTTCCGGAGAAAAATTGCGCCATTCTTCGAACATCGCTTTAATTTTCGGCTTCTGCTCTATCACATCACTCGCCAGTTTATTTGCGTAATACCTGGAAAAAATCTGTTCAGCACATTCATACGGATATTCTGCCAAATACGGCAGTGCCAGAACGGCATTCCAGGCCGGATTCGAAGTGTACTCCAGCGTAACTCGCTCATGTTTCAACGTTGATGAAGTTGTATTCTTTAATTTGTCAAAACTAAATTTACAAACGCCTTTCTTCGTTGCCACAAATGGCATCGCTTCAGTAACGTATTGACGATTGGAAAGCACCGGAATTGGCTTTTGTTCTCCATCTCTAAATGCCTCATTCGCTGCGGTAATTTTATAAGCGATCAACCCTTGCTGGTTTGATAAATCGAGGTTCCAAACAACTTCTTTTGAAGCTCCTGCAGGAATTTTCACTTGTTTTGATGGCGACTGTTGCCCCATTAAATTCACATCTTTATCATTGGCAGGGTTGAAAAAGCTCAAGTTCACCGCTACAGTTTGCTCCTCTTCAGTTAAATTCACCACTTTTGAAGCAAAATCAAACTGATCACCCGAACGGAAAAACCGCGGCGCATTGGAAGTGACCATCAGTGGTTTTTGGGCTGTCGTTTTTAATTGATGACTGCCCGTTTTCATATCTTTTGTATGCGCCAGGGCCATAAACTTCCACTCAGTCAACGATTCCGGAAGCGTGAAGCTCACGACGAATTCATTCTTCTCATTTGTTTTTAAATCAGGATAGAAAAAAGCCGTTTCATTGAAATTTTCCCTGATTTGCGGTTGCTGTTTTTCTTTTCCTCTATCTTCCCGAGCTTTTTTTCGCTTTACCGCTCCGGGTGCTTTTGAATCCACATCCCGCGATGACTCAGCAACATTTCCTTGTGCTGCAACTTCATCTTCAGCCACCATTTGCACTTCTTCCATATCTGCGCTACTCTCCATATTAGCTCCTCTTGTTGACCGATACATGGCCACGCGATTTCTACGCGAAAAATAACTGCTCTCGAGCCCTCCGAAAATCCTCATCCTGTGTGGACTGTGCCGATCATGCAGCAAATAATTCTGATTACCCCATTTCCCCTGGCCACTGCTCCAACTCGCAGAACGGCTATTCGCAGAACGCCATGTAGGATAATAATAATTGCCGCGATACGGCCATAAGCTCCAGTAATTTCGCGCAAACTGATCCAGCGAAGCATCGTACATTCCCGCACAGACCTCGGCTGCCAGCTGGTCTGCTCCTTCTCCTGAAATGGTAAATCGCCACTCTTCTTCCTGACCAGGAAGCAGTTGATCCCTGAACGTTTCTGCCTCTATACTGAGCAACTTATTTGTTCTTGGAATATTGATGGTGTGCGACTTCGTATAGTGCTTGCCGTCATGATTCATAGAAACGTGGTAACTAATGCCTCCACGATCTTCTTCTGTTGCAGTGTAGCACAATACCTGCCGATTTTTTAAATTCAGCCATTCTTCTTTGATGACTTCCTCACCTCTTCGCAATTGTACAAATGCACGTGCATTTTTAAACGATGAACCGACCTGAAATTCTACAGATTCGCCCACTTCAATCGTTTGATGAGATTGATACGTCCATAATTCACTTTTTTCAGGAACTTCCTTTGATTCTATATCAATTAGTTTCAATGTTTGACTGTTTCGTATGGTGTCCCCTTTTTTGGTAACGGTGTATGCATTCAGTCGATAAGTTCCCTGTTGATCTCCAATCAGAGCTTTTATCTGCAACGAATCTTCAACGTGAAAATCAACTGTTTTCTGAAGTGTTTCATCTAAAGTAGAAGCTTCATCGCTGGTAAATTTTGCATAAGGGAACAGCGCTTTCCATGCTTCCGCGTCGAATTTTTGATATTGCGATTCAGACCATATCCGCGGTAAAAACCGTTGGGGCTGTTCGACTTTATAGACTTCCACTTTTCCTTTGAAATCAGGTTGCGACTCGCTCGACATATTCACGACTTTGTAGACGGCATGTTCTTCCTCGTTCGTTCTCAACTCCTGTGGTCCGCTATACCTCAATGCCAATCCAGTTTTGCTTAAGTTCAAACGCGTGGTTGCTTCGTGCGTCTCCCCGGAAACATCCACTACATCGGCAACGATTTCAAAAGAATAATTCGCATTTTCAGGTGCGTTTGGATCTGTTTCCGCAAAAAAGCCAATGTTAAATTCGCCATTCTCATCTGTGGATAAAACGCTGTCAACCATCAAATCGCGCCCTTGATTTTTATCTCCGAAATAGCGCCAGTAGGTATTCCAGTTTCTGTAAATTTTATAGTTCACTTTGGCTGCTGTGATCGGGTATCCCGCAAAAGCTTTCGCCAATCCCTTTACCGAAACAGAATCATCCAGTTTTGCCTCAGTTGTAGGCTGTTTAATTGTTGCCTCAAACGTCGGCCGCTTGTACTCTTCTACGCGAAACTGATGAGATCCATTGGCACTATTTCCACTGTGTGCATCAAAACGTACTTGTACTGAAAATCGACCGAATGGTCCGCCCACAGGTAATGTGAAAGATCCATTTACAGACCCGTAATCATTCGTTTCCAGCGTTTCCTCATGAATGGTCGACCGCGAACTGTTTTTTATGCTGAGCGCTAAGGATTCATCATCGGCCACCTCAAAATCGTTGTCTGTGCCTTTGTAAGCCACTAACTTGTAGTGCACGGTCTGCCCGGGTCGATAAATACTGCGATCCGTGAGTACCTGCACCCTATACTCAGGTTCCTGTCGCGCATAATTGTAGATATAATCTCCTCCAGCAACTTCAGAGCCTTCATATTTTACGTGATACTGAATATTCTCGCGATCAATTCCTGCAAAATAACGACCCGTTTCGTCGGTTTTTCCCATTCGATTCGGCGTATCCGGCAGCACCTGCATCCGACGGCGCTTGAAATAGACGTTCACCCGGGCTCCTTCGATCGGTTTTCCCGTCTTGTAATCGGTGACGTAGAACTGGACGCCTTGATCATTCTTTTCAGTAGTTACCATAATTTCGGAAACCAATAAACTGTGTTGCGCTTTTGGAAGCGTTTGCCACAACGAATCAGATTGAAGTGCGCGCTCAAAATCTTCTTCGGTATTTGTAGCGAACAGAAAATAATTCCCGGGTTGCTCCATTTCATCCAGCAGAAATTCCGTAGAACGCTGTTGATAATCGTCTAAATCGTTCACTTTTAACTTCAATTTCCTGACCTGGTCGTAATGATCGTCTTTTAGAAGTGTTCTCAACCCTATTTTTTCGGGTTGTTCATCTGGTTTCTCAAAAATATACAGCACCAACTCTTCGACATTCTGGTGTTTCAGCTTTAATGGTATATCGTCTCCCGGATAAGCAGTGGACTGCGCTTGAAAATCGACGCGAGGCTGTTCGATGAGTTCAATTAAATCTGTAATCCGCTCTGAAAAATCACTTTCCGGAAATTTATCTACTTCATTTTTCAGCAACTTTCTGGCTTCAATCAAATCTCCTTTAACAGATGAATTTGTTTTGAAGTGGTAGTTTTTCCCGCTTTCATATTTGAGCAGCGCCAGTTCGTATAAAAATTTTGAACGGCCGGAATGATCTTTGAAGTAATTAAAACCAGCCTTCCAGTAAGGAGCGGTATCTTCCACTGTTTCTTCATTGAAAATGTACTTTAATCGCTGGTAATAAATAGCACTCAATAATTCCGTGTCCTCTAAATGAAACCCTTCAAGATTTTTGTAGACATTTAAAATTTTATGTTTGAGCGATGCTTCATCGAAACGTTGTTTTGAAAACTGATCTGGCGTGTAAAACCAGGTTTCGTTCGACGCTCCGGTATGTTTCCATTCGTGGTAGCGCTGGAAGTCGTAGTGCTGATAAAACTGAATTAAATTGACGGCTACAAAATCGAAGACGGTAGGCAGAAGTTGTTCATATTTCTCATCGATGTCCAGAAAATCGCGATAAGCGCTCAACGGTTCATCTTGCAGTTGGTGGAAATCACGACTGATGGCTTCAGTTCTGTTAAAAACATATTGCGCTTTACCGTATGGATCCGTCAGAGAGAGCGTATCACCAGCGATTTTAACGCGGGATACATCGACGCCGTGCGGCAACCAGGTGCGATAACGATACATGATTTGTCGTACCAAAAAGGTGCTTGACAGCGTCCTGGAGGGTTCCGGAAGCGTCTGAACAATACTGTCCAATTCCGTGAACAATGCCTTGCGCGTGTTTGGTTCTAAAGGCGCAAGCGTCTGAATAAAGCTTTTGATCGACCTGGAAATCGCATAGTGATTGTTCTTCGCCATTCCTTCGTTCAAAATGCTTCTCAATTGTTCGCGCGCCGCGTTTGGCTGATGCGCTTCCATTAACGAGTCATATACTGCCCAGCGACCATCCGAATCAGAATTGTTCTTCAGATTTGCGACCTGCACATTCCGGGTAATTTCTGAATCCATGCTTTGCAGCGCTCCTCCTAAAACGATGGAGCTCCCTATGAGTAAAAGTATCCAATATCGAACCATAGTTACTATTTTTGTACATAATGATGCACGAACGAACACCATTCCATAAATTTAATGTTTAGCTGTACAACGACCTTCTAAAAGCGTTCAAATTTTTAAAAAGAAACGTCAATCGAACACTGTCTACCAATCCATCCAACCATCATAAATTGAACCGTTGAAATGAAGTCGGTTAAAATGACAAAAGCGCATAATAACTGTGAAGTTTTGACCATTTCTAAAAAGAATTGTGCTTTGAAGAACGTTGCGTTTTAACCCGAATACAATTTTTCAACACAGCCAGACATCAATCGAGTAAATATTTTTTAAAAAAATAAACTTTTATATTACTGTTTTCGTGATACTTACGTTTTAAAATGATTTTTTTTAATTTTTTTCTCCATCTCAGGCAACCAAAATTTGAAGTATACCCGTTGGTGAAACTGGATAGCTAAACTACTTATTGGGGCTTTTTTGATTTTTATCGATGAGCCTCAATAAGTTTTTTTTGTTTGAGCCCCATTTACCGTTTTATCGTTTCTACTTCCCTCCAGTCAATTTAAAATCTTTTTAATACAGTTACCTTTTAGCGAGCGGACACTTCTTACATATCAGTCGACATTAACGATTTGATACTTCTCTTACTATCATTCAGATAAATGGCACATGGTATAGACACTAAGTAGATGACTGTCCATCGCGCTACGTAATTCTACTTAAAAGGCGGTCAAACATGAAATTACATGCTTCATCCTTCCGGATATCAACATACATTAGTACCAACATTAAAATTAAGAGTTATGAAGTATTTAACAATTATTGCGATGGTCTGGTTAACGACAACATTTACCAATGCCAATGCTCAGGCGGCCAGTGAATACAATTTTGAATATACCATTACGTTTGAGTCAACAACGTTTGAAGGCGACGATATTCGGATGGTCGTTCGTGAATTCAGAAACCATATTTTCGCGGATACACATCAAAAATTTAATTTTAAAACCCGTTTCGATGAGTCGGGAAGTATGCATATTAAAACAGATTATCCGTTACAAGAAAATCAAGTAATAACATTCTTTGAGGCACGCGATAAAGAATACATTACATTTAAGAATTCAAAAAAAGAAAAATCGCGATCTCATTATGCTTTTAGAGCTGATTTCTAAACACTCAGTTTGATTGCATCAAGGTGTTGAAGCACTCACCGGCAATATCTTTCCATTGAAATATTGGTGGCCTGTCAGACTAAAATCGGCAATGTACGCCGCCATATCTTCAGGAGAAGTAGGCACTTCAAGTCCGGGAAACGCTTCCGACAACATTTCAGTTTGAACAGCCCCCAGACACAGACAATTCATCTTGATGGGGGTTTCTTTATATTCCTCAGCAAATAATTCTGTAAAACTTGTGATACCCGCCTTAGATGTTGAATACGCTGACAATCCCGGGAATTTAACACTACCCTGAAATGCACCAACCGTGGAAATATTAACGATATGTCCACCGCGATTGCTCATCTTTGGAATAAAATACTGCGTCGTGTACATCGTCCCTACGGCATTCGTCTGATAACAACTATCGATTTCAGCGCGCGAAAGTTTATCGAAAGGTTTGTTCACCAACTTACCCGCGTTATTGATCAATACGTCTATGTAATTAAATTGGCTCAACACCGCGTCGAGTTGCTCGTGCACTTCCGCTGAAGCGACGTCCACAAATCCGTAGGTGATGTTTTCCGGGGAGTCACAAAACGCAGCCAATTCTTTCGTGTTTCGGGACAAAGCAATTACGTGGTGGTCCTCATGCTGCGCCAGCAGTTGAACCAACGCTTTTCCAATCCCGCGACTCGCTCCGACAACAACAATGTTCTTTTTATTCGTCATAACTTACGACTAATGATTCGCTGTTTGGATGTGCCTGACACGTCAATACATATCCTTCCTCAATTTCACTGTCCGTCAATGAAAAGTTTTTGTCCATCGTAGCTGCTCCTTCCAGAATTTTAGCTTTACACGTACAACAAACACCTCCACGGCAAGAAAATGGGGCATCGACGCCATGAACTTCTGCTTCTTCCAGTATTGTTCCGCCGTCGGTAGCTAACTCAAATTTTTCTTCTTCTTCATCGAGAATTACAGTCACTTTCGAACGACCGGAAAATTCGGCAACTGACTCCTTTTGTTTGGATTCCATCAATGTAGGTGTCGAAAACAATTCATAAAAAATCTTTTCTTCAGGCACTCCAAATGTTTTCAATTCGTCAATAATATTGATAATCATTTCTTCCGGACCACAAATGTAAAACCCTTTCGATTTCAGAATATTCAAATCTGATTTGATCAAGCTGCGCACTTTATCCGCATTCATCCTTCCGTGGTCAAAACCTTCTTTTTCCTGGCGAGATAGTAAATGGTGAACATCGACATTCTCCATAGCTTCCAGTTCATCGTAAAACATGATGCTTTCGTCATTTTTATTGCCATAAAACATCTTTAGTTTAGCATCCTGCGCACGATTAAAAAATTTGGCAATTGACAGAATAGGCGTAATACCACTTCCTGCTGCAAAGGCTACATAAGGTCCATCGGCTTTTGAAACAGTAAAGTTTCCCATCGGGGCTGAAAGTACGACTTCATCACCTTCTTTTGCTTCTTCGTTCAACCAGGTTGACACTTTGCCATCGTCGACTTTCTTTACACCGATAGCCAGTGGCTCTTTAATTCCGCTGCAGATGGAATATGAACGAGTGAACATCTCCCCCTCGATTTCGCGCTTGATGTTGACGTATTGACCCGGCATAAAAGAAAAATCCATTTTATACTTTCCAGGAATATCGAAAGTTACCTTTACGGCATCCTTTGTCAGCCGCTCAATTTTATCTATTTTCAGGCGGAAACCACTTTCTTTTTTTTCCTCCTTTTTTTTACCAAATAATTTATCTAAAAATCCCATAATTTCGTTTTAATCGTCATAAGATACAATCAACTCGTCACTTGTTGGATGCGACTGACAGGTCAGGATATAACCATCTTCAACTTCATCGTCTTCTAAGGCATAGTTGACATCCATCTTCGCTGTTCCTTTCATTACTCTGGCCCGACAAGTGCAACAAACCCCACCTTTGCAGGAGAACGGTACGTCCGCACCAGCTTTTTGCGCTGCTTCCAATATACTGTCCCCATCCGAATCCAAATCTAACAATGTCTCCTCACCGTCCAGAATGACTTTTACGTTCGCATCGATGCGCGGTCCTTGTTCACGGTGTTCCACCTTTCTTTTTTGATCGTTTTGTCCCGGGGTAGTAAACAACTCAAAACGTACCTTGTTCTCATCGTAGCCAAGTTCACCGTATGCGTCTTTAACAGCATAGATGATGGGTTCCGGACCACATACAAAGATTTCATCGACATTGCCCTGCTGAAAAAAAGCATGATGGATATTCAAAATCCGATCTTTGTCAAGACGACCGTCCTGCAGTCGATTACCAATTTTTTCCCTACTAAAAACGTGCAGCACGCTAAAACGATCCATATAGACATTTTTCAAGTCTTCTATAGCTTCGCGAAAGATCACACTATCCAACGATTTATTTCCATAGACGAGAGCAACTTCACTTTCGGGTGCTGTGTGCAAAATGGATTTGATCAATGCGATGACGGGAGTAATGCCACTTCCCGCTGCAAAAAACAGGAAAGACTTCGCCGTTGAAGCGTCAAATTCAGTCGTAAATCCACCAATCGGCGTCATCACATTTAACACATCTCCTTCCCGGAGCACTTCATTGGCAAAAGTTGAGAATTTTCCGTCGGGTACCTTTTTTACCGCTACGCGCAATTCATTTTCGTGTTCTCCC
The DNA here is from genome assembly GCA_051745635.1 of Bacteroidota bacterium. Classification (GTDB taxonomy): domain Bacteria; phylum Bacteroidota; class Bacteroidia; order Flavobacteriales_D; family Crocinitomicaceae; genus Brumimicrobium. The sequence goes on from JBNJEH010000005.1 coordinate 24,421, forward strand.
GAACATATCGAGTACGATCTTCGAATATCTTCACCATCGATATCCGTTCTCAACGTAAGATACTGACCTGCATCGTAGGCATATTCTGCTTTCAGTTCATCAGGAACTTCAAATGCGATAGAAACGGTATCCTCAGTTTCCTGTCGAATATCACAAACGCGCAATTCATGAAAAGTTGGCTTCATACGTTATTTTTATTGAGTATCGGCAAAATTAACAACTCTACGGAGTTATTTTTGGTTTTTACGTCAAAAAAATGTATTTTCAATCAAGTAAAAAATGACAGATGTCATAGAAAGTGACAAAACCAGAAAGGAAATAAATTGTTAAATTTGTACAACACCATTGTTGGTAGCTTCTGATAAGGAACTTTCAAGCGATGAATTAATTGATGAGACATGGAAGAAAAAGATTTAAAGACATTAGAGCACGAATTTCAGGAAAAGATTGATAACGAGATCAAAATCGAGCCGAAGGATTGGATGCCCGACGCTTACCGTGATACATTGATTCGTCAGATTTCACAGCATGCGCACTCGGAAATTGTAGGACAGTTACCTGAAGGAAACTGGGTGACGCGCGCTCCCAATTTGCGAAGAAAAGCCGTTTTATTGGCCAAAATACAAGATGAAGCTGGTCATGGTTTGTATTTGTACAGCGCTGTCGAAACCCTCGGTGCCGATCGCGAAGACACCATCGACGATTTACACTCAGGCAAGGCTAAATACTCGAGTATATTCAATTATCCAAGTCTTACCTGGGCTGACATGGGTATGATAGGTTGGCTGGTAGATGGTGCTGCGATCATGAATCAAGTTCCATTATGTCGTTGTTCATACGGACCTTATGCTCGTGCCATGGTACGCGTCTGTAAAGAGGAGTCTTTTCACCAGCGACAGGGTTTTGAAATTGTAGCGCAACTGGCAAAGGGAACTCCTGCGCAGCGCGAGATGGCACAGGAATCACTCAACAGATGGTGGTGGCCTTCTCTGATGATGTTTGGTCCAAACGACGCGGATTCCAAGCATACTGAACAATCGATGAACTGGAAAATCAAACGTCATACAAATGATGAACTCCGCCAAATGTTCGTCGACGTCACTGTTCCTCAAGCTGAACAAATCGGACTTGAAATACCCGATAAAGATCTGAAATTTAACGAGGAGACAGGTCATTATGACTTTGGAGAAATTAATTGGGATGAGTTCTGGCAAGTTGTCAAAGGCTATGGTCCTTGCAACAAAGAGCGTGTAGAAGCGCGCAAAAAAGCAAAAGAAGAAGGAATGTGGATCCGCGAAGCAGCCAATGCGTATGCCGAAAAACGAGCAGCGCGCAAGAAAAAGGCTTCGTAGACAGCTAAAATACAGATGCGTTTATAGCATCGAATTACTTGAAATAAAAAATTATGAGTAAAAAAGAATGGCCTCTATGGGAGGTATTTATTAGAAGTAAACAGGGATTAAGTCATAAACACGCGGGGAGTCTGCGCGCAGCTGACGCTGAAATGGCTATTAACAACGCCCGGGATGTCTACACGCGTCGCAGTGAAGGTGTGAGCATTTGGGTTGTCGAGTCCAACGCCGTCGTGGCATCTGATCCATCTGAATCAGGTCCGCTCTTTGAACCGGCGAATTCGAAAGCCTACAGACACCCTACATTTTACGAAGTTCCGGACGGAATCAAACACATGTAATTGATTAAAATGACGAAAGAAGAAGCTTTATTTGAATATTTGATTCGACGGGCGGATGACAGCCTTATTTTAGGACACCGTTTATCGGAATGGTGTGGTCACGGACCTATTCTCGAAGAAGACATTGCGCTCACCAATTTAGCACTTGACCTCGTTGGTCAGGCTACAGAATGGTTTCAATATGCCGCGGAAGTAGAGGGAAAAGATCGCGATGAAGATGATCTCGCCTTTATGCGCATTGAAAGAGAGTACAAAAATGTACTTCTCGTCGAACAAACCAATGGCGATTTTGGAAAAACGATCGTTCGTCAGTTTCTGTTTGATCACTTCCAAAACCTATTATTTGAAAGATTGCTGGAGAGTAAAGATGAACAGATTGCTGCAATCGCGGCGAAGTCGATTAAGGAAGTGCGCTACCACCTCAAACATTCCAGTGAATGGGTTATTCGTCTCGGTGACGGAACGGAAGAATCACACGAACGCGTTCAGGAATCGTTGACAGACTTATCACGATTTACGGAAGAACTCTTTTACCAGGATGAAGTAGAGCAACTATTGATCAAAGAGGGCATGATATGCGATACGGCTGATTTTAAAGATCAGTATTATAAAAATATTCAAGCCGTTATTGACGAAGCAACGCTCACCTTACCCGAAAAACAATGGCAACTCGACGGCGGCCGTAAAGGCGTTCATTCCGAACATTTGGGCTTTCTTTTAACTGAACTGCAATATATGCAGCGCACCTATCCAGGCATGAAGTGGTAAAGTGAGGAGGAAGTATCGGGTACTTAGTTTTGAGTTGAGCGTTTAGAGTCTCGAGCTATAAAACCCTGAACTCTAAGCTTTTAATTCTAATCTCTAAAATGATGACAAAAGACATTACAGCAGAAGATATTTGGGAATTCCTGGAGGATGTTAAAGATCCGGAGGTTCCGGTGTTGACTGTTGTTGATCTGGGCGTTGTACGGGAAATCAACCACATTGAAAATGATCACTGGCAGATTATTATTACGCCGACATACTCGGGGTGTCCGGCAATGCAAGTCATCGAAGAAGATATTAAAGAGCGGCTCGAAGAAGAAGGATTAAAAATTGATGTAAAACTCGTCCTCCATCCAGCCTGGACGACAGATTGGCTCAGCGAAAAAGGAAAAGAGAAACTCGAAGCATACGGGATTGCGCCTCCACAGGATGAAGCAGATAAATCTGTGCTCTTTGGAGAAAAGACCATTGTCCCCTGTCCGAAATGCAAGTCAAAAAACACAAAATTGGTTTCTCAATTCGGTTCGACGGCTTGCAAAGCGCATTATCAATGCCTCGATTGCCAGGAACCGTTCGATTATTTTAAATGCTTGAAATAAGCGTTTACCTTAATACTACCAGATAATTAGTTGGATTTAGTATCACAGTTCATTCTCTACCTGGAATCGTGGATTTTCAATTTATTCCTCGTGATTCTCAACTCTTCCTGCAAGTCATCAATTTGACCGAGCAGATGATGAATCACATCAATCCCTTCAAGATTAATATTTAAATCGTAGTAAAAATGTATAACTCTTTCTAATCGTTTGAGATGATCTATGGAAATATAAGACTGATCATCTACGATCACGATTTCAATCAAGCCATGATCTTCGAGCTCGTGTACAAAGGAAAATTCTACTTCCAGTTGAGCGCAGCATCTTTCGACGCGTACCAAATTATTTGTTTCCATGCTCTCTGAGTTGTTTTAATTCTTCAAATAATGCTTTTTCCTTTTCGGATAGTCGAGTGGGCAGGTTCACGGCGTACGTTACATACAAATCACCAAATTCTCCCGCTTTTTTATAAACGGGGAACCCCTTCCCTTTTAATTTCACTTTTGTCCCGGGTTGCGTTCCAGGCGCCACTTTTAACTTCACTTTTCCGTCGAAAGTATCAACAGTAACATCGCCGCCGAGCAAAGCAGTGTATAAATCCAATTCCACTGTCGTGTACAGACTACTTCCATCTCTTTTGAATTTGGTGTCGTTGATTATAGAAAACGTAATGTAGAGGTCTCCGTTTGGTCCTCCATTCACACCCGGAGCACCATGTCCGCTAATTTTAATTACCTGACCGTCTTCAATCCCAGCCGGGAACGTCAGGCGTATATTCTTACCATTAACGGTGAGCGTTTGCTTCTGCGATTTATATACATCGCTCAAGTTCAATTGTAATTCGGCATTCAAGTCCTGCCCCCGGAATTTGGTTTGACCACCACTCGCTCCTCCGCCAAACATCGATTCAAAAAAGTCTGAAAAACCGCCAGAAAAATCGCCATATTCTGATTGTGCCCCCGTGTTATAATGCTTTTGCTTTTGTCGTTGTTGTCGCGCTTTTTTAAACTCATCGGCGTGTTTCCAGTCCTTTCCAAACTCGTCGTACTTCTTTCGTTTTTCGGGATCACTCAGCACCTCATGCGCCTCGTTTAACTGTTTAAACTTCTTTTCCGCTTCCTTGTTGTTGGGATTTAAATCGGGATGATATTTTCTGGCCAACTTGCGATATGCCGATTTTATCTCCTTTTCAGAAGCTCCTTTGGAAAGGCCTAAAACTTTATAATAATCGATAAATTCCATATTATATTTTTAACGTTTTTAATGCTCGGCAACCTATTTCCCTTGCTGCAAAAAATAAATTTCGCCAAAATATTCTTCAATTACCAATTCTGTAATTGAGCTGATGTAAGGTAAGCACTTTTTCATAAAACGTCCCTAACTTCGATCAATAATATTCCTGAGAATGATCAGTTCTGCTCGATAAAAATAGCTGAAGAAGGAATAATTTTCGTATTGACTGATTCAGGTACGAAATCCGGGGGCTCAGCAGTCATTTTCGACTCGTACTTCGGGAATAACCGTTGCCGCTGATCAGATGTATTGTTATTTTTACAGGAGCCTCCCGTTGCGAAAGCATAGCTCAATCATAAAAATATTCATACTTCAATTTTATTTTGTATCTTCTGACATTCTAAAGACAGAAAACATGAACGATCATCACGAACACGAAAAGGACAACCATAATCATGATCACAGCGATCACCACGCGCACATGATTGCAGATTTTCGAAAACGATTCTGGATTTCGATCATCATAACAATCCCTATCGTCTTTTTAGCTCCGATGATTCAGGAATTGGCCGGGTACACGTTCCGTTTTCAGGGAGATCGATACGTACAATTTGGACTTTCATCTTTCATTTTTATTTACGGAGGGTGGCCTTTTTTAAAAGGACTGACAGATGAGATAAAGGATAAATCGCCGGGCATGATGACCTTGATTGCGCTGGCCATATTCGTCGCCTACCTCTACAGTTCGGCAGTTGTTTTCGGTTTAGATGGTAAAATTTTCTTTTGGGAGTTAGCGACATTAATTGACATCATGCTCGTCGGACACTGGATTGAAATGAAATCCGTAATGGGAGCGTCAAACGCCTTACAGGAACTGGCTAAAATGATGCCTTCAGAAGCCCGGAAAATACTGGATGACGGCGAAACAAAAGCGATTGAAATCAGTGAGCTGAAAAACGATGATCAAATTCTCGTTCGTCCCGGTGAAAAGATTCCCGCTGATGGCGTAATCACAGAAGGAGAAAGCCACGTGAATGAATCGATGTTAACGGGAGAATCGAAACCTGTGGGCAAGTCAAAAGATGATAAGGTTATCGCAGGATCGATGAACGATAATGGAACCCTCACGATTAAGGTCGAAGGCATTGGAGATGATTCATATTTATCGAAGGTCATCGATATGGTCAAAACGGCACAAGAGACGAAGTCCAAATCTCAAAACCTGGCCAATCGCGCCGCTGCCTGGCTCTTCTACGTGGCTCTTGGCGCTGGTATTATCACGTTCACCGTCTGGATGTTCCTCGGAGAAGCATTTAATTTTGCACTGGAACGGACAGTAACTGTGATGATCATTTCCTGCCCACACGCCCTCGGGTTGGCCGTTCCGCTGGTCGCTGCTATTTCCACATCGGTATCCGCAAAAAATGGTTTGCTCATCCGCAATCGCACCGCATTTGAGAATTCACGCCTCGTGACCACGATCATATTCGATAAAACGGGGACACTCACCAAAGGAGCTTTTGGTGTGACGCGCATCCAACCGTTGACCGACGACCTGGACAAAAATGCCCTGTTAAAAATAGCCGCTTCCGTGGAAAGTCATTCTGAACACCCGATTGCTGCGGGAATTGTCAAAAAAGCCAAAGCAGAAAACATTGAGTTGGACGAACCCCGGAACTTTAAAAATATTACGGGCAAGGGAATTCAAGCGACAGTTCAACAAAAAGAAATAAGCATCGTAAGTCCGGGGTTCCTCAAAGAAAAAAATTACGAAGAACCTGAAGATGCCTTCCAGGACGAAACAGAGACAGTAGTTTTTGTGATCGCAGACGAACAACTGATCGGATTTATTGCGCTGGCAGATGAAATCAGAGAAGAAGCTTTTGACGCCATAAAAACACTTCGAAAAAAAGGACTAAAAATCGTTATGGCCACGGGAGATAATAAAAAAGTCGCCAAAGCCGTGAGTGAGCGCCTGGAACTGGATAACTTCTATGCGGAAGTTCTGCCTGAAGACAAGCAAAACATCATCAAAGACCTCCAGGAAAATGGTGAATTCGTGGCAATGACGGGCGACGGGGTAAATGACGCCCCTGCTCTTGCTCAAGCCAATGTCGGTATAGCCGTCGGATCCGGTACTGATGTGGCCGCCGAGACCGCAGACATTATCCTGGTAGAAAGTAACCCTCAGGATATTGTGAACCTCATTTTGTTCGGTCGGGCAACCTATTCCAAAATGATGCAAAATCTCTGGTGGGCAGCGGGATATAATATCGTGGCACTGCCATTGGCTGCAGGCGTACTTTCCGGTGTTGGTATTATTTTGAGCCCCGCTGTCGGCGCCGTGCTGATGAGTTTGAGTACCGTCATTGTTGCCATCAACGCGCAACTCCTGTGTCGCTCCATGCATTAAACCGTGCGGATGCAAAGCTCTTGCCCAAATGTCGGATGCTGAGTTTTTTCCGCTAACGTCAACAGCTGCTTTCGAAGATAATCGTTCACGTGAAGCATGTCGCGCCCGGTCCAACAAAGTTTGTTTTTAACTTAACCGGAATCCGGACTGCGACCCTGTGCCTCATCAACTGCATTCCTCTGTGCTATGCACTTATCTCAATACATTAACATGCCCTTTAAACTGGCGCATTATTCCATCTTTGTCTTTGACCTTAATTTTCCAGACATATGTTCCGTCCTTCACAATTTTTCCGCCATATTTACCATCCCAGCCAACTTGAGCATCGTGCGATTCAAAAAGCACTTCTCCCCAGCGATTAAAAACCAACAGCTCGTAATTGTAAGGATCAAAGCCCTGTGTCAGGACCGGCAAAAATACTTGATTGTATTGATCATCATCCGGCGTAAAAGTATTGGGCACATAAATGAGCAGGCGTTCATCTACCACCACCAGTGACGTGACAGTATCCGTACATCCATATTGCGAATTGGCCACCATTGTCACCTGATAGGTACCACTTGAATCCACTGGATATTCGTGGTAAGGGTTACTGATATTATCCGTTGCACCATCGCCAAAGAACCATTCGACGTTCGTTGCACCAGTAGACTGATCCCAAAACTGAACAATGGGTGAAAAAGTTGTCACATCCGTACTGGATTGTTCAAAATCTGCATAAGGCAATGGATTGACGCAAATATGATTCGACAAATCTTCAACAGTCTGACATCCATACTCGGTCGTAACCGTTAAAACCGCATCAAAACAGCCGATACCATCAAAATAAACATCGTGTTCAAAGCCGTTGTACTGGCTGCCATTCTCAAACTCCCAGGTTGCAGAAGTCCCCAGTTCACTCGTTGCGGAAAATTGAACGCGCTCATCTTCACACGCCTCATCGGGCACTGAAGTTTGCAGTTCAGGAAGCGGATAGCCTTCCAGCGTAACCTCATCGGTCGCTGTACAACCGTTAGCATCAGTTGTAACGACGGTGTACGTCCCGATTCCCAGACCATTTATATTTTCAGTTGTCTGTACAGGATTCGTATCCCATTCATAAGTATATTGAGGAGTACCACCATTGACATTGGCTTCGATTTCGCCGTCGTTGGCATCTTCACAACTTACGGCATTCCCTTCGTAATCAGACAAAACACCAATACCAACTTCGAGTGAATCCGGTTGTGTTACCACTACCGTATCTGTTATTTTACAACCATTGACATCTTCTGCAAATACGAGGTATTCTCCTGGTGTAACTTGATCAATAACGGTGTCATTACTCACGGTATTTCCTCCTGAATCCAACCAGGTAACTGTATATCCGGGACTTCCGCCATCGAGTAAAAATACACTTATCTCACCATCACCGGCGCCAAAACAGCTGATATCCTCTCCATTGTAATCAGAACTCACGTCGGCGTTCAACTGAAGAGGTGGAGGAGCAATAATTTCAATAGAATCTTCGACTTCACAACCATTCGCATCTGTTCCGACAAAGGTATACATGCCTGGACCGATAGCTCCGATTGAATCGGTCATTACGCCGTTTGACCATTCATACGAATAACCAGGTGTACCACCTGAAAGCGCGATCGTAATGTAGCCATCATTTGCTCCAAAACAGGATATCGGATGACCAGACGCATAAGATGAAGTATCAACGGCATCAACTTCGAGCGCCGGAGGTTCTTCGATCACGAACGACATGTTTTCTGTACAACCATTTTCATCGGTTAGAATGACCGAATAAGTTCCAGCAGACAAATTGTTGATGGTTGAAGTTGTCGCTCCGTTCGACCATTCATAACTGGAAATAGAATGCCCGGAAAGCGCGGTCAAATCAATACTTCCGTCAGTTCCTGCGTTACAAGACACATGATCAATGACCGTATCAAATACGGTATTAAAAGTAGGTAGATTGATGCGTACAATATCTGTATCACCAGGACATCCAAGTGTATTAGTGGCTGCTAATTCGAGATCTACAAAGCCATTATTCACCTCGTTTTGTGTCGGAGTATAAACAATCTCCAATACCTAGTTACTCGGGGCGTAATTTCCTTGTCCATTTGACCAGACACCGGCATTCGTTCCATCTACGATTCCGTTAAATGCTACCTGAGGAATTGGTTCCCCACAAATTGTCACGTCGTTTCCAGCAATAGACTTTATTTCATTTGCCACTTCGTTGACGACCACTGTATCGGTCAGAAAATAACAACCGTTTGCATCGGTGACATCAACGTAATATGTTCCTCCCGACTGCACTGAAATGGCAGAAGTACTCTCCCCAGTACTCCAGGAATAAGAAATCGGAGGAACACCCCCAGCTACGGTTGCTGTCAATTGAACATCTACATCGTCGTAACATATCGTTGGGTTTTCAGGAGCCAGGTTTAACGTCATGTCGTCATAGACATTAACCGCGACCGTATCACAAAAAGGATCAGCATCACAACCTCCGATGGGAGTGGCACAAACCTCATACAGAATTGTTCCTGGTGCTCCGTTGTCTGGTGTCACAATAACATCAGTTTCCTCTGAAAAAGGAACACCGTTCGTTCCCGTCTCTGTACCGTTAAGGCTTTCCAGATAAGCATTATAATCTCCTGTATTTCCCGGCGCGATTGAATTCCACGTTATAGTTGTCGGGTCGACACCCTGCACTCCAATGGTATCCGGACACGAAGGAGTACTGGTAATGTCATTTGAAGCAGTAGCCTCCGGAATCGATGTAATCTCATAAGTATTTTGATTATTACCAACTTTACAGAAAGAAATAAAATGTGGTCCCGGTCCATCCAAACAAATTGTATTTGTCGGAGAGGATAGTGGAGCTCCTTGACAATTGACCTGATAAAACAGAGCTCCTCCCGGATCAGCACCAGAAGCTACATCAAATAAAATACCCGTCGCATTAGGGTGCAACAACACCTCAACTTCAATGCAGTTTGATTGATCTGCGCCTCCACCACAACAATTACCATCCCGAACTACCGACGGACTTAACCAGGATGCTCCTGGATTTGCACTAAGATCGACCTGAAAAAAAGGTGTGTCTCCCGTACATGAATTTTGAGTGTAAGCCAACTCTCCGTTCAATAGGTTCATAAATAAAACTATACAAATTCCCGAAAATAATTTTGAATATCTCATAACGCTCCATTTTTAGTAGTTTTAGCACAACTCTACTAGTAAAACGAAGCCTGATGAGATCGCGTTGCCTACATGAGCGGTTTAATTCATACATAAAAGGTGTAATCTTGCTATTAAATGGTTTCAACCTCTTAATTTTAAGTAACTTGCAGGGTTGTCGTGCTTTCTGGTAATATTTGGTGTATGACAGGTGTATTTAGCTACGACTGATTTAATCGGATGACAGTTTATCGGGTTAATCCACAAAAATTTTACGACGTACCATCGTTCCATCGTCAAATAGAACCTGGCAGATCATAAAGGAAGCAGAAAAGTTATTCTTTTGTATACGCACAAGGTTCTCCGACTGAATTTGTTTGTTGACGACGCGTTGCCCCGTGGGAAGCGTGCACTTCACATTTACTATTTCCTGATCAGAAGAAATTTCAAGGCGATCACCTTTCTGAGTGACGGAGCATCCCGTGTTTCTTATCGCTTTCACACCCAGTACTTCCGTTTGACCGTTGAAGTCTGTTTGCATTAACCGATAATAATTCATGCCCGCTTTTACGCGATGATGAAGATAGGTATAATCACTTTCTTCTGACGTGGTACCCCGCCCTTCAATTTGTTCAATCGATCGCCAGTCTAATCCATCCCGGGAATGGTGAAGTGTAAAATAATCGTTGTTTGTTTCTGAAGCTGTTTTCCAGTTTAATTGATTCTGATCTCCATTTGCCTGCACTTCAAATGCAACCAATTCCACAGGCAAGGGGTTATTGGTAAGGAGCTCACCGTTTTCATCATAAGCGCACGTCGTGGTATTCGGGCCATTACTGATTTCGATCAACACAAACGAACCACTGGGGAAATTGTACGAATCGAGGTCGCAATCGAGCTGGTTACTGTTTCCTGTCGCTTGGCAGGTAATATCCTGAATTTCATTCCCTCCGCTATCGTAAACTGTTGCAGTAACGACGTTCGGTGAATTTCCGGGGCTATTATTAATGTCATCGGGACAATTTTGTCCAAAAAGCATCAACGAAGAAAAAGCTATGCTCATTCCAATAAGTAGTTTGATCATCATTTTTTCGTTTTTAGCACATTTCTACGTATAATCACGTAGTCAATTTACGAAAAAACAATCAAATTGAATTAAAGTTTATGTTAATAATTGGCGATGTCCATGATTTGTCCATTTATTCACCACCATTCCTGTCCAGTGGAATCATTGTTCCGGCGGCGCAATAATGCCCGGTCACCACCGAAATACTGGAGTTCTGTGACTTATCCTAAACAATCGCAATTACACGAAGTTTAAAATTCGCTTCGATTTTGTACACATTTGCAATTATAACTCCTAATTTTAACAGTTGAATAAACGATCCGACTCCATAAATTCGCAAAAAAATGCGTTGCTGACGTCGACATTTGATGAAGTGATTGATCAACAGCAGCTAATTTTTTATTTCGCCAGTCAACGTCAGTTCCAGTGGTTCAGGTGCATCTTTGTAGTTGATCTTCACGTGTTGCGCCTGATGTCCGCTTCTGCCACTCGTATCGAATTGGATAAGTACGGTCGTTTTCTCACCAGGTTTTAATTTGTTCTGTTCAATATTGACTTCAAGGCACTTGCAATCTACCGTTGATTCAATCAGGGTAACAGGTGTATCCCCTGCATTTTGTATGATAAATTCGCGTTCAATCTGGCTGTCTGGCTCAATTTTCCCTGCATCGATCACTGCATCCTGTGCAGTTAACAGTGTGGTGCGTTCTTCATCTTTTAAAACGTCTACACTCTGAATCTCTATTTTTCGTTCTATCGCTGCTGCCCTCGAATAAACTGAGTTTTGTACATCGTTAGGGTTATCGCTCGTTATTTGATCGGCTTCATATTCTCCGAAAGGCACTTGTACAATCGACAACGCTCCTCCATTTTCTGCACTTCCGTTGAAATAAGGTCGAAAGACTCCGTCGTCGTAGTTGTTTAAATAGTTTTTTAGTGAAGCAATGCGGCGTTTTGTAAGATTGACATTGTAATCCGTTTTCGCCAGAGGGCTGGCAAATCCTTTTACTTTCATCTGAATTTTCCGTCCACGCTGCAACTCTTCCAGGAGTAAATCGCGAAACAATTCTAAATCTGCCACACCTTGTTTGACATATTCCAAAAAGAAATCTTCTATATCTTCCCGGGCATCAGCGGCATCATCCTTACTCAACCCCTCCGAATATTCCTTTTTGTATTTATCAATCATTTCAATATATTCCGAGTAGCTATCCATGTAATTCACATTCGTCGTAGTATCTCTGGAACTCGGATTGGGTATATCATTATGAAAGTACAGCGTCACCGGTAGTCGTTGATTCAAATCTGATAAACTCTCTTCAACTGTAGGGGGAGCAACTACCAGCGGTTTGCGCAGTAGAAAAATATCGCTGCAACAAGTGGGATTCTTGCTGTAATAAACACCGCGACGATTTGAACTGAAAAACGCCGTATCTTTGGAACGCGTCTTAAAATAGTACAGATCGTTCGCTGGAGAATTAATCGGTTCCATCATATTTTCAGGAGCCTGAAAGAAGGTCGTATACTCGGATTGAAACACATCGTAGCCTCCAAATCCATTATTCCAGGAACTACTAAAATACAATGTTGTCGACTCGGCATCCCAATAGGGACTCAACTCGTTGTCCGGAGAATTAAGGCGTTTCACATTGATTGGGCGTCTGAATTGATTGCCATTTTTGATAAAGCTATACCAAATATCCATACCACCTTCGCCATCTTTGCGGTCGGAAGCGTAAAAAAGCACCTCTTCTCCTTCCCACTCTCCAATAAACGGCATGGTTGTATTTGCTCCGGGTTCATTAATGATTGGTCCCAATGTATCGACATCTACAAATTGATTATTTTCAAAATAGGCTACAGCAATCCTGCAATTATAACCCGATTGCCAATCTTTGCAAAGACTAAAATAAAAACGCTCACCATCGAGACTGAAGCTACCGTTCCCGGCACTAAAGTTATCCCAAAATAAATCTTCGACCACCTTCGGTTGCGAAAACGCACTGTCCTCCAGCTGCGAAGTGTAGAGATGCGTTGAGTACGTTGTATCGTAAACCTTCTCTCCTTCTCCAGTCGAATCTGCTTTTAAAGCCGAAAGCAACAATTGATCTTTAAAAATTCGATGCCCAAACTCACTGTCTACTGAATTCAAAGGTTCCGGCAGATGTTCAAATATTTCCCTGACAGAATCACCCTGATTCGATTTTGCCCAGATACAGGACTTTACTTCGTTTCTGCTCTTCAGATAGCGGTATCCCCGCCGATCACTTCTGTATTTCTTTTTAGCCTTTTTAAAAATGTCCAGCGCAGCGTCGTATTTCCCCATCTGTTTGAGCATTAATCCGTGGTATAGTAAACTCTCCGGATAGATTTCAGCCGCTTCGCGATCGTATACTTTGCCGTAGTAATAGGCTGCTTTTTCGTAATCTTTGTAGGCGCGCAATACTTGAGCATATTCCCACAATGTATTGATAGAGCTGGAGTCAATTTTCATGGCTTTATCGTAATACTCCAGTGCATAAACGTAATCTCCTTCCTCATATTTTTCACGGGCAAACTCGAGGTATTTTTTGAGCTCCTGCTGGCCTAAAGCTGAAAAACTCAAGAGCAAAAAAAGCGTTATATATAATCTGGACATACGCGATGCTGAATATTATTCGGTTTAAACGTTTTTAGGATATAACGAACACTTATTTCGAGTCCTCCCCTTGCTCTACTCGCCTGGTAAAGTGAAGAAAAATTAATATCATAAGAAACGCCGGCCCACCAGTTTTGATATTCCATTCCCGCCATGATATAACCGGCATCCCGACTTCTCAAGAAACCTCCAAACATGATGGACCTATACTCACCCAATCGATCAACCAAGATATAGCGCGCCTGAGTGCCCAAAATAAATTCGCGATACTTCCCCTGAATATTAAGCTGAAAACTCGGCAACACATCCCAATCGAGCCCAACATCATAAGCTGCACGAGCGAAAAGTGTCGTCCTTAAATCGCGTTTTATCGTCTCTCCAAAAAATCCCTGATTGGGACGATTAATATTAAACAGGGCAATTCCCGCCGTCACATTTTTTCGGTCACTCTGTAAAAATTGATACGTCACTCCCGTTCCCCAGGTAAAATTTGTTTTTCGCTGTGTTTGAATACTTTCATTCGTAGAAAGATTGGGGTTAAAAAAGGTACCGTTCCATTGATTATCAAAATTAAATGCATTGGCGTTAAAGGAACGCGTATTCAGTCCAAACTGCAATCCTCCGCGCAAAACATGTGTCGAATCTGCCGTCAATTTGTGCGTATAGGCCACGGAAGGCTGAAACTCAATGGTACGAAATGCGCCATCTCCTGCAACATCGTTAAAGAAAAAACCGCCAATACTGATTTTATTCATCAGAATATTTTTTGCTTCAGCTGAGATAAACTGTGTTTGAAACGGAACGGTAACACTCCTCCATTGATCCCGTATATTGGCATGAAAGCGGTAATCCCCTTTGAAAGTTCCAACATTTGCAGGACTTTGAAAAACAGGATTGTGATCATACTGCGACCAGTGAATATCCTGAGCTGAAACCCGGAAACTCAATACTATTAAAATCAGTATTTTAAAAATCTTTCTCATTTAGCGAATCAACGTAACATTTCCCTGGATTAAAAATGATTGCCCGTCGATACAATAGCCATCCAGGTAGTAATCGTAAACATCGGGGTCCATCGGTTTTCCTTTATACGTTCCGTCCCACCCTTTCGACATGTCCGTCGTTTCGAAAACGAGTTCTCCCCACCTGTTGTAAATGCGGAACACAACCTCTTCGACAATGTCACTGCGCACGTAAAGCACGTCGTTTTCTTGATCCCCGTTCGGTGAGAAAGCATTGGGCACAAAAACAAACGGTTCATCACATACAAATTCAAAAACTTCGACAATGACCGCCGCCTCTTTTGTACAAATACCGTCCGACACCAGTACTGTAAACTCGGTCGTTTCTTCCATATAAGCAGTTGTCGTTTGCTGATTGGGATCGTCTACGGCATTCACGGGTTGCCAAATATAATTGTAACCGGAAGGTGTGGCATCGAGCGTAACCGTCGTGCCGTACGGAACATTCTCATCGGAGGCTTCAGCATTCACGAGTGTTTCATCGATAGCTGACACCGATAACATTATTGAATCTTCTACCTGACAACCATTGCTCGCCGTGGCTGAAAGATAGAGGTACTGCGTTTCTTCAGGGTTTACAACGACCGTATTTGTTCCGTCTCCACTCACAATAATTGAATCTGCCGACCAGTCATACCCCGAGAAAGTAATCCCCGAAGTGTCACTTTCCGCAGTAATGATCACCTCATCGCCCAAACAGAGATTCGATGTACCGGTCAAATTGATGGAAGCACTCGTAAAATCTACTTCAACACTGTCCATAACAGAACAACCGGCGTTGGAAGCCTGAAAATAATAATAACCGCTTTCGGGATCGGGAATTGTCACTGTAGAATCTGTTAAATCGCTGTTCAGGGTATCTGATAAATTAGAATCTGAAGACCATACGAAGGAAGTCGCCGTACCATTTGAATTCGCCGTAAAATTGAGTGTCTCGGGATTACAAAGCGACACTGGTGGTATTGCATCCAAATCGATTTCGGGAGTCACTTCAATGGTGATTTGAGCCGTATCCGTTATGAGACAAACCGAGTCGGTCACGTAGAGAAATACATCGTAGGTTCCGGGTGTAGAATAATTTACCGTCGGTTCAAAGGTGGTGGAATCCAAATCGCCGTTACCGAAATCCCAAACATAACTATCGGACTGCGAAGAAAAGTTATCAAAAGTCACTTCAAAGGGAGCGCAACCGACATTGTTTTCTACTGAAAAATCGGCATTCGGTATCAGGTTGAAATCAAACTTAAACACCAGTGCATTACAGTTGTCGGCCAAATTTTGATCCGACCACGCATCGGGAGTTGTTGGAAAATCACTATTTCCGCCGCATCCGCCGCAGACGCCCTGATAGACTACACCATTTTTGTCGAAGCGACTCGTTCCTCCATCTACGTGCTCGTCCGATGCTGCCCCTCCCATGTATGTTCCATACAGCAAACTATTAAAATCGCGCTCAATCACGATGAGATAAAAATCAAATCCATTCGGCGGTGTCTGCTGAAAGGCATCAGAAGTTACGGGTAACCCTGAAACGGGGTTTGACTGCAATATGTTGGCACCCCACCCGGAAACGTACATGTTGCCGCAGATATCTACCAGAAATGCTGATGGCGAAATGTCAAATGTCGTACTGCCACTGCCGAAGACCGTCGACCCCTCCAATGTGGATAAATCGGGGGTTAGTTTAGCGATGAATTGGCTCGAATTCGGATTGGAATAGGAAGCGTTAACCACCGGAAAATTGCCACCATTACTCTGCCCCACGACAAATACATTGTCCAGACGATCTATTTCCACGAAGAAAACCTGATCGTAATCGGCCATTCCGAGATAGGTAGACTGCGTCAACGTCTGTCCATCAGGGGTGAGTTTACCAATAAAACCATCTGTTTCCCCTCCTCCGTATGCAGCCTGATAAGCTCCGGCTGTATTTGGCAGATCACTCGAACTTGTTCCACCGGCAAATACGATGTTGGCACTCGAATCCACTTTCACTGAATACACGGCGTCGTTTTCGGTTCCACCATAAAAGCTCGACCACTGCAATGCTGAAAAATCATTTTCAATTTTAAACACCACGCCGTCAGATTGACCTCCGGTAGTCGGCTGAAAAGGGTTAGCTGTAGGGAAATCTGATGAGCGCGTGCACGAACCGACTAAAATATTATTGACAGAGTCGAGCATAATCTCACCGCGAAACTGATCACCATAATTGGTTGTTAGACTGTCATACGCATTGACACTGTTGTAATTGCCCCCGGAAATCAAATAATTGACGCCATCATTTCCAGCCCCTCCGACGTACGTAGATCCCATTAAATTCTGACCATTTTCAGAAAATTTAGCCACAAAAATGTCTGTTCCCGCATTTCCGAAATCGGTTCCATTAAAATTAATTGATAATGGATCACCTCCGGCATGCGCCGTTTGAAAACCATTTACAACAGGGAAATCCTGCGAAGAAGTGACACCATAGGCGTAAACATTATTGTCCCGATCACAAATCAACGAGTGTGGAACGTCCGTTCCCTGCGTGTTATCTCCGCCACCGAAAAAAGTCGACCACAGCATCGTTTCACCATCGGGTGAATATTTTGATATAAAAGCGTCCGTCGTTGCGACACCGACATCGGCAACGGTCATATTCGAATTGACATCATAAGCACTGCCGTCCGGCATCGGGTAATCATTGCCGTAAACCATCCCGGCGTTATAAGCTGTACCATCATAACCGTAGGTAGCAGACATACCAAAATTATCGGAAATCGCACCACAATACGTAGCAAATACTAACGTCGGGTCAATAATCAACTCCACTCGTTCGTTAAATTCATCCAATTCAAAAGTCACCTCATCTCCATCGAGTTGAAAAGAACACCCAATTTCACGAATCTGACCATTCACAATCTGATAAGCGTACGGTTCCTGTTCCTTAATGACGCCTAATTCTCCTTCTATTTGCAGGTTCCCGTCATCGTCGATTGCCAATTTTTTTTGATTGGCATATTTCATTCGGATGGCATTCGGGTCGGCTCCCGGCGCTACGACAAACTCATATTTTATTTCCCGTTCCTGTTCGATGAAGCGAACGTCAATGGCGTCATATACACTTTTCAAAGTAAACTCATTGTATCCGCGAACTTCCGATGTCCACTTCTCCCGTTTTTTTCCGATATGGTAATTGTAATAATGCTCCGTCGGCTGTTTTCTCTCAACATCCTCAATAGGGTTAGCGCCTTCAAAATGCAGATTGATCACTTCCTGCTTGAAGTACAGTGAAGAGTCCCCAACAGAGGAACGATTAAAATGCGCATCATTCATCCGGTCATAATCCTGCAAATGAAACAGTACGCGACCGTCTTCCACCCACATATTTCCACTGCCGAAACGGTTCATAAAAAAAACGTGATCGGGCCACTGACCTTTGTTTTCTATAAATGCATGGTGCACCGAATGACTGTGCGTAACCTCTTGAGCCTTAATGGCATTAGACGCTATAAAAATAAGCAGTAAGAGTAGTCGCCACTTCATATCGTTAAAAGTAATGAATTCAGATGAATAGCAGAAAAAATCAAAGGAGAATTTGGTTTCTGCAATATATTTGGCTGACAATATGCGACATGTTGTCAGTGGATTTACGCCCAAAACGTTCAAAACATGTCAAAATGTGAAGTGAACAGCATCAAAATGTTGGTGGCATAACTCTTGAGAAAGGTGAAGTGAATAAAAATCAGGAAAAAACAAATACAGATATGGGAAAAATAATTGGAATTGACTTAGGTACTACCAACTCTTGCGTTTCCGTGATGGAGGGTAACGAGCCAGTAGTAATCACTAATGCAGAAGGAAAAAGAACGACGCCCTCCATTGTTGCATTTGTAGAAGGAGGAGAGCGCAAAGTGGGTGATCCGGCAAAACGCCAGGCCATCACGAATCCGCACAAAACGATTTCTTCTATCAAACGTTTCATGGGGTCATCTTTCGACGATGTCGCCAAAGAAGTGAAGCGGATGTCTTACGAAGTCGTAAAAGGCGACAACAACACACCGCGCGTAAAAATTGACGACCGTACATTTACACCGCAGGAGATTTCTGCGATGATTCTTCAAAAAATGAAGAAAACAGCAGAAGACTACCTCGGTCAGGAAGTTACAGAAGCTGTGGTGACTGTACCGGCTTACTTTAACGACTCGCAGCGACAAGCGACGAAGGAAGCGGGTGAGATCGCAGGTTTGGAGATCAAACGTATTATCAACGAACCAACAGCAGCAGCACTGGCATACGGACTCGACAAAAAAGATGTCGATCAGAAAGTAGCGGTATTTGACTTCGGTGGCGGTACGCACGATGTTTCTATACTAGAACTCGGTGACGGTGTATTTGAAGTACTCGCCACAGACGGAGATACGCACTTGGGTGGTGACGACGTCGATGAAGCGATTATCAATTGGCTGGCCGATGAATTTAAAAATGATGAAGGAATTGACCTTCGCGAAGATCCAATGGCGCTGCAACGATTGAAAGAAGCGGCTGAAAAGGCGAAAATTGAGCTTTCTTCAACAACTTCTACTGAAATCAACTTGCCGTACATTATGCCTGTAGATGGTGTGCCTAAACACTTGGTGCGCACACTTCAGCGTTCTAAATTTGAGCAATTGATTTCTGACATTGTGGAGCGTACAATCGCACCTTGTCGATCAGCATTGAAAAGTGCAGGATTATCGACTAACGACATTGATGAAGTAATCCTGGTAGGTGGATCTACACGTATTCCGGTCATTCAGGATGCAGTGAAGAACTTCTTCAAAAAAGATCCATCGAAAGGCGTTAACCCTGATGAAGTTGTGGCAATTGGTGCAGCGATCCAGGGAGGTGTCCTGACTGGTGAAGTCAAAGATGTGCTTCTTTTAGATGTCGTTCCGCTTTCAGTTGGAATTGAAACTATGGGAGGTGTCATGACGAAATTGATCGACGCCAATACGACGATACCGACGAAGAAATCTGAAGTGTTCTCGACAGCAGCAGATAATCAACCATCGGTCGATATTCACGTGCTGCAAGGTGAACGTTCGATGGCTGCAGATAACAAAACGCTTGGACGCTTCCAGTTGACGGATATTCCACCAGCGCGTCGCGGAGAGCCACAAATTGAAGTGACTTTCGACATCGATGCTAACGGTATCATGAATATCTCGGCAAAAGACAAAGGAACTGGAAAAGAGCAATCCATTAAAATCGAAGCTTCTTCCGGATTGAGCGAAGAAGAAATCGAAAAAATGAAAGCTGAAGCTGAAGCCAACGAAGAAGCCGACAAGAAGAAGAAAGAAGAAGTGGATACACTCAACAAAGCGGATTCACTCATCTTCCAGACGGAACGTCAGCTCGAAGAATATGGTGACAAAATTCCGGAAGATAAGAAAAAGCCTATCCAGGATGCGCTTGCTGAATTGAAATCAGCATACGAAGCGAAAGATGTGGATAAAATCAATGAATCTTCTGAGAAATTAAACACGGTATTCCAGGCGGCATCTCAAGAGATGTACCAGGATCAAGGTCAGGGTGCACAAGGAGAAGCTGGTCAAGAGCAAGCGTCTTCAGACGACAACAGTGACGACGAAGTGACTGATGTTGATTTCGAAGAAGTTGACGAAGACAAAAAGTAAAACGCAGTAGCGATATAAACTGGAAAGAGGTTGTCAGCAATGGCGACCTCTTTTTTTGTTTTAGATGGTTCTTCCACGCATTTATATGGTAAGCTGTACAGTCAATCCTATTTGGGGAAGTGCAGGTGAACCGTGAACTTTTGAACCGAAGATTTTAGAAAACAGAAATCTTAACCAGTAATCTAACAGTTGATGCAAATTGACTTTTCAATGCATTTCCACGACCAACATGTTTTAAAACCAGGGTTTTCCCTGTAAAAAAAAGCTTTCATTTCCAGATATATAAAACGAACAACTTTATTATTTTTACCGTCATAACACATTTTATCTGGATATGGCAACCATTATATTTTTAGGATTCATTTTTATAATTCTTTATTCAGTTTATGCATATAACAGTTTCGTGCGCACTGAAAATTTAGTGAAGAATGCATTTCATAACATCGATGTCATGCTCAAAAAGAGGTACGATTTAATTCCTCAACTTGTCAATACGGTCAAAGGTATTATGAAGCACGAAAAGGAAACATTAGAAAGCCTGGTCACTCTTCGTTCGCAAGCGACAGCTCAGGGGACCGACCGGGATCGGGAAGTAGACCTCAACAATGAAATTTCAAAAAAACTGGAACAAATTCAAATTGCTGTGGAGGCTTATCCCGAACTAAAATCGAATGAAAACATGCTGCAATTGCAAGAGACACTGGTTGATGTAGAAGATAATTTATCCGCCTCCCGAAGATCTTACAATGCCAATGTGGCCCGATATAACACCTTACTGAAAAGTTTTCCAAGCAATATCATTGGAAATATGTTTAGCTATAAAGAAAAAACAGGCTTCCAGGCTACGAGTGTTGAACGTATGCGCCCCGAGACAAAAATGTAATTAAGGCTAAAAACAAACTACTATGAAATCCTTAGACGAATTCAAAGATCATTTTACCAATGAAATAGCGCCCAATCTTAACAGGCTTGAAAGAAAACGAAAAATTGCACGATCTATCATAATAATTATATCCATCCCACTGGCATTTGTTGTCATTCATAGTCTACTTTATTTTGGAGGTTTGTATTTTGAAAAAGAAATCCACCTCTTTGAGTTCACTAAAGAATTGAAATCAGAGGAAGTTATGGGGCTCTCTTTTGCTGCATTCACTCCATTGTTAGTCATTCTTTCGGCATTTATTAAATTAAGTCCTTATAAAAAACACTACAAAGAACAAATCATCAGACCAATCATTGAATTTATTTCTCCGGAGTTTATTTACGAGCCCAAAGAGCGCGTTTCCAATGAACATATTAGTGACTCAAAAACGATCATCAAAAAATACAACAAACTGAAGGGGGATGATTTCGTATCGGGCACAATTCACGGTCATCCTTTTGAAATTTCAGAAATCAAAGCCGAATATAAAACGAAGCGAAAAAAAGATAATAGTACCCGTACGGTTTTTCATGGACTCTTTTTTCACTCAACAATAAAAAAGAAATTTGATGGCTATGTTTATCTTCAGCCCTATATCCCAAGAATTCTTCAGGGCTTAGCGGGAAACCGAGTACAGTCTGACGTAGTGAATTTAGCTGATATGACCATCTCACAAAAATTTGTTTGCTACTCCAATGACGACATCAATGCCCGCAAAATACTCACGCCTAAATTGATTGAGCTCATCAACAAATTTTCAGAAAATCACAAAAAACGACCCCTCGCTATTTCAATCATTAATGATAAGCTATATGTGGCAATTGACTACAGAAAAAACTTGTTTGAGCCAAAGTATTTTAGATCTGTAAAAGACCCCAAACATCCCGTGGATTACTACAGCATGCTCATCATGATTACAAATATCCTGGATGATTTAGACCTTGCAGATGAGGGTTGAACAGACTTGTGAAATGAACGCTGTAAAAAGCCATCATCAAGGGCGAAAATTCGGGTAAAAAAACCTTTGGAACGTATTTTGCACTGTCTGGTGATAAATACTTGAATTATGAAAAATCTGATTACATTTTTAGTGACCCTTTCTTTTTTGTTCTCTGTTGCACATTTAAGTGCTCAACACAGCTCTTTCAAAAAGCGCGATTCGGAACACATCAAAGGCATTTTTGAAGCATGGAATGAAGATGCGGGAAATTATCTATATGAAAGTATCGCTTCTTTGGTGATGCATCAACCTCAACCTGAGGCGCCGGAAAATATCAAAAAAACATCTTTTGAAATGCTCCAGTCCATGAGCCTGGATCGCATTGACCGACTTCAGCGCGCTGCGGCTGTTGAATTAGAAAAAGAAAAGAATTCCAAGCGAGGTAAAAGAGAAACGTACTACTGGCAAGAATGGATGAACTATTTAGAAAGCACGGCGTGTAAATTACAAACAGGATCATCTACCGGAGAACCTCACATGCTCACTTTTGATGGAGAGCGATACGATTTTCAAAATGCGGGAGATTATGTGCTCTCCGCTTCTGAAGACGGTACTTTTGAAATTCAAACCCAATTGTTCCGAAGAAACGCTGAAAGTTCATGGTCGTTAAATGGAGGCGTTGCTTTAAATGTTAACGGCGACGTTGTTGAGTTCAGAGGTACTAAAGAACCTATTGACGGAGAAGTATATGTGAATGAGAAACTTATCCGCGAAAGGGATAAAACAATTCAACTTCCTCAAGGAGGGGTGATTCGTTTGAATAAACGCCCGGAATCGACTAAAAACCGACACATTCCAGGCGATCGGTATGTCGTAAAATGGCCGACAGGTGAACAGCTCAGAGTTGCCATCATCCGCAATTTTAGCTTTGGTTACAATGAAGATACCGCTGAGAAAAATGTGCTCTATCAATTACACGTAGCTGTACCTGAATGCAGAGAAAATTACTCTGGTCTGCTCGGAAATAATGATGGTGAAAAAAATGACCTCATCGTTGATGACACGACTTCATTCAACAACGACCGCACAGCATATTCGGATGAAGAGTTGTTCGGCGATCTTCGAAACGATCCGAAAGTATTGGACGAAAAAGAGCGTTCATGCCTCTATATTGCCCATCCTTTCGGTAATACATTCCAACTCAATAAAAAGAACTCGCTTTTCCGAAAACCAATGACCTCAATTTCTGATTCCATAAGATATCCTCAGGGCTGCATAACACTCGCCGATGCTTCTGATGAACAGATAGCGGAAGCAAGAAAAAAGTCAGAAGAGGCGGGAATACCGCGCGATGAAGTCTACAGCACGGTTTTCGACTATGTCTACGCCGATATTGAACCGCGTCACCAAGTCGATAGTGCAACATTCGATCAACCAGAGCGCACAAGCACTGAGGAACCGGATATCGATAAAAATGAGAACCCGGAAATCGAGAATGAAACACCTAAGGTAATTGAAGGTATTGGTCGGGAAATTCGACGAAAAAATCCGAATACCAGAAGAAAACCAACAAAACAGCGAAAACCAACGCGGAACGAACCTGTTCGTGAACCGACGCGTGAAGATTAGTACAAAAGCACAAAATTAATTTCGTTTGTCGAGGGAGAGGCCGTGGTGTCTCTCCTTTTTTAATTCAAAAGACAGGTCAATAATAGCCTGGACTAAACCATAGCCTTTGATAAATCTAAAGTAACGCACTAGCTTCTGCACATGATTCCGCTGACCTTATTTTTCAACACGAGGGTTTGCATTTTGAGACAGCTACCTCCCAAAAATTCATTACCTTTGCCCCTTTTACATGCAAGAAAATGATGTCAGATAATCGTTACAATCAAAGAGGAGTTTCAGCAGGGAAAGAAGATGTTCACAATGCAATTAAAAGTATCGATAAAGGATTATTTCCCGATGCTTTCTGCAAGATCGTACCAGATTTTCTTTCAGGCAGTGATGATCATTGTGTAGTCATGCACGCGGATGGTGCTGGAACCAAATCCTCTCTGGCTTATATGTATTGGAAAGAGACTGGTGATTTATCCGTATGGAAAGGAATCGCTCAGGACGCACTCATCATGAATGTGGATGATCTTTTGTGTGTCGGTGCTACGGAAAATATTCTGGTCTCATCGACGATCGGCCGCAACAAGAACCTCGTCGATGGCGATGTGATTGCAGCAATAATCAACGGAACGGAGGAGTTGTTATCGGAACTTCGTGATATGGGCGTTGGAATCTATGCCACAGGTGGAGAAACAGCCGATGTTGGTGATCTGGTAAGGACAATCATCGTGGATTCTACCGTCGTTTGCCGCATGAAACGCTCCGATGTCATCGACAACAAAAATATTCAGGAAGGGGATGTCATCGTTGGACTTTCTTCTTCGGGAAAAGCCACTTATGAAAAAGAATACAACGGCGGAATGGGCTCAAATGGTCTTACCTCTGCGCGACACGACGTATTTCACAAGTACCTCAAAGAGAAGTATCCGGAAAGTTTTGACCCTGCAGTTCCCGATGAATTGACATATAGCGGAAATTACAAACTCACGGACAAGGTCGAAAACACACCACTGGATGCGGGGAAACTCGTGCTTTCACCCACGCGTACCTACGCACCGATCATTACTAAAATTCTCGGCAAGCATCGCGGTGAAATTCACGGAATGGTTCATTGTTCGGGAGGTGCTCAAACAAAAGTACTCCACTTTATTGACAATTTACACATCATCAAGGATAACATGTTTCCGGTCCCGCCACTCTTCCGGACTATTCAGGAAGAATCGGGCACATCGTGGGAAGAAATGTATAAAGTGTTCAATATGGGACACCGTATGGAATTGTATGTCCCCGAAGCTCTGGCTCCTGAAATAATTGCACTCTCGGAATCGTTTAACGTCGATGCTCAAGTTGTAGGACGTGTTGAAAAGAGCCATAAAAAACACCTGACAATAGCCACTGACAAAGGAAACTTTGAATACGCATAAACTATGGATAAAAGTACATTACTCAATAAATTAGAAGCTATTCATTACCGATTTAAAGAAGTTGGACAGCTCATAGTGGATCCCGATATTATCGCTGATATGCCGCGCTACGTCAAATTGAATAAGGAGTACAAAGAACTTGAAGAAATTGACAAGGTTTATCACGAGTACAAAAACGTATTGGACAATATTGCCACATCGAGAGAAATGCTCGATGCCGAAAGCGATCCGGAGATGCGGGAAATGGCCAAAGCTGAACTCGATGAACTCGAATCTAAGCGTCCGGAAATGGAGGAAGACATTAAAATGATGCTCATTCCCAAAGATCCCGAGGACGATAAAAATGCGATCATTGAATTGCGCGCCGGTACGGGAGGTGACGAAGCTTGTATTTTTGTCGAGGATATCTACCGCATGTACTCCATGTATTTCAAAGAAAAGGGCTGGAAAGTTGAAATCATTAACTCCAATGAAGGCGGAACAGCAGGCTATAAAGAAGTATCCATGAACGTGGAAGGTGACGGCGTTTACGGAACGATGAAGTTTGAATCGGGTGTTCACCGCGTTCAACGCGTACCGGAAACTGAATCTCAGGGGCGTGTACACACTTCTGCCATTTCTGTGGCAGTGCTTCCGGAAGCAGAAGAAGTCGACATTGATTTGAACATGACCGATGTGCGCAGAGACACCTACCGTGCATCTGGAGCTGGTGGACAGCACGTCAACAAAACGGAATCTGCTATTCGATTGACACACATCCCATCGGGTATCGTCGTCGAATGCCAGGACGGACGTTCGCAGCACAAAAATTACGACAAGGCGGTCAAAGTACTTCGCTCGCGATTATTTCAGGAAGAACTCGAAAAAAAGCAGGGTGAACGCGCAGAAAAACGCAAGTCAATTGTTTCAACAGGCGATCGCTCCGCAAAAATCAGAACGTACAATTATCCACAGGGTCGAATTACTGATCACAGAATCAATAAAACGATGTACAATCTTTCATCATTTATCAATGGCGATATCCAGGAAATGATTGACGCTCTAAAAATGGCAGAAAATGCCGAAAAAATGAAAGGCGAAGAAGGAATTGTGTGATGTTTTGAACTCTAAACTCTGAACTCTAAAGTTAAGTAACAAGCATTTAATCCATAAGTCGTTAGTTTTCTGTAAGACAAATCAATATATTTGCCTCTTCGGGAATTTGACCGCTGGATCAAAAGAAAGAAAATGAATAGAGCAACTTTAATATCGAAAATCAAAGAAAAAAAGTCCTTCCTGTGCGTGGGACTCGACACAGATATTGATCGCATTCCCAAACATTTATTGAAGGAAGAAGATCCCATTTTTGCGTTTAACAAAGCGATTATTGACGCGACCAGCGACTTCTGCGTTGCCTACAAACCCAATGTTGCTTTTTACGAATCACAGGGAACAAAAGGATGGGAAGCTCTGGAGAAAACTGCCGCCTATATTCCTGACGACAAATTCACGATTGCCGATGCAAAACGCGGTGACATTGGCAATACATCCGCCTATTATGCAAAAACCTTCTTTGAACGCATGAATTTCGATGCGGTAACTATCGCTCCGTACATGGGAGAAGATTCCATTACACCGTTTCTGGAATACAAAGATAAATGGGTAATCGTACTCGCCCTGACTTCGAATAAAGGAGCGCTGGACTTTCAGTTTATGACTGACATGAATGGCGAGAAATTGTACGAACGCGTATTAAAAATCACCGCCAAATGGGGAACTCCCGAAAACCTCATGTACGTCGTTGGTGCCACGCGTGCCGAAAGTATCGAAACCGTGCGCAAAAATGTACCGGAACACTTCTTTTTGGTTCCCGGCATCGGTGCTCAAGGCGGAAGTTTGCAGGATACGGCAGAATATGGCTGGATCGATAACTCTTGTGGACTGATTGTAAACGCTTCCCGCAGTATTTTGTACGCATCAGGTGGTGAAGATTTTGCTGAAAAAGCTCGGGAAAAAGCGCAGGAGATCCAAAATGAAATGACAAAAATTCTTGTGGAAAAAGGGTTTGTTTAAGGCTTTAAACTGGGTTAAATTTATTTGAGGTGGGTTCTAAAAGTCTTAAATTATATTTACTTTCATTGCTCTCTAAACCTATTTCAAGATTTAGAAACAACTAACAGTATCTGAAAGGTCTTAATACATAAACATTGGGCAAAGCCTGATGATTTTATATCTATCACGTCAGCTAAAGCCCTGAAAGGGCGTAATATTTAATCCCACACAAATCTTTCATTATATTCAATATTATATTTTTTCAAAAATGACCTGTACTCATTCTCAAATGTTTTCTTACGGTGATGTTCTTTCTGATTAGTAATATATTTTACAACCACATCTACATCTTTAGGATTAACAGAAAAAGCGCCATACCCATCTTGCCAGTAGAAGTTCATATACTTATCTCCTTTTGTTTTTATCCACTTTGAAGAATGTTTTTTTAACTCTTCCAGTAATTTTATCAATGCTATTTTTTTAGATTGCATACAGAGGATGTGAATGTGATTAGTATAGCCACCTACTTTTATTGCACGACACTCTAGTCTGTTACAAACACCACCAAGATAACGATGCAGTTCTTCTTCTATTTCTGGATCTATTAAAGGTGCTCGGTGTTTTGTGCTAAACACGATGTGTAGATAATTTTTTACGAGTGATTGTCCCATATTGACATTACGCCCTTTCAGGGCTTTTTGGTTAAGTATTAGTTCTAATTGATGGACTTCGCCCATCGTTGATATTGATATATATCACCCTTTCAGGGTTTTGCGTATTAAATATAAGTAAATTTTTTATTCTTGAATAGAATAATTATAAAATAATTTTCACTTATTAATTTATAAGAAAGAAAAAACTTAAAAAGTTAGTAGTTCAACTCAAAAACATTAGTGATAAGTCATTCGCTTTTTTAAGTAATTATTTTGACATTACATTCCTAAAGAGAAATTTGCATGTTACACGAAGAATCAGTCTCAAAGAAACTTCTTAAATGCTTAGCACCTATCCCCCATACTCAGAAACAAACCGAAATTTCTCCCCGTCAAACAGCCCTTTATCGCTCAACTTCAACTTGGGAATCACCAATAATGCACAAAAAGAAAGCGTCATAAATGGAGACGCCAACGTAACCCCCATCGTCTTGGATTTCCGGTCAATTTCCTCATAGCTCTGGGCAATTTGATCGCCATCTTCGTGCGACATAATTCCTGCAACGGGTAAAGGAACGATCGTTTCTTCCCTATCATCGACTAATGAAACGCCTCCTTTTTCAGCTATGATTAAGTTAATTGCTCTTGTAATTTCTTCGTCAGTAGTTCCAACAGCAATGATGTTATGACTGTCGTGCGCGACACAAGAAGCCAGCGCTCCTCGTTTGAGTCCGACATTTTTGATGAATGAAATAGCTGGCTTTACATCGTGGTATCGGTTAACAACAACCAACTTCAAAACATCCTGCGATGTATCACTTTGCAACATTCCATTAATAGCAGGTAGTTTCGCTTTTGTTTCCGTTGTCATTAGTTGTCCATCTTCCACTTCGATGACGCGAACGGGAATGTTTTTATCTGCAATTTGAATTTGTTCCTTCTGGATTTTACTGCAATGAAAATTATTAATCGGCGTTTCTTTTACGCTCTCAATAAATGTATTTCCGTTTTCTGCTACATGCTCACCATCGATAAAAGTAGCTTTTACTTCAAAGTTTTCAAGATCGTCTACAATACAAAAATCAGCGCTGTTTCCCTGTTGGAGTGCGCCCACATCCATGTTGTAATGATTGATGGTCGTCAGTGAACATGCGCGGAGTACATTGAATAAATCACACCCGTTTTTGATCGCGCGCGCTGCCAATTGGTTGATATGTCCAACGGCTAAATCGTTTGGGTGTTTATCATCGGAACACAACATTATTTCATCGGGATATTGGTCTATCAACGGCCAGAGTGCCTCAAAGTTTTTCGCAGCACTCCCCTCACGGATAGCGATTTTCATTCCATATTGGAGTTTGTCGAGCGCTTCTTCCATCGTAAAACATTCGTGATCGGTTGAAATTCCCGCTTTGATATAATTTTTAGCATCTTCTCCTCGCAGTCCAGGCGCATGACCATCGACAAGTTTATCCATTTTATGAGCCAATTCAATTTTCGCCATCACTTGCGGGTCTTTATGTAAAACTCCGGGGAAATTCATCATTTCTGCAAGATAATTGACATTTGGGAGATTAAAAAGCGCTTCAATATCGTCTAAATCAATTGTTGCTCCAGCCGTTTCAAACTTCGTTGCGGGCACACAAGAAGGCGCTCCAAAATAAAACTTGAATGGTGTTTTCAATCCGTTTTCAATCATAAACTCCACTCCTGCTCTACCGAGAACATTCCCGATTTCGTGCGGATCTGAAACTGTAGCAACTGTTCCATGTCGCGTTGCAAGGCGTGCAAACTCTGAGGGAATCAACATCGAACTTTCAACGTGAACATGCGCATCTACGAATCCGGGAATGATGAATTGATCTTCCACCTCGTCCTGGCGTTCTATTGATTGAATGCTTCCATTTTCAATGTGTAAAACGCCGTTAAAGATTTCTCTTTTGACGATGTCAACGATTTTTCCTGTGATTTTCTGCATGTTCAATTTTGTTGAGCCAATAAAGTTAATTGATTTGTCGTGGTTAATGGAAAATCCAACGCATCTTTTAGGGACTAACGCATTGAGGTTTGAATAAAACATTATTTCACAAAGGAAAATCCACAATAATCCTGGTTTTCAATCTATGATCAGAGAAGATGAAAGGAAAACCCTTTATTGCCATGTAATTCCCTGGATCGATGTATTATACCCCTTCCTGTTTTTAGCAAAGCAAGTTAAATTATTACATTTACAACTATTATGACCGAAAAAAGCACATACTACTGTGAAAAGTGTAAAAACACCATCCCTAAGGGAAAATACTGTCCCGATTGTGGCGTGCACAACAGCGGTGAAAAATCTTCACTCAAAAAAATATTTAAGGACATATTCGCACAGGTATTTTCAGTAGAAAAAGGAATTATTCACAATTTCACATTGACCTTCTCGCACCCTCACATACTCATCTGGAGTTATTACAAAGGAATACGCAATAAATTTGCAGCACCGGGAAAATTTCTTTTATACGCCCTGCTTATTCTGGGAACTTTATACTTGATCAATCCAAATATTGGGTTTTTAAAACTCACACTCGAAGGAGAAATACAGACTCCTGTCAATGGAAACAAATTTTTTCTGATATTCATCATCCCATTGCTTACGATCACTTCTAAAATCGTCTTTTGGCGGAGAATCAAGGGGCTTACATTACACATCATCGCGGTCATCTATCTGTTTATTCCGCGGTTTGTCATCGCTTCGTTAATAATTGCTTTATTCGATCTCACAATTGGTCAGCACTGGGTGCAGTCCTTAATTTCCTCACTCATCATGCTCCATACATTCTGGGCGAACGTAGCTGTTCAAAAAGATCAACCGGGCGTATTGCAAAAACTCGGGTATACACTCCTCCAGTTGATCGTATTGCTGGGCTTAATACTTGTGCTCGCATTGCTCGTAATTGCGTCACTTCAAATTGACGTTTCAATTAATTGACTGGAAAATCTTTTGGAAAGTTCTAAAAAGTCTAGCTATCAAAGTCTAAGTTCATAGAATGCTTTCCGGAACCTAACACGATCAATCCAAACTACAAGATTCGTCTTCCAGTTCTATTTCTACGGTGA
The DNA here is from genome assembly GCA_051745635.1 of Bacteroidota bacterium. Classification (GTDB taxonomy): domain Bacteria; phylum Bacteroidota; class Bacteroidia; order Flavobacteriales_D; family Crocinitomicaceae; genus Brumimicrobium. The sequence continues at coordinate 55,379 of JBNJEH010000005.1, forward strand.
AGTGTTCAAATTCATACGACTTCAATTTGTCTTTAATCTGCTCTTTAATCCTTCGCAGCTCATTTAATTCGTCAATTTTATTCAATCTTACATGCGTGCTGAAAACGTGGCGTTCCCCATCTAATGACCATACATGTGCATGGTGGACATTGGCTACGTGTTCGGTGGCCGATAATTCGTCGATTATCTTTTTAAGATTTACATCTTTGGGCACACCCTGAAGAAAAAAGTGCATCGTTTGGATGAACCGCCTGACCACTCCCCAAAGAATATATCCCGTAATAAGTAGCGACAATACAGGATCAATGTAAGGTGTTTCGTAAAAGTAAAGTATAATCCCTCCTGCCAATACAGCCGCCCAGCCAAGGACATCTTCCATAATGTGCCAGTACACGACTTTTTCATTCATGCTCTTGCCTCTGCGCATTCGGTAGGCTACTACTCCATTAACACCAACTCCTATTAATGCAAACAAAATCATTCCGGATGCATTAGAAAGTTCTGGATAAATCAATCGGTGAATCGCCTCGTAGATCATATAAGAGGAACCTGCTATCAATATGATGCTGTTCACTAATGCTCCAAGTAAAGAGTGGCGGACATAACCAAAACTAAAAGATCGATCCGCCTTTTGTTTTGACTTTTTATCCAGAAACCAGGCCAACCCCAAAGAAATGCTATCTCCAAAATCGTGCAGTGCATCTGCCATAATAGCAACACTATTTATAAAAAGACCACCGACAAATTCGAAAATGGCAAATACCAAATTCACCCAAAAAGCAAATTTTAAATTCTTTCCGCTATTATTATGTTGATGCGACATCCCGTCAATAATACTGAAATAAGCCAATAAAAACAAAGTTCTACGTCTCTAGAAAATTAATCACAATATAGGATTGCGTTTATGATATAGAAGAACCGCATGTAATCGAAGAAACAATAGTTGATAGCATTTGTTCTATAAAGAAAAAGACTATGAACTGGAAAGAAGAAAATAACAAGCTCAAGAAAACTGTCGAATTAAAGGATTTTAAAGCGGCACTCAACTTCGTCAACGAAATTGGCGTTATTGCTGAAAGTAAGCAACATCACCCGGACATTTTAATCCATGAGTACAATAAGGTGCAAATAACGTTAACAACGCACGATGAAGGTAAAGTGACGGCTAAAGACCACGATGTTGCAGAAGCGATTGATACACTGAAATCTTCGAACTAGCATAATCTTATTATCTTCGTCAAAAATTTGAGTCATGGCGGAAGTTGGAATCATTATGGGAAGTACATCAGACCTTCCCGTTATGCAGGAGACTGCAGATATTCTTGATCATTTGGGTGTCTCCTATGAAATTGATATCGTATCAGCTCACCGAACACCTGAAAAAATGATTGAATATGCGAAAGAAGCCCACAATCGCGGAATTAAGGTAATTGTTGCGGGTGCTGGTGGCGCTGCACATCTTCCGGGTATGACCGCTTCATTGACACCGCTGCCAGTTATAGGCGTTCCCATCAAATCGCGGAATTCTATCGATGGATGGGATTCTGTTCTTTCTATCTTGCAGATGCCCGGAGGTATACCTGTTGCCACAGTAGCACTCGATGGATCCAAAAATGCGGGTATTCTCGCAGCTAAAATAATCGGAGCTCAACAAGCAGATGTACGCGACCGCCTATTACAATATATGGAGGAACTCAAAGAAAAAGTGCACAATAGCGCCCGTGATCTGGACGTCTAACCCAATTATCGCAAGATTTCCAAAATAGTTCAATCCTTCTAACGTAGACCGTGCATCTGAGAGTTGAGACCTTTTGCCAATATTCATTGCGAATACTGAAGCAGTTTAATGACAAACCAACTGGTGAAAGTTGGCTGAATAAGTTGATTGCAGATTCTATTCATTCTTTCTTTCTATAGCACCCCGTTTTGAACCTGCATTCTGCGCTTCTGGTCTACATGTATCATTTCAAATGAAAAACAATACGCTCATTTACAAAAAAAGCGCCCCAAAAGGACGCTTTCTAATATTGATTGGCAATAATGCTTTAGTTTAACCTCCAAAGTCATCGAACGATACGTTCTCCGGTGGAACACCCCATTCATCGCACATCTTCAAGACAGCTTGATTCATGAGTGGTGGACCACAGAAATAAAATTCGATTTCTTCGGGTTCATCGTGTTTTTTCAGGTACTGTTCAATCACAACCTGGTGAACAAATCCGAGGAAACCATCCCCTTCTTCATCATAGATATCTTTCTTTTCGACCCAATTATCTTCAGGAAGTGGTTCAGATAGCGCCATGAAGAATTTAAAATTCGGGAATTCCCGCTCCAGTTCGCGGAAGTGCTCAATATAGAACAACTCGGCTTTAGAACGACCACCGTACCAATAGGTCACCTTACGATCTGTTCGCATGGTCTTAAAGAGCTCATATAGGTGGGATCTCAACGGTGCCATGCCGGCACCACCCCCAATGTATAACATCTCCGAATCGCTCTCTTTATTGATAAAGAACTCACCATAGGGTCCTGAAATAGTCACCTTGTCTCCTTTCTTACAATTAAAAATATAAGAAGAAGCAATACCTGGATTCACTTTCATCCAATCGCCTGCTTTTTTATCGAACGGAGGTGTCGCAATACGAACGTTAAGCATGATTCTTCGTCCTTCAGCGGGGTAGGAAGCCATTGAGTAAGCGCGCACCGTGTCTTCGGTATTTTTCATCTGAAGCGGCCACAGTTTAAATTTATCCCACTCTGGTTTAAACTTATCGGGCTCTCCCTTGTGATCTTCGGGATGCGCTGTAATATCCATATCTTTGAAATCCACAACACATGGCGGCACGCGTATCTGAATATAGCCACCAGCCTTATAATCCATATCCTCTGGAATTTCAACAATAAATTCCTTGATGAACGTAGCGACATTATAGTTGGATACCACTTCAGCTTCCCATTCTTTAATGCCCATAACCTCCTCGGGAAGTTCGAGCTCCATGTCCTCTTTGACTTTCACTTGACATCCAAGTCGGTAATCCTCTTTGATTTCTTTTCTTGAAAAGTGCGGTTCTTCCGTGGGCAAAATACTACCACCCCCAGAGTGAACTTGACATTCACACTGAAGGCATGTACCTCCACCACCACATGCTGACGGAAGGTAAATCCCCTGATTACTCAATGTATTCAACACGGTATCTCCCCCGTCTACTTCGAACTCTTTTTCACCATTTATAGTAATCTTTAACTTTCCCGAAGGTGACAACTTCGCTTTAACGAAAAGCAATACACTCACGAGGATGAGTATCACTGCAAGAAAGAAAATAACGGTAATTGCTATTGATAAACCCATTACTTCAGCTTTTTAGAATTAATAATTTGAGAAGTCTCGACTTGTTCTTTTTTGGAATCATCCTTCTCTTCACCATATTTCACACCCATAAAGCTCATAAACGCCATTCCCATCAATCCTGTGATGATGAACGTAATTCCAAGACCTCTCAATGCGGGTGGTACATTTGAATAGCGAATTTTCTCACGAATTGCAGCAATAGCAACGATCGCGATAAACCATCCTATTCCCGATCCGATGCCAAAAGCTGACGCATCACCAATCGTAGAATATTGACGGTCCTGCATAAAAAGCGAACCTCCCAAAATAGAACAGTTCACGGCAATCAGAGGCAAGAAAATTCCCAACGCCCCGTAAAGCGTCGGAGCAAATTTCTCAACGAGCATCTCCACGAGCTGTACCATCGAGGCAATGACTGCGATAAACATAATGAAAGACAAGAAACCTAAATCGATCGTGTTTTCACCATTTTTCCCATAAGCCGGGTTCAACCACTCCAGCGCGCCTTCCTGCAGAACATAATTTTGCAGCAGGTAATTGATTGGAATCGTAATTCCCAAAACAAATATCACCGCTGCACCGAGACCAACCGCCGTTTTGACTGTCTTTGATACAGCGAGATAGGAGCACATTCCCAGGAAATAAGCGAAAATCATGTTTTCTGAGAAAATCGCCTTTACAAATATATCTAATGTACTTTCTTCCATAATATTCTTATTTGCTAATAATTATCAGTTTTGCTTAATGTTCCTCTACGAGGTCTTTATTCTGCGTTCTTTGAATCCAAATAATAATCCCAACGACAATCAGTGCCATCGGTGGCAAAATCATCAGGTTATTATTCATATAGCCGAGCTCGTAAAGTCCACTCTCTTCTCCCGGCAGGTTGCTGCCGAAAATTTCGTAACCCCAGATTTTACCAGAACCAAACACTTCGCGCACAAATGCCACAGCCAAAAGAATCCAAGCATAACCCAGCGCGTTTCCAATGGCATCCAGTATGGAAGGGAACGGTTTATTACTCATGGCAAACGCTTCAAAACGACCCATGATGATACAATTGGTAATAATCAAACCGACGAATACCGACAATTTCTCAGAGACATCCGGCACAAAAGCCTTTAACAGTTCGTTTACAATAATTACCAGAGATGCCACAATCACCAGCTGAACGATAATCCGTACGCGAGAAGGGATTAATTTTCTCAACAGGGATACGATCAGGTTACCAAATACCATCACAAACACCACGGATATTGACATCCAAAATGCCTGTTCAACCTGAACGGTAATCGCAAGCGCGGAACAAATTCCCAATACCTGAATTGTAATGGGGTTGTTATCCGACAACGGATCCGTAATTAGTTTCTTGTTCTTCTTAGAGAACAATGGTTCTTTCGGCTTCTTTAAATTTTCTTCAGTCTCACTCATCACTAATTATTTTTTACTGAAATATTTTTGATACACTTTCATCGTTCTGTTCACCATTTCCTCAACACCTTTAGAGGTGATTGTTCCTCCGGTTATACCATCAACTTTCTGAGGTTCGGTTCCGGAGCCGTCTTTTACGACCTCGATTCCGGCGAAAGAACGTTTTTTGGCAATTTTCTCACCTTCAAACTGCTCTTCGAAGAAATCTTGTTTGATTTCAGCTCCCAAACCTGGTGTTTCACCCTGGTGATCAAATGAAACACCTGAAATCGTTTTATAATCGTCCTCCAAAGCAATATAACCCCAAATCGGTCCCCATAGTCCTTTACCTACAACAGGTAAAACAAACACTTTGTTTCCATCTTTTTTCGCTTCGAATATCGGATAGAGGCGATCCTCTTTCTTAATGTTCTTATCGCGGTATTGCTTTTGCACATCTAAATAGAACGCCGTCTTCTCTTTGGGTAGGTCTTTTTGAATCTCGCCCTGAGCAGAGATCACATAACTATCCTCTACATATTTATCATAGCGTTCCTCTCCGTTTTTGCGAGTGGACTCCACGCCAATTGCTGATAAAATATCCATTTTCTTTTTAACCGCTACGTTCGCTTTTTTGAGGGGATCTAACCCAATTGATAGCGATGATAACACCACTCCAACCACGATCACTAATGCAACCGAAAAACCGATCGTATATCCATTTCCATCTTTATTTATAGCCATGATTACGCTGTTTTAAATCGTTTTTTACGTCTTGAAATATTTGCCTGAACTACATAGTGATCAATCAAAGGAGCCATTACATTCATAAATAATATGGCTAACATGATTCCCTCAGCATAGGCGGGATTGAGCACCCGGATTAATACAGTGAGCCCACCTCCAAGAAAGCCATACCAAAATTTACCATACTGGGTCTGGGAGGCAGTTACTGGATCCGTTGCCATAAAGACCGCACCAAATGCAAAACCGCCAATAATCAAGTGATAGTAGGCATCCATTTCCATATATGCGTTTGCGCCAACTGCATTCATCAATAAGCCGAATAAGAATCCACCGGCAAAGAACGAGAGGATAATACGCCAGGAGGCAACACCGGTGAACAACAATATCGCGCCACCTAACAGCGCTGCAGCAGTCGATGTCTCTCCGATCGAACCTGGAATCATTCCAACAAATGCATGAACAGGATCATATGCTGCTTCAAATTTTGATAACATCTCTCCGCTCGTAGCATTAGCAGACATGGCTTGACCACTCACTGTTGGCGCATCGCCCACAAATGAGGCCAAATCTCCCAGCGCCGTGGCACCAGAAGCTCCATCAGGAAGCGCCCCTCCATTCGCCTGAGCTAATTCAGAGGTTCCGGATTTCCAAACTTTATCACCAGACATTGATGTCGGATAGGCAAAGTAGAGAAAGGCTCTCGCAGTAAGCGCTACATTCAATATGTTCATTCCGGTACCGCCAAAGACTTCTTTTCCGATGACGACCGCAAAAATTGTCGCTACGGCAACCATCCACAAAGGTACATCAGCCGGCATCGTGAGTGGAATCAACATTCCGGATACCAAAAACCCTTCATGGAGTCCATGTCCCTTCATAAAACCGAAAATAAATTCAGTGGCCAGACCAGCAGCATAGGAAACAATTACGATGGGCAAGACCTGAATCAGACCATATAGCACCTTATCTCCAAAACCAGTGAGGTAATTCTCATATCCTGCAAATTGATCAGGGTTGACGTAAGACTGCAACTCATAATGCCAGTGTCCGGTATTGTAAATACCAAACAAAAGACAAGGTATCAGCGCCATGACAACCATGAACATCGTACGCTTCAGATCTACTCCATCGCGAATGTGAGCACCTTTTTGGGTCACGTGTTTCGGCGTGAATAAAAACGTAGAAAGCGTCTCATAGAGCGGGTACATTTTCTCCCACTTCCCCCCTTTCTCAAATTTCGGGTCCAGATTATGAATAACTTTTTTTAATGCTTTCAATTTCCTAAAGTTTATAATTAAACATTACATACATTCTTCCTTAATCGTATCGAGACCTTCTCGTACTTTTTCCTGAATCGCAATTTTCGATGTACAAACGTATTCGCAAAGCGCAAAATCTTCCGGCGCTATTTCATAAATACCAAGTGCTTCCATTGCGTCAATATCATTTGTCATGATCGCTTTGATGAGCTGCATCGGCAAAATATCGAAAGGCAACACTTTTTCCATCTCACCCGTCACGACAAAACCGCGCTCTTCGCCGTTCATATTCGTATCGAGTCGGTATTTCTTTTTGTTGAGCAACCACGTTGGGAAGAGGCGATGACTTGAGTATTTATCGAGTCCAGGTCCCAGCCACCCTTTGGTCAAAAAGAATTTATATTCATCTCCTTCAGGTAAAACGGTCACTTGAGAATCGTAGAATCCAACGAAACCTTCCTGACCAATTTTGTCGCCAGTGAGTGCATTTCCACTCACCACGCGCACATTGTCGGACACCAAGTTATCTTTTAACATCGGTGCTACCTGAGCTCCGAGAATCGTTCTAAAGTATTTTCTGTTTTTAGCCTCAGAACCAGTTAGTGCAACGATTCTGACGGGATCAAATTTCCCTTCTGCGAAAAATTTGCCAATCGTCACGACATCCTGCGGTCCAACTGTAAAGACGAATTCACCTTTATCAATGGGATTAATATGATGAATTTGCGTCCCGACATTTCCGGCCGGATGTTTACCACTTACTTTATTGATTTCAACATTTTTTGCATTTTGAAAAGCCTTATCGGCAGGCACCTTGCCGTTGAGTGTAAGATAGACCTTACCGTCCGTAAGTTTCGCCAGCGCATTCAAACCGTGTTGAAAATCCTGATCTTGTCCGTGCAGCACAAAATCCATATCCGGTGCCAATGGCGCCGTGTCAAAAGCAGAAATAAAAATCGCTTTCGGATTCACAGAAGGATCTGCAACAATGTCGAGCGGGCGCTGCTTAATGAAAGGCCACAACCCGTTGTCCAGCATCATCTTCTTCACATCTTCCCGCGATGCAGAAGCGGGATCGACAGGGTCAACCTGCACGACGTCGTCCGATCCATCCACTTTAATGCGAACTTCCAGTATCTTGCGTTTTGCTCCGCGTATCAATTCTTCCATCGTCCCTGATACAGGAGAAACCCATTTGACATCTTTATTGTATTTATCGTAAAATACAACTTCTCCCCGCTTTACCTTATCACCAGGTTTGATGACCACCTTTGGAACTAATCCGTGAAAGTCTGCTGGTTTTAAAGCAACGATCGAGGGTTGCTCAAGGTCCGACTTGACTTTATCTGCTTCTCCAAGCAACTTAATATCAAATCCTTTTCTAAGTTTAACCGCCTTTGACATGTTCTATAGCCATTTATTTTGAAAGACAAAAATATAAATTTGTAAGACTTTCCCACAGCGTTCAACGGTATTCGCATACGCTTTTTACAATTTAGAACAAATCTAAATAATAATCCGTACAATTACAAGTTACCAGGTTGACAATTCGCTGCATCGGAGCAAAAATAATCCGCTGACCGAAGGCTGCTAACCAAATAATTACTTACATTTACATCATGAATATTGTATCGACACGAGGAATTAAAGTAGCTGTAGAGACGGCTTTTCGTCCTGACTTATCCAATATCAATAAAAATATTCTTTTCTTTAATTACGCGATTGAAATAGAAAATTGCAATTCGTTCAGTGTTCAACTGCTCAAGCGCAACTGGCGCATTTTTGACTCGCTGAATGTCATTAGAAATGTGTCCGGCGACGGAGTTGTGGGCGAACAACCTGTTCTCAATCCCGAAGAGGTACACCTCTACAACTCGGGTTGTGATCTCAACTCAGAAATCGGTCAGATGAATGGGCATTACGACTTTGCCAAACTCGACAAAAACGGTCAAATCATCGACTTCTTTAAAGTTCACGTGCCCACCATAAAACTCGAATATCCATATCGACTGAATTAACCCGAACATCACAAAACGATCACCTTACGGGCGAATTTCATAAAAATACCAGTAAATCATGATATTCCCACGGACGACCCTCGCCGACAGATGAATTATTTTGCTTTAAAATTGAGCGCTGCGGAGTTCAGGCAATAGCGCAATCCCGTCGGTTCGGGACCGTCTTCAAAAACATGTCCCAGATGGGCTTCGCATCGCGCGCACTGCACTTCTGTGCGCACCATTCCGGCAGATCGATCGGCGACTTCTGCCACATATTGTGATTCCAGTGGTCGGTAAAAACTGGGCCAGCCGGTTCCCGACTTAAACTTCGTCGAAGCACTGAACAAGGGTAAATCACAACAGATACAGTGATACACTCCCTGCTTCTTATTGTCCCAGTATTTGCCGCTAAAAGCGCGTTCAGTACCTCCTTCGCGCGTCACGTGATACTGCTCATCCGTCAGCTGTTTTTCCCACTCAGCGTCAGATTTATGCACTTTTTTCAGCGTATCTTCCTGCTCGGTGATTGAATCTGGTGCATTCAGTGCGGCGATTTTCTGATCGTTTCCTGCCGATGTATCCGTGCACGACCACACCACAACACTTAGTAATATCAGGACTATTTTCATGACTCTTTCTTTTAAAATTAACGTTAACAAGATAACAAAGTAGCTGCAATGATGTTCTCATCAGCAGAAATGAAGTAGTTTTGCATTTCAATTACGCATTTTTACTATGGGGTACAGCAAAAATTTCTGGGCAATCAGCTTGAGCATGTTTCTGTTCATGACCTCTTTCAACCTCATCATTCCAGAGCTGAATACCTTCATCACCCGGCTGAATGGCGCTGAATACAAAGGACTTATCATTGCATTATTTACCATTACAGCTGCACTCGCACGCCCGTTTTCAGGCAAAATGGCAGATATCTCCGGCAGAAAAAGTACGATGTATGTGGGAACATCCGTAGCAATTCTCGTCACATTTTTATACCCGATCAGTGGTAGTGTCGCGTTCTTTTTAATGCTGCGGTTCTTCCATGGATTTTCCACGGGATTTCTCCCCACTGGAGCCACTGCAATGGTTACGGACATCCTTCCTTCTCACAAGCGCGGACAAGGAATGGGCGTTTTTGGCACCGCAATATCGCTGGGAATTGGCGTCGGTCAATTTTTGGGTTCTCCGGTTGCCCAATGGGTCGGATTAAATGGTTTGTTTTTTGCCTCTGGACTACTTGCTCTCGGCGCACTCATTATAATTGCTACAGTCAAAGAAACACACCCTTCCCCTGTCAACATCACGCTTGAAACATTCATCATTCGCAAGTCGGACGTTTTCGAAAAACAGGTGTTCCCCGCTGCTGTGGTCATGTTTCTTACCGTTACGTGCACCGGTCTCGTTTTTGTAGTCACACCGGATATGTCTGGCTACCTCGGCATTGAGAACAAAGGGTGGTATTTCGTGTACTACGTAATTTCTACGATTATCGTCAGGCTCCTGGCCGGGAAACTATCCGACCGCATCGGGCGCAGACAAGCGTTGTTGATTGGTATTACCTTTTTGATGCTGGCTATGGTTTTAACAGCTTATTCGAGAGGTGAATTTACCTATACAGCAGCCTCGTTCATTTTTGGAGTAGCTACTGGTATTAACAGCCCAACACTTTTCGCCTGGACGGCAGACCTCTCCCCTATTCATCGCAGGGGAATTGGTTCGGGAACGCTGTTTATTGCATTGGAACTGGGGATTTTGTTCGGGAGTTCGAGTACCTTGTTTTTGTATGACAGCACACCGGAAACCGTATTGAACGTTTTTATATATGGTGCTGCAATGGCGGGAGTTGCTATGCTCTACGTCATCTGGCACCTCATTTACAGTAAAACCAACCACACGTATCGTAAATCCGCCTCAGGGAGCGAGTAGTTCTCCATCTATTTTGAGGTATCGCTTTAAATAATGCGTTCCAATGTAAAAAGGAATGGTGTCGATCAATGCCACGACGAGCTTAAACAAGTACGCGCTCAAAATAAAGGCTGTGAGTTGCCAAAAAAGCGATTTTGAATCATCGAGGGGCAATCCGGCGGCAAAAAAGTGCGTAATTAAAATGACTGCTATCGAATCGACCAGTTGACTGATGAGTGTGGATCCGTTATTCCGCAGCCACAATTTTTTACCATTGGTCAGGCGCTTAAAAAAGTGGAAAATATGTACATCGATAAACTGCGCTGTAATATAAGCGATCATCGAAGCAATGGTGGCTCCAAAGGCCAGACTTCTGATCGCATAAAATGCATAACCATGAGGAGCAACTGGTTCTCCATTTTCAACTGTTAAAGGCAAAGTTCCATCTGATTGAAGGTTTTCAGGAGCTTCCAGCCAGCCACCAAACCAAATGATGAGCAAAATCCAGATATTGAGGAGTAATCCAACCCAGACGACCCGATTTGCTCTTTTCTTACCGTAAATCTCAGAAATGAAATCTGTGCAGAGAAAGGTTATGGGGTAAGGCAACACTCCGATCGCTAAAGAAAAGGTAATATCACTTTCTTCCGGTATTCCAACCCAATTTGACAAATCAACGAAACGGCTTACCCCAAGTATGTTGAGCATGACCAGTGATCCGAGAAATAGTCCGGCCAGGATCAAAAAAACCACTTCTCTCCGTCGCTTAATTTTGAGCGGAATATTTTCTTCACCGTAAATCATAGTGCTCTAACAATCGATGCTGCAAAATGTGCTCGAATTAATCCCAGGATTCTTCTTCAAACAACGCTTCATAGTCCTCTTTGACCTCATCCCTCAAGGTTCCGTCATCGCCGTAATCATCATCTTCTTCAATGAAACGCTGTGCTTGAATGGTCGTCATTTTTACCAGGTAATTCACCGTTTCCGTCTCAAACGGCAATACAGTAATCAAGTCACCTTCACGATTGCGAAATTGAACCAGCGCATCCTCAAAACCCGACGGATACTTGAGTTTAATCAACTGCTTTGTTTTTGTTTCTAATTTTTTATAGTCTCTGATGACGCGTGGCTTATCCATATTTTTTTATTCCTGTTGCTCACCAAAACTACATAATTTTTAAAACACTCCGACGCCAACAGAATTAAATTTACAACACTTTTTACGCTCAAACAAGGCTTGCCGTTTTCTATTAAACATGAAGATTAAACGCATATATCGTCCAGCAATCCAATAGAATCTTTATTTTTGTCTATCGGGTATGGATAGTAGCAAGAATAAAATCGCAGTTATTGGAGGTGGGAGTTGGGCTACCGCGCTGGTTAAAATCCTGTGCAATAACCTGGATCAAGTCGGTTGGTGGATGCGCAACGAAAATGCCGTTCAGCATATTCTGGAATACAAGCACAATCCGCGCTATTTGCAATCCGTAGAATTCAATCTCGACAAAATCAATGTAAGTACGGATCTGCAGCAAGTTGTGCGCGAATCAGAAATCATTTTAATTGCTTCACCTTCTGCTTTTTTAACTGAGATATTTGAAGATTTCCCAAAATCACTAATGGAAGGAAAAACTGTTTTTTCTGCAGTAAAGGGCATTGTTCCCGAATTTAATGCTATACCGGCGCGTTTTATTCACAAAACATTTGATACGCCCTATGATCAAATTGGGATTATTTGTGGACCCTGCCATGCCGAAGAAGTAGCCCTCGAACGACTCTCTTATCTGACAGTAGCTTGTCAAGACGAAGAAATCGCAGAGGAAATTGCCGACATCTTTAGTTGCCGCTACATCAAAACGACGATCTCTGATGACCTTTTTGGAACGGAGCTTTCAGCCGTATTAAAAAATGTTTATTCCATTGCATCGGGCATTTGTTCAGGATTGGGATATGGTGATAATTTTCAAGCGGTCCTCATTTCGAATGCCATACAGGAAATTGAGAATTTTATCGACGAAGTGAGTCCCATCCACCGCGATGTCAAGACGAGCGCTTACCTCGGGGATTTATTGGTCACCGCCTATTCTAAATTCTCGCGCAACCGCACGTTTGGTTTTATGATTGGTAAAGGCTATTCGGTTAAGACGGCTCAAATGGAAATGGATATGATCGCTGAAGGCTATTATGCGGTGCGGTCTGTCATGGAAATCAACAAAAAATTTGAAGTGGAAATGCCCATTGTAGAAGCTGTCAACAATATTCTTTACGAGAAAATATCTCCCGTTATTGAGATGAAAATTCTCACCGATAAATTGAGCTAAACCAACACTTTCTTTTCGAATTGACACCCCTAATTCAAGGTTGACACTGCTCATCCTGCTGCGTATTTTTCCATCGTTCTCGATAATCCCACCCCTCAACTTGAAACTTCAGGTACAGAACACTTCACTTGTACTGCACACCAAACAAAAAAACCCGCCATCTTTCGACAGCGGGCGCTATTCAAATTTATTATTGCTATTTCATTACATCATTCCCGGCATTCCACCCGGCATACCGCCTGGCATTCCGCCTCCGCCACCACCGGCGCTACCGCTATCTTCTTCCTTTTCGTCAACGATGACACATTCAGTCGTCAACATCATAGAAGCGATAGAGGCCGCATTTTCAACGGCGATGCGCGTTACTTTTGTAGGATCGAGCACACCAGCTTTCAAGAGGTTCTCGTATTTCTCCGTTCGGGCATTATAACCGAAGTCATCTTTGCCTTCCTTCACTTTTTGAACGATAATCGCTCCTTCTACTCCGGCATTCTTCACGATTTGGCGAAGTGGCTCTTCAATGGCGCGCGTGACAATTGAGATACCTGTATTCTGATCGTCATTATCTGCTTTGAGTTTATCCAATGCTGCAATAGCTCTGATGAGTGCAACTCCACCTCCGGGAATTACTCCTTCCTCAACAGCAGCACGAGTAGCGGCAAGCGCATCATCCACGCGATCTTTCTTCTCTTTCATCTCAACCTCAGAAGCTGCTCCTACGTAAAGCACTGCAATTCCCCCAGACAATTTCGCCAGGCGTTCCTGCATTTTCTCTTTATCATAATCGGAAGTAGAAGCTTCCATTTGAGCCTTGATCTGCGCTACACGCGCTTCAATGTCCGCCTTTTTACCAGCACCATTGACTACCGTCGTGTTATCTTTGTCAATCTCCACTTTTTCAGCAGTACCCAACATTTCAAGCGTTGCATTTTCCAGGCTGAGGCCTTTTTCCTCCGAAATCACCTGACCTCCTGTGAGAATAGCGATATCCTCCAACATGGCCTTTCTGCGATCACCGAAACCAGGTGCTTTGACGGCCGCCACCTTCAACGAACCTCTGATTCTATTCACAACGAGTGTCGTCAATGCCTCGCCATCAATATCCTCTGCAATGATCAATAAAGGTTTCCCGTTTTGTGCTGCCGGTTCGAGAATTGGCAACAACTCCTTCATATTAGAAATCTTCTTGTCACAGATCAAGATTTGCGGATTTTCCAAATCAGCCACCATCTTCTCTGTGTCCGTCACGAAGTATGGAGAAAGATAACCGCGGTCAAACTGCATTCCTTCTACCGTCTTCACTTCTGTTTCGATACCTTTGGCTTCTTCAACAGTGATCACACCGTCGTTACCAACGACATTCATTGCCTCTGCAATAAGCGCACCGATTGTTTCATCGTTATTCGCAGAAATAGATGCGATTTGTTTGATCTTATCGTTATCAGAACCTACTTCTTTGGACAGTTTTTTAAGTTCGGCAACTACAGTTGTCACCGCCTTATCGATACCGCGTTTTAAATCCATCGGATTCGCTCCGGCCGTAACATTCTTCAAACCTGCCTTTATGATCGCCTGAGCCAAAACAGTAGCGGTTGTGGTACCATCACCAGCGATATCAGCTGTTTTGGATGCTACTTCTTTGACCATCTGAGCGCCCATGTTTTCCACTGCATCTTCGAGCTCAACCTCTTTTGCTACGGAAACTCCATCTTTTGTAATATGTGGAGCTCCAAACTTTTTATCGACAACAACATTGCGTCCTTTTGGACCAAGCGTTACTTTTACTGCGTTTGATAAAGCATCTACACCGCGCTTTAACTTTTCGCGTGCATTCGCGTCAAACAAAATTTCCTTTGCCATTTTTCTTTACTTTTTAGTTATTTAAAAACACCGTAAATATCGGCCTCTTTCATGATTAGGTAAGTGGTTCCGTCCAGTTTGATTTCAGTTCCGGAATATTGTCCATACAGCACAACATCTCCTTCTTTGACAGACATCGGTTCATCTTTCTTTCCATTTCCCGCGGCTACAACAGTTCCGCGCAACGGCTTTTCTTTGGCCGTATCGGGAATGATGATTCCGCTCGCCGTCTTCTCTTCAGCGGGCGTGGGCTCGATCAACACACGATCCGCCAGGGGTTGTAATTTTGACATAATTAAACGTTTATTTGGTTTATAAATTCATTAAAATTTCCGAATCTCTTATGCCCCAATTTTATGCCAAACAGATTAGCCTACACTTTTGTCAGCATCCTGCAAAAAAGTCCATAAAAAAATGTCAGCGCGACTGACACACTGACATTTTCATCTGAAATATTATCATTAATTACTGACCACCGGCAGGTGCTCCTCCCTGGCCTTGACCCTGACCCTGGGGCTGATCTTGCGGCTGTCCCTGACCCTGTGGTTGGCCTTGTCCCTGAGACTGACCTTGTCCCTGACCGCCTTCCTGGTTTTCTACCTCGTCCGAAGCGCCATCATCGACAGGTCCCACGGGACTGGAATACATGAGTGTCATAACGATACTGAGCACGGCAATTACTCCCGCTAAACTCCACGTAGCTTTCTCTATAAAATCATTGGTTTGTTTTACACCACCTAACTGTTGTGCGGAACCAAAATCAGTTGAAAGACCACCGCCTTTTGGATTTTGCATTAGCACAAGTAACACGAGAAGAATACTCGCTATAACTATTAATATCGTCAATAAAGTCCCCATATCTATTTTAATTTTCTTTTCAAACTTTCAATTTGAAGTGCAAATAAACTCTTTTTTTCTGGAAAATTCAACATTAATTGCTCATAAGCTTGAATTGCTTTGGGATAATTCCCCTGAGCGACGTAGACTTTTGCCAGTGTCTCACTTACCGGAAGCTTTGTTTCATCGAGGCTTTCGCGTGCTTTTTGCACGGGTGAGAAAAACGGTGCAGGTGATTTTTTTTCTATTTTATTTTCTTCAAAATCTCCTTCCTGTACCGCAGAATTCGAATCCTGACCTCCTTTTGGGATCGTGGTGTTCGTCGCTTCAGCTGTTCTGTCGGCTGAATCATCTCCAGCATCTTCCGGGTTGAGGAGCCAATCTGTGAATGACTTTGTCCGCTGTGCACTCTCGACTGCCTTTTCACTGTCGCCCGACGAAGTATCCGTCCGTTGATCATCCGCGTCGTCAGCATTTGTCATCTCACCTGGTGCAGTGTCCTCCTCGTTTCGTTCATCTTCCTGTTCCTGCCGAATTCGATTTTTCCTTTCCCGATCTGCACTTTGTAGTCGGGAAGGCTCGTACAATGGTTCCGTTGTATCTTCAGTATCCTCCACTTCGCTCTCGATCGAAGCACTGACCGCGTGTGCCAGAATATCGCGTTCTAACTCCCTTTCTTCAGCCCGGCGAGCTTCCTGCCCATCATCTTGTTCGGGTAAATCATTGGTCAGCTCATTTTCGGTCGCGTGCTTTTTTTGACTCACTTCCGGTATATCTTCCGATTTATCCTGTGTTTCTTCTGTTGAAGTTGATGCTTCATCCTGTTTACGAACATCAGTTTCCTCTCCTTGCTCTCCTTTCATTTGTTCTTCGGAAGCACTATTAGTTTCCTTTAAGTGAACCAAATTGTAGAGCTGGGCGCGATCCGGAATGCGATAAGCGTGCAATTTCAGTTCTTTCTCGAAACGAATCTGATCAAATTGTGCCAGGCCGTATAAATAGAGCTGAGAAAAAACCGGCGTAAATGGATATTCTTCGCTGAGCCTTTTGAGATCAGCGAGGTTTCCTTCGGTTATTTCACCAGGAAACTCAATAAAGCGGGCTATTTTGGCGCTATCCAACATTACCAGTTCGATAAAAGTTTATTTAAGACGTCCTGTACAATTTGCTCGTTGATCTCTTCGAACAACTGATTCTGAATACTACCCACATTCTGATTCGCATCGAAATCGGCAAAGCGCGAAACATTAAGTTCCATAACATCTTCTTCAGGTGCTGAAATAAAGATTTCAAAGTTTCCGCTTATCGTCAAACGGTTTTGAACGTCCGACGTATTGTCCTGCAGGGAAAGTGGTGTTATATTGTAATTCAAAATTTCTCCGGTGATCGTCACTTGAGGATCTTCCTGCTCGCTGCTGACCAATTTGAGACCTACCCGATTCTGAACGGCTTCCTTCAGTTCTTCCGTGAGATTTGGCGCATAACTAATGGGTGCATTCGAGGCTTTATTCTCCAGTGTCGTCACCATAAACCGCTTCCATTCGGGCGGAACACTTCCATCCCGAAAAGATACGCTCGAAGGCCAGCAAGCCATCAAGACAACCATCAGGAAAATACCAAGTAATGCTTTCATCAACTTAATTACGAATTATTTTAAATTATATTCTTTAATCTTGCGATAAAGTGTCCGCTCAGAAATACCTAACTCCCGCGCTGCATCTTTTCTTTTCCCTTTGTGTTTTTCCAGTGCTTTCTTGATAAATTCTTTTTCCCGTTCTTCCAGTGACAAGGATTCCTCCACTTCCACGTGTTCGTGATAGTCGCTGTCGACAATAGTCGTATCCGAGCTGGAAGCTGTTGATGTAAAATCGGAAGTCGCAGATTGATCCTGAACGCCGGATTCCAGCAATTTGCGACTCTCTTCATTGGAGATGTCGCTGTAAACGCGATTCAACACGTCTCGTTGTTTACCGGTTAAATCCACCTCCTCATCGCCATTGAGCAATTCGATTACGAGTTTTTTTAGTTCGTTCAAATCGCGCTTCATATCAAAGAGAAACTTGTAAATCAATTCGCGGTCTGAAAATTCATCAGTATTTTTTGACTGTTCATTGATCACGGAAGGAACGCCTACTTCACCTTCTTTCGGCAAATAGTGTTGCATTCGCCGCGCATCAATCTGACGCTCATTCTCGATGACTGAAATTTGCTCTACAATATTCTTTAGCTGGCGGATATTGCCCGGCCAGGAATATTTTTCAAGTTCGACGACAGCTTCTTCATCGAGTCGTATTGCAGGCATCCGATACTTCTCAGCAAAATCAGCTGCAAATTTTCGAAACAGCAAATGAATATCCTCTTTCCGATCGCGCAGGGAAGGCAGTTGAATGGGAACCGTACTCAATCGGTAGAGTAAATCTTCCCGAAATTTTTCTTTTTTAATCGCCTGAGCCATATTTTCATTGGTCGCAGCCACAACGCGCACATTTGTTTTAATCACTTTTGAAGATCCCACGCGGATAAATTCGCCCGTTTCCAGCACGCGCAACAATCGGACTTGCGTTTGGTGCGGCAACTCCGCTACTTCGTCCAGAAAAATGGTTCCTTCATCGGCTTCTTCAAAGTACCCTTTTCGACTTCCACTGGCACCTGTAAAAGCGCCTTTCTCGTGTCCAAAAAGCTCAGAATCAATTGTTCCCTCAGGAATAGCACCGCAATTGACAGCGATATAATTGCCATGTTTGCGCGAACTCAAGTGATGAATCACCTGTGGAATAATTTCCTTTCCCGTACCACTTTCTCCCGTCACGAGTACGGAAATATCGGTTGGCGCCACTTGCATGGATACCTCTAACGCTCTGTTTAAACCTGGTGAATTACCAATAATACCAAAACGTTGTTTTATTTGTTGAATGGTCATGTTGCTTTAAACTCCTATTTAACAATTTCACCTAATAGTGACGCCCGCGTACAATCCGTAATTTTCACGTTAACATAATCGCCAATTGCAGCATCTTCCTGATCGAAAATAACTTTGTGGTTGCGATCTGTTCTCCCCATCACTTGTAGGTCAGAACGGCGCGATACTTTCTCTACCAGCACTTCTTCCACCTTACCGATCTGAGCTTTGTTAATCTTCTCGCTATGCTGCATTTGCAATTCGATGATTTCTTCTAATCGACGCTGTTTGACCTCCTCGGGAACATCGTCCTCGAATTTTCGCTGCGCAAGTGTTTTGGGGCGTTCAGAATACTTGTACATATAAGCTGAATCGTATTCCACTTCGCGCATGAGCGAAATCGTATCCTGGTGTTCTTCTTCCGTCTCACCGCAAAAACCGGCTATAATATCTGTCGAAATACCACATTCGGGAATAATGCGGTTGATGGCTTCAATCCTGTTCATGTACCACTCTCGCGAATATCCGCGATTCATGCGTTTCAACATTTCCGTATTTCCGGACTGAACGGGAAGGTGAATATAATTGCAAATATTCTTGTGTTTCGCCATTGCGTGCAACACGTCATCTGTCATATCTTTGGGATGCGATGTCGAAAAGCGAATTCTGAGTTTCGGATGCACCGCAGCTACCATTTCCATTAACTGGGCAAAATTCGTCGTGGGTTTGGTCTCATCCTTAATTTTTCCCTTACTCGTCATGTTCCAGCGATAACTATCGACATTCTGCCCCAGCAATGTCACTTCGCGATATCCGGCATTATAGAGTGCTGCGCATTCCTGTACAATCGTCTGTGGGTCTCTGCTGCGTTCTCTTCCCCGCGTAAAAGGTACTACACAAAACGAGCACATGTTATCACAGCCACGCGTAATACTTACAAATCCACTCACGCCATTTTTGTCGAGGCGCACCGGATTAATATCAGCATACGTTTCATCGCGCGAAAGCAGTACATTCACGGCTTTTTGACCGCCTTCAACCTCTTGTATCAAGCCCGGTAATTCACGATAAGCATCGGGGCCCGCCACGAGGTCTACCAGCTGTTCTTCCTCCAGCAATTGCTTTTTGAGCCGCTCGGCCATACATCCCAAAACGCCAATCACCATTCCGGGATTGTTGCGCTTCGCTTTATTGAATTGTGTCAATCGATTGCGCACCCGCTGTTCTGCATTGTCGCGAATACTGCAGGTATTAATCAAAACCACATCGGCTTCATCCGAATCCTGTGTCGTCGTAAAACCTTGCTGAATCAAAATGGAAGCAACCACTTCACTGTCCGAGAAGTTCATGGCGCAACCATAACTCTCGAGGTACAATTTTTTCCCTTTATGCTCCTCATTCTCCATCTGAATCGCCTCACCCTGACGCGTTTCGTCCATATCTTTTTCTACAGTTATACTCATGCGTTACATTCTTTAAATAACAGGACGCAAAAATAACGTTTATCTCTACGGTGTCAAAATGTCAGTCACAATTTTTTATAATTTCAGGCGGGTTCTAAAAATTGAATCTCATCAAATTTTTTACAATCCCGATTATTTGAGGCCGCAACTTCTGGAAATTCCAGCTGAATAGTTTAAACAAACAGCCGTTTAAAGTTGTAGGTAAAGCATCTTCATTTCATTAAAAAATGGAATAATTACGACTTCAATTTTCAATCGTATTTGGTTTTCGAATTAATTTGAAGTTATTTTGCACACGATTTCTTCATCACTTTAAGGAAGAATCGAGAAACATTTTAAAGATTATGGCGAAAAATTTAGTAATTGTTGAGTCCCCCGCTAAAGCAAAAACGATCGAAGGATACCTGGGAAAAGATTTTGTTGTGAAATCGAGTTATGGTCACGTTCGAGATCTGGCGAAAAAAGGTATTGCCATCGACATAGAAAACAACTTTACACCGCAATACGCAGTGAGCACCGATAAAAAACAAGTGATTTCCGAGTTAAAAAAACTTGTAAAACAAGCAGAAACTGTTTGGCTCGCTACGGATGAGGACCGCGAAGGAGAAGCTATATCGTGGCACTTGTATGAAACCCTCGACCTCGATAAAAAAGAGACCAAGCGCATCACGTTTAATGAAATTACTAAAGTAGCCGTTCAAAAAGCTATTGATAATCCGCGTTCCATAAATCGCGAATTGGTGGATGCACAGCAGGCGCGCCGCGTTTTAGATCGATTGGTTGGATTCGAACTCTCCCCAGTACTCTGGAAGAAGGTTAAACCCAGTTTATCGGCAGGTCGGGTACAATCCGTCGCCGTGCGTTTACTCGTAGAACGGGAGCGCAAAATTCAACAATTCACGCCTGAAAATTACTTTTTAGTCACTGGTCAGTTTCAAATAGAAAAAGATACCATTGAAGCAAAGCTGGCGCACAATCTCCATAAAAAACCTGAAGCTGAACAGTTTTTAGAACAATGCAAAACGGCTGATTTTAAAATAACAGATGTTCAGAAAAAGCCAGCAACTAAAAACCCTTCTGCTCCTTTTACGACTTCTACATTGCAGCAGCAGGCCAGTTTAAAATTAGGCTTCAGCGTTTCACGTACGATGCGCGTCGCTCAATCTCTCTATGAAGCCGGTCACATCACGTATATGCGTACCGACAGTGTTAATTTATCAGAAACGGCGATTGACGGTGCCAAAGATGCGATCGTAAAGAGTTATGGCAACGACTACAGCAATCCAAAACGA
>JBNJEH010000006.1:0-74542 GCA_051745635.1 Bacteroidota bacterium
ATTTGCTCACTACAGACTAAACATTGAAATCATCGTAGATATTTTATTCATATTCATACCTTAAAAAAAATAGCATGAAACCTACGAGCTATACCATCTTAAACTGTGCAAAATCTTTCGCAAAATAAGTAAGAATACCTTTTGCCCCTGCTCTTCGAATACTCAGTAACATTTCTGTCATGGTCGCCTCGTAATCTAACCAACCCTTTTCCACAGCAGCATGCAACATGGCATATTCACCAGATACGTTGTAGGCGGTAACAGGTAATGTCACATTCTCATCGATGGTTTGTATGACATCTAAATACGAAAGCGCAGGTTTTACCATTAATAGGTCTGCTCCTTCTTCAATATCCAGAAATGCCTCGCGCAACGCTTCTTTTTTATTCGCAGGATTCATTTGATACGTCTTTTTATCTCCACTTTTGGGTGCAGAATCCAGTGCCTCCCGAAACGGACCGTAAAACGCGCTGGCATATTTTGCACAATACGACATGATACTCGTGTTGGAGTAACCATTTTCATCGAGCACTTCGCGAATGTATCCTACGCGACCATCCATCATATCGGAAGGACCAATAATATCGATTCCAGCCTGAGCCTGAGCGACGCTCATATCGGCGAGAATGGGCAGCGATTCGTCATTCAGAATTCGACCATTCTCCACCACTCCGTCATGACCATCAGTGCTGTAAGGGTCGAGTGCTACATCGCTCATCAAACTGATTTGCGGGAATTCGCGTTTGAGGGTCGCGATGACTTCCAGGTAAAAATTATCATTTTGATAGCTGTACGTCGCTCTACTGTCCTTTAATTCTTCCGGCACAACGGGAAAGAGCACAAAACTCCTAATTCCGAGTGCGATGCAGCGTTCCACTTCTTTCACGACGACGTCTTTTCCCCAGCGATATATACTAGGTAAGGCATCAATGCGCGATTCTTCCCCCGGATTATTGGTTACAAATAATGGATAAATGAGGTGGTCTACGCTCAACTGCGTTTCCTGAACCATCGTGCGAAGGGCATCATATTTCCTGTTTCTTCGAGGTCTTGCGTACATCTTCCGTCGTTTTTTTTAGTTGTAAACAAAAGTAGCAATATCCACGGATTCAATCATTGCGAGCAAAAATTTTAACTAAAAACTGAGAAAATTCATACACAGCCATTAATTTTTATTATTTTAGCCTACGATTTAAACAATTTAAGCACAATGAATTCTAGAAAAAATTTATTAGTTATCGGAAGTTTAGCCTCATGCCTGATTTTCTCCGCTTGTGGAGATAGCGAATCGGCAGATGGTAAAGACAAAGGAAAGAAAGGAAAAAAGCAAGTCGACAAAACGTTATTGGATCCCGATCGATCATTTAACACGACTTTTGACGGAAAGTTATTCTCCGTTCCTTCTCCAGTTCAAACAGCTTTGTTGATTAAGTCATTGGAAATCCCCTTTGACGCAACACTTCTCAACGACAAGGAGAATGCCGGGAATTATTCTAAGGAAAATGCCAAAGCCATCAACCTTGGTGTCTATGGAGCAGATTTAGGCTATGTAACGCTTTACGATCAAAACGCGAAAGCAATTTCGTATTTGAGCACTGTAGAATCATTGGCCAACGATCTCGGAATCTCAGGTGCTTTTGACAAATCGTTTTTGGAGCGCTTTGACGCGAACAGCGACAACGAAGACAGCATGTTGGTTATTTTATCCGATGCGTTTCGAAAAGGAGACAATTTCCTCAAAGAAAATGAGCGCAAGAATACTTCTGCGTTGATTCTTACCGGAGGTTGGCTCGAGTCCATGCATTTGGCAACAAAACTATACCAGGACAGTGATGAGAATAAGATTTTACAGCGTATTGGTCAACAAAAGCAATCGCTGGAAACGATCATCGAATTAATGGAAAAATACAACAAAGATGGTCGCAATGATGATTACATCGCACAGTTTTCATCTTTGAACGATTTGTTTAAGCAAATTAAAGTGTCGTACGAGTACGTTGAACCAACTACTGATGAAGACAAGAAATTAACGACGATCAAGAACAAGATGAATATAGACTTGTCCGAAGAACTCGTCGCAGAGATCATTGAAAAAGTCGCTTCTATCAGAACCAATATCGTTGAAACACAAGAAAGCTAGTTAGAAATTTAAGTAGAAAAGCATATAACCATGAAAAAAGGAATTATAATAGGTATCTTATTTGCAATCACGAGTGCATTTTCTGTAAACGCTCAGGATTGTGATTCCATTTACCGCGTCGTAGAAAATTATTTAGTATCGAATGAAGAAGGACGCGCCTTCGTATCAGATGGTCAGGTTTACACGGCATTTCTGGACAATGAAAAAGCAGAGTTCACAACGACCTTGTACGGTGGTTCTGTTTATCGTATCGCTGCTTCTGCCGGAGTAAAAGATGATTACGCATTATTTACTGTGCGCGATATGGATGACAATATTTTATTCACCAATGAAGATCACCTCAACAGCCCGTATTGGGATTTTAAAGTTGATTCGACGATTCCTGTTAAAATTCAGACGGAATTGGACACCAACAAGAAAATCACGGGTTGCATAGTCATGATGATTGGATTCTTAAAATAGTTCGCAAACAGTTTAACGCCCTATGAGTGAACGTATTCTTCGTGCTTTGATGCAGCTTTTCGCGATTATTGCAAAAGTTGATGAGATCGCTGAGGATGCTGATGCGGAAGAAATCACGAGTTCTAAGGGACGCAAAATCGTCAAGCTTTTTCTCAGTCAGGAACTGAATGCCGAGCTGGTCAAAGAATACCTCCATGTCTTTGACGAATTTCTCAATACCCACCACGGCATAAAACGCAAAAAAGACGGCCGTCGGAAACGGACTTCAGTTAATTCTGTTAAAATTTTGCGCATTTGCTCTGAAATCAATCAAGAGCTTACGCAACGACAAAAATTCATTGTGCTCATTCGTATCGTCGAGTTTATTCAGGCGAACGAAGATATTACAGACCAAGAACTCGAGTTCGTAAATACCGTGGGTGAAGCCTTTAACGTAAAACCCGAGGAGTACGACCAAATCTATAAATTCGTCGAGGCAGATCCCGAAAAGCTTCTGGATATATCCAATGTCATGTATTTGCGGTCAGTCACTTCCGATCGCTGGGAACATGCCAAACAGATGCAGGTTGAAGGACTGGACGGCATTATAGGCATCCTGAGGATAGAGAGCATCAACTTATTTTTCTTTCGCTATCTCGGGGAAGATCAGGTTACACTGAATGGTCAGGTCGTTCCAAACGATCGCCAGCATATTTTTACGCCGGGTTCTACGATCCGTACACCCAAAATCAGTCCGATTTACTATTCGGATGTCATTTCGCAGTTTTTGACCGATGAGTCATCCGAAAAACTCTTATTCCGCTGTGAAGACGTCGAATATCGCTTCCCCAATGGGGATTTGGGACTGCATCAAATTGATTTTGCCGAAAATAACGGCGGATTAATTGGGATTATGGGTGGATCGGGCGCTGGTAAGTCTACACTGCTCAATGTGCTCAATGGAAATTACAGTCCTTCCAATGGTCAGGTAACCATTAACGGCATCGACATTCATCACCAAAAAGAGGATATCGAGGGCGTCATTGGTTTTATTTCTCAGGACGATTTACTGATCGAAGAGCTCTCTGTTTTTGAAAATTTATTCTTCAACGCCCAGCTTTGCTTTAAAGATTTCAGCAAAAAGCAGATTGCCCGGCGCGTCATCAAAATACTCAAGGCCATTGGGCTTTACGAAAGCAAAGATTTAAAAGTGGGGAACCCGCTGGACAAAACCATTTCCGGTGGTCAGCGCAAGCGGCTAAACATCGCGCTCGAACTCATTCGTGAACCGAGTGTGTTGTTCGTGGACGAACCCACATCTGGTTTGAGCTCCCGGGATTCTGAGAACATCATGGATTTGCTCAAAGAACTCGCACTCAAGGGTAAACTCGTATTTGTGGTCATTCACCAGCCTTCATCTGAAATATTTAAGATGTTTGATCGACTCATGCTGCTCGATCAGGGTGGTTATCCCATCTTTTACGGCAATCCGATTGACAGCGTCGTTTATTTTAAAACAGAAATTGATCACGCAAACTGTGAAGAACGCGAATGTCCGGTGTGCGGTAATGTCAATCCCGAACAGATTTTTAATATCATCGAAGCTAAAGTAGTCGATGAATTTGGAAATCAAACGAGCAAGCGCAAAATTAGCCCAAAGGAATGGAACAGGCGCTACATTGAATCACGCCCGGAAGCAGATACTGAAGAGGTGAAGGAAAAACCCCACGTTATTCATAAAATTCCGAATAAGTGGAATCAATTCAAGGTCTATTTTACGCGGGATGTACTTTCAAAACTCACCAACAAGCAATATATACTGATCAATACAGTAGAAGCTCCTGCACTCGCCCTTATCCTCGGATTCTTTGTAAAATATTTCGGGCAATCAAAGAAAGGAGTTACCTACACTTTTGAAAACAGTGAGAATCTGCCGCAATTTTTATTTATTGCCGTAGTCGTTGCACTCTTCCTGGGACTCACCGTAGCGGCCGAAGAAATTATCAAAGATCGAAAAATACTCAAACGCGAATCGTTCCTGAACTTGTCAAAGGGAAGTTATCTCTTTTCCAAGGTGTCGATCATGTTTATCATTTCCGCGATACAGACGTTACTTTTTGTGCTTATCGGTAATTTTGTTCTGGAAATCAGAGGGATGTGGTTCGAATATTGGTTTATTTTATTTTCGACCTCGTGTTTCGCCAATCTTCTGGGACTCAACATATCCTCCACATTCAATTCTGCGAAAGTCATATATATCCTGATTCCGATTATGATTATTCCGCAACTGCTTTTCAGTGGAGTTATCGTGAAATTTGACAAGTTGCACCCGATCTTTTCGCAGGAAAACAGTGTTCCATGGATAGGAAATGTAATGGCTTCCCGCTGGGCTTATGAAGCACTCGCCGTATCGCAATACAAGCGGAATAAGTTTGAGCAACCGTTTTTTGAGATTAATCAACAAGAGAGCGAAGCCTCCTGGAAACGCGATTATTGGTTACCCGAAATGCGCAATCAACTGAATTTACTGAACAATTATTATGGGGATTCTTCGAAACAGTCGAAAGTGGAAGAAGCACGAGCTATTCTCGCTCATGAAATCGAAAAAGAAGAAGATTTGTACGATCCATCGCTGGATTTTACCTGTGGTAACTGTGTTGAGCAATTGAAAAATGACGAATGGAACACAGAATTAAAAGGCGCCATCGATTCTTATTTGAAAATCTTAAATGACGTCTATAAATCTGAAGTAAATGAAGCCATCGAACGCCATTCTTCCAGGTTACAATCTATCGGGTCTAACAAATTCAAAACATTAAAAAAGAACTACTACAATGATGCTCTCAGTGATTTTGCCACGAATCGCAACAATCTGGACAAAATTGTAATCGTTAATCATCAACTTATCAAAAAAGCGGATCCAATTTATAAAATACCGCGATATTCAGATTTCATGGATGCCCATTTTTATGCACCTGGAAAATTACTGTGGGGTCAGTATATTCCTACATTATGGGCCAATATTCTCATGTTGTGGTTTATGTCTGTATTGTTAGGAATCACGCTATATTTTGATCTGTTCAGAAAGTTGATTGAAGGCACCGGAAAATTGTTCAGTCGATTGCGTTAGCTACCTGCTCCTTTGAAAAGGATCTAATTTGTATGGCAATTCCCAATCACCGCAACAAAATCCGTATTTTTGTCACTATGCTGAAAAACGCAGTCATACCGAAACATGTGCAGTCGTTACTCTTGCGATTATTGGCCGTTTTGTTCTTCATGACCATAGCGCGCCTCATATTTTATGGGGCCAATGCCAGTTCTTTTATCGAAGTAACCCTCGCCGATTTTTTAGGTGGCGTCTGGATGGATGCGATCGCTATCGGCATTTGGTACATGCCGTTTTATTTGTTAGCGCTCCTCCCATTTCCATTCACTGTTTCGCGTTTTTATCGCATTTTCTTGAGGACTTTGTACCTGATCACCTCTGTTTGTGTTTTGGGCCTGAACCTCATGGATGTAGAATATTATAAATATACGAGCAAACGCAGTACGGCAGATATATTTGATTTAGTCAGCGCCGGTAATGATTTTAACCAATTATTCACCACCTTCATCACTGATTTCTGGTGGTTAATAGCCCTTTTTATTGGATTTTTGATCGTAATCAATAAATGTTACAGCCTTTTTTCATTCCCTTCAACCACGCTTAAGCCCTACCCCTATTTAAAACGAATTGCGCACTTTTTTATCGTGGGCACGCTCTTATTTATTGTCGGCAGGGGTGGCATTGGCTACCGGCCGGCAGACATGTTGACAGCCGCTAAAATAACGCGACCAGAGAACACAGCGCTGGTTAACAATACGCCCTTGTCCATCATAAAAACGATCGGGAAGACAGCTTTACTGCCCAAAAACTATTTTGAAACTGACAGTTCTAAAATTTACACGCCAATTCACCGCGGTTCGGGCACACATCAAACTGGAGAAGACCTCAATATTGTCGTTATAGTTTTAGAAAGTTTTGGCAACGAG
The DNA here is from genome assembly GCA_051745635.1 of Bacteroidota bacterium. Classification (GTDB taxonomy): domain Bacteria; phylum Bacteroidota; class Bacteroidia; order Flavobacteriales_D; family Crocinitomicaceae; genus Brumimicrobium. Next base: position 6,617 of record JBNJEH010000006.1, read on the forward strand.
TGGTTGGGAAAAGCTTCTGGTAAGCCGTTTACACCATTTCTGGATTCACTGCTCGGTGAGTCCCTGTATTTTTCAAACGCCTTTGCAAACGGCAAGAAGTCTATTGAAGCGGTACCGGCAATCTTTGCAGGCATCCCCAGCCTGATGGAAAATCCCTATATCTCCTCGCCTTATGGGATGAATCGCATTCAGGCACTGCCCCACTTACTGAAATCGGCAGATTATGAAAGTGCATTTTATCACGGCGCGACCAATGGATCCATGAAGTTTGACGTTTTTGCTGCTCATGCAGGATTTGACAAGTATTTTGGACGGAAAGAATACGACAACGACGAGCATTTTGACGGTACCTGGGGTATTATGGACGAATATTTTATGCCCTGGACGGCTTCGTCAATCACACAGGAACTCGAAGAACCATTTCTGGCCAGTCTTTTTACCATCTCATCGCATCATCCCTACTTCGTTCCTGAGGCGTACCGCGATAAGCTGCCAAAAGGATCAGCACCCCTCGCGCAGGCGACAGCGTACGCAGACATGAGTTTAAGTCGCTTTTTTGAACGCGCCCAAAAACAACCGTGGTACGAGAACACGATCTTCGTGCTCTGCGCCGACCACACGCCCGCTGGTACTTCATCCTATTACACGCGGCGTATTGGAATGTACAGAATTCCGATAGCTTTTTATGATCCGAAAGGAAGGATTCCCAAAAAGGAAGAAAAGCAACTCTTTAATCAAATTGATATCACTCCTACACTACTCGATATGATCGGATGGAAGGATGATGTTTACACTTTTGGAAATTCGTGGTACGAGCGACAACAAGAACCATTTGTCGTCAACTTCATCAGTAATACTTACCATTACCTCGAAGGTGACTATATGCTGAATTACGTCGACGACGAGGTGACGGGGCTGTACAACTATAAAGAGGACAGTCTCATGCGCCATGATTCTCTCTCTTTTTATCCAGGGCGGGCTGAAACGCTCCGTGAAAATCTGCGAGGATTCATTCAGCGCTATAATCACGATTTAATTTTCAATTCCATGACAATCCAATGAAAAAGAAAATACGCTTCATCATCAATCCGATTTCGGGAATTGGTAAAAGAAACAGTTTGCCCCGTATGATCGATCACTACCTGGATTTCGATCAATTCGATCATGAAATTGTTTTTACGGAGCGCCGCGGTCATGCCAAAGTGCTCGCACAGGAAGCCGTGGAGCGATCGTTCGATATCGTTTGTGCCGTAGGTGGTGACGGATCGGTCAATGAAGTGGGTTCTGTTTTGGCGCATACATCGACTGTTCTGGCCATATTACCGACGGGTTCGGGAAATGGATTGGCACGCCATCTCGGTCTGCACCTAAAGTTGAAAAAAGCCATCAAAAACATCAACCGGTTCAATTATCAATCGATTGATACCGTATCTATTAACGACAAAACATTTTTAAACGTGGCGGGATTTGGGTTTGATGCATTAGTTGCCAATCGTTTTGACCAATACCATTCCCGTGGCTTTCTGAGTTATGCCCGATTGGTTTTTCAAGAATTTAAACACTACAAAGGAATCGATATTACAATCGATCAAAAACATACCTTTAATCAATTGCTGTTTTGTAGTTTTGCTAATGGTTCGCAATTCGGAAATGGATTTATGATCTCACCACATTCAAATACGTCAGATGGTCAGGTTGAAATTGTCTGTATCGAACTGCCGCGGTTGACCGGATTATTGATTTTAATTTTGCGCTCCTTTTTTGGAACGATACACAAATCATCAAAATACCATATTTTGTCGGTTCCCCGTGCACGAATTGAGAGTTCCACGCGCATTGCTCATATTGACGGCGAACCTGTTACACTGGAAAAATCGGAAGTAGCGATTAAGTGCAACGCTGCTCCATTAAAAGTCATTGTCTAATGAATTATATTACTCCCACACTCGAAGAAGCCCTAAACTATCTCGATCAGCTCGATCCTGATCAGCAACCTGCATGGGGAAAAATGGAGCCGCAAGCCATGGTTGAGCACCTGACGGACACTTTGCGCATCGCTCGTGGTCAAACAAAATTGGCTCAGGTCACACCCAATGAAGAACTGGATCAAGCATACGCATTTCTGATGTCTGACCGCCCGTTTAAACAAAGATTAAAGGTGGAATTCGCCCCTGAAGACAGAAAGTTGCGCCATGAACACCTCTCAGATGCCATCGATGAATTTGCTGAAGAATGGATTACTTATGATGCGCATTACGAGAACTCAGAGCAAAGCGAGCTCCACCCATATTTTGGTAATTTGAATTTCGATGCGTGGCAGCAACTGAACAAGAAACATTTATCCCATCATTTTCTGCAATTTGAATTAATAGAATAAAGCATTATGAACGTTTCTTTTGCACCTTCATGGAAAACCGCACTGGAGAAGGAATTTGAACAACCTTATTTTAAAGAATTAGCAAGATTCGTTAAACGCGAATACAGCGCTTACACCTGTTATCCTCCGGGAAAGTTGATTTTTTCGGCTTTTGATCATTCTACGTTCGACAAAACGAAAGTGGTGATTATCGGTCAGGATCCCTATCACGGTCCGAACCAGGCAAACGGCTTGTGTTTTTCCGTTAAGAAAGGTGTTCCTTTTCCGCCCTCCTTAAAAAACATTTTCGAAGAGCTCAAAACAGACGTAGGGAAACCAGTTCCCGATTCGGGGGATTTATCGCACTGGGCGGATCAGGGCGTATTGCTGCTCAATGCTACTTTGACCGTTCGCGCACACCAGGCCGGATCGCATCAAGGCAAAGGCTGGGAACGATTTACCGATGCAGTCATCCGAACATTATCCAGCGAGAAGGAAAATCTCGTTTTTCTGCTCTGGGGTGGTTTTGCCAAAAAGAAAACAAAACTCATCGACGAGAACAAGCACCATGTACTCACCAGCGGACACCCATCTCCACTCAGTGCCAATCGCGGCTATTGGTTTGGAAACCGGCATTTCAGTAAAACGAATGCCCTTCTCAGTAATAAGGGATTTGCGCCCATCAAATGGTGATTTTAAAGGTCTCCATTTTCCAGCAAACTGTAATGCCCTTCATCCGTAAAAATGACATGATCCAGCACTTTGAGTTCGATTAAGCGCCCAAATTCATGCATCTGTTTTGTCAATCTTACATCCGCCTCTGAAGGGCGCAGCGTTCCCGATGGATGATTATGACATAAAATGCAAGCCGTAGCCTTCATATCCAGCAATTCTTTAAAAATCAGTTTTCCATCGGCAATCGTTCCCGACCGGCCTCCTTTCGAGACGAGTTGTTGTCCAATCACGTGGTTGGCTCTCGAAAGCCCGATCACTCTGAATTCTTCGTGCTGTAAATCGGCAAAATAGGGGCGCATGAGTCGATACACATCCCTGCTCTGCGCAATTTTGATCTTTTTCTGCGGCGCTTCTTCCGATCTTCTTCTGCCCAATTCCATAGCCGCGATGAGCGTTATGGCTTTAGCCTTTCCTACTCCGCTGAATCGCGTCAAGTCGCCCTGGGAATAATGGCCTAATTTATATAAACTGTTCCCCGTACTACTCAGGATCTCCTGACCGACATCAACGGCGGTTTTTGAGCGTGTTCCGGATCCCAAAAGAATTGCAATGAGTTCGGCATTTGTCAATGCAGCTCTGCCTTTTTCCTGCATTTTTTCGCGCGGACGATCATCTTCTGCCCACGATTTAATCGTACTTTTTGTGTCATACATGGTGGCTCTAATTTTAAGTTTCCATTCAAGTTAATAAAAATAATGCGTTCGATATCACGCATCGTCGGAAAAGTTTCATTTTTGCTCGTACAAAATGCCGCAATTCAATTCAAAGTAGCAATATTGCGTTGAAACGGAAATCAACGATCATGAAAAAATTACTTTTCTTTGCCGCATTAACCTTCATTTCACTACTCATGGCTTTTAAGCTTTCGGATCCCGATCGAAAAACTGTTGTTATCGACATCGGACATGGCGGGAAAGACCACGGAGCAAGTGTCGAGCAAGTACTCGAAAAAGAAGTAAATGCCCAAATTGCCAACAAGATCAGGGAATTGAACAAAAATGCGGATTTAAAACTTCTATTCACAAGAAATGGCGATGAATTCGTCACAGTCGAGGATCGCGTGAAAATAGCCAGGGATGTCGACGCAGATATTTTTATTTCGATCCATGCAAACTATAAAAATAATTCCGAAATCCGGGGAATTGAACTTTATCACGGTTTTAATGATAAGTCTAAAGCACTTGCTTTGCGCTTTAAAGAGCACCTGTCAAAAACACACAGCATCAACAAAGTTCATGCAGCTCGATTCAAGGTGGTGAATGAAGCGCAATATCCCGCCTTAATGATCGAAACCGGTTTCCTGAGTAATGACGAAGACCGAGAACGATTGACTTCTGAGAAAGGTCAGGTTGCACTTGCTGAAGCTATTATCGAAGTTTTAAATGATCTATGAAAGTAGCGTTATCCCTACTTCTATTGTCTTTATGCTTGGTCGGTTGCAAAAAAGATGTCCACCAATTTGGTGAACCCTTTGAGCTCAAATATGATGAAACAGTCATTGTGCAGACCGAACACGAGAAATATAGCATAAGATTTTCGCGGTTAATTGAAGATTCCAGATGTCCAAAAGACGTGTATTGTTATTGGATGGGTCAATTGATTGTAGAATTAACCATCAACGAACAAGAGAAAGTTCGATTGGGCATACAAAGTGTTGATTTTTCAACGGCTACTGCTATAGGTGCCGACTCCCTGCAATTAATAGAAGTTGACCACCGTAAAGATAAATACCGGGGCAAAGCAAGAAAATACAGCCTCAAGCTCAAGGTCTATTAACCCGAATTATTCATCAATCTGACTTAATATATACTGTAACTTACAGCGATAAAGTATCTTATCTGCTGTTTTTATCTTTTTTAGCAACCTCATTTTTGGGGACACTTTTGTCAATCAGATTTTGATTTAATTTTGATCTATTTGTCGTTACAAGCCCCGCGAAATATACGTATATTCCTTTGGTGCTTGTGCCTAAAATAGCTACAAAATTAAATTCATGAATAAATCTGGTTAATCAGTTCCTTTTAATTCATTTCAGGATACCATTACTTTTGACTTCACCCATCACGGATAGCGCATTGAGGTGCACAAAAATTTTTGCAAAAAAAAGACCGCCCTTGCGAGCGATCTTTTTGTATCGGGAACTTGATTATTCCGTTATTAATTGGATTGTTTGCGAATTAAGTTGAGCGCACTACCTGCCTTAAACCACTTAATTTGTATATCGTTGTAAGTATGGTTCAACTTAATTTCCTCTTTCGAGCCATCCGCGTGTTCAATTTCAAGTGTCACGGGCTTATCCGGAGCGAACTCGTCCAAATCCAGGAAGTTGAAAGTATCGTCCTCCTTGATTTTGTCGTAGTCGTCTTCATTTGCAAATGTCAATCCTAACATTCCTTGCTTCTTGAGGTTTGTTTCGTGGATACGAGCAAAAGACTTCACGATCACAGCAATTACACCGAGATGTCTCGGCTCCATCGCCGCATGTTCGCGGGAAGAACCTTCACCATAGTTATGATCTCCAACAACGATCGTAGGAACATCCGCCGCTTTATAAGCTCTCGCCGTTTCCGGAACTTCACCCGTTTCTCCAGTCAATTGGTTGGTCACCTCATTTGTGGCTTTGTTGAAAGCATTCACGGCGCCAATCAGACAGTTATTTGAAATATTGTCCAGATGACCGCGATAACGCAACCATGGACCAGCCATAGAAATGTGATCGGTTGTACATTTACCGTACGCTTTGATCAACAATTTCATACCTGTAATATTTTTACCATCCCACGGTTCGAAAGGCGTGAGTAACTGGAGTCGATCAGATTCCGGATCTACATCAATCTTCACCGAACTTCCGTCATCTGCGGGAGCCTGGTACCCATTGTCTTCTACGTCAAATCCTTTTTCCGGAAGTTCAATTCCTGAAGGCTCTTCGAGTTTTACCTCTTCACCATCTTCATTCGTCAACGTATCCGTGAGGGGATTAAAATCCAGACGTCCGGCAATCGCCATAGCTGCCACCATTTCAGGAGAAGTCACAAAAGCGTGCGTATTGGGATTTCCATCTGCCCGTTTAGAAAAGTTTCTGTTAAACGAATGAATGATGGAATTTTTCTCTTCTTTATCCGCCCCAGCACGATCCCATTGACCGATACAAGGTCCGCAGGCATTCGTAAATATGGTAGCATCTAAATCTTCAAATACTTTTAACAGACCGTCTCGTTCAGCGGTATAACGCACTTGTTCAGATCCAGGATTAATTCCAAAATCCGATTTTGTTTTCAAGTTTTTATCTACTGCTTGTTTTGCTATTGAAACAGCTCTCGTTAAATCTTCATAGGAAGAGTTCGTACACGAACCGATCAGTCCCCAGTCGAGTTTCATCGGCCATCCTCCATCTTTTGCAGCTTTACCGAGTTGATCGATAGGCGTAGCCAAATCCGGTGTAAATGGTCCATTCACGTGCGGCACTAACTCATCGAGGTCAATTTCAATTACCTGATCAAAATATTCTTCTGGGTTTGCATAAACCTCATCATCTCCCGTGAGATGCTCTGCTACACCGTCAGCTAGTTCTACGATATCTTCCCGATCTGTGGCTCTCAAATAACGGCGCATAGAATCGTCGTATCCGAATGTCGAAGTCGTTGCTCCAATTTCAGCTCCCATGTTACAAATGGTTCCTTTTCCAGTTGCAGAGATTGATTTTGCTCCTTCACCAAAATATTCGACAATGCATCCCGTTCCTCCCTTCACAGTGAGGATACCTGCCACTTTGAGAATAACATCTTTGGCGGCTGTCCATCCGTTCATTTTACCCGTAAGCTTCACCCCAATTAATTTAGGAAATTTGAGCTCCCAGGGCATTCCGGCCATCACATCGACGGCGTCGGCACCACCAACACCGATCGCTACCATTCCGAGTCCACCGGCATTCACCGTGTGAGAATCAGTACCGATCATCATTCCACCAGGAAATGCATAATTTTCCAATACCACCTGGTGAATAATTCCGGCTCCGGGCTTCCAGAAGCCTATTCCGTACTTATTACATACAGAACTGAGGAATTTAAATACTTCATTGTTCTGGTTGAAGCTTTCCTGCAAATCTTTGTCTGCTCCGAGTTTAGCCTGAATAAGGTGGTCACAATGTGCAGTTGATGGAACAGCGACATTTTCTTTACCCGCCTGCATGAACTGCAATAACGCCATTTGAGCCGTAGCATCCTGCATCGCCACGCGGTCGGGCGCAAAATTCACATAAGACTTACCGCGGATGTATTCTTCGTCTGCGGCACCATCCCAAAGGTGCGTATATAGAATTTTTTCAGATAGTGTCAGGGGTTTATCTACTGCTTTTCGCACAGCGGAAATACGTTCAGGATAGCGATCGTATACCGCCTTTATCATATCAATATCAAAGGCCATAATATTTAATTAATTGTTTTTTGTGTTTTTCTAATGCATGCGAATATAAGAAATTCAACTGATAAAACGAAGTAGATTACCCAGAAATATCAGGGTAAGAAAATTTCAGAAACTTTTGATTTAAAGTGTCTCTTAACACATTAATGTAGGTTCTTTGAATATATTTCCTCACTCGAACGCTTCGTCTCAATCATTTAACGCAAATCAATGCTAAGATTCAATTACATCATCGATATCACTTTACCCTTCTTTGTTAAAAGACAACTTGAGTATTTTTAAATACAGGATTCATCAAAAATTACACGCAAATGAAGCTCTAATTTTCAAAACTGACAAAACTCATATTTCAGTTTGATAGGGGTCATGTTTCTATCGGCTCCTCTATATTTACTTTGCAATATGGGAATAATATACATAATGTTAGTCGTGAGTTTGCTCTTAGCACTCTTCTTTTTATTCTCCTTTATATGGGCGAATAAAACGGGGCAATATGATGATGATGTAACTCCAGGCATCAGAATTCTCTATGATGATGAAGAAATTAATGAAAAATCAAACCAAGAATAATGGAAGTATCGCGTATTAATTATGACAATAAGATCGTCAAGTACTTTGCATATGCAACGATCACTTGGGGAGCAATTGGAATGCTCGTGGGACTTATCGCAGCGCTGCAGCTGGCTTTCCCCAACTTTTTCAACGATTACCTCGGCTTCAAATACCTGTCATTTGGTCGCATCCGGCCGTTGCACACCAATGCTGTGATATTCGCGTTTGTAGGAAATGGTATTTTCACTGGTGTCTATTACTCGATGCAGCGGCTGCTAAAAACGCGCATGTGGAGCGACAAACTCAGTTATATCAATTTCTGGGGCTGGCAATTAATTATTCTGTCCGCTGTGATCACATTGCCAATGGGGTACACGACGAGTAAGGAATACGCTGAACTCGAATGGCCCATCGATATTGCGATTACTTTGCTGTGGGTCGTATTTGGCTGGAATATGTTTGCAACAATTCTCGTGCGTCGCGTTCAACACATTTATACAGCCATTTGGTTTTATATTGCGACATTCGTGACGGTCGCCGTACTCCACATCTTTAACTCTTTTGAATTACCAGTCCATTTCATGAAAAGTTACTCCTGGTATGCGGGGGTGCAAGACGCTCTGGTACAATGGTGGTATGGTCACAATGCCGTCGCTTTCTTTTTAACCACGCCTTATTTGGGATTAATGTATTATTTTGTTCCCAAAGCTGCCAACCGCCCTATATATTCCTATAAATTATCAATCATTCACTTTTGGGCACTTATCTTCATTTATATCTGGGCCGGACCACACCACCTTCTCTATACCAGTTTACCCGATTGGGCACAGTCGCTCGGAGTCGTCTTTTCCATTATGCTGATTGCACCATCCTGGGGAGGTATGTTGAATGGACTCCTAACACTGCGGGGCGCCTGGGATAAAGTACGCGATAACGTCGTTTTAAAATTTATGGTCGTTGCGCTCACTGCTTATGGTATGGCAACATTTGAAGGACCTCTATTATCACTCAAAAGTGTCAACTCGATTTCACATTTTACAGACTGGACGATTGCACACGTTCACGTCGGGGGCCTCGGCTGGAACGGTATGCTCACATTCGGTATGCTCTATTTTCTCTTTCCAAGGCTCTTTAAAAGAGAATTATATTCTAAAAAGTTAGCCAACGCACATTTCTGGATCGCAACACTCGGTATCATACTGTGGGCTGTTCCAATGTATTGGGCAGGATTCAGTCAGGGGCTCATGTGGCAAGAATTCAACCCGGATGGCACACTAGCCAATCCCGACTTCCTGGAGACGGTTAATGCGCTTGAACCCTTCTATATTATGCGTGCATTCGGTGGTTTGATTTATATCATTGGGGTTCTCATGATGTCTTATAATTTGTTCAAAACGGCAAAAATGGGATCCTTCAGCAACAACGAGACGGTAGAAGTTACCAACTCGCGTAATCAAAAAATTCAGAAGGGTGAATACTGGCACCGTCCCATTGAGCGCAAACCCGTTCAATTGATGATTTTGAGTATTATCGTCATTCTTATCGGCGGAGCTGTGGAGATTATTCCTACACTCACGGTCAAATCAAACATCAAGACCATTTCACAGGTAAAACCGCTTACACCGCTCGAACTGGAAGGTCGTGACATATATATTCGCGAAGGATGTAATAACTGCCACTCCCAGATGATACGACCGCTACGTTTCGAAACAGAACGGTATGGCGAATATTCCAAGGCCGGTGAATTCGTTTACGATCATCCGTTTTTATGGGGATCCAAGCGCACTGGGCCAGACTTAGCTCGTGAAGGCGGTTTGCGCAGCGATTCATGGCATTACGGACACCTGCTCATCCCTAAACAGTGGTCTCCCGGTTCCATTATGCCGGCATATCCGTGGCTTGCAGAAGATGCGTTGAATACATCAAATTTAAAGACTAAAATTAGTGTCATGCGCGATCTCGGAGTACCGTATCCTGAAGATTACGAAGAGCAAGCGCTGGAAGACCTCAATGAGCAGTCACAGGAAATCGCAGCTCGCATTGTTGAAGACCTCAGTAAGCAACAAGGCACCGTAAAGGTAGAAACCGTTTCCGACAAAGAAATTGTTGCAATTATCGCCTACCTCCAACGCCTCGGTACTGATATCAAGGCTGAAGCGGAAAAAGATTCAGAGGAAGAAAATGAGGAAGATCAACTCACTGAAAAAACGGAGTAATTATGCTAAGATACATCAAACACAACATGGCTGAAATCGCGGGAATTGAGATTTACCCCATCATTTCGCTGCTCATTTTTGTGGCATTTTTCGCAATCGTAATTTGGAGAACATACCGCATATCGAAAAGTGAAATCACTCGGTTTAGCGAAATACCATTGGATGAAGACGAAAAATATTTAAACGATAACGAAGACAATCGGAAATCATGAAAACAATGAATAAAAAAACAATCGCAGCGCTGATTTTTACTTTTTCGTGCTTGTTTTTTACAGGCTCTTGGTCGCAGGACGGAGAAGCGCTCTTTGGTGCAAAATGTAGTGCCTGCCATATCCTCGGGAAGGACGGAACGGGTCCAAACCTCGTGAACGTGAAATCGCGTTGGGAAGGCGAAGAAGAACAGCTTTACGAATGGGTCAAAAACCCGGCAAAGGTAATTGCAGAAGGAAACAGCCAGCGCGCTCAGGAAGTGAAAGACTACAGTCCAACCGAAATGCCCGTGCAGAACGTTTCTGTGGACGAAGCGAAAGCAATTATCGATTACGCCGACAGCTGGGCACCACCCAAAGAGGAAGAAAGTGCAACCACTGAAGAAACAACAACGGTAGTGGTTCCGGATTACGATAAGAACCTGTCTATATTTTATGGTCTGCTCGCAGTCATCGGATTTCTTTTGCTCGGTATATTTATCGTGTCGAAAAGTACTGCAGCACTGATCAAGTCAGATTTGTTTAAAGAAAAGGTTTCTGATCTTCACAAGAAGAATAAAGGGAATGGTGATCTGGTGCGTGCAATAGCACTTCTCCTCGGATTCAGCTTCGTATCTGGTGATTTATCTGCTTTCAGTTTTGAAGCACCTGCCATTGCCAAGGATGTCAATGTATGGGTATATATTGAACAGACGGATCTTTATGTACTGTTAATCATCGCACTACTCTTACTCGGTTTTCTAATGCACATGATCAATATGTTCTATAAGGTCTTGCGCATCATGAAGCCAAAGAAGAGAAGTACCACTGCGGAAGAATCACAGCGTTCATTCACCCGCGCACTCACTGGTGCTACACCGATTGAAGAAGAAGATAAAATTGATACGGGTCACGAATATGATGGCATTCGGGAGCTTGACAACCCTATGCCCCCCTGGTGGCTGGTTGGATTCTTCATTTCTATCGTTTTTGCCGTAGTTTACATGTTCCATTATCACGTATTGGGTACGGGCGACCTTCAAATGGCTGAATACAACAAATCAATGGAAAAGGCGCAAAAAGAAATTCAGGAATATCGCGAAAAAATGGCAATGAACGTAGACGAAACCAATGCTACCCTCATGGTTGACGACAGCGATTTAATGAAAGGAAAAACCCTGTTCAACAACAATTGTAAGGTCTGTCATACCGAAACAGGTGGCGGCGACACGGGTCCTAACCTCACTGATGACTACTGGATTTACGGAAACGACGTCAAAGATGTTTTCAAGGTCATCAAATATGGTACGCCGAATGGGATGCCCAAACACGAGTCTAAATTCAACCCGATCCAGCTACAACAAGTTGCATCGTACGTCTTGCATCTTGAATTAGTGACCACGGATCAGGGAGGGCTGGAGCCTCAGGGAGATTTCTACGGAGAAGAATCAACTTCGGATAAAGCAGAAAAAGATTCTATACAATAAGCGAGATGCAATCATGAGTGATAACGAGTCAGAACAAGATAATTTTAGAGATCATATATCGACGGTAGATGATTCCGGAAAACGCGTATGGGTGTATCCCAAAATGCCGAAAGGAATCTGGCACAACCGCAGGGTGATTTTAAGCGTTATTTTGCTGATATTTCTCTTCGGTGCTCCCCACATTTATATCAATGGAGAGCCGCTTATTCTCTTTAATATTATCGAGCGAAAATTCGTTCTTTTCGGTCAGGTTTTCTGGCCACAGGACCTCTATATTTTCGCCTTTACCATGATCATCGCTATCGTATTCATCGTACTGTTTACAGTTGTTTTCGGTCGATTATTTTGTGGATGGGTTTGTCCGCAAACCATCTTTATGGAAATGGTTTTCCGGAAGATTGAATACTGGATCGAAGGGGACTGGACGCGTCAGAAAAAACTAAACAAGCAACCCTGGAATCGCGAAAAAATCGTGAAGAAAACTTCTAAGCACGCGATTTTTGTGGTCATCTCGTTCCTAATCGGGAACACATTTTTGGCATACATCATTGGTGCAGAAGAATTATGGAAAATACAGACAGAATCGATCGGGGCGCACGTCGTCGGATTTTCGGCAATGATTGTATTCTCTGGATTGTTCTACGGTGTCTTTGCTTTTCTGCGCGAACAAGTTTGTACGACAATCTGCCCCTATGGACGTTTACAGGGTGTACTTCTCGATGAACACTCTATTGTAGTAGCTTACGATCACGAACGCGGCGAAGATCGTGGACGCCTGAAAAAAGACGAGGATCGCGATGCTTTGGGAAAAGGTGATTGCATCGACTGTCATCAATGTGTAAACGTTTGTCCCACGGGCATAGACATCAGAAATGGAACACAGCTGGAATGTGTGAATTGCACAGCCTGCATCGACGCCTGTAACGATATCATGGAAGGTATCAACAAGCCCAAAGGATTAATTCGTTACGCTTCTGAGGCTAACATCCAAGGTGGTAAAAAGTTTAAATGGACGCGTCGCATGACGGCCTATACCGTACTTTTATCAGTTTTATTGATTATTTGGGGCACCCTTATCGGAACGCGGTCCAACTTCAAAGCAGAGGTTCTTAAAAGTCGAGGTTCTTCTTACACCATGCTCAACAATGGTTATTTGAGTAATATTTACGAACTCAATCTCACCAACAAGACAAAAAATCACTACGAAGTACAACTAAAACTCGAAGATGATGTCGACGGACGTGTGGAATTGAATACTACCTCCCTTCAACTCGAGCCTGAAGCGCAATCGACAGAGAATTTCATCATTAAACTTCATCCGGGCGAATTAGAACACGGACAGAAAAAATTAACAATCGTCATCCTTGGAGATGGTAAACCGATTCAGCGCGTGAAGACGAGTTTTGTCGGTCCACTTTTATAAAGCAATAAATATGAATTGGGGGAAAGGAATTATTATAGCTTTAATAGCATTTATCGGGTTTATCACTACTCTCGCTGTGTTTATGATGAAAGCGAATACGCAACTCGTCAGCGAAGATTATTACCTGCAAGAAATTGAATTTGGCTCAGAAATCACGGCGCAGTCCAATGCACTTTCGGACGCATCTTCGGTAAAATCAGAGGTTTCAGATGCCGGTGTTTACCTCACCATTGAAACGCCGACAAGCATAGAAGAAGGATCCATTCATCTTCATCGCCCGAATAATAAAAAACTGGATGTACGGCAACCACTCGAAGGAAAGCATACATTTATTGACAGAACAGCACTCGAATCCGGAAAATACCGCTTGACGATTGACTGGTTCGATGGTCAGAAACACTATCAACTGCGGAAAGATTTATGGATTCAATAGTTCAAATTGTCTTGCTGGGACTCTCGTTCGGGTTGGTCACCAATCTTCACTGCATTGGGATGTGCGGTCCTATTGCCATGGCTTTACCTTTGCAGCGAAATTCGAGATGGAAATCTGCGTTAGGAATAACCACTTACACGCTGGGTAGAAGCGCGGGTTATGCATCACTGGGTATTATCGCCGGTTTCATCGGGCTGAGTGCCGAAACAATGGGCGTCCTTCAGTGGCTCAGTATCCTTTCCGGAATTTTGATTATCCTGTTCGCTTGGGGCGGTTACTTGAATCAAGTCAAGGGTGCTCCATTCATCCAACGAACACTGGTGAAAGGTATGGGACGTTTGATGCAGTCCAAAGGAGGGCGAACGAGGTATGGGAAATTACTGGCAATCGGAATCATCAATGCTTTTCTACCATGTGGAATGGTGTATATAGCACTTATTACAGCCATCAACACAGGTAGTATCGGAGGATCTGTTGCCCACATGATCAGTTTTGGCGTCGGTACGTTACCGGGCTTTTTATTTCTCGGTGTCCTCAAAAATTATTTTCAACGCTTTCATTTGTTCAGTCGAAAACTCGTATTGACAACGCTGATTACCATCGTTGGAAGCGCGATGATTTTGAGAGGAATGAATCTCGGAATCCCCTATGTAAGCCCCAAAGTTGAAAAGATACTCACCGTTCAGGACAGCGATCCGGAGGCATCCGCGCACCCCGTCAGCGCAACCATGGAATGTTGTTCTTCTTCTGATAAATGTTCAGAAAAATAGCTGAGGGAATAAAATTTTCAATTAATTTTGGAGGAAAATAGATTTATGGAAAATCTCGATCAAAATAGTTGGAAAGAGAAATTAAATGCATCCGAAAATGCTGTCTTGCTGGATGTTCGAACCCCTAAAGAATGGGCTGAAGGCATCATCCCCGGAGCTGAAAAACTGGACATCATGGACACTGATGCTTTTTTGGAAGCATTGAAAAAGATGGATCAGTCGAAGGAATACTTCGTGTATTGCCGCAGTGGAAATCGCAGTGGACAAGCTTGCCAGGTGATGGACCAACTCGGTTTTCAGGCAGCCTACAACCTCGAAGGTGGAATCCTGGAGTGGAATGGAGAAACAACTTCTGAATCATGAATCAAAATTTAAGCAATACAGATCGCATCGTTCGGTTCCTGCTGTTTGTGGTAGCCATTGTCTTATTCGCAGCCGATATCCTGACGGGCTGGTTGGCCTACATCGCCGTGATTATTGGAACCATCTTTTTGTTGACCAGCTTGATGAGTTTTTGTCCAATCTATAAAGTTCTCGGCATTTGTACTTCGAAAAAAGCTGACCGTCAGTAGTCCTTAGCACTATTCACAGCTCTGTGAACTTCTGAAAGTTATCGATACCGCAACGGCTGGATTTGATTGAATCATGCTGATCGCAAAAAAAAATGGCGCACTTCTCAGTACACCATTTTAATTCTAAAGATCATTTCATATTGAACGAAACGAGCTACTCCTCTACTTTTCCTTTGATGTTAACGCGTTTCGTCGAGCCAGGTATGTTTGCAGTGACGGTAACTGTTTTTGTGATTGGGCTGCCCGCCTGATTCGGTTTAGAGGTAAACGTAACTTCCAGTTCACCTTCTTCTCCAGGCATAATTGGTTCTTCTGGTTTGCGAGGAACCGTACATCCACAAGAAGCTTTTGCATCGTCAATCATGAGTGGCTTATCACCCGTATTTTTTACAGTAAAGATAGTCGAAACGGGCTCTTCCTTCGGAATTGAACCAAAATCATGTGTAGCCGGAGACAATTCCATCGTCGTCTGATTCTCCTTACGCTCTTCTTCTTCTTTTTCTTTCTGTTTGCCGCGTTCTTCCGCTCGTCCTTTCAACGCCTCTTCATTTTCAGAGCCTGCCGCGAGTTTCGATCGTTTTTCGCCATCTTTAGCTTCGATATCAACATCCGATTCATTCGTACAAGACATCGACAGGGCGATCACAGAAAACATCAAAATTAATTTCTTCATTGCTTTTAAATTTTAGTTTTTACAAATATAAAAAATGGTTCAAACTTAAGATAGATTCTAAAAATTGAATCTCATCAAAAACTTTAGCCCTACCTTAATCCGCAACTAATTCCATATCGTTGTATTTACCATTTTTGAGCGTCCTGTATGCCTTCATAAACGCTTCATTCTTGACGTTGTAGATTTCGTAAAAAGCTGAGTAATCCCAAATATTCTGGGCGATAAATGCTTTGAGTCGAATCTGCATTAAGTCCTTACTTATCGCATAATCCTCTTCCACAAACGCCAAACTCGAATCTTCTTTTACCGCATAGTCAAAAAATGACTGCATAAAGGCTTCATCTGTTTTAAAGTCTTCTTTGAATCCCTGAACATCGCCGTACGCTTCCATAATTTCATCCCGTTCTGAGTTGGCAAATTCCAGTGAAAATCCATTAAAAACACCACTTCGCGATAATTTCTTGTAATATTCAGAATATTCAAGGGTATCCAGCGGTACAAATACGTCCGGCATAATTCCACCTCCACCGTATACATTCCGACCTTTCTTTAACGTTTTGTGAACGAGTGAATCGGGCAAATCAATGCTGTCGCGGTGCATCATTTCACCATGTTCATAACGATCCATATAATCGCTTCGATACGCTTTGAGATCATCGTAGGGTTTCTGGATAAAACGGCCACTCGGCGTATAATACCGCGCGATGGTCAATCGCAGTTGACCACCATCTGAGAGTTCGATGGGACGCTGCACCAATCCTTTTCCGAATGAACGACGTCCTACGATTAGTCCGCGGTCCCAATCCTGAATCGCACCAGCGAGTATTTCACTGGCAGATGCTGAAGCTTCATCAATTAACATGACCAAACGGCCTTCCTCAAAATCTCCTTTTTCATCCGCTTTTAATTCACTTTTTGGCTGTCTGCGTCCTTCCGAATAAACAATGAGTTTTTCATCTGAAAGAAATTCATCTGCTACGTGTTTGGCGCCGTACAACAATCCTCCGCCATTGCCCTGGAGGTCAAACACCAGGTCTTTCATCCCTTGCTTTTTGAGCGCTTTTAATGCTTCGTCCACCTCATCTTCCGTGGTGCGCGAAAAATTCGTCAGCTTGATGTATCCCGTTTGATCGTCTACCATATAAGCACTGACCACAGAGTTTACGGGGATTTTATCGCGCTTGATCGTAAAATCCAGCAGTTCTCCTTTACCGCGTTTGATCTTCACTTTTACTTTCGTTCCTTTTTCACCGAGGAGGCGCTCGCGTACACCTGAATTGCGCAAACCAACACCAGCAACGTTTTCACCATCAATTTCAATGATTTGATCACCAGCCTGAATACCGAGTTTTTCCGAAGGTCCGCCCGGAATTGGATTGACCACCAATAACGTATCTTTCAATATATTGAAGCGCACGCCAATCCCTTCAAAGCTGCCGTTGATGCGTTCATTGGCCTGTTGAACCTCTTCTGCGGGAATGTATGTAGAATGCGGATCGAGCTCCTCGAGCATCGCATTGATCGCCGCTTCACTGATCTTTTTGCTGGGCACCTCATCCACGTACATTCGCTCTGCGTAGGTAAATACTTCGTATAATCTGCGCATGTCCGGATCATCCTGAGAAAAAACAAGATGAATAGAAAAGATAAAAACGATATAAAATAATTTTTTCATAGTATAACTTTTGCACAATTCCTGAACAAAAATAAGTCCAAAAACGCTTGCTCTAAATGAGAACGCACAATATAATGAAATGTTTGGTGAAGTAATTACAAAAATGTTCTAAAATAGTAAATGAATGAAATCAACACTGCAATTAGAGTTGCCAAAACATTTGTTCCCAACAACTTGATCGAATTTGAAAACAATTATTCAACACTGGTTTGTTGAATGAAACTTAAAAGCCCATACATTTCAATCTGATAATTCCATTACTTAGCGTTTGCGTACCAATATTAGATGGATTGAGTGGCAATTTAGTCCGTTGGCGATAAACATAATATGAAAAGCAGCAAAATCAATCTTCGCGTTTTTGTAATCAATGGGTTACTCCTTTTGATATTCGTCCCCCTTTTGCATCATCGCGGGCATGCCCAGGTACTCGCTTTCGATCAGCTGGAAATACGCTACGACCAGGGGCACTACAGAAGTGTCTATAAAAAAGCCCGGAGGTTGCTCGACAAACCGGATTACGACTTTTCCTTGATTCCTAACTATTATTTGGCATTGGCCAAGCTGCAGCTCGCTCAAAATGAAGGCTGGCTAAGGCGCCATAAATACGCCATTATCGAAGCAAGACGCACTTTTGAACGAATGCAGCGCACGCACGAAGGAAGAGCAGTACTAGAAACGCACCAGTATGAAGTGAGTGCCTTAAAAAAGGATTTGAGGTCCTGGTTAGAAACACTCAAAGATAAAGGGAAGAAAGACCGTTTCGATTTAGTTCAGCATCTTATCAACGACCTCTTTGCTGACGTCCCGGAAGTGACCTCGCTACCCGAAGACAAGGCAACATCAGTACCGACCGAAAAAATTGAACTTGAACCACAATCGACTACTGAATCCAGTGTGCGCAGTCAATTGTTGAGTCGGGGCGAAGAACTCCTCGGCGTACCCTACAAATGGGCGGGAGAAACCCCGGAAGGATTTGACTGCAGTGGATTTACGCGATATTTGATGACGACGGAACTCAATCAAAGCATCGATCGGCGGGCCGCAGATCAATATAAATCGGCAAAGAAAATCAAGCGCAAGCATGTTCAGCCCGGCGATTTTGTTTTTTTCGACAATGGAAGTGGCATTTCACATGTTGGCATCGTTTACTCAACGAACAACGGAAGTATTCAAATGATTCACGCAAGTTCTTCTGTGGGCATTTCTATCGTCGACATCTATCAATCTTCCTACTGGAGAAGCCGAATAGCAGGCTTTGGAACCTATTTTGATTGATGATTTATACTTGTCCCATTTTTTTGAGGTCGATCAGTTTGAATAAAATAGATAAAGTGATAAAACTGGCAAAGATGATATGTGCAGTGTAAGAAAAAGGATCAAAAAGCTGAAATAAAACATTGACACTCAATCCCAGCAGTATCAAAAAGGACAACATCAGCAACAGGTCTGAAAATCGTGCCTTGAGACGTCCCGAGACCAAGCGGTTCAACAACAGAAGATCGACAGCTATAAGCAATAGTATAGCAGCAAAGTAATACTCCCAGAGCGATTCAAAAACAGCTGTATCAAAAACCCCTATGAACGGTACGGAGAAAAGAAAAAGGTTAAACAGCGCAAAAATCAGCAGAAAAGAGCGGTTACTGTTGGCACGACGCGCCATTCTAACCGATTGCAAACAAAGAAACGCCGTTCCACTGAGAATCCAGTATTGCGTATAATGCAAAACGTTTAGCGGCTGCACAAGGATCGCTATACTGATCGACAGGAACAACAGAAAAAAGATAACCAGGAAAACCTGAATGATTAAACTATTTTTTTTGAGCGCCATGGTTTGTATATAAATTTGGTCAAACTACTATCAACCACGAAAATAACAAAATACATTTTGAAAATTGATTTTTAGCCATGAACTTGTCTATATTGTTATTTTTGGAGCTCTAAAGGATAAATAGTTGCTGTCGATATGGGCATAATTGAACGACAAAGTATAAAAGGGAGTCTGGTAAATTACACCGGGGTCATTATTGGCTTTTTTGCCACGCTCTTTATTTATCCGCTCGATTGGGAATTATACGGCACCATTCAATATTGGCTATCCAGTGCCATTATTTTAACACCCATTTTGCGTCAGGGCAGTACGGCGCTCATCAATAAATTTTATCCGTATTTTAAGAAAAACAACATTAAAGGCGTCCTGGGACTTGTCCTGATCATTTCCACATTGACGATCGTAGCAATGTCATTGTTGCTGTTAGTGTTCATTTTTGTTTTCAAGGAATTTTCATTTATTCAACAATTTAACATTCAATCGCAGTCTGTCGTCTATATTTATTTGTTGGCAGTCGTCATGATTTACTTTACAATATTTCAACTGCACGCTGCGAATATTCGAAGAATTGTAGTACCTGAAATTATTACGAGAATTGGTTTCAAGTTGTTTTTGATTTTACTCGTCGTTTCTTCCTACTTTGGTGTACTTGACAGTGAATGGACCGGCGTCCTGCTGATATTATTCTACCTGTTGGCGATCATCGCGATGTATTTTTATCTAATCATTCTGGGAGGATTAGACATCAGCGGATGGAGCTGGAAACGCTTACCGCGCTCAGTAAAAAAACAATTTTTCAGTTTTTGGATTTTCGGGGGACTGAACTACCTCGGCATACTACTCGCCTATAAAATCGATATATTCATGATTGGGACACTTGTAGACAAAGTCTCCGTCGGATATTACAGCACATTTTTGTTTATGATTAACCTCATGATTATCCCAATGTCTTCTATCAATCAAATTAGCAGACCTATTGTTTCCGAGAGCTTTGAAAATGAAGACATATCTCAAATAGCGCTGATTTATAAAAAAAGCTCAAACAGTTTGATGGCAGTTGGAACGATTATCTTTCTGTTCATTTGGCTCAATATCTATTTTGTGTTGGATTTCATGCGAAATGGTGACGACTTGTTACCTTTTGTGTATTCTGCACTTTTCCTGGGACTTTCAAAGATTTTTGATCTCATGACGAGCATTAACAACGTCATTATTGTTTATTCAAAATACTACAGGTACAACCTCCTGTTTTTGTTTTTACTCGCTATTGTTAACATCGCTTTAAACCTATGGCTAATCGAAGATTATGGTATTACAGGAGCTGCAATAGCCACGAGTGCTTCTCTTTTTATTCTAAATGGAATAAAGACGATCTTTATATACAAAGTACTCGGCATTCATCCTTTTTCAAAAAAATCATTGTACATTTCGATCACATTAACAGTAGGATTGGTTCTTGTGAGCTTTTTTCAAAGCCTCGTTATCGTCAATGGTCTTACAAGTGCCATTATCTATTCTTTATTATTAGGAAGCATTTGCTTTCCCCTATTTTACAGAATGAAGTTTTCCGAAGAATTAAACAACATGCTGGACAAACTTCTGCGTCGATTAAAATAAATTGAATTATATTAATGTTCGTGAAAAGCTTTTAAATGAGTACACCTTCAAGGAAAATTATTTTATTTGGCTTACCCCGAAGCGGAACTACATGGTTATCTGAGTTATTGTCCTGCGACAACAATTTTCGGCTGGTCCACGAACCCGACAACGAGGCAAATTCATTCCTGGGGCTTGTATTTAAAGCTGGCCTGCATCGCTACCCCTATTTTAATCAAACTGCGACCGACGAAAACTATAAAAAATTGTTCTCGTTAGCTTTGAACTTCACTATTCATGAAAATTCCAGCATCGGAAATAAGCTATGTTTTAAGCTATCGGGTATGAACATGCAAAAGGTTCAGGAAAACTTAAGCAACTATGGAACGGGATATAAAAATCCATCAAAGTTGTGGGAGGTTATGGCCAACACATTTGTGAAAGGAAAAAAAAGCAATCGCGATGTAATTGTAAAATCTGTTCATGGGTTTCTCAGCATTCCATTTTTGATCCGCGCACTCGATTTCACACCGGTATTTATTTTTCGCAATCCACTGAATATTTACTCCAGTTACGTCACTTTGAATATGCCTGATCAAGACCGAAAACTTTACGATAGACATCAATTGCTCGAGGATTTTAATATACCTTCTATCAATCCCGGAGAAAGAGACGCAGCATTTATCGCTGGATATCAAATTGGTGGATTTTATAAAGTGATACAGGCTTATTGCGACCAATTCAGTTCCATTGTTGCAATCGATTATGAAGATTTAATGACTTCCCCGGAAGTAAAGGTACCTCCTATTTTTGATCAATTGGGAATTCCCTACTCAAAAGACACGGAAAAATTCATGCTTTCCAAGTTTAAGCGAGGTGCTGGATATGAAACGAATAGGACGCCGGAAAATCAGCTTCAGGTCTATAAAAAACGTTTGTCAAAAAACGAAATTGATAGTTTTATTGAAGGCTACAGGTACGCAAAAGGAGAAGTGGATTTTAAGATTTATTAAAATGGAGAAAAAACGGATATTTATTGTTGGGATTGCGCGTTCTGGAACTACGCTGTTGCAAAGCATAATTGGTAATCATCGGGAGGTCGCAACCTTTCCTGAGAGTCATTTTTTTGATCGATCATTACCCAAACAAAAATGGCTTCGGGCCATCCATAAACTAAAACCGCAACACAACGATTTGATTCGATCCTTTTTGGCTGATATTCAATTACCTGATATATACGAACCGTACAAAGGTGATCCGAGAGATCTCAATGCCTGGTGCCAATATATCATCTCTGTTTATGACAGCATCGCAGAACATTCTAAAAAAAGTACCTGGCTCGAAAAAACACCGCTTCATCTCCATTATACGGATCTCATCGAAAAAAACACAAAAAATGTTCACTTTTTGCACATGGTTCGGGAACCGATCGCCAACATAGCTGCAATCTATCAGGTTAGCAAGCAACACCCGGGAAGTTTTAATCAATCCACTATAAAAAAAGCTACGCAACGCTATCTTCGCGAAATAAAAATAACGGACGCAAATATCAAAAAAAACAACCACCATTTAGTTCGATATGAGAACATCGTCGAGGCACCCAGAGAGACGATCGAGCAAGTGTGTGAACAATTAGGCTTATCTTATAGTGATAATCTTTTAAACTTTCAAAAAACAGCAAAAGATGTACAGCAATCAGATGAAAGCTGGAAACAAAACAATACGAACACAATAAGGAAACAAAATAAGATCGACGACCGAATGACCGAAGCTGAACAAAAATACGTGAAAAGTCAGCTAAAAAGATTAAACACTAAAATTCTGGATTTTTACAATGACTAAAAAACTGATCATAATAGAGTTTGATTATCACGCCGAAGTCCTGAGAAATACGTGTAAGATTCTCGAAAACGGAATTTTTGATGTGGATATCTTTACTACTCAGGAAATTTGGAGTAAAGTCGGTTTTAAACAACAAGACCTTCCTCCTCATTTTTCAATTTACACATGCAGGCGCAATGCCGTAAAAAAATGCCTGACAGAACATCTACACGTTATAAACAGTGCCGATTGCATTTTATTTAATACGGCAGCCTCAAGATTTAAGCTCTACAACAACCTCGGTCTTAAACCGCAGAAAATCATTCGCATTCATAATGCCAATGCCAATTTCAACCGGCTCAGCAATACTTACAGTCCCATATTCAATCCCTATTATATGTGGAAAGATTTCTCTCATTTTTTTCGCCAGGTTATTGGTAAATGCGCACATCGACAGATGAAAAGATTCATCGCAAACGCAGATGGCTATGCGTTCTCTTCTGAAAAATTAAAAGAGTATGCTGTGAATCATTTCAACCTGGATAAAAAACAATGTATTGCGCTTCCATTGGTCTATACCAACCAGGAGCTGCGGAAAGAGCCTCAGCAAAAAGCGCATTTCAATAAAATTACGCTAACAGTAGTAGGTAAAATTGATCCAAGAAACAGAAACTATCAGGAGATCATTTCAGCGTTTGAAATAATTGCTAAAAAGACCAGAAATCTTCAGAAGAAAGTTGAGCTCGTTCTTTTGGGTGCATCAAATACAACTTACGGCAATCGTATATTGAAATCTCTGAAAGCATACACGCATGAATATGCAGAATTAAAGCACTTTGAGGGTTTTGTAAATGAGGAAGTCTTCCAGAACGAAATAGCGCGAACTGACTTTTTAATTATTCCCTCAAAAATAAAAACGAGATATACCATTTATACGGAGTGGTATGGTTATACAAAAATCTCCGGTGCAATTAATGATGTCGTAAAATACAACAAACCTGGATTCATTCGTGCCGTTTATCCCATAGATGATTCGCTGAAGAAAGTTCTGTTCCCATATCATTCACCTGAAGATTTATCAGAACAAGTCGTCAACCTGTTCCTGACTGACGATCTCCCCGCGACAGATTTCAGACAGATACAGGAGGATTTCTCCGCAGACCGAATTCAGACACTATACGAAAATGCGCTCACTCAATTTATGGAGCTCCATTAGTCAGTCTTTCTCTTTAACTCTTTTATTCGGTAAAAGATAGTCTCTGGCGAAAAAGAAAATCATTAAACCGAATAGCAGGATCGAGCCTGTCATAGCTATCGTATTCGATCGGTCAAAACGCGGCTCGTCAAATTCAAATATCAGTTCGTGATCACCAGAAGGCAATACTACTCCCCTCAGTAAATAATTCACGCGGTGAATATCGACTTCCTCACCATCAATATAAGCTTTCCATCCGTCCGGGTAATACACCTCCGAAAATACACCAAACTGTTCACCGTCGGCTTGAACATCGTAGACAATCTTATTGGGAGCATAGTCCTTCATCTCGATAGATCCCTGACCAGAATAAGTCAATGAAGATAGCTCTTGTGCTGCTTCCTCTGCGATAATGGCCTCCCGACGCGGTTCAAAATCGTGGATCTTTCGAATCGACAACAGTGGAGTAAAACTGTTCGTGGTATCCTTTTTCAACTCGCGTTCTGGCATCCAGGAACGATTTCCCTTAACATCTTCCACATATTTTGCAGCAACACCTGAACGAACGGCATCCTCAATATCCACAGGAATGCTGTCTCCGCCGTAAAGTACAATTCTTTCGCGACCTGAAATGGTGTCGGAAGATTGCTCTTTTCCATTCACATAAAGCGTTTTATCACCTTCGTCCTGAACTATATATAAATTGCCCAGGGCCAATATTTCCTGATTGGGGTGCGGTTGAACATTTAACTCCTGTATCATCCAGCCGTTTCCTAAAGCACCCGGATTTTCTCGTACGCCATCGCGCTGGATAAAATATTTAACATTCATCATGTTGAATATATCCATGTTACCTTCATCGATGTGAAAATCCTTCACGTTCTGAATGCGCCGCAATTTTGCGCCGTGATAACCATTCAGAGCTTTGTGAAAATACGCGTCGCGCGAGGAGTTAAATCCACTCGATGCATTGTACACCCGATAGTTGGAGTTCAAGTTCAACGTTTGAAACTTCTCTGACCATACTTTGTTCGGATTGCTGCGCGAACGACGACCACGCTCACTATTCGAACCAATGGCATCAATCTTTTGCTTCAATTCCGGGCGATCCGATAATTCTGTTTGTAAAATTTGCTTGTCTGCCTGCGTCGGCTGTATGGGATAATTAAAATCAGCTTCATCCATCCAGTGAACATAACCGGAACGACCAGATTTCTCATTATTGAGGTAATTCAAGTCCACCAGCACCAAATCGATGATCGTAAACACGCCAAGTCCGGCAATAATCCATTCCTTCCGAACCTGAATGCGCAAGTAAATCAAAACGAGAATAATACCAACCAGTAAAAATAAAATCGAACGTCCCATACTGGAGCGGTAAATGGATTTGCGCACATCAACTAACGCATCAAACTGTTTATCGACGCGCTCCATCTGTTGTTGCACAACTTGATTTACTTGCTGGGGATTGTTGACGTCAATATCGTTTTGTTTCAGGCGCTGCGGATCTTCATTCATGAGCTGATTGCGCACCTGATCCTCATAGTTATAGATATAATCCCGCTCCCTGGGAGATAAATACCCGTCACCTAATCCTGTAAAGGTTAAAATCACCATAACGGCCAATAAGCCACCTGCTCCAATGTAAAAAGGACGTATATTTGCTTTAATGCGCTCGCGTTCTTTAAATAATTTGCGCAGGAAAAGTACCGCCAACAACGGAATGATCAATTCGACAATCGCCAGTATTATCGTTACGGCGCGAAACTTATTATACCCCGGAATATAATCGAGGAAAAAGTCCGTGAGTCCCATGAAATTCTTCCCCCAGGACAGTAGCAATGCTAGCACGGCCACACCCGCCAGTGACCACTTCAAGGGTCCTTGAAGATAGATCATACCCATCAAAGCGAGAAAGAACACAATAATCCCAAGGTAAACGGGGCCAGAAACAAAAGGTTGAGCCCCCCAGTACACATCGTTTTTTGCCACGAGGCTCGCTTTTCTCCGCAAATCTTTATCCTTGAGTAAGTCCGAAAATGGGCTGTCTTTGATGGCGTTATTCGACCCTCCTTTAACGTATGGCGAAAGCAATGTCATGGATTCACTGATGCCGTAGCTCCACTGCGTTATATAATCTTTATCGAGACCGGTATTCGTAGAAGATGTCGCCGATGTACCATCAGGATTAATCGTAATGTCATTGCCTCCCCGAGTGGTGTGTTTTGCATAATCATTCGTCAGGGTAATATTCCCGTAATTAATACCGAGGGCGAAAAGATAGGCTACCAAAATCCCTCCAGTAGCAGTCAGGAACCGCTTCCATTGTTGTTTTTGGATACCACGAGCGAATTCGGCTATACCAAATCCGACCAACACGATTCCGAGATAGTAACTGATCTGAAAGTGATTGGCACTGAGCTGCATGGACATAAATAGCGCCGATAATAAAATACCCCATTTCAGATTGTAGCGGTAAGCCATATAAAACGCTCCAATCACGGGACCCATCAAACCGATGGTAGCGGCTTTAGAATTGTGTCCTGCTTGCAGAATAATGATGTAATAGGAGGAAAAAGCAAATGCAAATGCACCAAAAATAGCCAGTTTTGGATCAACGCGCATACAGAGCAGCATGATATAAAATCCGATCAAATAGAGAAAAAACAGTCCGGCCGGAGATTTCATCCCCAACCGAAGAACATCGGTTACTTCCTTGATCCATCGGCCTTTGTATTTGGTGGAAATCTGATAGGTCGGCATTCCCCCGAACATGGAATTTGTCCAGAGGGGCTCCTCATTTTCCACCGTCCGGAAGTGAGCAACTTCATTAGACATCCCTTTATACTGCTCTATATCATGTTGTTTCAGGAATTGACCACTGAATTGTGGTCTGAAATAAATCAGGGTTACCAGAAAAAATAAACCCACTGCCAGCAAATGTATCCAGTGCTTTGAAAATAATCGTTTTAAATCTAATTTACCCGCCATTGGTCGATGATTTTATGAATAAAACCGTGAATATAATAAAAGAGAAGTATTCTTGTACAATTACCAAAAGGTGATTTTCAAAATACCTACCCGTGCATCGTCTCCTTTTTGCCGTAACGCTCCATCAGTTCGGCTTCATAGTCGAGAAATTCCTGCCATCGGCGTTCGACATCAATCTTGCGGGCATATTTGCGGGCGAAATTTAAAAACATGGTGTAATGCCTTGCTTCGCTCTCCATGAGTTCTTTGTAAAAAACGCGCAGTTCAGCATCTGAAATATGTTCAGATAAGAGACGAAATCGCTCACAACTCCGCGCCTCTACCATTGCTCCAAATAGCATGCGTTCGACGAATTGTTGCTCCTCGCCCCCACCTTTCCGAATGAATGCCAACAAGTCATGTATATATTCATCCCTGCGCTCTCTGCCCAACTTTAAATTTCGTTTGCGCAATTCGCGATGTACCATTTGAAAATGCTCCATTTCTTCCTTGACTAATTCGCCCATGGCTTCAACGACATCGGGGTATTGTGGAAATTTTACTATTACCGTAATCGCATTTGATGCCGCCTTTTGCTCGCAATAAGCGTGATCGGTTAAGATTTCCTCAATATTTTTTTCAACAATATTTACCCAGCGCGGATCCGTTGGTAATTTTAGCCCCAGCATAACGTTCTCTTTTTTTACAAAAATAATAATTGCTTTAGAGCAACAGACTTTTCCTACAAAAGAGATTTTCAGCCCCCGCCGATACAGCTGCAACAGCAACTCGATGAAATTGTTCAACACTATGTTCTAAAGGATTCAAACAAAAATGCCACCTCCCGAAACCACTGTTAAACGACTGTACTGGTGCAACTGTTTCCACATATTTTCAGGAAGAATTGCAAATCCGTATTGATTTATTTAGATAAATAAAGAAAATTACTTAGTTTTGGAACTTAGAATAATACAACCAAGAATCGTATTAATTATGAAAAAACTAGTTACACTCCTATTGTTGAGCCTAACCTTCGGAGCTTCGTCACAATCACCTACTGCTGATTTCACACCGAGTGCAACAGATATCTGTGAGGGTGATTGCATCGATATTACTGACAACTCTACTGGCAATAATCTCAACGCTTGGAACTGGACGTTCAATGGCGGTACTCCAGCAACTTCAACTGATCAAGACCCTACCAATATTTGTTTTAATACAGCTGGTTCCTATGACATCACACTGGAAGTTACGGACGATGATGGCACAGATATCGCAACGCAATCTATTAATGTTGCCACTTGTAACAGCGGTCCGACTGCAGATTTCACTCCTGGTTCGAACAATTTGTGTGCAGAAGACTGCATAGATTTTTCAGATAACTCTTCAGGGAATGGAATTACAGACTGGAACTGGACATTCAACGGTGGTACGCCTGCAACTTCAACGGATCAGAATCCTGCCAATATTTGCTTTGATACACCCGGTACATATGATGTGATTTTGGAGGTGACCGATGCGGATGGAACTGATCAAATAACGCAGTCACTTACAGTAGACACTTGTGGCAGTGCTCCTGAAGCGAGCTTTTCAACAGATACGCTTTCCATTTGCAGGTTCGACTGCATCGACTTTACAGATGAAACGACAGGTGATCCAACTGATTGGAATTGGACGTTTGAAGGTGCCACTCCGGCTTTCTCAACGGAACAGAATCCAACAAATATTTGTTTTGATACAACAGGAACTTACGATGTAACGCTCACCGTTTCTAATGATTTCGGAACAGACGACACCACGCAGACTGTTGAAGTTATGGTTCTTCCGGCGATTGATGCCTGGGGTGATACAACAATTGATATTGGCGGTGCAGCCTCCATAGAATACGAACAAATCGATCCCGGCAATTTCTTCTGGGATCCGAATGATAATGTAGAATGTGTTACGCCAACCTGTGACAGTGCACTTGCAACGCCATTGCTCACTACGCCCTATTACGCTTCAGTAGAAGGTATGAATGGCTGTATCGGAAGGGATACCGTTCTCGTAACTGTGAATTTTGAAGACGTCGTGGATGTCCCGTCAGCTTTCTCTCCGAATAACGATGGAGTCAACGACTCCCTCAAAGTACTCGGTCTCGGAATTGTATCGATTGAATTTAAGATTTACAACCGTTATGGACAACTCGTGTATGAATCAAAAGATCTCAGTGAGGGTTGGGACGGAACACTGAATGGTGAACCGCTGAATCAGGGCGTATTTGTTTGGACGCTAAAATACGACCTCATCGACGGAACAAGTGGTGAGAAAAGTGGAAATACAACCTTAATTAAATAAAGCTAATTGCAAGAGTCATGAAATATATAATTGCGAGTATAATACTATTTTCTGTTACTTCAACCTGGTCTCAACAGGGAAGAAATTTCAGCATGTGGTTCCACAATAATATGCAACACAACCCCGCTGCAGTTGCTACAAACGATAACGA
Organism: Bacteroidota bacterium; assembly: GCA_051745635.1. GTDB lineage: Bacteria > Bacteroidota > Bacteroidia > Flavobacteriales_D > Crocinitomicaceae > Brumimicrobium. The sequence continues at coordinate 36,014 of JBNJEH010000006.1, forward strand.
CATGCAGCTTTTTACTAATTTTAGATACCAGTACTTCACGGTGACGGACAAGCCGTATCAAACTATTTCCGGGAGTATCGAAGGTAAATTGTTTCGTTCTGATACGAGAAATGGTTACCTCGGCATTGGAGGATCTTTCATGAATGACATGAGTGGTGACGGACGCTATAGTAACAATCAATTCACCATCCCCATCGCCTATCACCTCTTTTTCAACGAAAATAACTTCATGTCGGTCGGTGTTTCACCCGGAATGTATCAACGATCCATATCCCCTGGAAATTTCACTTGGGAATCCCAATGGAACGGTTACGAATTCAATAACAGCCAGCCATCGGAAAATGTAGCCAATGCAAGCGTAGCTAATTTTGATTTAGGTGCCGGTGTTTTTTACAACTACAAGGAGGATAATACGCGCAAAATATACTTTGGCTTTGCTACGCAGCACATTCTTCAGCCCAAATTAGACTTTAACATACGCGATAATCTGGCGCGACGATTCACTGCTCAAGCTGGTGCAAATTACAAATTTGACAACAGTACATTTGGAATATCACCACAGGTCATCGCCATGTTTCAGGGACCCAATCGCAATATTATGTTTGGTTCTAATTTTGACTTCTACCTGCAGGAACCTTCAAAGCGAACGTTGTTTTTTCAGCCCACAATTTTCTCATTCGGTATTTATCACCGGATAAAAGATGCCGTGGTAGCTAATTTTCAGTATACATTTAAAGGGATGACGATTGCGCTGTCTTATGACTCCAATATTAACACGATGCTGCCGGCTTCAAAATCAGTTGGCGCGTTGGAACTGGCGCTCAAATACGACCTCATCTGGGATAAGAAAGGGAAATTCATCTATTAGTCAACAAAAGCATTGAATTACCTGGGACATCTTTATTTCTCAGATGACCAGCATTCACTTATGTTGGCTAATTTGTACGGAGATTTTTTTAAAGGTCGCCAGTTTGATAAACTACCTTCAGTCGTTCGCCGGGGTGTTCGTTTACACCGGGAGATTGATGATTATTTTGATCATCACCCCGCTATACGAAAGCTCCGAAAAATATTGGCGAAAGACCTCCCAAAAATTGCCGGTATTGCCATAGATTTGTATATCGATCACCTCCTGGCGCAATATTGGACCAAATATTGTCATCGCGCACTTCCTGAATTTTTGAACGATTTTTTCCGCTTTACCCACGACGAAGAAAATCTAAACTTTCCATCTTCCAAAAACTTCAAATATCCCGATTCATTTATTTTCTTGATTCGATTGATTGAAGAGAAAAACTGGATCCTTCGCTACCGCTCTTTAGAAGGGCTCGACATGGCATGTTATGGGCTGTCCAAACGCATTAGTTTTCAGAATAATCTCGATACCGCACCGATCGTCTATCACTTTTTTCAGCAAGACATTTTCGAAGCATTTGAGTGTTTTATGCAAGATGCGCGCCGTCATTTCCCGCACAGTTGACCAAATTCAACGCGCCAAAAGCAACACTTTCCAGATTATTTTCGTATATTTAAGAAAGACATCACTATTTTGAGGAAAACATATTACAGACATATTACATTTTTATTGACTCTATTAACGCTGACTTTATCGTATCAATGTCAGCATTCTCAAACGAAGGAAAGAACGGTAGTAGGGAGTGTCCCGGAAGAAAAACACAATGACCTCAATGACATATTGGAGAATAACAAATTGACTGTTCTTGTCGAAAACAGTGCGAACAGTTATTTCATTTATCGCGGTCAAAAAATGGGTTTAGAATATGAGATCCTCAATGAATTTGCCCGTGAAATTGGAGTGAAACTTCACATCAAAATTGTCAAAGATTTAGATGAAATCACTGAAAAACTCAACGGCGGTGAGGGCGATTTAATTTCATGTAATTATACCATAACCAAGGACCGAAGAAAGAAAATCGATTTTTCTACACCTTATATACGTACCTCTCAAGTGCTCGTTCAACGCAAACCAGAAGACTGGAGGGAACGCAGAAAGAGAGAATGGGAAAAAGATCTTATACGCGATCCGGCAGAACTCGCTCAAAAAGAAATACACGTCTGGAAAAACTCGAGCTATTACGATCGCCTCATCAATCTGCAAAATGAATTGGGTGACACCATTTTTCTGCAACCGCTCGATGGAAATGTCATCCCGGAAGATGTCATCGAAATGGTGGCCAATGATTTTATCGACTATACTGTTACGGATAGAAACGTAGCATTGCTCAATCAGCGATTCTTCCCCGACATTGATGCAGAGCTGGAATTGAGTGTAAAGCAAAAGATTGCCTTTGGTGTGCGAAAGAGTAGTCCTATCTTGCGCAAAAAACTCAATGCGTGGTTAGATGACTTCATGAAAACTTCAACATACAGATACATCAAACACAAGTACTTGAATATCTCGCAATTTTCGAGAAAATCTAAAAACCAGTATTCTTCAATCGGTGGTAACAAAATATCTCCTTATGATGACATCATCAAAAATGTCGCCACGGAATACAACTGGGACTGGCGACTCATCGCCGCCTTGATGTTTCAGGAATCTAAATTTCGCTTAAAACAAGAATCGTGGGCGGGTGCCTATGGTCTCATGCAATTCATGCCCAGCGTAGGACCGGCATACGGTGTATTCCCGGATTCTCCGCCGATTGTGCAAATAAAAGGTGGTGCTAAAAAACTCGCTGACGATTACAGCCAGTGGGAAACGATTCCAGATAGTCTTCAACGATTAAAATTTACGATTGCAACCTACAATGCCGGACGCGGTCATATTTTAGATGCTCAGCGCCTCGCTAAGAAATACGGCAAAGATCCTTTGGTGTGGGACGAAAACGTCGAAGTCTTTATTCAGCGACTTTCGCAACCGAAGTACTATCACGATCCCAAATGTTATTACGGTTACCTGAGAGGGACGGAGACGTACAATTACGTGCGGGATATCTTCATACGCTATGACGAATACCAATCGGCATTTCCCGGCGAAGAGGTATAAAAAAATGCCGTTCACAAAAAGCAAACGGCATTCAATACATTTAAATGTTAGCAAATTATTCGGTCTCCCACTCTTCAATTGATGTTTGATTCATTTCAACATATCGCGAATTATCTGCTTTTTTGGCGCTTTCTAACGATCGTTTTGCTGTTTTAACCGCATTTTCTTTCATGCCTAATTTGTACTCGATAAGCGCCTGCTTTCTCAAATACCAAAAAGCTTCCTCGCCGCGCATTTCTATAGCTGTTTTGATATATTCCAAGGCTGATTTCAGTTCTTTCTCTGCATTCAAATAGTATGAAGCCGCTCCATAATAATCGCGCTCATTAATCTCCTCACCCTGCATTGTCGCTAAAATACTTTCCTCTGTAAGTTTTTCCGTCGGAAACTCCATCGGAAGGACAATTTTAGACGATTCCCAGGCGATAAAGAAATCGCACGTCTTCGTCGTAAGCTCTTCAAAGCCCAGTGTCAACGACTCCACTTGTTCAACATCCTGTACTTCCGCTTCCAGTGTCGCCACGACTTTACTTTCGTCCCATTCATCAGGTACACCCCAATTCTCCGTTTTACTGTACAGATAAATTTTCCAAGACTTCTTATCGGGACGCGCATAGACCGCATACGTTCCAGCTGCTACAGCTTCACCAGCTATAGTTGCCTCTGTTGACAAGGAAATTGTCGTGTTTTTGTTGGCTCCTAATCGCCATAATTCCCCGTAAGTAAGAAGCGAACCAAAAATCTCACGATCGCGCACTGATGGTCGCGAGTATTCGATTTCTACTTCCGATAGACCGATGGTTTGTTCTACTTCTGCCTCAGGACTTAAGGCAGGAACCTGAACCTGAGCACTCCCGTAGGAGGCCGTCAATAATAATCCTAATATTCCAATAATTCTCTTCATAATGTTACATTTTTTATCATCGTAAATGTAAGAGTTTATCAAACACAGAAAACAATGAATCAAATTTTTCGAGGCGATTAATTCCATCAAACAAAAACTGTTGTAAATATCTCTTGAAAACGTCCTTATTGTGACAATTTTCGGCAAATATATCCCTTAACCCTCCTTTTAACATTTACATACACCGTTCAGCAAAGTCATTTTTATTTACAAGAAGAAAGCTTTAAATTTAGAGCGCTAAATTTTGTTAAATTATTTTAATATGATCAGTAGATTATTACCCTTCTTTATTTTAATCCTTGGATTACTCAATTTTTCGTTTGGACAGAACGCTGATTCAGAGAAACCTTACATTTCCAATCAAGTCATTGTTCGGATGCAGGACGGTCATGATCCTTATTTAGTCGAAAGACAAATGCCGCAGCACTTCGGCGTAAAATTGGAGCGCGTGCTTTCGAAGCGGACAGACATTTGGTTGTTCGAATTTGACGATGAAGAAACAGACGTCCCCGGTGTTCTATCTGAAATGAAAAATATACCGGAAGTATTTTTGGCTCAAGCCAATCACGAAGTTCAAATGCGGGTAGCTCCCAATGATCCCGATTACGGAAACCAGTGGCAACACCAAAACATTGATTCTGAGCTCGCCTGGGATACGACCACGGGGGGAACAACGGCTAACGGCGATGATGTGGTTGTTTGTGTTATTGAATCAGCTGATGTTATGGGACATCCCGACTTGCAGAATAATCACTGGATCAATACGAATGAGACGCCCAATGATGGTGTCGACAACGATGGCAATGGCTACGTTGATGATTACAACGGATGGAATGCTCAAAGTAATGACGACAATATCGGTTCGGGGAACCACGGAACAGCTGTGGCCGGAATGATAGGTGCACAGGGTGATAACGGTCAGGGTGTTGCTGGAGCCAACTGGAATGTCAAAATCATGGTCGTTGCGGGACACACCCCACTGACTGAGGCTAACGTTATTGCTGCTTATGACTATCCACTAAATGCCCGTACGATCTGGAATCAGAGTAATGGAGCTGACGGTGCCTTTGTTGTGGCAACGAATGCTTCATGGGGTATTGATCAGGCGGATCCATCCAACTACCCGATTTGGTGTAGTTTTTATGATGACCTGGGGCAAGCTGGTATTCTGAATTGTGGCGCTACAACGAACAGCAGCTATGACGTCGATGTTCAAGGTGATATGCCTACAGGATGTGCCTCTGATTATATGGTTGGCGTGACAGCTACGGATGACACAGATCAAATTACATTTGCCGGTTATGGTGATCAGACAATAGATGTAGCTGCACCGGGAGATAACATCTACACTACTGACGGGAATGGTGGGTACAGCTATACGAATGGAACCTCGTTTGCGAGTCCCCTGACAGCAGGAGTTATTGGATTGATGTACAGTATTCCCTGCCCCAATTTCATGTCATTAGTGCAATCGGATCCCCAGGGAACTGCAGATATGGTTAAATCCGCCCTCATGAATGGTGTAGATCAATCTACACACCTGCAATCGAGAACAGTTTCCGGTGGTAGAATCAATGCAAAAAACTCCATTGACCTGTTAATGAATCAAACGTGTAGCTCCTGTACTCCACCGCAGAATCTAACGACAAACTCAGTGAACGATTTTGATGCCACTATAGCATACGATGATGTTCCCGATGCCAATAGCTACGATATTTTCATTCAGGAAGAAGGGTCTGGAAATTGGTCCGGTTATAATACCTCGAATTTATCCTACACTTTCAATGGACTCACATCCTGTACAACTTATGAAGTGTACATTGAATCAGATTGCGGAAATGACACGAGTTCTGCTTCCGACACGCTTACATTTACTACAACGGGATGTGGAAACTGTATTGAACTGCCTTATTGCGGCACTGGAACTGATGCAGATCCTGCCGATACATTCACGGTGCACTCGCCAGCTGCCATCGCCGGAGATTACAATTTCGACGGAACCAATGGCTGGGGAGGAGATTTGAGTCAACTTTTCGCTTACGGAGAACTCGTACTTGTCGATGACGGCACAGCTGCAGGTGATGAGGGATGTAACGCGCTGGTAAACGGAGCTGCGATTGACGACAATATCGCTGTGGCCATGCGGGGGAATTGCACCTTTACGAGTAAAGCACTCAACGCACAAAACGCAGGAGCTCGCGGTATTGTGATTATCAACGACGATCCAAATGGAACGATTGTCATGGGGGGATCTGATCCCAATGTAACCATCCCTGCCATTATGATCAGTCAGGCAGACGGGAATGCCATTCTCCAGGAAATCAATGGAGGAAACAGCCCTATGGCACTCATGGGATCTCAAAATGAATGGATCGAATCGATGGAAATTGATGGAAACCTCGTGACCAGCGGTGATGATAATGGTTACCGTCCGCCAGACCTGTCTCCTATCACATTGAATATTGGTCAGAGCGTGCCATTTACTATGACGCCAGGTTTTAATGATGGACAACCTTTACCTGAGTATACGCGTATATGGCTCGACCTCGATCAAAGTGGTACTTTCGATACGGGAGAGCTTATTTACGATCAGGGCAATACCAGTCAGGGTGCCTTAACTGATGTCATGAATATTCCCGGCACGGCAACACCTGGAAATACCAGAATGCGCGTTCAAATGGCCTATCAGGGTTACGGTGCCGATCCGCTCCCTGCTGCTTGCGGAAACTTTACATCCGGTGAAGTCGAAGATTATTGTGTAGAATTGACTTCTGGTACAGCTTGTAACATGAATGTTGCCAGCACTGTTGAAGACCCGAAATGTTCTGAAGCGCAAGATGGATCCATCAGCTTAAATGTTTCTGGTGGTACACCAGGTTACACCTACCAATGGAACAACGGAGCTGGAAATGTCAGTTCTATCAATAACCTCAACGCGGGAACTTATGATGTGACAATTACTGATGGCAGTGGATGTGATACGACCATCAGCTATTCCCTCAATTATTCAGTTACAAACATACAAATCAACGGTAATATTACTGACCCTAGCTGTGCAGGACAAAACGACGGTTCAATAACGGCGAATGCCACTGGAAGTACAAACTTCTCCTATCAGTGGCTCAATGGACCTGCTACGGCGCAATACAACAATCTCGATGCGGGAACGTATGAAGTCACGGCAACGGACACCTACGGCTGTTCCGCGACTGAAAACTTTACTTTGGATTACAGTGTGAACCTCTCAATGACAGAAACACTCGTCCAGCCAACTTGCGATGATACCCAGGATGGTGAAATAAGCGTCGGTGTCTCTGGTGGTACAAACGTATCCTATCAATGGAATGGTGGCCCGGCCTCCTCGACCTGGAGTGGACTTGGAAATGGAACATATACCGTAACTGCCACGGATGCCTCAGGATGTCAAATTACGGAATCGTATACACTCGTTGCAAATCCCGACACCCCCGCTGCTGGATTCAATACGACTACGGACTTCCTCGAAGTCAGTTTCTTCAATTTGACTACGAACGCCAACAGTTACGAATGGGATTTCGGCGATGGGAATACGTCAACGGATTTTAACCCGACGCATACCTACGCAGAACCTGGAACGTACACCGTTTGCCTCACAGCAATTGGCGATTGTGAAGAGTCTGTAGTCTGTAAAGAAATGATTGTCTCAGAAGATGACGCCAGCTTAAATCAGGAGTCCTGGGAGGACGCTGTGGTCGTTTACCCCAACCCTTCCAGCGGTGATGTTCACTTCGCGATTACATCAACAGAAGCCAATAGTATCGTCATCTTTGATGCTACGGGCAAAGAAGTGGCGCAAACAGAGGTGGTCGAGAAAGAAACGACGATTTCGACGACACAATGGAACAACGGGATTTATTATTTCCATATCCAAAATGCTGATGGCGAAACTTTATTCACAGACCGCATCAGTATTGTAAAATAATCTCAAACGCTATTAAAGGAAAAGGCTGAATCTGCGGGTTCAGCCTTTTTTTGTGTGATGGTGTTCACGATTGAGGGCATAATTCAATTGGTTTGAATCTAATCGGACTTCTAAATGAATATCTGCTTTCACCTTTTGATCGTTGGATCATTTACAAATAATATACAAATCCTTCAGTCATGTTCTTATCAGTCTGGAAGGATTCGAAAAACAGGAATTCTCAGATGTTCGCGTTCGTGATAAGGCGAGTTTTCGTAAATGTACTGCAGTTGTGCACGGCGATTCGAAGCAAAATCTTCATCATTTGCAACTTTTTTTTCAAAGCGTTCCCTCAGTGTATCGTTTTGATTCAAATATTCAACGGCCAGCTCTTCAAAAACATAGGGTGAAAAATGCTCTTTTTGCTGAAGATAACTGTCGAAAAAATTCCAGGCAAAATAACTGTCGCGATATTCAGGTGAGAGTACATGAGCTAAAAATCGCTTGTTTCTGGGTTGAACTCTAATCATGACATCCCCCTTTTTGAATGCAACTTTATTCCGCACCGTTCGCTTAACGATTTCATAATGCAAAAAATGTCCCTCATAAGGAGAAGAAGTAGTCTGCCATTCCTTCATGTAATCTACTTCTACATCAAGAATCGCATCTTTATCGACAGAAGTCATTTCAATACCATTTGATGCCAGTCGTTCAATTACCTCCTTCTCTTGTCTTCCAACTATATAGAATTTCGGTACGACAAGTGAATCTGTGGGGTGCATTTTATGAAACCATGGTATTTTTCGCTCAAAAGGTTGTGCTTTGTCATATAACAACCGGTCGGCGTCGGCAAAAGCACTTTTTTCATTCCTCCACTCATACCCCTTGAAGCTCAAGCTATCAGGAATACTATCCAACACAAAATTTGAAGGAAAATAATCTTGAAGTGCGTCATAACTAAAGGCCTTTCTACGCGCTTCTTCAACAAGTTCACCCTGGGACGTGGCAAAACCAATTATTTCCAGGATAAAAGCATAAGTCGATCGCACACGTTCCTCAAAAGCTTTGAGCATGTGCGTTTCGGTCGTAAAGCTGATGGTATGAAATAAATCTGCATACCCCATGGAATAGCGCGGGGTAGCATTGAACTTGGTCAACCCATCCCCTGGCGTTCTTCCTTTAAGATTGACATAACGAAATGGCTCATAGTCCCATTTTTTCGGTAATTCTTTATGGAGGTGAGGGAGAATGCTCTGCTCATATACCTCCTTTAGTGAAGGCGCTAATTTCTCCAGAATAGGAGTTATATAAGTGAGGGTATACTGATAATCTGCTCCGTTGCTCGTATGCGTATCAATAAATATATCAGGATCAAGTCCATGGAAAATCTTGGCAAAAGTAAACATATTCTCGCTGTCCATTTTTATAAAATCGCGGTTCAAATCGAGATGTTGTGCATTGCCCCGGAACCCGTGATGTTGCGGACCTTTTTGATTCGCACGGCTGTATGCTCCGCGGTTATACATGCCTCCAACATTGTAAGCGGGCACGATCGCCACCACGGGATAATCGTCACGAGCAGCCTGGGACATTTTTGAGTAGTCCAGAGCTACTTGCATGGAAGCGTTGATACCACAAGGTTCTCCGGGATGAATACCGTTGTTGATTAATACCGTCGTCGATTTGCGCGCAACTTCAAACTGACGGGAACTATCGCCTTTCGCATTTAATATACACAGGTAAATTGGAACACCATAGTCACTCTCTCCCATTCGATAGAGGGTAATTCCCTCATTTTCGCCGGACAACTGTTGGTAAAAATCAATTAATTCTTCATACGTCGGTGTTTGATTGCCTTCCAATATGGAATCAGAGGGAAATTGTGCAAAAACGCTGGTACTCAAAATTAAAAGCACTAATAATTGTTTCATTACGCTGTTTTTTGATAAATATTTTGGTTAAAAATTACCCCAGAGCGACATCCAGCATCATCATAATGACAAAACCGAGAATAAATCCCATGGTGGCAATGTCTGTAAATCGATCCTGTTGCGTCTCCGGAATGACCTCCTCGACAACGACGAAAATCATCGCTCCAGCTGCAAAAGCCAAAGCGTAAGGTAACATCGGGGTGAAAAAAGAAACCGCTACAGCGCCCAAAACACCAAATATGGGTTCCACGACAGCTGACAACTGTCCATACCAAAAACTGCGTCGACGCGTGGCTCCCAACCGACGCATCGGCATTGCTACCGCTATTCCTTCAGGAAAGTTTTGAATACCAATGCCCATGGCCAACACCACTGCCCCACCGATCGAGGCTTCTGGAACTCCCGCTGCTGCACCGCCAAAAATTACTCCTACAGCCAATCCTTCGGGAATATTGTGAAGGGTAATCGCCAAAAATAAGAGCGTTGAGCGTCGCCAGGAAGTTTCGAGCCCCTCCTTTTCACTTTCCTTAAAATTGATGTGTAGGTGTGGTAAAATCTTGTCCAGTCCAAAAATAAACAAAGCACCTAGCACAAAACCGATGGCAGCAGGTATTACTTTTACAAATCCCTCACCTTCTGACATTTCTATACCCGGGGCGAGCAGGCTCCAGAAACTGGCCGCTACCATCACTCCGCCCGTAAAGCCGAGCATACCATCCAGCAAAGCGCGATTCATGCCTTTAAAAAAGAACACGAAAGCAGCTCCAAGAGCAGTCAGAAACCAAGTAAATAATGTCGCAATTAAGGCACCGGTGACAGGATGCAATTCTTCAAAAAATGCAATGATTGTTTCCATTTTACTGTTGTTTTTGAACCGTTATTTTTGAGGTCGCTGCAGCAGATAAATTAACCAGTTCTCCGTGAATTTCGATAGCCCGCGAGTCATCGAAAGCGTAAATTTCCTTGATCGTTATGCGCGTTCCTATATTAATTTTATAGCGATCCAGAAAGCGTAAAAAAGACGCTGAACTATCGGCAACGCCAATGACAACGCCTTCATCGCCAATTTCAAGTTCATTCAACAGGAACGATCGATCCCGCTGAACGATTTCACCGGATTGATCGGGTATAGGATCGCCGTGCGGATCAAATTTGGGGTAATTCAGAAAAGCGTCCAGTTGATCCGTTAATTTGACAGATTGAATATGCTCGAGTTGTTCGGCGATATCGTGCACCTCATCCCAGCCAAAATTCAACTTCTCCACTAAAAACGTCTCCCAGAGCCGGTGTTTCCTGATGGTCTTTAATGCCGTTCGCATCCCTTCATTCGTGAGTTCACAGCCCTTGTATTTCTCGTATTGAATCAGCGACTTTTCCGATAACCGCTTGATCATATCCGTGACCGAACTCGCTTTGGTATCCATCCGTTCAGCCAGTTCATTCGTTCCAACAGATGCTTGATGATGCTGCTGCAAAGCATAAACTGCCTTGATATAATTTTCTTCACTCTGTGTTAATTGTTCTGCCATACAACCAATTCTTACGCAAATTTAAATTTTATTTTTAGACAAGACTAAATAACGACAGGGTTTTATCTGAATTCGATTTTTTTTAGGCTTTACCACAAATTTAATGGGTAGTATAAAGCGAATAATTATATTACAGGGAAGGACAATTATGAAAGGCACCTATCTATAGCCGCGGATTCTATAGCCACGGGTTCTATAGCCACGGGTTCTATAGCCACGGGTTTCAACCCGTGGCTATAGAAGATTATGAAGAGATACTTTTTGGCGCATGTTTTTGTGGTTCCTGAGCTTTCAAATTTAATTATTTGAAAAATGTCGAAGGACAAAAACCGTGACAAAAAACCGCTCAGGGAATATTTTGAATGCTTTTGCGCTGTCCTTACCCACTAAATTCGAGGTAGAACCTTTTTTTTATAAGAACTCAAAGATGGAGTAACAAATAGAAGTGGATCCTAACCACCATCAATGACAGCATAAGCGAACGCAACCACCTGAACTTGTTTCAACGTGATATTTGTTACAGACCGAAGGAAATTCTGTACTTATATTTGTAACATATATGACAAATCATACTCTCATATCGCTATTCCTTTTCATATCGAGCCTGGCAAGTTCACAAGTTGAATCTTCCACTCTATTCCTTAAAGAACAGGTTCAATACCTAGCATCACCTACCATGAAAGGACGCAAAGCGGGCACTAAAGCTGCCGAAAAAGCAGCGCATTATATAGCCGATAAACTGAAAGAATTTCAAATTGAACCGCTGGAAGACGAATATTTGCAATCATTTAGATTTGAAGATATAGCTGATTCTATTGAAAGTATAAAGATGGCCGAAGGGAAGAACGTAACAGGTTTTATAAACAATGATCGGGGGAAAACCATAGTTATTGGAGCCCATTACGATCACCTCGGCACGGGAGCTCACATCAACAGTCGTTCAACCGCAAACACCCCGCTTCACTATGGAGCTGATGATAATGCGAGTGGTGTTGCTTCTGCTTTGTTACTGGGCAAAAAGTTGGCCAAAAACGGCATTCGGGAGTCCTTCAACTTTATCTTTGTTTTCTTTTCTGCTGAAGAAATTGGCTTGTTAGGATCAAAAGCCTGGTTAGAACAATATGGCGACCAAAAGAACATGGAAGCTATGATCAACCTGGATATGGTCGGCAGAATGAAGGGGCAAAAACTTCAACTATTTGGTGTCGGCAGTTCTCCTGACTGGAATCATGTTACAGATCAACTCTCATCAAATTTTAATGTCCAAATCGATAGTTCCGGTATTGGACCAAGTGATCATGCCAGTTTCTATCTCGATTCAATCCCTGCCATACACCTATTTACAGGGCAACACGAAGACTATCACAAAGCAAGTGATATTGCAGAAAAGATTAATTATTCCGGTATGTATAAGCTGACGGAATTTCTCTATGCATCGTTGATCATCATCCCTGAAGACCTCAACTTTGCTTTTTCAGCGACAAAAAATAAGCAAAAACAGAAAAGGTCTTCACTCAACGTCACAATGGGAATTATGCCGAGTTATACAAATAATGAAAATGGGTTAAAAATTGATGCCGTCATACCCGGAAACGCAGCCGACCAAGCCCAAATTATTAAGGAAGACATCATTATTGCAATCGACGATCAACAAATCAAAGATATTTATGACTATATGGAGGTGCTTTCCCAATATAACCAAGGGGATAGCGCTAAAGTGAAGATTTCACGAGAGAATAATACAAAAACGGTTACAATTTACTTTAAATAATTCAACATGAAAAAACTATTCATATTCTTGCTATTAGCGATCGGCGCAAATGTAGCTGCTCAAGACTCATTTCAATATCACGTAGAACTCGAACCGGTAACGATACCCAACATGCCCGGCATTCACTCTTATGCAAAAGCACAACACAATGGCAAGTGGCTAATCATCGGAGGAAGACGCGATGGATTGCACGCCCGACAACCCTTTAACGCTTTTCCTGAAAACCAAAATAACACTGAAATTTTCGTTGTTGACATTGCTAGTGAACAGTACTGGTCGACCAGCATCGATGTACTTCCAACAACCCTGGAGGAGCAGATGCAATCGACAAATATGAACTTTGCACAACGTGGTGATACACTTTATTTCACTGGTGGATATGGCTACTCAGCTACCCAGCAGAGTCATATTACCCACCCCTTCCTCACAACAATTGATGTTCCCAATTTGATGGACGCTGTGATCAATGGTAACGATATCAGTCCTTATTTTAAACAGGTTGAAGATGCGATATTTGCCGTCACAGGAGGACATCTCGATGCTTTGGGTGATACACTTTACCTTGTTGGTGGCCATCGATTCGACGGAGCGTATAACCCGATGGGGAACAATACCTACACGCAGTCTTATGTGAACGGTATTCGAAAATTTACAGTGGATAATTCTGGCTCACAACCGACTTTTGGAAACTATTCAGAAATTATCGATCCCGTGCATCTGCGTCGTCGCGATTACAACCTGGTACCGCAAATATTCCCAGACGGCAGCGAAGGTTTTATGATTTCCTCAGGCGTTTTCCAACAAAATGCAAACTTGCCATTTCTCTATCCTGTGGATATTGATAAAAATGGATATTATCCCAATACCAGTTTTAACCAGTACCTCAGTAATTATCATAGTCCAAGACTTGCACTGCACCATGCCGACAGTAACGAAATGCACGCACTATTTTTTGGAGGAATGAGCCAATATTATTACGAAAACGGAAGCCTTATCGAAGACACAGATGTTCCGTTTGTAAAAACAATCAGCCGCGTGACGCGCTATTCTGATGGCACGATGGTAGAATACCAAAATCCAACGGAAATGCCTGGCCTGAAAGGTGCGAGTGCAGAGTTCTTTACAAATCCCGATCTTCCACAAAATGATCATGAAGTGATCCACCTGGAGCAAATCGTTAATGACACCATCGTTGCCGGTTATATTGTAGGTGGTATCACAAGCCCGACGTTAAATCCGTTCTCCAATAATAATACCGGTGTTACAGAGGCGGATCCGACCATATATCGGGTAAAATTAATCTACGATGAATCACTGCAATTGGATCAAATTGATGGCAAAAATCCCTACGATTTTAATGTATTCCCTAATCCTGCAAATGATAACATCAGCTTAGATTTTAACCTGGACAATCCCGCACAGGTCGACTATTTTATTACAAATGTTGCCGGTGAAATTGTCGCAAAAGGAAAAATTGAAAAGACCAATGCCGGAGAAAATTCGCATTCGATCAATCTTAACGATATCGCCGCTCAACCATTGACGGTGACACTCATTATTGATCATCGCTATTATTTAACGAAGCAAATTATCAAAGTGGGCACAAAAAATTAAATGCTAGCAAAAAATTCAAACAGCAACAAACCAACGGCGAACAATAAAAAAAGAAGTAGCTAAAGACCAGGCAACACCGTCGTAAAAGATTTAATGGCAAAATACGGAGGAGAAGAACTATTGTCAAGAACTAAAGATAAGATATAGCATCCTCTACCCAGATCCAGAACCGATGCTTTGGATTGAGGACTAAGAACTGAGGCTGAGGGTTGAGAGGATTGTTGAGCTTGTCGAAACAGAAGCCCGATACCCCGTTCTACACTCAAACAAACTCCGCCAGATACATCCAGCGCTCCGATTTCTCATCAATCAATCCAACAACTTCAGAAAGTCTTTTACTGGCCGCATTGAGTTGCTCAGAAGAACTATCATTCTTCGATAACAGTGCCGTGAGTTCTTCTTTTTCCGTTTCGAGTTGTACAATTTCCTCATCCAGCGACTCGAATTCCTGTTGCTCTTTAAAATTGAGTTTTTTCTTCTTTTCTGGTGCTGGAGCTGCCGTTTTCTCTTCTTTCTTGTCAGCGGCCACTGCGCGTTTTTCTGCTAATCGTTCCTGGTGTAAATCTTTCTGTAATTGCCGATAAGCAGTATAATTCCCGGTGATGTCTTTGATGTCGCCATTCCCTTCAAAAACAAAGATGTGATCCACCATTTTATCCATAAAATAGCGGTCGTGCGATACGACAATCAGACAGCCCTGAAAATTGCGCAGATAATCCTCGAGCACGCTTAATACGAAAATATCCAAATCATTGGTGGGCTCATCCAAAATGAGAAAGTTAGGATTCGACATCAGCACCTTCATTAACTTCAAACGTCGCTTCTCGCCCCCACTCAGTTTGTAAACATAGTTGTAATGCATGCTGCGCGGGAATAAAAACTGCTCCAAAAACTGAGCTGCCGACATCTCACGCCCTTTCTCGAGCGGTATAAATTCAGCAACGTCGCGGATGACATCGATGACCTTCATATTTTCGTCCACGTGGATATTCTGCTGCGAATAATAACCAAAAACGACCGTTTCACCGATAACGATTTTACCGCGATCCGGCTTTTCCTCACCCATGATCATCTTTAGCAACGTCGATTTCCCGGCGCCGTTCGGACCGACAATCCCCAACCTTTCTTTTCGCTTAAACGTATAGTCGAGTTGATTGACAATCGGCTTATCCGGATACGATTTTTGTATATTGTGCAGCTCTAAAATCTTCGTTCCCAGCCGCTCCATTTTGGTCGGGATATCCAGGGAATCTTTCTGTAAATTTTTTTGCGCTACCTTTTTAGTCGATTTAAAATTCTCTATCCTCGCCTTTTGCTTTGTTCCGCGCGCCTTGGGCTGTCGACGTATCCACTGAAGTTCTTTTTTGAATTGCCTTCTCGCCTTTCCGACAGTTGTCGCTTCGTGTTCTTCGCGCTCTGCTTTTTTCTCTAAATAATAAGAAAAATTGCCTTTGTACTTAAAGAGTTCTGCATCTTCGAGTTCATAAATCACATCGGTGATTACCTCCAGGAAATAGCGATCGTGAGTCACCATCAACAAGGTCGATTTCGAAGTGGATAAATACCGCTCCAGCCATTCAATCATGTCCAGATCTAAATGATTGGTCGGCTCATCCAATATGAGAAAATCCGGCGAGGCAATTAACACTTTTGCCAGAGCGACCCGCTTGCGTTGTCCCCCTGAAAGTTTATCGATAGCCTTACTCGAATCTTCGAGTTTTAATTCGGTCAAAATTTGCTCAATCGTACTGTCCAGGTCCCAGGCATCCATCTCGGACACCTCCTCGAACAAAGCGGCCATTTTTTCTTCATCGTTCGCTTCAACGGCTTTGGAATAGGCTTTAAAAACATTCAGCCGCGGCAAATCATGATTGAGGACTTCCTGGTAAATTGTATTGTTCGGATCCAGTTCATCCGCTTGCTGCAAGTATCCGATTGAAATATCATTGCGAAAAACAATGCGACCGGCATCATAAGGCTCTTTCCCCATTAAACAGCGGAGTAACGTCGACTTCCCACTGCCGTTCTTAGCAACGAGCGCCACTTTCTGCCCCTGATCAATACCAAAGGTTAAATCTTCAAAAATAAGGCGGTCACCATACGACTTGGTGAGTTGTTCTACTGATAAAAAGTTCATATTAGCGAATGCGGTCTATGGATTTAATTAATTTGATATCGCGACGAATACCAATGTTTGCCAGAAAAGAGAATGCGGTTGCAATGACGATGCAGTAAAAACCAAAACCGAGTTGATGACTCACCGTGTATGAATCGCCGAGATCTGCTGTTTCCTGCCTCAACAGATAGTATAATACGAGCATAGTGCCAAATCCGAGAAAATTCAACACAAATAACAACCGCCCGAGTCGCAATTGCCGCTTTAGCTTTTTATAACTCAATACCGTTGCTGCCGTCAAAATACACATGAGGATCGTAATTGAAAAGAACGGGAAATAAAATGTCGGAATTCCTTTCATATCTGCTTCGGGAACCGCTATTTGTTCAGTAGTCGACTTAATATACTCCGCTGACACATCAGAAATATTGCCTTCGATCAATAAATCGCGCTGAACACCATAAACATTCGCATGCGTCGTCAGGGAAAACGCCTCCGGTTTCGCAACGTTGGAAACAAAGACATCCGTACCGATTGTCAGAATAATGAGTGCGATGAACACCAAAATCAAATAGAGGTTTTGAACACGCTGAATCATAAATTTAATTTTTGACAAAGATAGTAATCTTTCATCGGTGAATTTCAACAAAAACGGGAATAAACTGCAGTGCAGTATGAATCGTCAAAAAAATATTTCCAAAACCTTCTTTCATTTATAGAATATTCGTATTATTGCATCGTCGCACATTCATGTGACGTTCTCAAGATATTTGAACAATCGAATTATTATTATTTCTTATCTTATTATTTCAGGTAAATGAACAAAGAAGATTTAGCAGGAAAAAAACTTCCTGAATTACGAGTAATCGCGAAAACAATCGGTTTGAAACGCGTTGAAAAATACCGCAAAGCCGAGTTGATAGACATCATCGCAAACGATGGTGATGACAAAAAACAGGAATCTTCCAAAAAGGAAGAACCCGCTCGATCAACCCAGAAAAGCAAATCCTCCGACACAAAACAATCGGAAAAAAGCGACGATGCCGGCAAAACGACAAAGCGTCAGCGCGCCCGTAAATCGGAAGAAAAAGGAACCAACCTGTTCAGCGGTGAAGAGGCACAACGCCAGCGGTCAGAAAGTTCGCACCCCAAAGATCAGAAAAAGGATAAAAATTACGATCAATCAGCATCGCGCAGCTCGAAGTTCGATCCGCGCGACAAAAAACAACCGAAAGGTGGTCAGCACCCGGGCAATGATCGAAAACGCCACAATAAAGGTAAAAACAACGGACACAATAACGGGAATAATAACGGAAATGTAGATCCAAACGATCCCAACTATACTTCGCGCGAAAAGCTTGAAGAGGTAAAGAAATACGATTTGTCGGGTATCGTTGCAGCGGAAGGTGTATTGGACCTCATGCAGGATGGCTACGGTTTTTTACGTTCGTCTGATTATAACTACTTACCTTCTCCGGATGATATTTATGTTTCGCACAGTCAAATTAAGTTGTTTGGCCTTAAAACAGGTGATACCGTTTACGGAACAATCCGTCCTCCGAGAGAAGGAGAAAAGTACTTCCCGCTCGTCAGAGTGGATTCTATTAATGGCCGTGAGCCTTCTTTCATCAGAGATCGCGTGCCTTTTCAATATTTGACACCACTTTTTCCTGACGAAAAATTCAAGATTACAGGTCATCGACAGGAAAGCATGTCGACCCGGATTATGGATCTCTTTGCCCCTATCGGTAAAGGACAACGCGGTATGATCGTGGCACAGCCCAAAACGGGTAAAACGGTATTGCTCAAAGATGTAGCCAATTCCATTGCTTCCAATCATCCCGAGACGTATTTGATTATATTGCTCATCGACGAACGCCCGGAAGAGGTGACGGACATGGCAAGAAGTGTCAACGCCGAAGTAATTGCCTCTACGTTTGACGAACCGGCAGAAAGACACGTAAAAGTGGCGAATATGGTGCTCGAAAAGGCCAAGCGAATGGTCGAGTGTGGTCACGATGTGTGTATATTACTGGACTCAATTACCCGTCTGGCACGGGCTTACAACACGGTTTCTCCGGCATCTGGAAAAGTATTGTCTGGTGGTGTGGATGCCAATGCTCTGCAACGTCCGAAACGTTTCTTCGGGGCTGCGCGTAAGATTGAGAATGGAGGTTCACTTTCTATCCTGGCTACGGCACTCACCGACACGGGATCAAAAATGGACGAAGTCATCTTCGAAGAATTTAAAGGTACGGGTAACATGGAATTGCAGTTGGACAGAAAAATTGCCAACAGAAGAATTTACCCCGCAATCGATATTTTGTCGTCCGGAACGCGACGGGAAGATCTACTCATGGACAAAGACGTCCTTCAACGCGTGTGGCTGCTGCGCAAACACATTGCAGATATGAATCCAATCGAAACGATGGAATTCATGAAATCACACATGGAGAAAACGATGTCAAATGAGGAGTTCTTAGTCTCCATGAACGGATAAATTATGCGACCAGCACTAAAGGCAGCTTTGTTATTTGCCGCTACGTGGATAATAATAAAGCTGCTGTTTTTCGCTTTTGGTATTTTTCAGGGCGATATCTTCGTTCCCGGATTGTTGAATAACCTCCTTTTGCTCGCTGCAATCACTGTGGGATTGTATCTCGAAAAGAAAAAAGAAGGTTTCGGTCAGGGCACTGCTCTTTCAGACATTAAACAAGGTATGATCGCAGGTGCTCCGTACACACTCATCGTATCCGTATTCATGTTTTTCTTCTACAGCGACATTAATCCCGATTTTGTAGAAAATAGAATTGACGAACGCATGGATTTGATCTACAACGAAATGCAGCGCGAATCATACGTGGACTCACTCAAAATTCAAAATCAAGATTTTAAAGTCCTTGAAAAAGAAGAAATTTACCGCTCTATCAAGAAAGACACCGAAAGTGCACTCTCCGCAAAGAGTTTGCTCGTTTTCTCCCTGCTCGGACTGCTCGTACTAAGCCTCACTTATGTCATTTTTGTAACAATAATTTTTCGGAAGATTTTGTTGCGCGATTATTATAAATAACTTTCTGATAGGATTAACATTTTAGAAATCTAATGGTTAAAGCCTGTTACAACCCATGTTTTTTGATGTCTCCAGCTGTAGACTTCGTAAAAAATCAAAAAATATGTCTTTTAAAAGACTATTATAGGGGGGTTGTTGGATTTTATTCAACCAATCGTTGAATAGTTCGTTTCATAGGTGAATCTTAAAAATTAAATAGAATGAAAACAAATTTATTAAAACAAGCAAATGGTATAACAGTCGCTTTGTCGCTTGCGCTCGTAAGCATGAGTACTAACGCTCAGACTATTTACGATGCGATCGTGGCAAGTCCGAATCATACCCAAATCGAACAAGCGATTGATGCTGCTGGATACGATGTTCTACTCGATGACAATAATCAAACGTTGACCGTTTTCGCTCCGGATGATGATGCGATTAATGCGTATTTGAATGCTACTGGGCAAACAACAATTCCCCCTGGTAGTGTGAACGACTTGTTAGATTATCACGTTATCGACGGAAACGCAGTTGCTTCTGCTAATATCAATAATGGGGACATTCTGAACCCTATCAATACAGCGAACACTTTAAAGTTTACTTTTGATGGCTCGCAGTATTTTGTGAATCAGTCACTAATTGATGATCCAGACATCTCCGTTACTAATGGAGCACTCCACAGTATCGACGAATTGCTATTACCCAATGAAACCACGGCTGATGTAGTTATAGATAGCCCCGATCATACGACATTGGAATCAGCTGTCATTGAAGCGTTTTTGCTTCCTGATTTAACAGATCCACTCGATACATTGACTGTTTTTGCTCCAGATGACGCTGCATTTTCAGCAGCTCTGGATAGTTTGGATATTACTGCAGGAGATCTACTCAACGACCCTGACCTCAATGAGATTTTATTGTATCATGTTTTAGGAATGAATGTAAATTCAGGTGATCTTTCTAATGGTGATATAATTACACCATTTAATAACAATAATACCCTTAAAGTAACTATAAACAGTGGTGATGTTTTTATCAATCAGGCATTGGTCATAGATCCAGATGTATCCGCTGAAAATGGTACTGTTCACGTGCTTGATGCAGTTGTTCTTGAGAATGAAACAGTAGCTGATATCGCAATTGATAGCCCTGATCACACAACTCTTGTTTCAGCAGTCATTGAAGCTCGCTTGTTACCGGCGCTTACTGATCCTTTTGATACGATGACAGTTTTTGCTCCAACAGATGCAGCTTTTACGCAATACCTTTCAGATGAAGGGATAACCGCAGGTGATCTATTGGCGAGCAATGATCTTACTGACATTCTTCTTTATCACGTACTCGGTACTGAAGTGCTTTCAGCAGATTTAAGCAACGGTCCAGTTGCAACTTTAAATGGCGCCGATGTAGTCGTTGACTTGAGTAACGGTGTTATGATCAATAGCGCAAATGTTACAACCCCTGATTTAACAGCGGATAACGGAGTTGTTCACGCGCTTGATTATGTATTGGATCCTGCAGAAGCTTCAATTAAAGATGAAAATATCGTAGAAGTGAAGCTTTTCCCCAACCCAGCGGTAAATAATATTCAGGTTACTGGACTTGACAATGCGAATTATACAGTAGTTAACAGCGCTGGATCAATAGTAAAAAATGGTGAACTTCAAGGTTCTACAATCAATGTCGAAACATTGGATCACGGAACATACACGATCCTTTTAAATAACGAAAAGCAAAGCGCTCAGTCAACGTTTGTTAAAAAATAACTGAAATCATCAATGCTTGATTATAAAAGAGGTTGTCCAAAGCGGCAACCTCTTTTTTTACACCTGTATTTTTAACCTCCGAACGAATAACACGCCCTGCTCCACGCCCTAATAACAGATCACCGATCACCGATTACCGATTACCCATCACCAATCACTTCAGTGAGAAAGTCACGACCCTTCGGGACGTCTTCGAACTAATCCCGAAAGTGAAACGTATCGGGATGATCACTGATTACCGATCACCGATTACTGATCACCGATTACCAATCCAAAAAAAATATCAACGACATAAAAGTCAATTTATTGACAAAAAAATATTTTCACAAAAATTTAATGCAACTTAATTGCAAATACTTTGTTTTAGTTATACGTTTAAACTAAGTAAAATAAAATTTAAACATTATGAAAAAACAATTATTGAAATTTACGACCGGTGCAGCGACCATTCTGTCGCTCCTCATGACCCCAGCGATCGCTATGAGTCAGACCACTATCTATCAAGCGATTCAGAATAGTGCGAATCACACCATTTTGGAACAAGCTGTGGATGCAGCTGGTTTGGATGCTACCTTAGATGCAGCAGGAGCTGATTTAACAGTATTTGCACCAGACGATGCGGCATTTACGGCTTACTTTAATGAAACGGGAACGACTGCTTCAGCTTTACTAGCGGATCCGGATCTTGGTGATATCTTACAATATCACGTCCTGAATGGGACAACGGCTTCCAGTGGTTTATCCAATGGACAAATTGAAACTCCTTTGAATAACGCTAATACGCTGAAGTTTACTATTGACGGTGCTACACCTTACGTTAATCAGTCCATAATTGATAACCCTGATATTCCTGTGACGAATGGTGCTCTTCACAGTATTGATCAAGTATTGTTGGTGAATGAGACTGTAGCTGATGTTGCTATCGACAGCCCTAACCATACGACATTGGTTTCTGCGGTTATCGAAGCGCGTTTGCTTCCGGAATTGACTGATCCTTTTGATACTTTAACAGTCTTCGCTCCAACTGACAATGGTTTCTCAGCAGCCCTAAATGAGCTTGGAATCACTGCTGCTGATTTGTTGGCAGATCCTGACCTTGCTAACAAACTTCTTTACCATGTTTTGGGTGTAGAAGTAACATCTGGCGATTTGTCAAATGGTGATATAGTCACTCCTTTGAATAACAATAATACATTAAAAGTTACTTTAGATGCTGGAGATGTTTTCATTAATCAGGCACAAGTGACTAATCCTGATGTAAGTGCTGATAATGGTACTGTTCACGTGCTTGATGCAGTTGTTCTTGAGAATGAAACAGTAGCTGATATAGCAATTGATAGCCCTGATCACACAACTCTTGTTTCAGCAGTCGTTGAAGCTCGCTTGCTTCCGGCACTCACAGATCCGTTCGATACAACGACGGTTTTTGCACCAACTGACGCAGCTTTTACCGATGCGTTGAATGCGTTAAATATTTCTGCTGGTGACTTATTAGCTGATCCTGACCTTGCTAACATCCTTCTCTATCATGTTCTAGGTGCTGAAGTAACATCCGGCGACCTTTCAAATGGTGATATTGCTACTCCTTTGAACAGTAACAATACGCTAAAGGTAACAATTGATGGTAGTGATGTTTTCATCAACCAGGCGCAGGTTACAACACCAGACCTCGCAGCTGACAACGGTACAGTGCACGTCCTCGACGAAGTGGTATTGGAAAATGAAACAGTAGCTGATATCGCAATTGATAGCCCTGATCACACAACTTTTGTTTCAGCAGTCATTGAAGCTCGCTTGTTACCGGCGGCTACTGATCCTTTTGATACGATGACAGTTTTTGCTCCAACAGATGCAGCTTTTACGCAGTACCTGTCAGATGAAGGAATATCCGCAGGTGATTTATTGGCTAGCCCTGATCTTACTGATATTCTTCTTTATCACGTTCTCGGTGCTGAAGTGCTTTCAACAGATCTAACCAACGGTCCCGTAACAACTATAAATGGCGCCGATGTAGTTGTTGACTTGAGTAACGGTGTTATGATCAATAGCGCAAATGTTACGGCACCCGATTTAACAGCTGATAACGGAGTTGTTCACGCGCTTGATTATGTATTGGATCCTGCAGAAGCTTCAATTAAAGATGAAAATATCGTAGAAGTGAAGCTTTTCCCCAACCCAGCGGTAAATAATATTCAGGTTACTGGATTTGACAAAGCGAATTATACAGTAGTTAACAGCGCTGGATCAATAGTAAAAAATGGTGAACTTCAAGGTTCTACAATCAATGTCGAAACATTGGATCACGGAACGTACACGATCCTTTTAAATAACGAAAAGCAAAGCGCCCAGTCAACGTTTGTTAAAAAGTAAATAGGATCATAATTATCTGATTACGAAAGAGGTTGTCCATAGTGACAACCTCTTTTTTTATACATCTATTTTTAACCCCCGAACGAATAACACGCCCTGATCCACGCCCTACAAACCGATCACAGATAACTGATCACTGATTACTGATCACTGATTACTGATCACTGATAACTGATCACCGAAACACCACGCCCTACTACAGCGCCCTACCAACCGATCACCGATCACCGATCACCGATCACCGATCACCGATCACCGATCACCGATCACCGATCACCGATCACTGATCACTGATCACCAATCACTCCTTCTCCTCCTTATAATTCGCCAATCGATACGAAATGCCCAATCCAATTACTTGTTTAAATTGAGTACGCGGTCCAACATTCCCATCCCGATCCTCGATATCTATATCGTCGTCATAAATCAAGTTCATTTGCAAACTGGCCGAGAACCATTGATTCACCTTGAAATTTACGTTAATTTCGCCATTCACGTCAATATTCTGTGGGTTTTCAGTATAGTTAGAAAACAATTCCAGGCGTGAAGAAATATCGATATTGTCCATAATCTCCTTATTGTAAATCACCCGAAAATAGGATCCCAACTCCGAGCGAAAATTCTCGCCAGGCTCCAAAACATTGCCACCAGTCCCCAAAACGGCAGGTTCGACTCCAAAGGCCCCGTTATCTGCCAGATTCTGATCCTGGACAAAAGTAAATTTGCCCGAAAGCGGGGACAGCATCAATTTTAAGTTATCATTCGGAATAAATTCTACACCCAGAGATAAATTCAAATAACCAGGAGCCATAAAAGTGGACGATCGAACCGTATCCTCAGGGTTGGCAAATCCATCGATGAATTGCGTACGAAAACCACCTAAAGCAGAGATAAACCAGGGATCCTTTACACCATAAGAAAATGTAGATTGAACATCGACCACATCATCTGTCTTTTGTAATTCGTCATCAAAATATTGAACGCCACCGAGACCTAACGTCATTTGATTTGCCCATTTTATTTCATCTTTTCGATAGTTGGCCTGAGCATTGACAAATCCGAGCCCCGATACATTATTGCGCCCTCCGGCATTCCAGTTTGTAAAAGATGATTGCGTTACATTGAGAGAAAAAACGCTTTTTAATTTCCAGTTCGAAACAGGCGAATTTTCCCCGCCTTCAGGTGTGGATTCTTGACTTCTCGCTGTAAGTAGATAAGTGAAACTCAATAACAATAAACCTGCAGTCTTCAATTTCATGGTCGTATATTTAAATTTTAAACAACCGCAAAAGTGACCAATTTCCAGTGAAAATCCTAACCAGACTTTCAGGTATATCCTCCGATGCGATAAACTGCGGCTAAGAATCACAAAATTGTAATCGCCGTTACAAAACCAATACCCCATGAAAGATCACCAAAACACCAATCACTTAAAACACCACGCCCTACCAACCAATCACCAATCACCGATCACCGATTACCGATTACAGATCACAGATTACCGATTACCGATCACCGATTACTGATCACTGATCACAAAAACACCACGCCCAACTAACCAATCACCGATTACCGATCACCGATTACTGATCACAGATTACCGATCACAGATTACCGATTACAGATCACCGAACACCAATCACCTCCAACATTTTTCTTATCTTCGCAGTACCAAAAACAAAAAATTAGTATAATGAAAGAAGTTTATATAGTTTCAGCTGTGAGAACGCCTATGGGTAAATTTATGGGTGGACTTTCAGGTGTTGCTGCAACCCAGCTCGGAGCAACAGCAATCGAAGGTGCAATCGAAAAAGCAAAAGTTGAAAAAGAAGCAATCAACGAAGTGTTTATGGGGAACGTACTTCAGGCCAATTTAGGTCAGGCTCCTGCACGTCAGGCTGCGATAAAAGCAGGACTCTCCGATTTAACACCTTGTACTACAGTAAATAAAGTCTGTGCTTCTGGTATGAAGTCGATGTCACTCGCTGCACAGTCGATTATGACTGGTGATAACGAAATCGTCGTTGCTGGCGGAATGGAAAACATGAGTCAAACGCCGCACTACGTGAATGGTCGAAAAGGAGTTAAGCTCGGCGATATCAAAATGACGGATGGTATGGTCAAAGATGGTTTAACAGATGTTTATAACCGCGTCCACATGGGAAATTGCGCCGATGACTGTGCTACTGAATACGATTTTTCACGAGAAGATCAGGACAATTTTGCCATTCAGTCTTATGAAAAAGCAGCGAAGGCATGGAAAGATGGTAAATTCAAAGAAGAGGTTGTCCCTGTGAATGTACCGCAACGCAAAGGAGACCCTATCGTGATTGACGAAGATGAAGAATTCAAAAACATTAAGCTTGATAAAGTTGCCAAGCTGCGACCAGCATTTAGTAAAGAGGGAACCGTAACAGCTGCAAATGCATCCACCCTGAATGATGGAGCTTCAGCTGTAATCATTGCTTCCAAAGAGGCAGTTGAGAAACATGGTCTAAAACCAATAGCTAAAATTGTTGCTTATGCAGACGCAGCTCAAGAATCGAAGTGGTTTACGACTTCACCTTCTAAAGCATTGCCTATTGCGATTGGAAAAGCAGGATTGAGCAATGATGATATCGATTTCTGGGAATTGAATGAAGCATTTTCTGTAGTCGGATTAGCAAACATCAAATTGCTGGGTATCGACGCGAGCAAAGTTGACGTAAATGGTGGAGCTGTCGCACTCGGTCACCCGCTCGGTAGTTCTGGTTCGCGCATCGTTGTGACATTGATCAATGTACTCAAACAAAACGGCGGAAAATACGGTGCCGCTGGAATCTGTAACGGTGGTGGAGGTGCATCAGCAATGGTCATAGAAAACCTCGATTAATACAACTAAAAACTTCAGCAAAAAAGGTGTGCAACTATGTACACCTTTTTTGTTACCATTAACTTATGAATCTCCACCAAATAATCATTCATTGCTGCAATACCATCCTGCCAAATGATCACACCACACCCTGCAAACCGATCACTGATTACCGCCCACCGATCACCGATTACCAATCACTGATTACCGATCACCGATTACCGATTACCGATCACTGATCACTACCCCCCTACAAACTAACCACCTTAAAAACTTCATCGCTTTCAACCCGCAGAAAATAAACTCCAGCAGGAAGGTGCTCAAATTGAATTTGAAAATGATCTTCCTCCAATACCTCCAGCTCCAGTGACATGGTCTGTCCCATTTGATTCATCAGCCGAATGGTTGAAGGATCGATATCACCCTCAACTGTCAACGTACTCTCCACAGGATTGGGATGAATATCGATACGTCCATCAGCTTCAAATTGATCAATAGAGACATCGTCTAACTCAATGGTCAACGTAGTGTCACAGCCCGAATCATCAGTAATCGTAACAGTGTAATCACCGGCACATAAATCAAACTGACTCATACCACTCGCCGTAGCTGAATGACTCCAGTCAAACGTATATGGAGCTTCTCCTCCCTCTACGAGCAATTGAATAGATCCATCACAGTTTCCATCACCAGCACTGACAAATTGATTGACAGCAAAAGGATCGGGTGATGGCACATAAATGCAATAATTATCTTGTTCACCCTGGTCATCTGTCACCGTCACACAGTGCTGACCAGTAGATAAATTCGTCGCCGTTTGTGTAGTTTGATTGCCTGCTGAAGCACTCCATAAATAACTATAAGGAGGAGTGCCGTCATTCGGAGTGATTGTAGCTGTGCCATCATCGCCGCCCGGACACGTGACCTTCGTATATGAAGGCAAAAGCGCCAGTCCGTTGCTGGTGGGATATGTAACAATGGCTTTCATCGAAACGGGAAGGTGATCGGACATATAATACAATGCGTTGACAATACTATCCGGATACATTGAATTACTACCCGCTAGCAGATTCGAATTAAAATGATTGCCGTCATTACCTACAGCTTCATAAGAATTGGAAATATAACGAAGACTATCGGACCCGGTAAGTACATTCTGGGATACTAAAATCTGATCGAAACGATCGTCCAGCCCTCCTTTTGATCCGCAGTCATAATTCATACTTGTTCGCGTCGATTGTGTATGCAGCCACGAAAAATTGCCGTTATTATTCCAGTTTCCAGGAGCGTTGATGGGATCTTTGAGACCAACAGGACCCGCAAACAGCTCTTGATACCCCGATTCATAAGCACTGTAAACATTAAAGTCGCCCAATACAAAATGATGATGGTCTGAAGGTTGCAGGGCGATATAGTCCATGAGTGCCGATGTTTGATTGAAGCGAATATTTTCGTTTGAGGAACTGTTACCAGCCTTCAAATGGCAAACATAATAATCGACAAACGTCGTATCGTAATAAGTACCCAAATTCGGATCATTCATGTAAAGAACGTAGTGGTCGATCTCTCGAGGATATGTTTGAACTTGATCATGTGAGTAGAACGTCAATTTATCCGCATCATAGAAAAGTCCATTGTTGAGTGAACCATCGCTGGTAAAAGGTGCCGACTGATAATTGGGTGCATTCGCAAAGGAAAAAGAATGATTCATAATACTGTCCATTCCAGCTTCATTTTGAATCTCACAAACTGCCAGCACATCCGGACGCATGTAAGATAAAATTTTGCCCAATGTATCCGATCGATCAGGAACCACAGTGTTCGTACCACAATCATCCCGACCGTCAGGAAAATTCAACAGATTATAAGCCACCACTGTTAGCGTGTCTGTTTGACTCCATGAAGCAAGTGATACAAAGAGCCCAATCACAAATAATTTTATTCGAATCATATTGCAAAAATACAACCATTATTTACAACCCCCTAAAAAACACGCCGTGCAAATACAACCTGGTATCGCACCCTACAAACTGATCACTTCAGTGAGATAGTCCCGACACTTCGGGACGTCTTCGAACAAATCCCGAAAGTGAAACGTATCGGGATGATTACTGATCACTAATTACCGATCACAGATCACTGATTACCGATCACCGATCACCGATCACCGATCACCGATTACCGATTACCGATCACTGATCACTGATCACTGATCACTGATTACTGATCACTGATTACTGATCACCAAAACACCACACCCTACCAACCGATCACCGATCACCGATTACCGATCACCGATTACCGATTACCGATTACTGATTACCGATCACCGATCACCGATTACTGATCACCGATTACCAAAATAACACATATTTTTCATAAATTAGCATCCCTGAAAAAATAGCGAACTCACATCCAAACTGTGACTCGCATTGGCGAAGCCATATTTTAGTGTAAACAAACAGTAAAATTCGTAAAACTTTAATTGTTTATCGTAGTATTTACCAGCACTTAAGCGCAAAGCGAACCTGGTACCCTCACCGCGACTCATTTTATGATACGACTTTTGCGCTCATTGCGGTGAATTGGTTATCCAGTTAAAAACTCGAAAAAGACGCAGTCAATAATTTGCCATAAAGAATGTAACATACATACTCAGCTGGTAAACATCCAAATAAGCGTTAAACGCCATGGCTTTTATTAAAAAAATAGGTTCTACCACAAATCTAATGGGTTGTATAAAACGGATAATTATATTATAGAAGGACAAGTCATACCTATTCAGAACAGTGTATAATGGATTTATCGATTACCGATAACTGATAACTGATAACCGATAACCGATCACCGATCACTGATCACCGATCACTGATTACCGATCACTGATTACCGATCACTGATCACTAATAACTGATCACTAAAAAAAAACATGCACAAACGACACATAGCAAAAACAATCACATGGAGATTCGTCGGGACTCTCGATACAATATTACTGAGTTGGTTGGTAACTGGAGATGCACTTACAGGACTTCAAATCGGTGGAACAGAACTCATAACAAAAATGTTGCTCTATTATTTTCACGAAAGAGCCTGGTACAGTCTAAAAGTGTTCAAGAAAAATCAGGATCGTACGCGACACCTTTTAAAAACAATAACGTGGCGATTTATCGGTACATTAGACACGGTGATTCTCGCATGGCTCATTTCTGGAGAAGCCGAGTTCGGACTAACAATTGGAGGACTGGAATTAGTGACAAAGATGTTACTCTACTACCTTCACGAAAGAACCTGGCACAAAATTAGATTTGGACTCCCGCCAAAGAAAAATTAAAACTGAAAATTGCTGCCCTGTTTAACGCCGCTCAAGATAATCACGAAAACACAGCCTTCTTCGCTGGTGCGCGTTTCCAAACCTTTTGTTGGTGCGCGTTTCCAAACGCGTACCCAACTGATCACCGATCACCGATCACTGATTACTGATTACTGATCACTATATAACACGCCCTACAAACTGATCACCGATCACCGATCACCGATCACCGATCACTGATCACCGATCACCGATCACCAATCACCGATCACCGATTACTGATCACCGATCACAGATCACTGATCACTGATTACAGATCACCAATCACCAATCACCAATCACCAAAAAAAACAAAATGGAAAACATATTCGAAGAACAATATAATGTAACTCCAACACAGCGAAGCGAGATCAAAAAACAGCAACCTTTGTTGATCTGGTTCACAGGTCTGTCAGGGTCAGGTAAGTCTACTTTAGCTAAACAACTGGAAGTTGAGCTCCACAAGAAAGGATTCCATACCTTCAGTCTCGATGGTGATAACGTGAGGTCAGGTCTCAATAAAAACGTAGGGTTTACCCCGGAAGGCAGAAAAGAAAATTTGCGTCGTATTGGAGAAGTTGCAAAATTAATGATCGATGCAGGTCT
This sequence comes from Bacteroidota bacterium, assembly GCA_051745635.1. Taxonomy (GTDB): domain Bacteria; phylum Bacteroidota; class Bacteroidia; order Flavobacteriales_D; family Crocinitomicaceae; genus Brumimicrobium. Next base: position 66,823 of record JBNJEH010000006.1, read on the forward strand.
CATTGTTATTGGAGCATTCATATCGCCTTACAAGGAAGATAGATATGCTATACAAAATACCGTTGGCGTTGAGAATTACTTTGAAGTATTCGTAGATACACCAATTGAAGTGTGCGAAGAACGCGACGTTAAAGGACTCTACGAAAAAGCGCGCAAAGGAGAAATTAAAAATTTTACAGGAGTCAGCGCACCGTACGAAAGCCCAGAAGAACCAACAGTAAGAATTGACACATCAAAAACGAGTATAGAAGATGCGCTTAAGATACTAACAACAAAAATAGAACAACGTATAAAAACAAAAAATTAGTAACGAATCACGTCCTACAAACCAATCACCAAAAACACCAAACCATACAAACCGATCACTTCAGTGAGAAAGTCACGACGCTTCGGGACGTCTTCGAACTAATCCCGAAAGTGAAACGTATCGGGAAGATCACCAAAACTGCGCCCTACAAACAGATCACCGATCACTGATCACTGATCACTGATTACTGATTACTGATTACTGATTACTGATTACCAATCACTAAATAACACGCCCTACCAACCGATCACAGATCACCGATTACCGATCACAGATCACCGATCACTGATTACCGATCACAGATTACCGATTACAGATTACCGATTACCGATCACCGATCACAGATCACAGATCACAGATCACTAAAACACTAAAAAGCAAACATCATGACAACCCACAAAGATTTGGAGGTATGGCAAAAGGCGATCATCTTGGTAACCAAGATCTATACTGAAACAAAGCAGTATCCTGAAGATGAAAAGTTTGGTCTTACGAGTCAAATCAGAAAATGTGCGGTATCAATACCTTCAAACGTTGCTGAGGGAGCAGCTAGAAATACGCAAAAGGATTTTACTAGGTTTCTTCACATAGCCCTTGGAAGTGCAGCAGAATTACAAACACAGTTACTTATTTCAGTAAATTTAAACTATTTGGATAAAAACAATTACGAACAATTGCTAGCTGAAACAGAAACCATTTCAAAAATGCTATCAGGATTAATTAAATCAGTTAAGAATAAATAGTGATCACGGCTCTTTATAAATCATATCTTCAAATTAATCTCTGGTCACCATATCAACACCCTAATACCAAACCCTACTACTGCGCCCTACAAACCGATCACCGATCACCGATCACAGATTACTGATCACTGATTACTGATCACTGATTACTGATCACTGATTACTGATCACAGATTACTGATCACCAATTACTGATCACTGATTACCGATCACTATATAACACGCCCTACCAACCGATTACTGATCACAGATTACTGATCACAGATTACCGATCACCGATCACAGATCACAAAAAAAAACAACAATATGCAAAAGTATTATTTAAATTACCTCGACGAATTAGAATCCGAAGCAATTTTCGTTTTGCGCGAAGTCGCAGCACAGTTTAAAAATCCAGTAATTCTATTCTCTGGTGGAAAAGATTCAATACTAGTTACACAACTGGCAAAAAAGGCTTTTTACCCAGCTAAAATTCCATTTTCTCTGATGCACGTGGATACAGGACACAACTTCCCCGAAGCGATAGAATTTCGCGATAGCCTCGTTGAAGAATTAGGTGTCAACTTGATCGTGGGCTCTGTCCAGAAATCAATCGACGAAGGTCGTGTGCAAGAAGAAAAAGGTAAGTTTGCCACGCGGAATGCTTTACAAATCACAACACTGCTCGACACCATAGAAGAAAATAAAATCGATTGTGCCATCGGTGGTGGTCGCAGAGATGAAGAAAAAGCAAGGGCGAAAGAGCGTTTCTTTTCTCACCGGAACGATTTCGGCGAATGGGACCCAAAAAACCAACGCCCGGAGTTGTGGAACCTATTCAACGGAAAACACTTCGAAGGTGAACATTTCAGAAGTTTCCCGATTTCCAACTGGACAGAAATGGACGTCTGGAACTACCTTTCCCGAGAGAACATAGCAATCCCATCGCTCTATTTCGCCCACGAACGTGAAGTGATCTGGAGAAACGACTCATGGATCCCCAATTCTGAATATCTCATCCTTGACGATGAAGAAGAAATCGTTACCAAAAAAGTGAGATTCAGAACCCTCGGAGATATCACAATCACTGGAGGAATCGAATCTGAAGCCGATACACTAGAAAAAATCGTAGAAGAAGTAGCCGCCATGAGAAGCACTGAACGCGGAAACCGCTCAGACGACAAACGTTCCGAAACAGCAATGGAAGACCGAAAAAAACAAGGATATTTCTAATCACCGATCACCGATCACAGATGACCGATCACAGATTACTGATTACCGATCACCGATCACCGATTACTGATCACCGATCACCGATCACCGATCACCGATTACTGATCACCGATTACTGATCACTGATCACCGATTACCGATCACCGATCACAGATCACCGATCACCGATCACCGATCACAGATAGAAAAACAAGAATTTTACAAAACATGCAAATAGACAATAACCAACTCCTCCGCTTCACAACAGCAGGAAGCGTAGACGACGGAAAAAGCACACTCATAGGAAGATTGCTTTTCGATTCAAAATCGATCTTTGAAGATCAATTAGATTCAGTAGAAAAAACAAGCCAGAAAAAAGGACACGACGGCGTAGACCTCGCACTTTTTACTGACGGTCTCCGCGATGAAAGGGAACAAGGAATTACGATCGATGTGGCCTATCGCTACTTCACAACCCCCAAACGGAAGTTTATTATTGCGGACACCCCGGGGCATGTGCAGTACACCCGGAACATGGTCACGGGAGCTTCGACAGCCAACGCTGCACTGCTCTTGATTGACGCAAGACACGGTGTGATCGAACAAACAAAACGGCATTCTTACATCGCTTCGCTATTGCAAATTCCACACGTCATCGTATGCGTCAATAAAATGGACCTGGTCGATTATAGTGAAGATAAATTCAACGAAATCGTAGAAGATTACGAAGCAATAGCATCTAAAATGATGATCAAAGATGTTCAGTTCGTTCCTATTTCAGCGCTTTTGGGCGATAACGTCGTCAATGAATCGGAAAATATGAACTGGTATCAAGGAAGACCCTTATTGAACGCACTGGAAACAATGCATATCGGTTCCGACATCAACAAAAAAGATGCGCGACTCCCAGTACAGACAGTAATTCGGCCACAATCGAATGAACACCTCGACTACAGAGGATATGCCGGGCGTATCGATTCAGGAATTCTGCGGAAAGGAGATGAAATCACTGTATTGCCCTCTGAATTCACCTCCAAAATCAAAAGCATTGACACATTTGAAGGTGAACGGGACAAAGCATTTGCACCAATGTCAGTCGCGATCCAATTGGAAGACGATATCGATATCAGTCGCGGCGACATGATTGTCAAGACAAAAAATCAACCAGAAAAAACACAGGAATTCGATGCTATGATCTGCTGGTTAAGCAATGACAAATACATGCCCCGCACAAAATTCATCATCAAACACACCACCAACGAACAAACAGCGATGATCAAAAACATCGAATATAAAGTAGATGTCAACACGTTAGACCGCGTAGAAGACGACCCATCACTACAAATGAATGACATTGCACGCATCGCCCTGAAAACGGCAAAACCCATCATGACCGACGAATATCGGGACAACCGATTTACAGGTAGCTTTATCCTGATAAACCCAGGCACCAATGAAACAGTCGCTGCGGGTATGATAATTTAACTATTAATCAGTTTGAAGTGAATAGTGATCAGTAAAAAGTATCAAGTTACAACTAATTCAATGATACCCGATCACTGATTACCGATCACTGATTACTGATTACCGATCACTGATTACCGATCACCGATCACTGATTACCGATCACCGATCACTGATTACCGATCACCGATCACTGATTACCGATCACTGATTACCGATCACCGATCACCGATCACTGATTACCGATCACTGATCACTGATTACTGATTACTGATTACTGATTACCAATCACTAAATAACACGCCCTACCAACCGATCACAGATCACCGATTACCGATCACAGATCACCGATCACCGATCACCGATCACTGATTACTGATTACTGATCACTAATCACCAATCACTAAACCAAAAAAATGAACAACTTACAAACAGCAATAAAATCCGCCCTCCAAGCTGGAAAATCCATCATGGAAATTTACGAATCAGATGACTTTGGAATCGAAACAAAAGCTGACGACTCCCCGCTGACCAAAGCAGACAAAGCAGCACATGAGGTCATCATGGAGCACTTGAAGGAAACAAACATTCCCGTTCTCTCCGAAGAGGGAAAAGACATTTCCTACGAAGAGCGCAAAAACTGGAAACAGCTCTGGATTGTAGACCCTATCGACGGCACCAAAGAATTTATCAAACGCAACGGAGAATTCACCGTAAACATAGCACTCGTTGAAAACCAAGTACCCGTTTCAGGAGTCATCTACGTCCCCGCAAAAGAAACCCTCTACTACGCCAACAAAGAAAAAGCCTTCAAACTAGAAAACGTAAACGATTCAAACTACGAGCAAATAAAAAACAACAAAAAGCAACTCCCATTATACAACAATCATCGAAGCGAAAAACGAAGGTTATCGAGTGATTTCGATCGGAGCTTAGCGGAGCATCGAAATTGTACCGAGATAACCGTAGTAGCCTCAAAATCTCATTTAAGTCCCGAAACACAACAATTCATCGACGACCTAAAAACAAAATACAACGAAGTAAAAACAATCTCCAAAGGATCATCACTCAAACTCTGTATGGTAGCGGAAGGCACCGCCAATTACTACCCCCGCTTCGCCCCAACCATGGAATGGGACACCGCAGCAGGTCAAGCGATCTGTATGGCTGCGGGTTGCGACGTCATCGATCAGGAAACACAACAAACAATGGTCTATAACAGAAGTGAATTATTAAACAATTGGTTTTTAGTTCAACACAACTCTAAACTCTGAACTCCAAACTCACAACTCTGAACTCATAACTCTGAACTCTAAACTTTTATACTGAGCATGCCGAAGTACAAAATCCTCATCACCGGCGCCGCTGGCTTCATCGGCTCCAACCTCTGCGAATACTTCGTAAAAAAAGGTTTTCAAGTGCGCGCCCTCGACAACTTCGCAACGGGATTCAAACACAACGTTGAACCCTTTTTATCTGAAGATAACTTTGAATTCATCGAAGGCGACATCCGTGACCTCGAAACCTGCATGTCAGCAGCAAAAGGCGTCGACTATATTTTACATCAGGCGGCGTTAGGATCCGTTCCGCGGTCAATCAAAGATCCATTAACGACAAACGATGTCAACAACAACGGGTTTCTAAATATGCTCATCGCGGCAAGAGACCAGGAAGTAAAGCGTTTCGTTTACGCAGCGAGTTCCTCGACGTACGGCGACTCCAAAAAACTCCCGAAAATTGAAGAGGAAATTGGTAAGCCCCTCTCCCCTTATGCTATTACCAAATATGTTAATGAATTGTACGCAGATGTCTTTGCCAAGACATACAACATGCAATGCATCGGACTCCGGTATTTTAACGTCTTTGGAAAACGACAGACCCCAAATGGCGCGTATGCAGCAGTGATTCCATTATGGGTAAAGGAATTGATCCAACACAAATCTCCTACAATAAACGGCGACGGATCCTACTCACGCGACTTCACCTACATCGACAACGTCATCCAGGCCAACGAAAAAGCAATGCTCACTCCAACAGATCAAATCATTAAACGCCAACACGATTATTACAATACAGATTTAGACAATCACAAATATTTTAATGAGCATGGATCTCATAACAATAAAAGTGAGGATGAAAGGTGGTCGAGTGATCCCGATCGGAGCCTTGCGGAGCATCGGGATTGTACCGAGACAACCGGCTCCCCATTCTCAGAAGTCTTCAACGTCGCCTACGGAGGAAATACAAATCTCCTCGAACTTTGTGAATCACTCAAAAAAGAACTTTCAAACCACGATCCAAAAATAGCCAAAATCAAACCCACTCACGGTCCCGTTCGACCAGGAGACATCCCCCATTCGCAAGCCAGCATCATGAAAGCAAAAATGATCTTGGACTACAAACCAAAATACAGCGCCCCAGAAGGATTTGCCAGGGCTTGTGAGTGGTATTATGAAACGTTGAAAAAATAAAATTCCGCTTCTTCTAACTCCTGATTAATGATTGAAAACAACCGAATAGAATTAAAAAAGCAATTAACAGAACACTTTGAAAAAGAAGTGGTGGCTTTTTTGAACTATTTAGGAGGAGGAGTGATTTATTTGGGAATTGATGATAAAGGGAATCTTGTCGGGGTTAAAAATTAGCTACGCTGAGCTCCTTTTAGTCGGTTCAGATAAATTACAATTGCAAATAAAAGATCGCATAAAGAATAACATTTCCCCTTCATGCATGGGACTTTTTGACGTTGTTGAAGAAACGCACAAAGGCAAGGCAATTATCAAAGTAATTGTAGCCAGTGGTCAGGAACGCCCATATTACCTCAAAAAATACGGTATGTCTTCCAAAGGAGCTTATATGCGTAATGGAAGTGCGTCTGAACCCATGACAACTAAAATGATTGAAGAATTGTTTACTAAAAGAATCAAAACTTCAATCGGAAAAATTGAATCTCCAAACCAAGAATTGAAGTTTGAACAGCTTCGGATTTACTATGACACTATTGGTAAGCCGCTCAAAAAAGAATTTGCCAAATCTTTGGAACTTTTAAATCCAGACAATAAATACAATTATGTCGCCTATTTGATGGCTGATAATAACAATGCTTCAGTTAAGGTAGCCAAGTATTCAGATGTTACACGAGTAGATTTGATACAGAGCGAAGAGTATGGCTTCTGTTCTCTAATTAAAGCAACCAAACAGGTACTTGATAAAGTAGAGGTAGAGAATAAAACATTTACTAAAATTACATCAAAAGAAAGGCTTGAAAAGAAACAGTGGGATACAGTTGCCTTGCGTGAAGCTGTAATTAACGCTATGGTGCACAATGATTACACCTATGAATTAGCTCCAAAATTTGAATTCTTCTCTGATCGTTTTGAAATCACTTCATACGGTGGGCTACCCCAAGGACTTTCTAAAGAAGAATTTTTCCAGGGAGTTTCCATCCCTCGAAGCAAAGAAATTATGCGAATTTATAGGGATATGGATTTGGTTGAGCAACTTGGTTCAGGTGTTCCTCGTATCTTGCAATCGTATGGCAAGGAATGTTTCTATTTTTCAGAAAATTTTATTCGAATGAGTTTTCCTAAAGAAAATACATCTGAAAATGTCACTGAAAATGTCACTGAAAATGTCACTGAAAATGTCACTGAAAAAAGAGTAGTATATATTCTCGAATTAATTAAAGAAAATGATAGAATAAATACAGAAGAAATAGCTAAAAACCTTAATGTATCAAGAAGAACAATACTTCGTGACATTGAAAAATTAAAACAACAAAATAAATTAAAGTATGTAGGACCCGCAAAAGGCGGTCATTGGAAAGTATTAAAGAAATAGTCCAAAGAATAACCTTTTGATACCAAGTACAGCGTCCCTGAAAGGATTCTAACAAGCCTGCCTGCCAATGGTACTATATAATACTCCCCAATTTTAGGACAGCAAGTTAAATTAGTAAATTTATAGCTGTTATGGTAAAAAGAAAGAGAAGAAAATTTAGTGCATCATTTAAGAC